>NZ_PZJR01000003.1:75891-820892 GCF_003206035.1 Salinicola sp. CPA57
ATTTTTCAGACAAAGCTTGGATCCGTCATTGCTGGATCGGTCATTCCTAGATCCTCCATGGATAGATCCTTCATGGATAGATCCTTTATGGATAGATCGCGCATCGCCAGATCGGTTCGACCATCAATATCAGACCAATGTTCTATGCGCACAGGGCGCAATCTCGACCCAAGACGTGCTTACCCTTTCAGAATACCACTGCCGCTCGGCTAGCCCGCGTCGTCGAGGCCAATTCGACGCTGCGTTCGCCGTTGCCCGGCCGCTGCTGGAGATCATGGGCACGCCGATGCTGCTGTATCGGGCTGATCACGCCGCCCGTGGGCACAGTGCTCAACGTGGTGTGCGGCGTCGGCAATACGACGATGACCAACGCCGTTCGCGGCGTCTATCCCTTCGTTCTGGTGTATGTCGGTCTGCTGGCGCTGTTCGTGCTGTTGCCGCCATGCGGCGTTGCTCGTCGTTGCCATAGACCCCACTTTGACGCCTCCTCGCGCCTTGCCTGGCAACGCCATGCATCCGATATTTCTTCGCGTTACTTGCGAGACGCCACACTAGCTGCGGCTCGAAAGGCGTATGGAAGGGTAAACAGGGTTGCAACGCTCACGGTCGTAAAGAAATACCGGTGCCTGCCGTCATCGACAGTCAGATTTGGCCAGTTTATAGTAGTGATAGGTATTACCTCTGACTATGGAGGCCACTATGGCGAAGCCGACGTCCATCAAGCTCGACGACGATCTGAGAGATCGAATCCAGCATTTAGCTAACGCTCGCAGGCGCTCGGCACATTGGCTAATGCGCGAGGCCATCGAACAATATGTGGGCCGCGAAGAAAAGCAGGAAGCGTTCAGACGGGATACGCTCAAGGCTTGGGAACATTACCAGGCCACCGGTATGCATGTGACCGCTGACGAAGTAGAAGAGTGGTTGACCAGTTGGGGCACGGATAACGAGGTGCCAGGCCCAACATGGCACGAGTAATTTTTGCCTCCGCAGCGATTCGGGATCTGGAGCGATTGCGTGATTTTCTGCGACCGAAGAACCCGGCAGCGGCTGAAAGGGCTGCGAAAGCCATCATCCAAAGCGTTCAGGCACTCGGGGAGTTGCCCCATATCGGGCGCCTTGTCGAGGATCTGCCAGCAGACTATCGGGACTGGATGATCGATCATGGCGATAGCGGCTATGTCGCCCGCTACCGTATCGATGGTGATGTTGTCGTGGTGCTAGCCATTCGACACCAGAAGGAAGCTGGCTTCTAGCCAGCGGGGATCTGTAGCGCCTCTTGGACAACATGAATCGACGCGATACTGGCAGCGGTGAAAGCTGCTCGATACCGATAACGTACCATAAGGTCTGACGTATAGAGGTCGTTTGCTGAGCTAGCCTTCTACGCTCTGTCTGNNATGCTCATTTACACCGCGTAAACTCCGCTTTTTCATCAATTTTTGCCTAGTCTGGCCATCGCTCGCCGATTTTTCAGACAGAGCTTAAGCGGGCGGCAAAAGTCTCGTATCATCGAATTCTAAGATTAGCGTAATGAGTACAAAAAGCACACGATGTGCTACGATTCTGCCATGAAATCGATCACATGGAATTCAGAGAAGAACAAGCTTCTTCGAGAGCAACGAAATATCTCTTTCGAGGATGTTGTTTTGCATATTTCGATCGGTGGTATTTTGGACACGTTCGAGCATCCAAACCAACAACGATATCCGGGCCAACAGATTCATGTGATCGAGATAGAGGGGTATGCCTATCTGGTACCTTTCGTAGAGTCGGAAGATGAAGTTTTTTTGAAAACGATCATTCCGAGCCGGAAGTCGACCAAAACCTATTTGGGAGGTTCGAAATGAGCATGGACAAGGAAGAGAAAGAGATTCTGGATGCGCTGGATTCAGGCGAACTCCAGCGAGTGCCGGACTTCGAGGAGAGGAAGAGGCGGCATCAACAATACGCAGAAGCGATGTTCAAAAAAGATGCTCGTATCAATATAAGACTCTCTTCCAAGGACCTTCGCGGGCTCCAGAAGAAAGCGCTGGCTGAAGGCATTCCTTACCAGACACTGGTGGCCAGCATCTTGCATAAGTATGTAGAGGGCCGCCTGCAAGAGGAGCAGTAGTTACGCTCTGTCTGANNTGCTCATTTACACCTCGTAAACTCCGCTTTTTCGTCAATTTTTGCCTAGTCTGGCCATCGCTCGCCGATTTTTCAGACAGAGCTTAAGACGCCAAGCACTTATGCGGCCCCATTGCCAGGCAGCAAAACAGCCTTGTCACCCTCAGGTGGCAAGGCCGTTTTCATTCTGGCCGTAGATAGGCCGTGTACGCTAGCTGGCCCGCGCCTTCCACTCCGTTTCCAGTGTATCGAGGGTCTGGTCGATCTGCTCGCGGGTATGGTCGCAGTTGAGGAAGAAGCGCAGGCGTGCGCTTTTCTCGGGTACGGCCGGGTGCAGGATCGGCTGGACGTTGATGTCGTGCTTGAACAGGGCATCGGAGAGCCCGGCGGCCAGCACGGAGCTGCCGACGATGACCGGCACCACCGCAACGCCAATGCTTTCGCCGATATCGAACCCTTTGAGCCTGGCCTGCTGCAGGAAGTAGCGGGAGATGTCGTGCAGGCGCTCGAGGCGCTCGGGTTCATCCTTCATGACCTGAAGCGCGGCCAGCGACGGCCCGGCGACCTGGGCGGGCATCCCGACGCTGTACAGGAACCCCGGCGCGAAGTAGCGCAACATCTGCACCAGCTCCCGACAGCCGGCGATATAGCCGCCGCAGCCGGAAAGCGTCTTGGATAGCGTGCCCATCCAGATATCGACGTCCGTCGCCGGCACGTCACAGTATTCCCGCAGGCCCAGCCCCCGATCGCCCATCACGGCGAAGGAGTGGGCTTCGTCCACCATCAGCCACACCTGATGGCGCTTCTTGATCTCGACGAAGCGCTTCAGATCCGGGGCATCCCCGTCCATGCTGTAGAGTCCTTCGATCACCACCACCACGCGCTCGAACTGACGACGATGCCGTGTCAGCAATGTTTCGAGCGCCGCCGGGTCGTTGTGCGCGAAGCTCATGCGGCGGGCGCCGGAGAGCTGGGCGCCGACCACGGTGCTGTTGTGGATGTACTCGTCGTGAAGGAGCAGATCCTTGGGGCCGAGCAGGTAACCCAGCGTCGAGACGTTGGTGGCGTGGCCGCTGACGAAGACCACCGCCTCTTCGACCTCGTAGGTCTCGGCGATCGCCCGTTCCAGCTCGTGGTGGATCGGGCGTTCCCCGGAGACCGGGCGACTGGCCGATACCGAGCTGCCGTAGCGTTCCAGCGCATCGACGCCGGCCTGGATCACCTGGGGATGATGCGCCAACCCCAGGTAGTTGTAGCTGGCGAAATTGATGCACTCGCGGCCGCCGATCACCGTGGTGGAACCGGCGGTGCTCTCGTGGACCTTGAAGAACGGGTCGGGAATGCCGAGACGCTTGCCGCCTTCGCGCATCATCTTGAGCTGTTGATAGCCGGGATGACGGTCGAAGCGGGTGAAGCGCTCGTCGACACTGGTAGCGGCCGGTCTGGGGGCCGTGTCGCCCTCCGGGCGCTGCTGGCGGCGCTGGCGCGCTTCCTGCAGCAGGCGTTGTTTCAGCACATCGCGGGACTGGCTCATGACTTGGCCTCCCCGGCGTCGTGCGATCCGTTGCCGTTCTGCAGTTCGTTGCCGTTTTGAAGCGCCTCGACACCGTGCTGGGCGGCCAGCCCGCTGAGTGCGTCTTCGTCGCTGTCGGACGCCGTTTCGCCGCCACGCAGCTTGAGCATCAGGTAGTCGCACAGCTTGGCCAGCGTGCCGGCTTCGCTGAGCACCATCACCGGCACCTGAATGCCCAGTCGGGCTTCCAGCGCGGTCACCAGCTCGACGCCCATCAGTGAGTCGAAGCCCATGTCGTAGACGGATTTGTGGATATCGATCTTCTCCTCGTCGATCAGCAGGATCTTGGCGAGCTCCTTGCTGAGGACTTCGATCAGGGTGGTATAGAGCGCTTCCGGCGCCAGACTTGCGAGCAGCTGCTGCAGGTCGTCGTCGCCTTCCTGGCTGCCGTCGTCCTCGGCGGTGCGCGCGATCTCCCGATAGCGCGGCGCTTCCGCCGTGGGCAGGAAACGTGCCAGCGCCCGCCAGTCGAGTTCGAGTACGCCGAGCGAGGCGACGTCCGCCACCAGCATGCGTTCGAGCACGGCGAGCGCGTCGGTGGAGGTCAACGCCTGGCCGCCGAGACGTTCCTGCAGGCTGTCGCGGGTCTGGGTATTGCGGGCCAGGAAGCCAACATCCTCGATCGCGCCCCAGCGGACTACCGTCCCCGGGCGCCCGTTGGCGCGACGGTTGGCGGTGAACGCTTCCAGCCAATGGTTGGCGGCCACGTAGCTCGCCTGGCCGGGGTTGCCGAACAGGGTGGTGGCCGAGGAGTAGACCACGAAGAACTCGAGCGCGTCGTCGGCCGTGAGCGAATCCAGATGTCGCGCGCCTTCGAGCTTCGGCGCCATGGCCTGGCGGATGCGCGATTCGTCGAGATTGCGGATCAGGCCATCGTCGATGACCGTGGCGGCGTGGACGATGCCGCGAATCGGGCCGAGCGTCTGGCGTGCGTTATCGAGCACGCGCCCCAGCGCCTTGGCGTCGGTCACGTCACACGCACGCGCCGCCACCGTTACCCCGAGCGCTTCCAGCCGTTCGATACCGGCCTCGGCTTCCTCGGTGGTCGCGCCCCGGCGGCTCAGCAACAGCAGCTGGCGCGCGCCCTTGGCGGCCAGCCATTCGGCGGTGGCCAGGCCGAAGCCGCCGAGTCCGCCGGTGACCACGTAGGTGCCTGCGGCGTCCAGCGTCAGCGGAATGTCCCTGGCCGGCGCGGGTGCCATCTTCGGCGGGCGTTCGTAGGTGACGACGACCTTGCCGATCTGGCGCGCCTGCTGCATGTAGCGGAAAGCCTCGACCACGCGATCGCTGCCGAAGGCGATGTACGGCAGCGGCGCCAGCGTGCCATCGGCGAACAGCGCCATCATTTCGCTGAACAGCTCGCCGGTGAGCTCGGGCAGCTCGCTCATCAACTGATCGGAGTCGACGCCGAAGTAGCTGAGGTTGTTGCGGAACGGGCGCAGGCCGACCTTGGTGTTTTCATAGAAATCGCGCTTGCCGAGTTCGATGAAACGACCGAAGGGCTTCAGCACCCGCAGGTTCTGGTTGATGGCTTCGCCGGCCAGCGAGTTCAGCACCACGTCGACGCCATCGGCGCCGGTGCCGCGGCCGTTGCTGCCGTCTTCCCGCGCCTGACGTTCCATCGCGTTGTCGTGGAGAATCTCTTCGGCGAAGGTCAGGCTGCGTGAATCGTAGATGCGCTCGACGCCCATCAGGCGCAGGAAGTCCTGCTTTTCCGGCGAGCCGACGGTGGCGACGATTTCGGCGCCCAGCCAGCGGCCGACCTGGATCGCGGCGAGGCCGACACCGCCGGCGGCACCGTGGATCAGCAGCCGTTCGCCGGGCTGCAGGCGCGCCAGGTGCTTGAGCGAGTAGTAGACGGTGAAGAAGGTCGTCGGGATCGTGGCGGCGGCCGCATAGCCGATCTCGGCGGGGATCGGCGCTACCGCGTTGACGTCGGCGATCAGCCGGTCGCTGAAGCTGGCGGGGCCGAAGCCGACCACCGCATCACCGGGGCGCAGCGAGCCGTTCGGATCGCCCACGCTGATGACTTCACCGGCGAACTCCAGACCCAGCGTGGGGCCGGCGAAGCCGTTCTCGATCGCTTCGTCCGACAGCAGACCGAGCGCGTACATGACGTCGCGGAAGTTGAGCCCGGTCGCCTTGACCGCGATCTCGACCTGACCGGCCTGAGGTGCGGGCAGATCATGCGGCTGCCAGCGCAGATGACGCAGCTGACCCGGCAGCTCGAAGCCCAGGCTGACGGCGCGATCGCTGGCGGCTTCTTCCTCGTTGACCTGCGTACCCGGCGCGGGCGCCAACCCCAGCCGGGGCACCCAGCGCTGGCCGTCGGCATCCAGCACGACCTCGGTTTCCGCATCCGGCACGCTGAGCTCGAACAGCAGCGCGTCCAGCAGCTCGCTCGACAGCGACTCGCGGCTCGACAGCGGCAGATCCAGCAGCCGAACCTGCCGGCTACCGGCTTCGTTCTGCAGCGAACGGCCGAAGCCCCAAAGCGCTGCGTCCTCGGGCAGCTTGGACCGCTGTGCTGCGTCTTCGGGCAGCTTGGACCGCTCGGGCAGTGAAAACGATTTGACTGCGGCCTCGGGCAGGGTAGAAAAATGCGCCCCCACGCCCAGCGTAAGCCACCACAGCGCCGCAGGGCACTCCAGCGACTCCAGCGTCTGCAGCCACTGGGCAGCGATTACGCAGCGGTCCTCGGCGGCGCTGGCCAAGCCGCGCAGATCGACGATCTGGCTCGGGTCGAAGGATTCCAGCGCCAGCGGAAGCAGATCCTGGGGCGCCAGTTCGCTGCCGGCCAGATGATGCACGTTCTGTCCCAGCGTCTCGAAGCGCGCGATCAGTTTCGAGGCCAGCCATTGAGCGTTGTCGTCGCTGATGATCAGCCACTGTTCGGCCGGATGGGCCGCATCGCCACGCACGGTCTCGGATTCGGTTTCCGTCGAGGGTGCCGTCAACGGCGCCTGGGCGGTCAGCAGTTGCAGTCCGCCTTGCTCGCTTTCCAGCGTATGGCGTTCGAGCTGGCGATAACCCAGGGCTTCCAGCTGCTGGCGGATCGTCTCGAGGTCGGCGGAACGTGAATCCGGTTCCATCGCCAGGGAAAGAAACGACTGCCAGTCGGTGTCGCCCAGCGCCAGGAACGCGATCTGGGCATCGTCCGCCAACTGTGTGGGCAACCAACGCAGCAGCGTATCGATCTCGCCCTGGGTGCCATCCAGCGTCACCAGCGCGACGTTGGCTCCGATCGCAGGGATGGCGGCGTCGGTCGTCAGCAGGTCGACCCTGGCGTCATGCTCGGCAAGGGATTCCGCTTCGTTCAGCGCGCTATCTCTCAGCGCGGCGAAGCGATACTGGGCGCGATCTCCGCTCAGCCCGCCCATCAGCCGTTCGCCGAGCTGCGGGCGCAGCGCCGAGGCTTCGAGCATGACCAGCCGCTGATGCGGCGGCAACAGCTCGAGCGTCATGGCGTATTGCGCCAGCCAGGTATCGGCCAGCGCATGCCAGCCGCGCTCGCCGACGGCAGCCTGCACCAGCCGCGTCAGACGCGTGGCATCCAGGCCCAGCGTGGCGACGTCTAGCCGATCTTCGAGCCAGTCCGTCAGGTGCAGGCCGAAACGACCGATGCTGTGGGTCAGTGCGGCATAGTCCGGATAGTCCCGAATCAGCAGATTCCATACCATGGCCGCATCGATATCCGGCGTTTCCTGCAGCTGCCATCCGGCCGGCGTTTCCGCGACGATACCGGTGGCCAGCGCCAGTTCGATCAGTGCCTGACGACGCTGGCGGGTTTCGATCGCTCCGGCGTCGAATTGGCCGGCGAGCAGTTGCCCGTCGCTGTCCGCATAGCCGCGCAGGGCTTCATCCAGAAACGCGGAGACCAGCGTCTCCAGCAGCGGTTCGACCTCTTCGCCGTAGCGGCTGTCGGTCACGCTGCGGTAGTTGTCGACCAGTTGTGCCAGTGCCAGTTCGGCGGTGGCGTCGTCCAGCGGCAGGGCAGCGGCTTCACGCGGTGCCGGCACCAGGCGATGGTCGAGATAGCTCAAGCGATGAGTCACGGCGTGACGCAGGCGGGCGGCCTTGAACCGGGCACCCTCGACCACCGCCACGGCGTTGCCGTTGGCATCGAACAGCGCCACGTCGGCACACAGCGAGTGCGGTGCGCGACTGGTCAGGCGGACTTCCATCCACGCCGGCGGCGCGGCGTCGACCTGGAGCTGGATCCGTTCCAGCCGCACGGGCACGAAGGCCAGTCCGCCCGCCTTGGCGAGCTCATCGGCCAGCAGCGGAATGAACAGCTGGAAGGCGCTGTCGAGAATGCCGGGTGCCAGCAGGCAGTCGCGCTGGTCCTCGGCAATCGCGGCGGGCAGCTCGATGCGACCCATGGCGCGGTCATCCTCGACCCACACGTCGCTGATCGCCTGGAAGCCGGGGCCGTACTCCAGCCCGACATGAGCGGCCATCGCCAGATGCTGTTCGCGGGTGTAGTCCGCCGGGCGGTTCGGCAGCGGCGTGCCGCGACGTGTCAGCAGCAGGCCTCGCGTCTGCGCCGCGATGCGGGCACGGGCGTTGAGCGTCCAGGCGTCGTCGCTGGCCGGCTCGCGAGTCTTGATGGTCAGGGAGCCGTCGGCATCCTGGATTTCCAGCTGCAGCTTCTTGCCGTGGGCGGCATCCAGCAGCAGCGGGCTGAGAATCTCCAGCGCTTCGATATCCAGCACCGGCGATGCCTTGGCGGCCGCGGCGGCGGCGAGCGCCAGTTCCGCGAAACCGGCACCGGGGAACACGGTGGCGTCACCGACGCGATGGTCGGCGAGCCAGGGCAGGCGGCGAGTATCCAGCTGGCTTTCCCACGCCATGCCCTGACGCGCCAGGCGGTAACCCAGCAGCGGATGTTCGTAGTGGCGCCCCATCAGCCCCTGGGAGTCGCCGGTGGTCTTGACCCAGTAGCGCTCGCGCTGCCAGGGATAGTGCGGCAGCTCGACGAAGCGGCCGGCCACCGGGAACCACGCCTCGGGGGAGACGGCACCGCTGACCAGCAACGCTGCCACGCTCGCTTCCATGGCGGCAGCGCCATCATGATCGCGGCTCAGCGTGCCGATGGCGCTGCCACTGACCGACTGCGCCGAGAGGGCGTCGGTGAGATAGCGGCGCAGGATCGGCTGCGCGCCGATCTCGACGAACGTGCGCGCCCCCGATTCGATCAACGAGTCGACTGCCGGCCCGAACTGCACCGGCTCGCGGATGTTGAGCCACCAGTATTCGGCGCCCAGCTCGCTGCCAGCCAGCGGCTTGCCGGCCACGGTCGAGAGGAACGGGATCCGGACGTCGCGGGGTGACAGATGCGCCAGCGCGGCGATGACGTCCTCGCGGATGGGATCCATCGCGGCGCTGTGGAAGGCGTAATCCAGCGTCAGGCGTTTGGCGAAGATCCGCTCCGCGGACAACGCTGTTTCCAGGCGCTCGAGCGCCTCCGCCGGACCTGCCAGGGTCACGCCCTTGGGGCCGTTGATGCCGGCGATCACGACCGCCGAGTGAGCGGGGTCCTCCAGCCAGCGCTGCATGGCTTCTGCACCGAGGCCGACAGCGGTCATTTCGCCGCTGCCGCGGGTACGACCCTGACAGGCGCTGCGGTGATAGATGACGCTGACCGCATCGGCCAGGCTTAACGCGCCGCAGGCCCAGGCCGCGGCGACTTCGCCGACGCTATGGCCGGTAACGGCGGCGGGGCGCACGCCTTCGGCCTCGAGCAGCCGGGTCACGCCGACCTGCAGCGCGAACAGCGCAGGCTGGGCGATTTCGGTGCGGGCCAGACGATCGTCATCGTTGCTGCGCTGTCTATTGGCGCCATGCTGGTCGTCGGTGCGCTGATTGGTGCCATCGAGCTCGGCGCGCAGGGAGAAGTCAGCGTGATGCGCGAACAGCGCATCGACTTCATCCACGGCCGCGGCGAAGACCGGGGATTCGTTCAGCAGCGTGCGGCCCATCGAGGCCCACTGGCAGCCGTTGCCGTCATAGACGAACACCGGGCCGTAGCCCGCGTCGACGCGTTCGCCGACGGCGGCACCGGGGACGCTCTCGGCAGCGGCCAGCGCGTCCAGCCGGGTGATCGCATCGGCGGCATTGTCGCTGAGCAGCACCGCGGCGTGGGGATGGCTTTCGCGACGGAAAGCGAGGCTGTAAGCGGTGTCGTAAAGTGACACCTTGCCGGCGGTCAGATTGTCGCTCAGGCGTGCGGCGAACTCGCGCAGCGCTTCCGGGCTGCGGGCGCTGAGACACAGCGGCAGTCGGCGTACGGGCGTATCGATAGCCTCGGAGACCGGCGTTTCGAGCGGTGACTGCAGGATCACGTGCGCGTTGGCGCCGCCGAAACCGAACGAGTTGATGCCGACGGTCAACTGGCCTTCGGCTTTCAGCTTGCGTGGCTTGTCGACGATGTCGAGATTCCAGCCCTTCACGTCGATCCGCGGATTGACCTTGCGAATGCCGATGGTAGCGGGCACTTCGCGTTCACGCAGCGCGTAGAGCGCCTTGGCCAGCCCTGCCACGCCGGAGGCGGTTTCCAGGTGGCCGAGATTGCTCTTGACCGAGCCGATCGGCAGTGGCGTCTTGCGCTTCTGGCCGATCGCCGCGCCGATGGCGCGGGTTTCCAGCGGGTCGCCGACAGCGGTACCGGTGCCGTGCGCTTCCAGATAGTCGATATCGTCCGGTGTCAGGCCGGCGCGCGCCAGGGTCTGGCTCATCAGCGCGACCTGGGCGTCGGGATTGGGAACCGTCAGGCCTTTCTTGTAACCGTCGGTATTGACGCCACTGCCGGCAACGATGGCCAGAACCCGGTCGCCATCGGCAACGGCCTTGTCGTAATCCTTGAGCAGGAAAATACCGCCGCCCTCGGAACGGACGTAGCCATCTCCGGATTCATCGAAGACCTGGCAGCGTCCGGTGGGCGAAAGCATGCTCGCCTTGGAGAAGATGATGAAGCCGAACGGGTGCAGGTGCAGGCTGATGCCACCGGCCAGCGCCATTTCCGTTTCGCCACAGCGGATCGACTGGCACGCCTGGTGAAAGGCGACCAGCGACGAGGAGCAGGCGGTATCCATCGACATGCTCGGACCGTGCAGGTCGAACACGTAGGAGATCCGGTTCGAGGCGATGCTCGAGGTATTGCCGGTCGCCGTCGAAGGTTCGATCGCCGACATGTCGTCGGCCATGCGATACGAGTAGTCGAGACTGGCGATACCCAGGAACACGCCGCACTGGCTTCCGCGCAGTGTCTGCGGCGGAATACCGGCGTCCTCCATGGCTTCCCAGGTCATCTCCAGCAGGATTCGCTGCTGCGGATCCATCTGGGCGGCCTCGCGCGGCGAGATGCCGAAGAAGCCGGCGTCGAAGCCGGAGATGTCGCCGAGACTGCCGGCGGCAAAAGTGTAGCTCGTGCCAGGGTGCTGCTTGTCAGGATGGCGATAGGCTTCCAGGCCCCAACGGTCGTCTGCGACCGAGGTGACGAGGTCTTCGCCGGTCTTGAGCGCTTGCCAGAAACGTTGTGATGTCGGGGCGCTCGGGAACCGGTGAGCCGCGCCGATGATGGCAACGCGTTTGGTCATTGGGACTCCTTGCTTCGTAGCGCGGGCTACGCCTTTCTCAATTCGCACCAAGCTTGCCAGCGTGGTCGATAATTCTTTCGTAGATCGTTGTTCCCAGCTTATCGGCTGGAAGCGTCATCCGCACGTTATCGCCCGAATGAGGCCTGGTCTGCCAGATGAAATAGTTCGTGAAACCATCCGGCTCGCCGTGGCGTGCGTAGACTTTCGGCATGATCGGCACATGGTCCCCGTAGAAACCCAGAATGCCGGGCCGGTCATTGTTATCAAGAGAGTCCCTGAGTCGCTCCAGCATACTATCGGTATTGCGCAGATGCCTCAGATAAACCGTCAGCTCTTCGCAATCATCGGTAACGCCGCCTTCGATCCACCGCTCTGCCACGGCCGGATCGGCAGTCTCCAGATGAAGCGGGCCGTGATTCTCCATGCTGATCACGAAAATGAACAGCGGTTTTTCATCGGCCGCCGCCAGCTGTTTCTGAACCCGATCCGCCAGCGCGAGATCGCCGGTGTACTGGCCGTCGCGCTCGCTGAGTTCGAAGTCGGCGATATCCAGGAACGTGTCGAAGCCCAGATTGGGATAGACCTTGTCGCGCAGATAGAAGCTGGCGGGGTACGGATGAATGCAGACGGTCCGATAACCCAGGCGTTTGAGCGCGCCTGCCAGGTTGTTGACCGCCAGCTTCGACAGCTGGTGGTAGGGGTTGAAGCGATGCACGCCGAGCCGCGACGGCGTGAAGCCGGTCAATACCGCACACTCGGTGCGTACGGTATTGGCGCCCCAGGCGGGAACGTCGAAACGTCCGCTCTGCAGCGCTTCTGCCATCAGCGCGTCGTATTGGCCGAGCAGCTCACGCCGTATGGCGGGATGCCAGTCGCGCGGATCGAAGAAGGATTCGCTCTGGACCAGCACCACGTTGGGCAGCGTGGCGGGATCCACGCTGTCCCTATCCAGATCCACCGGCAGGGCGAAGGCGCTGTCGTTGTCCTGACGGTCGATCGGCTCACGAGTCAGGCGACCATAGGCCCAGAGGTAGGGATAGAGGCCGAGCCTGACCAGGTCGTCGTTGGGTTCGAGCGTGCAACCGGTCAACCGGGGCAGTTGCCAGATCAGCACGGCGATACTGGCCGCCACCAGCACCAGGGTGCCCAGCAGCGACCAGGGCGCGTCGGGGTGACCGAAGAGCGAGGGTTCGAGCCAGAAGCCGATACCGATCGCGATGGCGCCGGCCAGGCTGGCGGCGATGGTCAGACCGATACCGAAAAAGGGGATGTAGAGGCGGGGATGGCGAACCGCATCGACGAAGTACTCGAAGTCCTGGCACAGGAAGGGTTCCCGCAGCGAGCTCGACTTGGTGTTGTTGACCTGGATCACCACCATCTGCAGCGAAGCGGCGATCACCAGCGCAAACCAGGGGCGCTGTACGATCAACAGCCACAAGGCGAAGTGCAGCACGGTGGTGGCCAGGTGAACGGCAACTGCTGCCGGCGCGCGCTGCCACAGCGGCTGGGGGCGCGGCTTGAGCAGCAGTTCGAACAGGCTGGTGACGACCAGCGTGGCCAGCGTGGCCCAGAACCCGTTCCAGAATCCCTCCATCATCGATGCGCTCCGTCGCCTTGGTCGTGGTCGTGGTCGTAGCCGAACAGCGTCAGCAGGCGCTGCGAGATCGCCGCCGGCAGCACGGCCAGCCACCAGCAGCCGAAATTGAGCGGGAACGGGAAGCTGATCCGGGCGCGATTCCTTTCGACGCCCTTGGCGATGAACCTGGCAGCGCGCTCGGGTTGCCACAGGAACGGCTTTGGCCCAGGCATCTCGTGGCACATCTTCGAGCTGACATAGCCTGGCATGACCACGCTGACCCCGACGCCGTGCGGCGCCAGCCAGCCGCGAAGCGCTTCGCCGTAGGCCTTTACGCCGGCCTTGCTGGCGCTGTAGCTGGGCGTCACCGGCAGGCCGTGATACGCCGCGAGCGAACTCATCAGCACCAGTTGACCATGACCGGCGGCGCGCATGCGCTTGCCGAGGAAGTTGCCCATCGCCATCGGTACCCGCAGGTTGATCTCGAGCAGGCGGCTGGCCGCTTCCCACGCTTCGCCCCGGCCGTCTTCGCCGATGTCGATGTTGATGCCGGCGTTGATGATCACGATATCAGGCACGGCAGGCGTACACAGCGATTCCAGCCACGTCAATAGCGCGCTGTCATCGTCGAGCCGAGTCTGGCCCAGCTCGACGTGACTGAGCTCGACCTCGGCTCCCGCGGTGCGGCAGGAGGCGGCGAGCGCATCGAGCACGTCGCGCTGACGACCATGCAGGACCAGCTGATTGCCGGGCCTGGCATAGACGGCGGCCAGTGCCTGGCCGATGGCCCCGGTGGCCCCGGTAATGACGATTCGGGTCATGACGCGATCTCATCCATGAGTTGTTTTAGCGGGGAGCGCTCCCGTTGCAGCGCCTGGAGAGCGTTTTCCGAGGCTAGATCGATCCCGGGGCGACAGTAGAATCCGCCATTGATCTGGACTGTCTGCGCGACGGTGCGGCGATAGGCCCGAAACAGTTCCGCGTCCGGGGCGGAAGTATTGTGCCAGAAATCATCCAGCGTGCCCTGATGGGTCAGCCCCGCCATATCGTAGATCGGAGAAGCCAGGGTATGGGTCGGGCAGCCGAAGCCCAGCGATACGTTGCCGGCGGTACTGTTGACCGTGACCAACCCGCTGGCCTGCTTGAGCAGGGTTTCGAGGTTGCCGCCCTCGAGATAGACCAGGCGGTCGCCCAGGTCATATTCGTGGGTCAACACCTTGATCAGTCGCGCGTACTGGGCCAGGCCCATGTCGAGCGGGTGATTCTTGATCACCAGAAACGCATCGCGCGGCGCATGGTAGGCGAACGAGGCGGCCACCTTGCCGATCACTTCCTGCATGCTCTTGTAGTCGGAATGATAGCGGATCTGGGCGTCGCTCTTCAGCTGCAGCGGCAACAGATAGAACGGCCGCCGGGACGCGTGTAGCGCCTGCAGTCGATCGGCATCACGGCGTTTCCAGTGCGGCTCGCGGGCTTTGCGCAACAGGAAGCCTGCGTACTCCGCCGGTGCCGTGACCAGGGCGTGATTGCGATAGTGGGGATAGAGAAACGGGTTGGCGACCCCGGCCAGGTGATAGAGCACGTCGTGGCGCGCACGCGTGTGAAACTGGTTGGGAAACGCCAGCGGACGACCGGCGCTGGGCAGGCGCTTGCCCGCTTCGCGATACCACTCCGGATCGCGCGGCAACAGCGAATGGGCATTGACCCCCTCGCGCTCCAGCGTCACCCAGAAAGGGCGAAAATAGCCCTCCTCGAAGACGTGGTTGCGAATGCCACGGCGACGGGCGGCGAGAATGGCCCGCCGATGCACCGGGCGACGATCGCCGAACACCACCTGATCGGTGATCTCGTGGCGATCCCAGATGTCGCAGAGATACTCGGGAATGTCCTTGGCCTGACCGCGGTAGGCGTACGCGTTCCCCTGACGCCAGTAGACGCTGTCACCGACGGTGAAGTTGATCTTGGTCACCGAGTGACCCGCCGCCAGCAACCGCTCGCCCAGCCGGTCGAAAAAAGGTGAGCAGACACCTTGTAGCAACAGAAAGTGTTTGCGCGTCGTGCTCAAATCATTGCCTTCTGGAAAACAGGTTGCGGTATAGCCGGTAGAAGCGAACGCGCAAGGGCAGGCCGGCGCGCTGGTCGCGCTGCTGCTGCATCAACTCGACGGCAGTATCGGCGTTGCAGAACTCGCCGCTGACAGGATCAACATAGGTCGGATACATCAACAGCGCGCCGGCGATCAGCGCATCCAGTGTCAATCTTCGCTGGCGGCGCGGGGAGGATAACCGATCGTGGGTCAACCCCCAACCGGCGTAGAACGGCAGACCGTAGGTATGCACTTCCACATCGCGCATCAGGCCCTCGAACCCCGTCAATGAGCACATGGTGTGAATCTCGTCGGCGAGTTCGATCAGATCGATGATGTCGCAGTCGACCAGCTCCAGGTCGTAGAGCTGGCGGGCGGTCCTGTCGAGCAGACCCACCCGCGCCCCCGAGACCACGTCCGGGTGCGGCTTGTAGATGACGAACGCCTCGGGGCGATTCTGTCGGACCGCCTCGAGCAGCGCCTGGTTGGTCTTGATCTCGGGCGAACCATGGGCGATCGACGCGTCGCTCTCGACCTGGCCGGGCACCAGCACGATCGGGCGCGAACCGATCGCATCCGATGGCAGTGCGGGTAGTGTCTTGCCCCGCACGTTGTACTTCGACAGCTTCAGTTCAGTCAGACGTTGACGCAGACGATGGGCGCGAGTCAGCAGCGCCGGCTCGAAATCCGTCTCCGCCAGCAGACGTTCGAGGTCGCTTTCGTTGCCGGCGTCGTAGTAAAGCCCGCGCGAGTCGAAGGCCAACGACAGTGGCCGTGTCAGATCGACGCCGAGCCCGACCGAGCGCACGAAACCATCCTCCATCCGCCACAGCTTGAGTCCGTGCCGGCGGCACAGCGCCTTGATCTCGTCGGTGGCTTTCTGCCCCCACACCACCAGGCTGTCGCGGCCCTCCAGTTCGCGGGGCTGCGGATGGTCGCCCTGGATGAAGCGGACGTTCGAGGCGGGTCCCAGGAAGTCGCTGATGAAGGCCCGTTTCCAGCTGGAAAATCCCACGGCCAGCCAACGGCCTGCCAGCCGATCCCGCTGGCGTTTCTGATCGGCGATCAGATCGATCGTCGCCTCGAGCGTCGAGGCCTGCCCGGTGTAGGGGTTGGCATAACGGCAGTAGCGCAGATAGGCCGCGGCGAAGAGCTCCGACAGCGTGCGGGAACGCTGACGGCGTTCGCAGCGCAGCGCATCCCGGGTCAGTCCCCAGCCGGCGTAGAACGGCATGCCGAAGCAGTGAACCGGCTTTTCGGCCATCAGCGCTTCGAATCCCAGTTGACTGGTCACGACGTAGACCGCGTCGACGGCGTCGATCAGCGCCCACGGATTGAGGTCGTCACCGATCAGACGACAGCGGGGGTCGGACGAGGCCTGGGTCAGATACCCCTGCTTGCGCCCGGCGATGACGTCCGGATGGGTCTTGATCAGGATCTCGGCGTCAGGATGGTCGGCGAGCGCGCTCTTTAGCATGCGCTGGAACGAGCTGGCATCGGCCATGCCGTGAGTGATGGAGGCATCGTCGCGGGTCTGGTCGATGACCAGCACGCGCGGGCGCTCGGACGCGGGTAGCGGCCGGTCCGGGGCATGGTTGTACTTCGATAGCCGCAGTCGACGCAGGCGCTGCATGGCGTGGTCGGCGCGCGCGAGCTCGTCGGCCTCGAAATCGGCGTCGGCGAGCAGCCGTTCCAGGTCGGACGGCCGGGTCGCGTCGTAGTAGATGCCGGTGTAGTCCACGACCAGGCTGTGGGGTTGGGAGTAATTGACGCCCAGCCCCAGCGAACGCAGAAAGCCGTCCTCGATGGCGACATAGGGCAGGCCGCGGCGCTCGGCCAGGCGTCTGGCCGGCGTCGAGGTGGGCTTCAGGCCCCAGCCGAGAATCGCATCGACGGGCTGATGGCTACCTGGCTTCAGGCGGACCTGTCGCGAGTACTCCGGTAGCAGGCAGCGAATGATGTTCCAGCGCGCCAGGCCTTTGGAGAGATAGCCGGCCACGCGAGCGGAGGACGGTCGCAAAACTGTCGAATCGTTAGGCATGGGTCACTAAAGCGGGTGCGGTCCGTCGTCAATGAGCGCGTCAAGTCGCAGCACGTAGAACTCGAGCACGTAAAAAAGCCGTCATTGCGCCGGGGCACCCAAGCCTGCGTGTCTGAGCGCAGGAACTTCTTGGGTGAGACCGGCGCGAGAGGCCGTCAGACGCACATTGTAACGCAAAGTCGGGATTCGACGCGCGGTTGCGATGTGTCGAATTGCTAAGCCCCCGGAATTTTCGTAATCGTTAATGCGTTAACGAAAGCGGTAAATGTAAGCAAACTTTTCTGCGGAAAAACCGATGGCATCAGTATGACGAAACTCAGCCTTGGAGGTCTGTCTTCGAGGTATTTAATTCGTGGGTTTGAAATGAGTTGTGGGGAAAACATCGCTGTTGCGTGGCTGGATGATTTACGACCGGGGCATCTTAAATCATAAATTGCATCTTGTTTTTGGCGTCATTTGAACCGCTTATAATTTAAAAAAGATATCAATATCAATGTCTTGACGGGTTAATTACGGACTCGCTTTTTTGCATTAGGCGAGTCTGTGTACTGTTTTTTACATTGCGCGTCGAAATCCGGTTTTGGGTTTTACATGAGCTTACTTGAAGGCGTTTTAGTGTTTGACTCTGACGGGATAATTGATCGAAATAGGGCCTCGAAAACAACAAATGGCAGCGATCTCCGAGCCTTGTCGAGTCGATCTCGACCGTTGGCAACTTTCGTTTCGTTACTCTCGATCGGATGCATGGAAACATGATGCGCGAACTCACAGTCAGGGCTAACACTCACCTTCGCCAGCTCGAAGCCGAGTCGATTCAGATCATCCGAGAGGTGGCTGCGGAGTTTCGCAATCCGGTAATGCTGTATTCGATCGGCAAGGACTCCTCGGTGATGCTGCATCTGGCGCGCAAGGCGTTCTATCCGGGCACGCCGCCGTTTCCGTTACTGCACGTCAATACCACCTGGAAGTTCCGCGAGATGATCGCGTTCCGCGATCGCATCGCGTCCCAGGTCGGCATGGAGCTGATCGAACACGTCAATGACGAGGGGCGGGACGCCCGCATCAATCCGTTCGATCACGGCAGCGCCAAGTACACCGACGTCATGAAGACACAGGCGCTCAAGCAGGCGCTGGAAAAACATGGCTTCGATGCGGCCTTCGGAGGCGCACGCCGGGACGAGGAAGCCTCTCGCGCCAAGGAGCGCGTCTACTCCTTCCGTGACAGGCATCACCGCTGGGATCCCAAACAGCAGCGACCCGAGCTATGGCGTCTCTACAACGGCAAGGTCAATCAGGGCGAATCGATTCGTGTCTTTCCGCTCTCCAACTGGACCGAACTGGATATCTGGCAGTACATCCATCTCGAGTCGATCGCCATCGTGCCGCTCTACTACGCGGCCCCGCGGCCGGTAGTGGCCCGTGATGGCATGCTGCTGATGGTCGATGATGCGCGGTTCCCGCTCGCCGCCGGGGAAGTGCCGCAGGAGCGCTGGATTCGGTTCCGCACGCTGGGCTGCTATCCGCTGACCGGTGCCATCGAGTCTCGCGCGACCAGCTTGCCCGCCATCATCCAGGAGATGCTGCTCACTCGTACCAGCGAGCGCTTCGGTCGTGCCATCGATCATGACGGTGTCGGCTCGATGGAGAAGAAAAAGCGGGAGGGTTATTTCTGATGACCCATCAATCCGCGCTGATCGCCGACAACATAGAGCGATATCTCAAGGAGCACGAGAGCAAGGGGCTTTTGCGTTTCATCACCTGCGGCAGCGTCGACGACGGCAAGTCCACGCTGATCGGCCGGCTGCTGCATGACGCCAAACTGATTTTCGACGATCAACTCGCCGCGGTGACGCGTGACTCCAGATCGCGGGGCAGTCTGGGCGGACAGGTCGATCTGGCACTGCTGGTGGACGGCCTGCAGTCGGAAAGGGAGCAGGGCATCACCATCGATGTCGCCTATCGGTTTTTCTCCACCGACAAGCGCAAATTCATCATCGCCGACACCCCGGGACACGAGCAGTACACCCGCAACATGGCCACCGGCGCGTCCACGGCCAGCCTGGCGATAATCCTGATCGATGCGCGTTACGGGGTGCAATTGCAGACTCGGCGCCACAGCTTCATCTGCGATCTGCTCGGCATTCGCCACTTCGTGATCGCGATCAACAAGATGGACCTCGTCAATCACTCCGAGGCCAGGTTCCAGGAGATCGTCGCCGATTACACCGACTTTGCCGGCAAGCTGAGCGTCACGGACATTCGTTTCCTGCCCATCTCGGCGTTGAACGGGGACAACGTCGTCAATCCCAGTGACGCCATGCCCTGGTTCAGCGGCGCGCCGCTGCTCGCTCAGCTGGAGCAGATCGAGATTCTGTCGGCGCAGAGCCTGCATGAGCTGCGCTTTCCGGTGCAGTACGTCAACCGGCCCAATCACAATTTTCGCGGCTACTGCGGCACGCTGGCGGCAGGGGCGGTCGAGGTCGGGACCGAGATTCGGGTCGAGCCTTCCGGCAAGCGCTCGACCGTGGCACGCATCGTCACCAACGATGGCGATCTGAGCGTGGCGTATCCGGGGCAATCGGTGACGCTTACGCTGCACGACGAGATCGATATCTCCCGCGGTGACACCCTCGTCGCGGCCAACAGCGAGGTCGAGCCCTGCACCGCGTTTACCGCCGACGTCGTGTGGATGCACGAGACGCCGCTGATGGTGGGCCATGAGTACGAATTCAAGGCCGCCACGCGTGTCGTCTCGGGACGCGTCGTGCGCATCGTCTATCAGGTCGATGTCAACACCATGGCGCGAAGTGCCACCGATACGCTGGCGCTCAATGGCATCGCCCGCTGTCAGATCGAGGTCACCCAGCCGCTGGTGCTGGACAGTTACCAGCGCTCCCCCGACACCGGCAATTTCATCTTCATCGACAAGCTCAACAACCTGACGGTGGGCGCCGGCATGGTCGTGGATGCGCTGAGCGCCGGCCATGTCGTGTGGCACGACATGATGGTCACCAAGCGTCGTCGCGCCGAACGCAATCGCCAGAAGCCGAGCATCATCTGGTTCACGGGGCTCTCCGGCGCGGGCAAGTCCACCGTGGCCGATGCACTGGAAAGACAGCTCTTCGGCATGGGCTACAACACCTACCTGCTGGATGGCGACAACGTTCGCCATGGCCTGTGCCGAGATCTCGGCTTCAGCAACGAGGATCGTCACGAAAACATCCGCCGGATCGGCGAGGTCGCCAAGCTGATGGTCGATGCCGGCATGGTCGTCCTGGTCTCGTTCATCTCACCGTTTCGCGACGATCGCCGCGTGATCCGCAGCCTGGTGGACAGCGGGGAGTTCATCGAAGTCTTCGTCAATACCCCGCTCGCGGTCTGCGAACAACGGGATCCCAAAGGCCTTTATCGCAAGGCCCGCCGTGGCGAGATCACGCAGTTTACCGGGATCAGTTCCCCTTATGAGGCGCCGGAATCACCGGAAGTCGAAATCGATACCTCCGCTCATGACCTCGAGGAAACCGTGGGCCGACTCATCGCGGCGCTACGTCGGTATCAGATCATATAACGACGATATCAACCCGGTTATCGAGCCGTAAATGACGATAGCGGGCAGGCAGGAAAAAGAAGTCATCTACAGCGTCATGGAAGTCATTTACAGCGTCATAACAGCCAGGTTCCCGGCGATAACGCGCGGGAAATCGAGGGGGAGGTGATCATCATGAAAAAAGAAATCTGCAAGTTCAGAGGGGGCAATCGCGCTTCGCGATGGCTGGCGGTAGCGCTGATGCTGACCGCTGCATCGGGCTGCGCGACCTCGTCTCAACAGCGTCTCGATACCGCCGTGGCTCCGATGAACGAGGCCACACCGGTGAACGGGCCACTGTCCACTTTTCTCGACAGCGCTGCGACAGGCAGCGTTGCCACGCTCGCTACCTCGCCTTGGGGAGCCAACGTCTCGGTTCATGCGCGGGAGCGCTACTTCTCGGCCAGCGGACGACGTTGCGTTCGGCTGGATGTGACGCGTAACGCCGCGCCGGCCGGTCTGCCGGTGGGGGAAGTCACTTGTCTGGTACCGGGGAAAGGTTGGTATGCACAGCGTCTGGTGACGGAAATCATTCGCTAGTGAGCCTCCGAAAAACATTCGGATGCTCTCTCGGCGAAGCCGTCGAAATCCGTCGTTCCTGATGCCGGAACGACCTGGTTGCCACCGAATTGAAAAGTGCCTCAAACGGCATTTAAGCGGATCTCCTATTCACGGGATTCGGTACTCGATGGCCTGAAACAACGTGAGGGAAGGGAACCATCATGAAGCGGTTAGCAATGATTTTCCGGGCCATGTGCCTGGTGGCGGTAGCGTGTCTGAGCGCCAACCTTGCTCACGGGCAGGCCATTGGAGTGAACAGCAGTACGTTGCTGGGTAGCGATCAGCAGGCGCAAGCGATGACGTCGCAGGCGTCGGATGACGATGCAACGGAGACATCGCCGCGAGCCAATTGGGATAGTGGCACCTATGGACCGGTCGACCCTCGGGCGCAGGCCATGGTCGATCCCGATACGCTGCCGCCGTTCGGCGAAAACCTGTTCAGCGGCGGTTTCCGCGGAATGATGGCGGACGGGCTCAATCCCGAGTATCTGATCAAGCCGGGTGACCAGATCACGATTCGGGTCTGGGGCGGGGTCGAGATGGACCGGGTGCTGGCGGTGGATGCCCAGGGCAATATCTTCCTGCCGGGAATCGGACCGCTGCAGGTCCAGGGGATCTCCAACGCTCAGCTCAACGCCAAGGTGCGCGGCGCGATTCAGTCGGTCTATCCGGAGAACGTCAGCGTCTATACCAATCTCCAGGGCGTGCAGCCGGTGGGCGTGTTCGTCACGGGCTACGTGATGAATCCGGGGCGCTACTCCGGAACGCCGAATGACTCGGTGCTCTACTTCCTCGATCAGGCAGGCGGCATCGATCAGGCGCTCGGCAGCTATCGACAGGTCCTGATCAAGCGCGGTAACCAGGTCATCAACGTCGTCGATCTCTACAACTTCCTGATCAACGGCGATATCGCCCGTCCCCAGTTTCGGGATGGCGACACCATCGTGGTCGAGGAGCGCGGACCTGCGATCAGCGTCGTCGGCGACGTGCAGAAGAACTACCGCTACGAACTGGTCGGGGATGCGTTGACCGGTCAGGACGTGATCAATCTGGCGCGACTGAAATCCGGTGTGTCCCATGTGCTGCTGCGTGGCAGCCGACCGTCGGGACCGGTCTCGCGCTATCTGCCGCTGGCGGAATTTCGCAGCGCCGAGGTGCGTCGTGGCGATGAAGTGCTGTTCAGTGCCGACCTGCGCGACGAGACCATCGTGGTTCAGATCGAGGGCAGTTACTACGGGCCATCGCGATACGCGTTGCCGCGAGATGCCAAGCTGGGCGAGTTCCTCAATGCGATCAGCGTGCCTCAGGGCATGACCAGCTATCAGGATGTTTCGATCCGTCGGATCAGCGTGGCGGATCAGCAGGCACAGTCGCTGAAGGATAGCCTGCGGCGACTCGAGACCACCTATCTGGGCTACCCGTCCCGCACGGCCAAGGAAGGCGAGATCCAGGTTCGCCAGGCCGAGCTGATCCAGCGATTCGTGGAGAAGGCCTCCCAGGTCAAGCCGACCGGCCGGCTGGTCGTCGCCCGGGACGGCAATGTCGCGGACATCCGGCTGCAGGATGGGGACATCGTCACGATCCCCGAGAACACCGATTCGATCCTGCTGAGCGGCGAAATCATCATTCCTCAGGCAATGGTCTTTACCCCGGGCATGAGCGCCCAGGATTACATCCGGCAGGCCGGCGGATTCACGCCACGGGCCGACGAAGACCAGGTGCTGGTGGTTCATCGCAATGGCGCCGTTCTTCAGGCAGGGCAGACCCAAATGCGTGCCGGCGACGAGATCATCGTCCTTCCGGCAGCGCCGACGAGCAACATCGAACTGGCCTCCGCGATTACCCAGATCCTGTTCCAGGTTGCCGTGGCCACTCGCGTGGCGCTGGACCTGTGAGCGCGTTCGGTCGCTGGTCTTTCCGCCTGACGCGCAAGTTGCGCACGGCCCATCGGGGGTAATCCGTCATGGCTATGGATGTTTCAAGACCGGACTCACCGCCGGGCTTTTCCCAACCTGATTTCGCAAGACCGCCCGGCGCGCCTTCGCGCTCGTCGTGGCGGGTGGCCAGAAGCGTCTGGTTCGCCATGTTCATGCGCGAGGCGATCTCTCGCACCATGGCCGATCGCATGGGCTGGTTCTGGATGATCTTCGAACCGCTGGCGATCATCGGGGTGATGGTGTCGGTGCGCGGGTTGTTCATGTCCGGCCGGCATATCGCCGGGGCCGACTACGTGGCCTGGATGGTGGTCGGGCTGATGGGGTTCATGCTGTTCCGCGAGAACATGATGCGTTCGATCGGCGCGGTCGAGGCCAATCGCGGGCTGTTCGCCTATCGCCAGGTCAAGCCGATCGATCCGGTGCTGGTCCGCTGTTTCCTCGAAGGCATGCTCAAGTCGCTGATCTTCATCCTGTTCATCACGATCGGCAGCCTGCTCAAGTTCGAGCTGATGCCGGACTACCCGGTCGGCGCGATGATGGACTGGCTGTCGCTGTGGGCGCTGGGCTGGGGATTCGGGCTGACGCTGTCGGTGCTGGGCGATCTGGTGCCGGAAATCGGCAAGGTGGCACGGATCCTCAACCTGCCGCTGCT
This sequence comes from Salinicola sp. CPA57, assembly GCF_003206035.1. Lineage (NCBI taxonomy): Bacteria > Pseudomonadati > Pseudomonadota > Gammaproteobacteria > Oceanospirillales > Halomonadaceae > Salinicola > Salinicola sp. CPA57. The sequence continues at coordinate 99,614 of NZ_PZJR01000003.1, forward strand.
GCTGCTTTCCGGCGTCATCTTCCCGGTGCTCTACGTGCCGCATCAATACCGGGAATATCTGCTGCTGAATCCGATCGTGCACGGCCTGGAGAGCATGCGACTCAACTTCTTCGCCGGCTACCACACGATCGATGGCATCGATATGACTTACCTGTGGCTCTGGGCGCTGGCGTCGATTTCGCTGGGGCTGGTCCTCCACCTGCGTTTTCGCGATCAGCTGAAAGCGCACTAGGAGATCTGCCCACATGATCGAGATCCGCAATCTCTACAAGCGCTATCACAACCATCACGGCAGTCAATGGGTGCTCAAGGACATCAGCCTGACCATTCCCTCCGGGGTCAGCGTGGGGCTTCTGGGCCGCAACGGTGCGGGCAAGTCGACCCTGCTGCGACTGATCGGCGGCATGGATTCGCCGGACCGGGGCGAGATCATTCGCAACAGCCGAGTCTCCTGGCCGATCGGTCTGGCCGGCGGTTTTCAGGGCTCGATGACCGGCCGCCAGAACGTCAAGTTCGTGGCTCGCATCCACGGGGCCGAGGAGGAGATCGAACGCGTCGTCCAGGAGGTCGAGGCCTTCGCCGAGATCGGCAACGCCTTCGACGAGCCGGTCAAGACCTACTCCTCGGGAATGCGTTCACGCCTGGCATTCGGGCTGTCGCTGGCCTTCGACTTCGACGTCTATCTCTCCGATGAAGCGACCGCGGTCGGCGATCGGGCTTTCAAGGCCAAGGCCAAGGAGGCGTTCAAGGATCGCATCGGCCGGGCCAGCCTGATCATGGTGTCGCACGGGGAGGGCGTGCTGAGGGAGTTCTGCGAGGCAGGCATCGTGCTGGAGCAAGGGCAGGCGAAGTGGTTCGACGATATCGAGGAGGCCATCAGCGCCTACCACGAGGCGACCGACGGCAAGAAGACCACGCCACCCAAAGTGCCTGCATCGCTATCCGAGGCGAAGCAGCAATTGATGCAGGCCAATCTCGAGTTCGAGCAGGCGCGGCTCGATTACCAGATATCCAGTGACGATCCCGCTCGGAACGATCCCGACGATGCGCTGCGATGGCGCATGGAGGAGTCCCGGGAGCGGATGCACGAGGCGCGCCGTTACGTGCAGCAGTTCCAGGCTCAGGCGAAATCCAAGCCTCGGAACCGCCCGGCCAAGGCGTCGAACAAGCCGACGACTCCGAACAAGCCTGCGGCCTCGAACCAGACTACGACTTCGAGCCAGGCTACGACTTCGAACAAGACTACGAAAAAGACAGGTCGCCCATGAACAAGCCATCTCAAGCCAAAAGATCATCGCGGTTTCGCAAGTCGTTTCACTGGGTCGTGTGCCTGATCGCGATCATCGTCGTGTCGCTCTACTGGGCGCTATGGGCCAGCGACCGCTATGTCTCCCATGCCAACGTGGTGCTCGAGAGCCCTCAGCTCGCGTCGCCGACCTTGAGCGTGAGTTCGCTGCTGAGCGGCGGGGCGACCAGCAATCTCGCGGACATGCTGCTGCTGCGCGATTACATGCGCTCCGTGGACATGCTGAAGCTGCTCATCGAGGAGGCGGATTTCCGCAATCACTATGCCAATTCGGGCGCCGACTTCTTCAGCGCGCTGAGCGACGAGAACGCGCCGCTGGAGGAGCTGCATGACTACTTCCTGTCGCGGGTGTCGATAGAGCTGGACGATTACGCCGGCGTGCTGCGGGTCGATGTGGAAGCCTTCGATCCGGAGGAAGCCAACAAGATCGCCCAACTGCTGCTCGACGAGGGCGAGCGTCACATGAACCTGATGGGGCAGCGTCTGGCGGAGGAGCAGGTTCGCTTCCTCGAACAGCAGGTCTCGTTGCTGGAAGACAAGTTCCAGCAGACCCGTGATGCACTGCTCGACTATCAGAACGCCAACGGCCTGGTCTCGCCGACGGGCACGGTGGAGAGTCTGAGCTCCGTCGTTTCCAGTCTGGAAGGGCAGCTTGCCATCGCCAAGGCCCGCAAGAGCGCACTGGCCAGTTACCAGAGCGTTCGCTCGCCGGAAATCGTGCGCGTCAATAGCGAAATCAAGGCGCTCTCCGATCAGATCACCCAGGAACAGGGCCGCCTGGCTCGGCAGTCCGGCGATGCGCTCAACAGTATCTCCTCGGAATATCAGACCTTGATGCTGCGCGCCCAGTTTGCTCAGGAGAGCTACTCCGGGGCGCTGGGAGCGCTCGAAACGACACGCATCGAAGCGGCGCGGAAGTTGAAGCAGGTATCCGTGCTCCAGACGCCGACGATGCCGGAATACCCCGAACAGCCGGAGCGCCTCTACAACTCGGTGGTATTCGCCGTGATCGCGCTGTTCATCACGCTGATCATCAACATGCTGATCCTGATCGTGAAGGACCACCGCGACTGATCCAGCAGATCCGGCCGCGGCCCCGGCTGTCTCATGCCACGGGCCCGGCCAGCTGCCGGAAAAGCCATACCACCCCGGACAGATCGCACGATTCAGTCGGTCTTTCCAGTCGATCTCTTCCGTAGATCGATCTACCCGCTATTCAACAACAGGCTCGACGGGGGAAGCACCATGAGCATGACATTTCTGGTAACAGGTGGCGCCGGGTTCATCGGCTCGGCAGTCGTGCGCGAATTGATCGAGCACACGCCACATCGCGTCATCAATGTCGACAAATTGACCTACGCGGGCAATCCGGAATCGCTCGCTCGCGTCGACAGCGACGAGCGTTACGAATTTCGTCTGGCCGACATCTGCGATGCGGCGGCCATGGCCCGGATCTTCAACGAGTACCGGCCGGATGTGGTGATGCATCTGGCTGCGGAGAGTCACGTGGATCGCTCCATCGATGGCCCGGCGGCGTTCATCGAAACCAACATCGTGGGGACCTACGTCCTGCTGGAAGCGGCACGTAGCTACTGGAAAGGGTTGCAGGAGAGCGACCCCCGCAAGGCAACGACGTTCCGGTTTCACCATATCTCCACCGACGAGGTCTATGGCGATCTGCATGGCGTGGACGAGCTGTTCACCGAAACCACGCCATACGCGCCAAGCTCGCCCTACTCGGCCAGCAAGGCGAGCTCCGATCATCTGGTTCGCGCCTGGCACCGCACTTTCGGTTTGCCGACGCTGGTGACCAACTGTTCCAACAATTACGGGCCGTTCCATTTCCCGGAGAAGCTGATTCCGCTGACGATCCTCAACGCGATGGCGGGGCAGCCGCTACCGGTTTACGGCGATGGCAAGCAGATCCGTGACTGGTTGTTCGTCGAGGACCACGCGAGGGCGCTGGTTCTGGTCGCCAGCGAGGGCGAGATCGGCGAGACCTACAACATCGGTGGTCATAACGAGAAGCAGAACATTCAGGTAGTCGAGACCATCTGCGAACTGCTCGAGGAGCTCGCGCCGAAGAAGCCGGAAGGTGTCGCTCACTATCGCGACCTGATCACTTTCGTGACCGACCGACCGGGGCATGACCAGCGTTACGCGATCGATGCATCCAAGATCCAGCGGGAACTCGATTGGACCCCCAGCGAGAACTTCGAGAGCGGCATGCGCAAGACCGTGCGCTGGTTCCTGGAGAACGACATGTGGTGGCGCCGGGTGCAGAACGGCAGTTACCAGGGCGAGCGTCTGGGAGCGACGGCATGAGCATGCTGATTCTGGGAGGCAACGGGCAGGTCGGCTTCGAGCTGCAGCGCGCGCTGGCCCCGCTCGGGCCGTGCGTCGCGCCCGGGCGCCAATCACTCGATCTGCAGGATGCCGCTGCCGTCGCTCGGCTGCTCGATGAGCATCGGCCGTCCCTCATCGCCAACGCCGCTGCCTGGACCGCGGTCGATGCGGCGGAGACGGCGCGCGACGAAGCCTTCCGGCTCAATGCCGAGTTGCCGGCTCAGCTTGCCGACTACTGCGCGTCGCACGGGGCCAGACTGGTTCACTACTCGTCGGATTACGTCTATCCGGGGGATGGCGACATTGCCTGGCAGGAGTCCAGCAGCAGTGGACCTCTGTCCGCCTACGGGGAGAGCAAGCTGGCGGGTGACGAGGCGATCCTGGCCAGTGGCGCGGAGGCGCTGATCTTCCGTACCAGCTGGGTCTACAGCGCACGCGGTCACAATTTCATGAAGACCATGTTGCGTCTCGCCCGCGAGCGTGAAGCGCTGAGCATCGTTGGCGATCAAATCGGTGCGCCGACGCCAGCCCGGCTGATCGCCGAAGTGACCTTGCTGGCAGTGAAGCAGCAGACGGAAGGACGCCTGGCCTCTGGCCTTTATCACCTCGCGCCGCGTGGTGAAACCAGCTGGCACGGCTTCGCGCAGGCGATCTTCCAGCATGCCGAGGTACTCGGGGAGACCCTGCGGGTTCGACCGGATCAGGTGGTATCGATCGCAACCGCAAATTACCCCACTCCCGCTCATCGGCCGCTGAATTCGCGACTGTCGCTGGAGAAAGTCGAGCAGGCGCTGGGTATCACGCTGCCGGATTGGCAATCCCAGTTGCAGCTGACGCTGGCGGAGCTGCTCGAGGGCGCATAGCGCGCGCCGATCATGGCTGTTCCATCGCTTCGTAACTGTTCCATCGCTTCGTAACAGAGCCCCTTGTCACAGGGGTAACTCTTATACCGTTATCTTGAATATCTGAATCGATCCTCGCATCGAAAAGGAGCTCCACCATGGCACGTAAAGGCATCATTCTCGCCGGCGGTTCCGGCACACGCTTGCATCCGATCACTCAGGGCATCTCCAAGCAGCTGCTGCCGGTGTATGACAAGCCGATGATCTACTATCCGATTTCGGTGCTGATGCTGGCAGGGATTCGCGAGATTCTGATCATCTCGACGCCGTCCGATCTACCGCAATATCAATACCTGCTGGGCGATGGCGCGCAATTCGGGGTACGTTTCGAATATGCCGAACAGCCGTCTCCCGATGGTCTGGCGCAGGCGTTCCTGATCGGCGAATCGTTCATCGGCAGCGACTCGGTCTGCCTGGTGCTCGGCGATAACGTCTTTCATGGGCAGCACTTCTCGGAGCAGCTGATGCGGGCCTCCGACATGCAGAAGGGGGCAACGGTCTTCGGCTATCTGGTCAAGGATCCGGAGCGCTTCGGCGTGGTGGAGTTCGACGCATCGGGCAAGGCGCTGTCGATCGAAGAGAAGCCGATCAAGCCGAAATCCCCTTATGCGGTCACCGGCCTCTACTTCTACGACAACGACGTGGTCGAGATCGCCCATCAGGTCAAACCCTCCGAACGCGGCGAGCTGGAAATCACCAGTATCAACAACGCCTACCTGGAGCGGGGCGATCTGCGCGTCGAGCGACTGGGCCGCGGGTTCGCGTGGCTCGATACCGGCACGCACGACAGCCTGCTGGAAGCGGGCCAGTACGTACAGACGATCGAACATCGCCAGGGTCTGAAGGTCGCCTGTCTGGAAGAGATCGCCTGGAACCAGGGCTGGATCGATGACGCGCTTCTCACCGAGCGTGGAACCGCGCTCAAGAAGACCGGTTATGGTCAATATCTGCTCAAACGTCTCGAAGACGCGCAGCGCGGTGCAACGCTGACCGAAGCTGCGGTGGCCGGCATCCGCGGCAATCGCTGATTGCTGTCCATCAGTTCAGCCATCAGTTCAGCCATCACCTCAACCATTGCCTCAGCCATCCACCCAGCCGAAGAGGCGGACGACATGAATTACGAAAAATTGGCTATTCCCGAGGTCGTGCTGATGACACCGCGTGTGTTCGGCGACGAACGCGGGTTTTTCCTCGAAACCTTTCGCCACAGTGAATTCGTTGAGCACTGCGGCGATCATCGGTTCGTTCAGGATAACCACAGCAAATCCGGCCAGGGCATTCTGCGGGGGCTGCACTATCAGTTGCAGCACCCGCAGGGAAAACTGGTACGGGTCACGCGGGGGGAGGTCTATGACGTCGCGGTGGATCTGCGTCGCAGTTCGCCCACCTTCGGCCGTTGGGTCGGCGCGCTGCTGAGCGAAGACAACCGCCAGATGCTGTGGGTGCCGCCGGGATTCGCCCACGGTTTCTACGTCACCAGCGAGGTCGCCGAGTTCCAGTACAAGTGCACGGACTACTATGCGCCGGGCGACGAATACAGCCTGCACTGGAACGACCCGCAACTGGCTATCGACTGGCCGCTGGTGGGCGACGAACCGGTGACGTCCGACAAGGACGAACAGGGCAGCTCGCTGGCCGATGCGGCGACGTTTGCCTAGTGTCGACGTTTGCCTAATGCCAATGCTACTGAGACTTGACCGAGCTGCCCCTGTGGGTGGCATCGCGCATTCATGGGGATTTCTCGAATGAAGATTACCGTTTTCGGTACCGGCTATGTCGGTCTGGTCACCGGCACCTGTCTGGCCGACGTAGGCCATGACGTGGTGTGTGTCGATATCGACCGAAACAAGATCGAGCGTCTGGTTCAGGGAGACATTCCCATCTATGAACCCGGCCTCGAGTCGATGGTGCTGCGCAATGTGGAAGCCCGGCGTCTGCGGTTCACGACCGACGCCGGCATGGCGGTCGAACATGGCGTGCTGCAGTTCATCGCCGTCGGCACGCCGCCGGACGAGGATGGCAGTGCCGATCTGCAGTATGTGCTGGCAGTGGCATCCACCATCGGTCAGTACATGAACGGCTACAAGGTCGTCATCGACAAGTCGACCGTGCCGGTCGGTACGGCCGACAAGGTTCGGGATCGTATCGAGAGCGTGCTTGCGGAGCGCGTCGCAGATGTCCCCTTCGATGTCTGCTCCAACCCCGAGTTTCTCAAGGAAGGCTCGGCGCTGGAGGACTTCACGCGTGGGGCTCGTATCGTGGTGGGTACCGACTCGGACCGCGTCAGCGATCTGATGCGCGAATGCTATGCCCCTTACAACCGCAACCGCGAGAAGCTGATGTTCATGAGCGTGCGTGCGGCGGAGCTGACCAAGTATGCCGCCAACGCGATGCTGGCGACCAAGATCAGCTTCATGAACGAAATTGCCAATCTGGCAGAACGTCTTGGCGCAGACATCGAGGACGTTCGCCGCGGCATCGGTTCCGACCCGCGTATCGGCTACCACTTCATTTATCCGGGCTGCGGCTACGGCGGCTCCTGCTTTCCCAAGGACGTCCAGGCGCTGGCGCGTACCGCCAGCAAGGTGGGCTACGAAGCCGAGCTGTTGAGGGCCGTGGAAGCGGTCAATAAACGTCAGAAATCGACGCTGTTCGAGAAGCTCTCTCATGCGCTGAATGGCGAGCTCGAGGGCAAGACGATCGCGGTATGGGGACTATCGTTCAAGCCGGAAACCGACGACATGCGGGACGCCCCGAGCCGCACCCTGATGGAAGCGCTGTGGGCACACGGGGTCACGGTACAGGCCTACGATCCGGAGGCCATGAAGGAGTGTCGCCGCATCTACGGTGAGCGGGACGATCTGATCCTGGTGGCAGACCGCATCCAGGCGGTCAAGAAGGCCGACGCGCTGGTGATCTGCACCGAGTGGAAAGAGTTTCGCACGCTCGATGCCGAGTGGATTCGTGGCCAGTTGAGCACGCCGGTGGTGATCGACGGTCGCAACCTGTTCGATCCGCAGACGATGGCGTTGGCAGGGGTGGATTACTACGCCGTAGGCCGAGGCAAGACCCTGAGCACTTCGGCTCCGGTCTGACGTCGCCTCTCTCGCTTCCTCCCGCCAGAGACATTTCATCGACGATCCATGGCTCGGTGGCACCACTCGAACGGGTGCTGCCGGGCCGATGTATGGCGGAAAATGAGTTAAATCGTTTCTATTGAGTAAGTCTAATACCCTCGCAGATGAAGTTTTTAATGTTTCCTTGGCGCCGTTAATTCATGGAAGCGTGGATGGTGAATATCGATGAGTAAATTCATCTTCACCAAAAGCCGGGGCACGATTAACCTGACTAAAGTCTTAACGCTAGTTGCTTCGTTACCGATGGCAAGATCGCAGTTCTGTCGTGCTCGATATTTCTGGTCCTGCATGCTTTGTCGGTTAACGGCGACGTTCGTTTTTTGGGACGTCTCTATATTGCCTTAACCGTCCCGGTTTTCGAACCTGGGAACAATGCCCGGTTCATGAAGACGAAGTTTGACCAGTATCGTTCTTAGAAGATATCGGTCTTAGAAGAAATGACTTATTAAAATAGGTTTGGAGGTCCGATTCCATATGCTGGCCCTGGTTTCATTTAAATGACATTGAGTTGCTGGTCATTGAGTCTCGAAATCCTTGAGTCTCGAACTCATTGATGTCGAATTCATCGAATGCCGAGTCATTGACGAACAAGACATTTTATTCCGGCATCATGGTGCCGCAATCACAAATATATAACGTCAGTATTGCAACCTATTACATCGACAGACGAGGCGTCACCATGCAAGCCAAGAGCCGGGCACTATATGAATTCGGGGCGACCTTCCTTGGACCTGCCCTGCACGTTTATGCAGAGTCCATTGAAGCCGAGGCCGAAGGTCATCTGCCGGTATGTCTGGCGCGCGAAGGATGGTGTTTTCATCGCCTGCTGACTCGCCTTCAGCGCGAGTCTTCGATCGAATTGCAGCACGACCCCATTTATCTGCGCGTCTCCAGAACGCTGTTGTTCCGCGCCATGCTGGGATCCGAGACGATCACCCCCATGGCCCTGGGCAACGATTTCTCGGGCAGCGTTCTGGATCTCATGCGCAAGAGGTTCGGTCTTCAGCTGCACGAAATATTCGCAGCGTTACCGTTCGAGCTGCTTCGCTTTCAATGCGAGCTCCCCAAGGACAGGGAGCTGGTTTTCCAGTGGCTGACTCCGCACCTGAAAGCCTTGAAGACGGTGGTGTCCCCGACCCGGAAAGCGTTGGTCGCCTACCTGGAGCGATCGGGGTTGATGGATCCAGACAAGCGCCCGTTGATGCTGGATCTGGGGTATTCCGGCACGATCCAGAAAATTCTTACCCATATTCTGGAGCGTGACACGACCGGACTTTACTTCATCGCTACCAAGCCGGGCGACGCGGAGATCAGCGAACATCATGCGCTGTTGAAGGGCGTCTTCCATGAAGGGGTGGGCTGGCGAGAAGGGTGCATCATGCTCGAACGCTCTCTACTTTTCGAATGCCTTTTGACCGCGCCGCATGGCCAGATGGTCGATATCCGGCAGAAAAGCAACGGCGAGTTCGAATACTTCTACGGCCGCCAGGCGGCAACGCAGCGTCATTTCCAGGACTTGAAGACGCTCTTCGACGGGGCGATCGATCACGTCGTGATGTGCCGCCGCCACGGCGTGAATTATACGCCGGCTGACGTCCAGGGGCTCTATGAGGTCTTCGCGACCCGACCCAACTGTATTCCGCACGATGTTTGGCATCTTTTCAGTGTCGATGATGACATCACCGGCAACGGCATCGTCAATCCGATGCAAATGTTTGCAATATAAATCAAGAGGTGGGGGCCCACATGAAACCGACGGGAAAGATGATATCGCTACTACCGTGGCTATTTCAGACCCAGTTCGCCAGTCAGGCACGCAAAAGGCGCCTGGCGGCCGAGGAGGTCGTGGGGATGGACGACAATATCGTCGTGTCGGAAAAGGGTATCGAAGACCAGCCAGGCAAGGAGCCTGCGCTCGATGACAGGCATCTGGTCACGGTGACCGAAACTGTCGTGGTGGCAGACGGCGAAGCGGTCAATGACGACCTCTCTCCGGTGGATGATTACCACCGCGGAACTGGCGATGCCAGCGGCGAGCGGTTGATGGGCTTGCCTGCTGGTCTGGCTCCTGCCGCTGGCGTCGGGGAAATGGCGGAGCCAGGTATCGCTGCGCCGGCGGCTGATACGCCAGAAACCGATCGCTCGGGAATCGACGGTTCAACAACAGCAGCATCGGAAGTGGTCGAGCCCGAGATCGTCGAGCCAGAAATCGTCGAGCCAGAAATCGTCGAGCTCCCGCTGGGAAACACCGCCCGAAGCGGTGGCGCCCACGCCGCCATGATGAGTCAGGCCTTCATGGATTCGCTGAACACTGGCCTGTTCGATCCCAAGTGGTATCAGGCTACGTATGGCCTGCGTTTTTCGACCCAGCGAGAGGCGTTCGACGATTATCTTCGCAAGTCTCGCTTCGCGCCGGTCAACCCTTCGCCGCGTTTCGACAGCGAAACCTATCTGCGAATGTATCTCGATGTTTTTCACGCCCAGCAGAGCCCTCTTCAGCATTATCTGCTGCACGGACGCAGCGAGGGCCGCAAGCATGTGCCGGCAACGGTGCGCTGGTTCCCACGGGAAATCGTCAGCCCAGCCAAGACGCTGACCCGAGCGGCTGGCGAGTTGAAGGTCGCGCTCTGTCTGCATGTGTTCTATGTCGATTTCCTGGATCGATTTGCCAAGGCGATCGAGCGCTTTCCGGTCACCGTCGATATCTATCTCACGCTGGCGGATGCCAGCTTCGAGACGCGAGCCAGACAGGTATTCGGCGAGCACCCGCGGGTGACCAAGCTGGAAACCCGGATCGTGCCCAACCGTGGGCGCAATTTCGGTCCGGTGCTGGTGGAGTATGGTCAGGCGCTTCAGGAGTACGATCTGTTCTGCCATCTGCACTCGAAGAAATCGCTCTACTCCGGCAAGGAGCAGACGCAGTGGGCGGAATACCTGATCGAATATCTGCTGCGTGACACATCCGTCATCACGCGCTTGTTGAACGCCTTTGCCGCCGACGACTCCCTGGGGGTCTATTACCCGACCACGTTCTGGATGATGCCTTCCTGGGTCAATCACCAGACCATGAACAAGGGCTTCATGCGCGAGTGGCAGGAAAAGCTCGGCATCGACCATATCCCTGAATTCCTGAGCTACCCGGCGGGCGGCATGTTCTGGTCGCGCCCCGAGGCCATGAAGGGGGTTCTGGATCAGACCTGGATCTACGAGGATTTCCCGGAAGAGCCGTTGCCCAACGACAACTCGATGCTCCATGCCCTCGAGCGCGTTCTGGGCCCGTTGGCCGAACATCACGGTTTCCGTCAGCTGTTCTTCTATCCGCCCACGGGCCAGTTCACCACCGACAACGGTTACATCACCGCGAGCTATCACGGTCGGCTCGAGCATCACATCGCCAGCATTCAGGCCCATGCCTGCATCAGTTTCGACGTCTTCGACACGCTGGTGCGCCGTGAGTACACCGTTCCCGATTACGCCAAACTGAAGTTGGGCAAGATGCTGGCCGAACAGGGCCATGTGCCCTCCGCACAAGCGTTCGTTCGGCTGCGCAACGATGCCGAGTCGACGCTGCGTCGGCGAGCCAACTTCCAGGGTGACGTTCGTATCGAGGCCGTCTACGACGAGCTGGCCGACCAACTGGACGTGACGCGGTCAGTCGCGCAGCAGTGGATGGAGCTGGAGTACGAACTCGATCTCGAGATGATCCAACCCAAGGACGAGATGGTCGAGCTGTTCAACCATCTTGCCGCCCAGGGACACATTCTCTGGGTCATCTCCGACAGCTACTACAACCGCGAACAGGTGGGGTTGATGCTGCGCAAGGCCGGCATCGCGGCGGCGTATCGGCTGATGGTCTCCAGCGAAGAGCAGGCGCGGAAGGATAACGGTTCGATGTGGGTCAAGGTGAAGCAGGACCTGGCCAACGAGGGCATCTCCCGTCATCTGCATATCGGCGACAACGTGGTGGCGGATGCGCAGATGCCCGGCGATCTCGGACTGACGACGTTCCACATTCTGCATCCGATGGACAAGTGGGCGGCTCTGGGTTTCCCGCCGGTCCTTCATGGCGAGGACGCGCTGGATGAGATGCAGATACTCAAGTGGGGGCGTCTGATCAACGAGGTCGGAAGAAATCCGTTCATCGGTGAGTGACGCCCGCACCTGCCTCCGGATCACGCAGGGGCGGGTCGCCAGGCAGTTGGCCAACAAGCGCGCAGGCGGGGATCCACTACCGATTTCCGATGCCGGTTCAGCGATGGTTTTAGAGGTCGAGGGGGAAGCGTGACAGCCGATTCAAAGCGCGCGGCGTTTCGTGCCACGCCGGACATCTGTTTCACCGCCCTCACCATGGTGCGGGGCGAGAGCGATATCGTGTGGTCGTCGCTTCTGCACCATGCGCGGCTGGGATTTCATCGCCTGATCGTTATCAGCTATCTGGATCACGACTTCCTCCGCCAGTGTATCGACAAGCTGCGCGATGACTTCCCCGGCATGGAAGTCGATCTGGTCGAACTCGAAAGCCAGGGTCATTTCGGACGGCGCAAGGCCTTTTACGTCAATCGGGCACTGTCGTTGTTCATCGATCCCAAAATGGAGAATTACGTCTACTGCTTTGACGCCGACGAGTTTCTGTCTCTGGGGATTTACCCCTCGATTGGCACCTTTTTCGCGGCGTTTACCGCCGGGCTGGCGAGCGGGGCCCACGACGGGACGGTAGGGGACTGCTTTCCGCTGCCGTGGCTGAACCTGATTCCACAGCGTCATCAGTACGACGAGCGGGATCTGAGAGGGCAGTTTCTCGAAGGCGATTATCTCTGCGTCGATACCCGCCAGAACAGCCGCCACAAGGTGCTGTTCCGCAAGCGCCCCGGGACGCGTGTGCATATGGCCTATCACCAGGCTTACGCGGGAGAGAAGGACGTCCCCATGCTGCCCGATTCCGAAACGCTGGCATTCGTCGAGGCGAGCGGGGCCTGTGTCTATCACGTGCCGTTACGCAGTCTGAGCCAATTTCGGGATCGGCTGGAAGGGCCCATGCGGCGAGTGATGAGCCAGTCGGGGGTGAATCCCGCGCCGGCGCACGCCGAGCTGCCTTTCGATATCGCCGATGCCCTGTTTTCGGCGTGTACCGCCAGTCAGCCACGATTCGCCAGTCTTGCCGAAGCGGCAGATGTCTTCGGCGAAGCCATTACCGATAGAAAGATCCGGGCCATCACTCGATTCATCTACCGCCATCGAGTGGACGTCGGCCCGGTTCTGAGCCCGCGAAATAGTCGCTGAGCTCGTGTTGCCTGGGAACTAACGCCAATGATTTCACGTATTGCCAATCATCCCCGTTATCGCTACGCCATCGCCGCCATCGTCAAGAACGAGCGGCCGTATCTGGCCGAGTGGATCGCCTATCACCGGCTGATCGGCTTCGAGCACTTCTATATAGCCGATCACGGCAGCACCGATGGTACCGATCTGCTGTTGGCGAAATGGCAACGTCAGGGTTTGGTGACCGTTCAGCATTGGGTGCCCGAGGAGCGAGCGCAGACGCTGTGGTATCAGCATGTGCTCGAACACCATGGACGCGAAGTCAGCTATCTGGCGTTCATGGACGCCGACGAGTTCCTGGTGCATCCCCATTGCGACCGACCGCTGGAGTGGCTGGCACCGACCCTGTCCGCCAACGATGTGGGCGCCGTGGCGATCAACTGGCGGATATTCGGTTCGTCGGGCATGCGCTTTCGCCAGCCGGGAGGCGTACTCGAACGCTTCAGCATGGCGAGCGACAGCGAGCGGGTCGTCAACTGCCACGTCAAGTCGATCGTCAAGCCGTCGCTGGTGGTGTCGATGACCGCCCATACGGCCGAGCTGAAGCCCGGCTATCGCTACCTGACCGCCGATGGTCAGGAAGCCGCATTTCTGGATGACAAGGTGACATCCGGCCGTACCGATCGGGTGATCGATACGCCGCTGAAGATCTATCACTACAACATCAAGTCGTACGAGGAGTTCGTCGATACCAAGATGTCGCGCGGTCGCGCCAACATGGGGCCGGCCCACTCCCGTGACCTCGATTACTTTCGCAATCACGACATGAACGAGGCGTGCGTTCGCTTCTCCCCTGAGCTGTTGAGCCGGTTGCGCCAGGCGAGTCGTGAACTGGCCCCCGACATGACCGCGCCCTCACGCCAGCCCTGCTTCTTCATTCACATTCCCAAGACCGCGGGAACCAGTTTTCGATTGGGCGCCAAGGCGTATCTCGGCGAGGGCCAGGTCTGGCACGACTATGGCGAGACTCAGCGCGAGACTGCGCCCATGGTGGCGCGCTGGGCCTACGAGCGGCGTGACGTGTGGCGACTGTGGCAGATCGTGACCGCGCAGAACGTGCAGCTGCTGGGCGGCCACGTCAAGGTGGAAAAATATGGTCACCTTGCCGGCCTGCGCCACTGTTTTTCGTTCGTGCGCGATCCCTTGCAGCGTCTCGCATCCGAATACCACCACTTCGTGCGGCATCACGGTTACCAGGGCGCGTTCTCGGCGTTCTACCGACGCCACGACATGATCAATCGCCAGAGTCGATTTCTCGAGTCGACGCGCGTCGAGGCGCTCGGATTCGTCGGGCTCACCGAACGGTATACGGAATCCCTGGCGATCCTTAACGACCTGTATGGCTGGCAGATTCCCGGCAGGGCCGAAAACCTGGGGCATGCATCCGTCGACCACGTCTACGACATCGATCCGGCCGACGAAAGTGCCTTGCGCGAACTGAACGCTGAGGACTTCAGGCTTTATCAGGATTGCCAGCGCTTGTTCGAATCGCGTCTGGCCCTTTTCCGGCAGGGCATGCCATTCGTTCATGGCGCGATACAACAGTGCGTGGCCGACAAGGTAGTGGGCTGGGCGTGGTGGGCCGCCGACGACAGTCCGGTCGAGATCGAGGTCTGGGTCAACGATCGCAAGATCGGCCGCACGCTGGCCAACGCGCTACGCCCCGGCATGCTGCGATGGGGCGCCCCGCGCGGCGCCTATGTAGGCTTCCACCTGCCGCTGCAAGCCGTGCCAGGCGACATCGTCGACTGTCGCGTGACGCTGACTCAGCAGTCGCTGGGTCGGCACCGGGTGGCACGAACCGCTTCACTTCAACCCGTGCTGGAACCGTGAGGGAGATGCTCATGCAGACCTCTGTGCCGGCTGGGGCGGACGCCCGAAACTGGATGCTCTGGCGCGGCTTGAAGCGCTCCACCCGGATCGTCTGTTATCCGCGACTGAAGCCTCTCTACCAGCTCGAGCGATTGGTTGAAGGGGAGATGGACGAGTCTCGTCAGTACCTCTGGCGTTCGACCGGTAACGACCCCCAGTTTGCCTGGAAGCGTCATTTGCCGTTGCCGGGCTGGAACATGCTGGAGGTCACCATCCGTCATGATCAGCCGAGCGGGGCCGTGCGGTTGTACGTCGATACGGGCCGTGGCTTCAACGAAAAGGAGAGTTTCTATCTGATGCTCAGGCCGGGACGCACCGCCAAACGGCTCTGCTACATCGGCTCGGGGGTCAGGGGAATTCGTTTCGATCCGCTGGAGAGCGAAGGCTGCTTTGCCGTCGATCACCTGCGGCTGGTGTGGCTGAGCCCGTGGTTCGCTCACGACCGTCTGGTTCAGCGGCTGGCCAATCTGCACGGCGAGTGGCTGGAGACCCCCAAGGCGAGGGTCCTCGCACAGCTGAAGCAGCGTGCCAGGGAGCAGCACGTCCACTGGCGAGCGCTTGCGCTCAGGCAGTACGAGGAGACGTTCGTTCGGCTCTGCCCGCGCAAGAGCTATCGCCAATGGCTGACGCAGCAGCCCGTATTGGCCTCCGATCAGATATCACGGCGTCTGGAGAACTTTTCCTACCGACCGTTGATCTCGATCCTGCTGCCGACGTATGACCCGGTTCCCGAGGCGCTCGAGCGTTGCATCGAGTCGGTGCTGGCCCAGCACTATCCGCACTGGCAGCTGTGTATCGCCGACGATGCCTCGACCGATCCGCGGATCCGGGAACGGCTTTCCCGTTACGCCGAGCAGGATCCCCGCATCGACCTGGTGTTGCGCCCGGTCAATGGTCATATCTGTGCAGCCAGCAACAGCGCGCTGGCATGCGCCGACGGCGAATACGTGGCGCTGCTCGATCACGATGACCGGCTCGTGCCGGAAGCGCTCTATCACGTCGTCGAGACGCTGCAGCGTCAGCCTGACGCCGAGCTTCTGTACAGCGACGAAGACAAGGTCGACGGGTTCGACGAGCGCTACGATCCGCACTTCAAGCCGGCCTGGAATCCCGATCTGCTGCTGGGACAGAACTATGTCAACCATCTGGGGGTGTACCGAACGGCGAGAGTCAGAGCCGTCGGCGGCTTTCGTGTGGGCTTCGAGGGCAGTCAGGACCACGATCTGACCCTGCGTTTCACGGCAGGGCTGGCAGAGGATAGTATCGTGAGGATCCCCCGTGTGCTGTATCACTGGCACGCCGGCCAGGGCTCCACGGCGACCGCGGCCGTCGAGAAGAGCTATACCGCCGAAGCGGGCCTGCGCGCGGTACAGGACTATCTGACGCGGCAGGCAACGGGGGCCCGCGCCGAGCCGGGCAGGTTCCCCAACACCTACCGCATCCGTTGGCCGATCCCCGATCCGGCGCCGCTGGTGAGTCTGCTGATTCCCACTCGCGATCAGGTAACGATCCTGCGGCCCTGTATCGAGGCGCTGCTCGAACGCACGCGTTATCCGCATCTGGAAGTGCTGATCCTGGACAACGGCTCGACCTGCCGAGAAACCCTGGATTTTCTTGACGAAATCGTCAGAGATTCCCGGGTTCGCGTGCTCCGCTGGCCGCACCCGTTCAACTATTCGGCGATCAACAATTTTGGCGCGCGTCAGGCGCGCGGCGAGATTCTGGGGCTGATCAACAACGACATCGAACCGATCAACGAGGACTGGCTGGAAGAGATGGTGGCCCAGGCCTGCCGCGAGGAGATCGGTTGCGTCGGGGCCAAGCTCTACTACCCCAACGGCACGATCCAGCACGCCGGGGTGCTGCTGGGAGTGGGCGGCGTCGCGGGTCACGCGCACAAGTATTTCTCGCGCCACGAACCCGGTTACTTCAGCCGGCTGCACCTTGCCCAGAATTTCTCCGCGGTGACCGCGGCCTGTCTGGTGGTGCGCAAATCGCTGTTCGATTCAGTCGGTGGGTTCGATGAAGCCAACCTGGCGGTCGCGTTCAACGATGTCGATTTCTGTCTCAAGGTCCGCGAGGCGGGTTATCGCAATCTGTGGACGCCGTTTGCCGAGCTCTATCACCACGAGTCCGTTTCCCGAGGCGCCGACGACACCAGCGCCAAGCGACTGCGGGCGAGCCAGGAGGCCAACTACATGCGCCGCCGGTGGCAACATCGACTGTTCGACGATCCGGCCTACCACCCCAGCCTGACACTGACTTACGAGGACTTTTCGCTGCGCTGAGTCGCGGTGGAAAGAATGAAATCCAGCCTACGAGGGGACTGATCATGAACTATCCGCGCTGGGTGGTTTTGAGTGATGGAACCTGCCCGACCGAAGATATCTACTTCCTGAAATCGGTGGCACCGTGGCTGCAATCACGTGGCATCGAGGTCAAGCGTATCGACACCAGCTACTGGCGACTGCCGGTGATGTGCATGCCGTGGCTGGTAGGCGAGCTTCGCAATGCCCACGTCCTCGTCTGCAGATCGCTCAACGGCGCCTGGATCTCGTGGCTGGAAGACAACCGTCATCGCGTGGCCACCATTCGCTATCTGATCGATGACGACATCGATGCCGCTGCCCTGGACGAACAGCTGCCGGAGACCTATCGGCGCCGGATGTCGCACGTGGCGTCACACCTGCAGCCGCGCTTGCTGGCGATTGCCGACGAGGTGATTGCCTGTTGCGAGCCGCTGGCGAAGCACTTCAGCCGCCGTCACGATTCGGTCTCGCTACTGGCGCCTTCATTGATCGCGCCGATGCCGAACCACGATCACTTTTCGATGCTGGCACCGCGGGTCGGATTTCACGGCTCGCGGGCGCATCTGGCCGATCTCGAGAACATCACGCCGGCGCTGGTCGATATCCACGAGCGCAACAAGGCGCTGACGTTCGAGATCATGCTGGGGGGATTTTCGCCGGTCTCGCTGCGAGGGTTGCAGCGGGTCCGTACCCCCAAGCCTCTGGGCTGGCGGGCCTTCCAGCGCTATCGCGACCGGCAGCGCATGCATATCAGTCTGACGCCGATGCGCGATACCCCGTTCAATGCCGGCAAGACCTATATCAAGTTCCTGGACAACGCGGCGATGGGAAGCGTGGGGCTATACAGCGCGCGCTCGCCCTATCGGGAAATCGTCTCGCAGGGGGAAGACGGTCTGCTGGTCGAGGATACGCCGGAAGCCTGGCGTTCGGCGATGCAGCAGTTGATCGACGATCCGGCGGCCGCGCGGCTCATGGCTCAGAATGCGGCTCGCAAGGCGCTCGATATCGGTAACCCGGAAAAGGCGCGCGCCTTCTGGTGGGTCAGGCGCTGAAACCGCGACGGCGAGACGAATGCCGCGAGCCTGATCTCGCAGGGATGATGATGGCAAATGTTCCCGATCTACGTCGCCGCGACGGCGACAAGAACCTTTAACGTTGACAGGAAACTTCACGATGAAACTTGAATTTACCGCCATCACCATGGTCAGGGGAGAAGAGGATGTCGTCTTCGCCTCGTGCCTGCATCATCTGCGTCTGGGGTTCGACCGGCTCATCCTGATCAGCCACATCGAGCACGATTTTCTGCGGGATTGCGTCGCCGAACTGCGAGAACGCTATCCCGAAAAGGAGGTCGCTTTCGTCGAGATCGAGGACGAGCAGGGCTTTTCCAGACGCAAGGCCGACTATATCAACGGGGCGCTCGAGCTCTATCTGAAGAAAGACTGCTACAACGTCGTCTACGGATTCGACGCGGACGAGTTCCTGACGTTCCGGAAGGGCCATACGATCAAGGATTTCTACGCGGCGTTCGCCCAGCGCTTCCCGGGAGAGGAGAACCTGAAGCGCTTCTACTTCCGACTGCCGTGGATCAACGTGATCTGCAAGGAGCGCATTGCCTATCAGGAAGATCTCGAAGGCAAGTTGCTGGACGCCGAGTACTGGTCGCTGGGTGAACAGGCGTCGGATACCAAGGCGCTTTTCGTCTATCGCCAGTCTCATCGGCTGCATATGGGCTATCACTGGCTGATGGCCAAGCAGGATGGCACCGTGCTGGAACCGGAATCCGAACTCATGGACTTCGCCCGGGAGTGGGAGGCCTGCATCTATCACTTGCCGCTGCGCAGCGTGGAGCAGTTTTTCGCCCGGATCGGCAACTACGTTTCCAGTGCTGCGAAGCAGGAGAAGCACAATCGCCTGAGCCAGTTCTTCATCGATAACCCGCACATCAATCGGCAGCATTTTTTCGAGATGTGCATTGCCCCCGAACCGACCTACCCGAGTTATGAAGCGCTCAAGCAGGATATGGGCCCGGCCATCGAAGAGATGGTGTTGATGGCATTCACCAAGTTGATGGTGAAGCCTCGTATCGATATCGGACGAGCGTTGCTGTCTGCCAATCAGTAGGCCTCGCATCGACAGGGCCGATACCCGAGTGGATATCGGCACGCAAGTCGTGATCGAAAGGAGAGCGCTGGCAACGACCAGGCGGCCGGGTGGCATTCACCTGGCCGCTTGTCGTTGGCAGGGGGCGTTGAATGGTCTATCTGCTTGGTCTATCCGATGGGGCTAGCCGAGCCGTCTGTTCGAGCGGAATCGATTCGAACGTATCGCCGACGTCAGGAGGCGACCGGGAGACGGGAATCCCACAGCAGTCGCTCGATCGGGGAGACGTTATCGGTCAGATGCGACACTGCGTTGACCACGGCGAGATCGATGCCTTCCCGACTGAAGAACCCGCCGTTGATCTGGGTGGCGTGAATGAGCACTTTGGCAAAGCTTCGAAACAACCGCCTGTCGGGACCGATGGGGTGGCGCCAGAAGTCATCCAGCGAGCTGGGTGAGATGAGCCCGGGCATGCGATAGATGGCCTGGCCGAGCACCACAGTCGGGCACTCGCTCTCGATCGCCATGAGGCCTTCGCTGCCGTTGATCGTGACCAGGCCCGACGCGTGCTCGATCAGCCGGTTCAGATCGCCTCCCGGCATGACGATCAGCCGGTCGCCAATCTCGGTTTCCCGGGCCAGACCCCGAAGGCGTCGCGCATCGCCCGACGAGAGGTCGCCTGCGCGGTCGATGACGACCAGCCGCGCACGTCCCGGGGCAAAGCAAGCGAAGGATCGGATGACGCGCTCCAGCGCTTCCCAGCGGTCGGCAAGGGACGAGTGCCATCGAATCCGCGGGTCTTCGGCGGGCTGCAGCGGGAAAAGATAGAACGGTCCGCCTTCGCCGATCAGCTTTCGGCAACGCTCCAGGGATCGGCGTCGATTCAGCGCCACGAGCTGCCTGAAAGTGCCGGGTGAGTGGCTGGCCCCGGGCAGCCTGGCATGGCCGCGGGTCTGCCAGAACATCACTGGATTGACGAGCTGTGCCAGGTGATAGCCGACATCATGCGCGGCGCGAGTGGTAAACGTCTGGCGAAAGGGGCGGGGCGGCAGGGCGTGGGGAATGGTCGGGCCGACACTGTGATACCACTCCGGATCCCGCGGAAGCAGTGAATAACCGTTGGCGCCCTCACGTTCCAGCGTGACCCAATGGGGGTGGAGATAGCCTGCCTCCAGAACGTGGCTACGTATCCCGCGCCGGCGGGCAACGGGGATCACGGCTCTGTGGGCGAGGCGGCAGTCGTCGAAGGCGACCTGATCGGTAATCTCGTGACGGCGCCACAGCTCGACAATGAACTCCCCCAGCATGGGCCACGGGTCACGAAAGGTCTCCGTCAGTTTCCCGTGCCAGATGGCTTGATCGCCGGTGCTGAAATTGACCTTGACGACCTTGTGGCCATCATCGGTGAGCCGCTGCCCTAGCTGATTGAAGAACGGGGAGCGGGGGCCTTGCAGGAACAGGAAAGCTCGCCTGGCCGGAAACATCGTGTCGATCCCTTACTGCGTCGATCTCTCCAGCGGCGATTCTTCCTGCATGAAGAGAAAGGCATTCAGGAATCGGCTGTCGTCGACATCGTTGTGGGGAAAACGCTTCAATGTCCTTCCCGGAGGGAACCCCGGATTCGGGGGTGGCATCGGGTCGTCAAGGGATCGAGTGCCTTGTGGGTCGACACATCGATGACTCGAGACGCTGATAGCTCGGAACTGATGGCTCGAAGCTTGGCGAGGTCGACACGTCGACCATGAGCGGACAGCACGCCGCCCGGCCCCGGGGTGGACACGATTCGACTATAAGGCGCCCTGGCTCCGCTGCCATGGCGCGTTTTGGTGAATCTGGCGGTGGTTTAAGTCGTGCCGGGAAGATGAAGCTTCTCAGCCGTCGGTGTCGTCCGCCGAGGAAGCGGGGAGGGAGGATAGCCAGGCATCGATGGTGGCGTCATGGAAAAAAGCTACCAGCTGTGCGCCGCGGATGGCGCCAATTCCCGCGAACGCTTGCCAGCCTGCGGTCGTTCGCTCACGCAACGTCGCCAGTGGCGCTTCCAGTGCCTTGTCGCGCACCGCTTCTGGAATCGGCGGCATGCCGAGCGCCACGAACCATTGCGTGCGGCTGCGGGCGTTCGCTGCCTGAAACGCGTGGATCCAATGCCGGGCACGAACCTCGTCAACCCCGGGTAGCTGCTGTAGTTGATCCGCACTCAGTTGTCGCCAGGCGAGCAGGTCGTCGACCAGGCCGGCGTCGACGAGTGCTGCCCAGCTGGCGGGACCGATGCCGTCCATATCCAGGCCTTCCTCGCTGCCAAGCCAGGTCAGACGAGCAAGAAACTGCTCGCGGCAGCCAGGGGTCAACGTCAAACAGGAGAGCGCGTCGTAGCGATCGACATCGGGAAGCTCCAGCGGTTCACGCGGCGTCGCCGGGATGACCACCTGCTCGACTCGAGGAATGGTAGCGCCGGCGAGAGAGAGCGACACCTGATCGCCGGGACGCACATCCAGCGTTTGCCAATTTGCCAGCGATCCCAGGCTTACCGAACTGACTTCACGGTCGTCGAGCTGTACCGGATCGAGCCGGGCAACGGGAGTCAGCCGACCGGTGCGACCGACCGATACGTCGATCGCTTCGACGACGGCCAGCGTTTGCGCCGCAGGGTATTTCCAGGCCATGGCCCAGCTCGGCGGTTCGGCTTGCCAGCGATCGCCGGAGGGCCGCTCGCTGCGCTTGATGACGATGCCATCGGAGGCGAACGGCAGCCGGGCGTGATACCAGTGATCCCGCCACTGCGCGACCTCGGATAACCGAGTCACCGTGCGGGTGTAATTGGCCGTGTCGGCGAATCCGAGCTGCGTCAGCTGGCGGAGTCGTTCCGCGCCTTTCCAGGGGCCATCCGGCCAGGCCCAGGCAAAGAAGCCGATCTTTCGGGCCGCTGACTCGGAAAGCGTCTGGCGATTCAGCAGCCCCGCCACTTGGGAGCGCGCAGAGACACCGCCGTCCCGGGCCTGAACATGATTCGGCAGGCGAAGATAGAGCTCTCCCTGCAGAGTCACCGGTTCGTCGGTCGTCAGATGTCGGGGAATGCTTTCGATCCGGCTGACCTGCCGCGTCCAGTCCTGGCCCTTCACGCCGTCGCCACGACTGATGGCGGTCTCGAGCTGGCCTTTTCGGTAGACCAGCGTCACGGCGACGCCGTCCACTTTGGGCTGGATCCAGAGCGTCTGGTCCGACTGGCGTGCAAGCCAGTGTCTGACGGCCTGGCGGTCAGGCAGCTTGTCGAGCCCGGTCTGGGCGAAAGGGTGGGTGAGTTCGTCACGGGCCGACGCCGGCGTTGGCTGGGGCGGCGGCGCTATGGTGGGGTCGAGGCATTGCCGCCAGTGTTGCCAGCGGCGTTTGGCCTGATCGTACACGCCGTCCTCCACGAGACGCTCGCCTTGTCGATAGTAGGCGTCGTCCCACACCTGCAGCTGTCGGCTCAGGGCATCGTAGGCGTGCTGCCGTTGCGCCCGTGTCGTACCGGGAGGGCACGACGTATCGCCCGTGCCGGCAACGACCGTGCTGGAATCGATCTTGCTGGAACCCATCTTGCTGGAAGGTGCCGTATCGGCATGGGCCGTCACCGACAGCCCCAAGCAGACGAAGGCCGTGGCCCGGATCAATGTCGCAATCATGGCGTCGCTCTCGAGTCTTCTAGAGGTTCAACGACCGATAAGCGATTTTCTGAACACCGATAGCCACAGGATGCGATGTGTCGAGGGCAATGCAATCCGTCGATTGACAAAAGGCCGACAAAAAAGGGCCTCGCGATTTGCGAGGCCCTTCATGTTTCGTGATTCGGTCGCTCATGGCTGGATAGTTCATGATGCGACGGTTCACGGGTCGACAGCTCATGGGTCGACAGCACCGGGAGGGGAGATGTCGCAGGCTCCAGTCTCGCGCCTCGGTCCTCATGGGTTCCGGACCGGGGCGCGATGGATCAGCTGGCGGACTTCAGTTGCACATAGTCCAGCAGGATCTGGGACGTTTCCTGCAGTTCGGCCCGATCGATGGGCTTGGCATCGTCGGAATCGACGGCTTCGTCGTCACCGCTGTCGCTCTTCTGGCCAGCACCGTCCTTTCGACCATTACCGTCCCTTTGGTCACGGCTTTCGGTCTTGGCGTCGCCGCTGGTCTGACCCGCTTCACTCGCGCCGTCATCGTCCTGATCTCGAGCATCGGTCCAATGATCGAGGGGCTCCATACCCAGCGCTTTCCGCCGCTGATTCTCGAGCGCCAGCTGCTCGGTTTCCTGAGCATCCATCTCGCGCTGACGCTGCGCCTTGTTGAGACTGATGCTGGTCTGCTGATCGCGTAGCCGCTTGCTCAGTTGCGCCTGCTTTTCCAGGTAGACGAAATCCGGGTCACTGGCGATGCGCTGCTCATGACGATCCTGAAGCGCTTCGAGATAGCGCCACGGTTCGCCGTAGAGACGATACTGCACCGGTCGAACGCGATCCCAGGGTAGGGCGTTGTCGAGTGCGCTTTCGCCGATCTCGTCCGGGTCGATCAGACTGGGATAGAGAATGTCCGGCTCGACACCGCGATGCTGGGTGCTCTCGCCGGAAATCCGGTAGAACTTGGCCCGGGTCAACTTGATCTGGCCATGGCTCAGGTCGCTCAGCGTCTGGACGGTCCCCTTGCCGAACGTTCGGCTGCCGATGATCAGGCCGCGACCGTAGTCCTGAATCGCGCCGGCGAAGATCTCGGAAGCGGAAGCGGAGAGGCGGTTGACCAGCACGGCGAGGGGGCCGTCGTAGGCTACCCCGGCGTCGGTATCACCGTAGAGATTGATGCGTCCCTGAGCGTCGCGAACCTGTACCGTGGGCCCCCGATCGATGAACAGGCCGATCATGGAATTGGCTTCCTGCAGCGCGCCGCCGCCATCATTGCGCAGATCGAGCACGATGCCTTCGACGCCCTGCGCCTTGAGCTTGTCGATCTCCTTGGCCACGTCGCGGGTGGTGCTGCGATAATCGGACTCACCGGCCTGCCAGGCATCGAAATCGACGTAGAATGCCGGCACGGTAATGATCCCGATCTTGTGCGTCTTGCCGTCGCGCTGAACGTTCTCGACCCGGCTGTGAGCGGCCTGGTCCTCGAGCTTGACGGTATCCCGCGTGATTCTGATGGTATGCGTACGGGTCACGTCGACGGCCTTGGCCGGAATGATGTCGAGTCGCACCGTCGAGCCTTTCGGACCGCGGATCAGATCGACCACTTCATCGAGGCGCATGCCGACCACATTGACCATGTCGCCATTTTCGTTCTGGCCCACGGCGACGATACGATCCGCCGGTTGCAGCACGCCGGCCTTGTCGGCGGGTCCGCCAGGGACCAGGCTCGAGACCTTGACGTACTCGCCATCGCTCTGCAGCAGCGCACCGATGCCTTCCAGCGACAGGCGCATCTGGATATCGAAAGACTCGCTCTGCTGGGGAGAGAAGTACTCGGTATGCGGATCGACGGTGCCGGTGACCGCCGCCATCAGCAGCACCAGAACGTCTTCGGCGTTGGTCTGACGGACGCGATTGAGCTGGTTGGCATAGCGGTCATGCAGCGTCTTCTGGATTTCGGCCGGGGATTGATCGTTCAAGGAGAGCGTCAGTGCGGCGTTCTCCAGCCGCTTGCTCCACAGCTCGTCGAGCGAGCTCTCGCTGCCCGCCCAGGGCGAATCCTCACGATCGAGGGCCAGGCGCTCGTTGCTGGTGTAGTCGTAGTCGATGCCCTGATCGACCTTGTCTACCAGCCATTGAAGTCGCGATTCCACCCGATCCTGATAGCGTGAATAGAATGCATAGACGCGGTCGAGATCACCCGCCTTGACGGCATCGTCCAGTGACGTCTCAAGCTCGCTGAAATTGTCGACGTCCCGCTGCAGAAGGTAGGCGCGTTGATCGTCCAGCACGTCCAACAGCCGCTGAAAGGCGCGCTTCGACCAGTCGTCGTCGAGGTCGACTCCCGAATAGGAGCCGTACTGCAGTGACTCGGCGACTTCGCTCGTCGCCTGACGCTGATCGTCCGTTGGGGTGGGACCGGCTAGCGCCGTGACGCTCCATGCCAGCAGTAGCAAACACATGGCCGCGTGCCTAGCGGCGACAGTCAGGGTCATCAATGAAGCACTCCCGGTTTCCTGTACACTCTCTATTCCCTAGAAGACCACCGGATCCATGAATCTTTTTCAGGTCCGGGGCTTATTGTAGCAGTCAGTTCACATGACTACAGATCGACATCCGAGGAAACCCATGTCAGACCACGCCGCCGACAAGGCTCTCGAGGATCGCTTGCTCGATTTCCTCCAGCGTTCGCCGTCCCCTTGGCACGCCACCGCCAATCTCGCGGAGAAACTCGAGTCGGCAGGATATCGGCCGCTCAAGGAAACTGACAGCTGGAAGTTAACACGGGGCGAAAAATATTACGTGACGCGCAACGATAGCGCCCTGATCGCGTTCCAGCTGCCGACGACCTCGCTCGATGCGATGCGCATGGTCGGCGCCCACACGGATAGTCCGGCGCTGCGCCTCAAACCGCAGCCGGCGATCGTCAACAAGGGCTGGCTACAGCTTGGCGTCCAGGTTTACGGTGGTGCGCTGCTGTCGCCGTGGTTCGATCGCGATCTCGGGATCGCCGGACGAGTCCACGTTCGCCGTGCCGATGGCGGCCTGCAGGGGGTCCTGCTCAACGTGGCCGAGCCGGTGGCGATCATTCCCAGCCTGGCGATCCATATGGATCGCGAAGCCAACAATGGGCGTGCGCTCAATCCGCAGACGCAGATGGCGCCGCTGCTGATGCAGGGCGGCGACGCGCCGGATTTCGATCGCTTGCTCAAGCAGTGGATCGAACGCGAACATGCGATCGAGGTAGCGGACATCGTCGATTTCGAGCTGGGGTTTTACGACGTTCAGCCGCCGGCCCGGATTGGCATCCACGGCGAAATGCTTGCCAGCGCCCGGCTCGACAATCTGCTCTCCTGCTTCATCGGGGTCGAGGCGCTGCTGGCGGCCGACGGTCAGCAGGGGGCGCTTTTCGTCGCCAATGATCACGAGGAAGTCGGTAGCGCCAGCGCCTGCGGCGCTCAGGGCCCGTTCCTGGCCGACGTGCTGCGACGCGTGAATTCAGCACTCGGCGAACCGGGAGACGAGGGCTTCGTGCGTCTGATTCAGCGCTCCCTGATGATCTCCTGCGATAACGCTCATGCCGTTCATCCCAACTTCGTGGACAAGCACGATCCGAACCACGGCCCGTCACTCAACGCGGGGCCGGTGATCAAGGTCAACGCCAGCCAGCGCTATGCTACCAATAGCGTTACCGGGGCACTCTTTCACGACATCTGCCGTGAGGCCGAGGTACCCGTGCAACAGTTCGTGACACGTGCGGACATGGGCTGCGGCAGCACCATCGGCCCGATTACCGCCACCGAGCTGGGCGTGCCCACCATCGACGTGGGCGTGCCGCAATTCGGCATGCATTCGATTCGCGAGACGGCCGGTACCCGTGATCCCGGTTATCTGATCCGCGCCTTGAAGGTATTTTTCAACCGGCCCGAGCTGGTGATCGATTGAGAACTTGATGTTCGTGTCGCGGATGTCGAGCTGGGCCAAGAATGGGTATCGGTTGTGCCGATGTCACGGTGGGCTTTGATGAGCGAGGCGGCAATGGCGTTGAATTTGCGGCAGATCGAGGTTTTCCGGGCGATCATGACGACCGGCAGCATCAGTGGCGCATCTCGCGTGTTGATGATCTCTCAACCGGCGGTCAGTCGGATGCTCTCTCACATCGAGCAGCGCATCGGTTTTCCGTTGTTCGAGCGCATCAAGGGGCGGCTCTACCCATCGCCGGAAGCTCGACGGTTATTTCGCGATGTGGAGAACGTCTATCGTGATGTGCAGCGAGTCAACAACACGCTCCACGACCTGACTCAGCGGCGTCACGGCGTCGTTCGCGTCGCGGCCAGTTCGAGTCTCGGCCACCAGGTAGTGCCGTGGGCGATCACCAGCTTTCGGGCAGAGCAGGATGTCCGTGTCAGTCTCGATTGCCAGCGGCATACGCAGCTGCGCGACCAACTGCTCGATCGTCAGGCCGACCTGGGCATTTCGCTGTTTCCGGTCAATCATCCCAACCTGGAAGCCAGCCCGCTGCATCGAGCGGGCATGGTTTGCGTTTGTCCGAGCGATCACCCGCTGGCGTCGCGCGAGAGGGTGCAATTGCCCGAACTCCGCCACTACGATCTGATCGGCTATGGCGCAGAAACACCGTTCGGGCAACATATCCGTTCGGCATTCGAGAGTGCCGGTGAGCCGTGGCGGCCAGCTACCGAGGTCGATTCCCCGCACTATGCCTGCGCCCTGGCCAATGCGGGTGCGGGCATCGCGCTGATCGACGAATTCACCTGGCAGGGGTTTCACAGCGAGCATTTGACCGCGGTGCCTCTGCCCGTCGAACAGCGGCTGATCGTCAGCCTGGTCTATCCGCGCACCGAGCCGCTTTCGCAGCTGGCCCACGATTTCATTTCACACCTCAAGGCGGCGTTCGTCCGCTTCAGCGCTACCGATACTTGCGTGCACCCGTAGATTAACCAAAAGTTATGGGTTGGCGATAAATCGGCATACGACACTTTCGCGTAAAACTCAGACACTGATCCGACCCATACAATCTCGATAGGCGGACAGGTCATGCGTGAACGGGTAATCGGCGCGGCTCAAATGGGCCCCATTCAGAAAAGCGATAGTCGTGAAGCGGTCGTATCGCGAATGCTGGCGTTACTGGACCGGGCTGCCGCCCAGGGCTGCGATCTGGTGGTCTATCCGGAATTGGCGCTGACGACCTTTTTCCCGCGATGGTATATGGAAGATCAGGCCGAGATCGACGGCTGGTTCGAGCGCGAGATGCCCAATGCGGCCACCCGCCCCCTGTTCGACCGGGCCCGCGAGCATGGCATCGCGATCTCTTTCGGCTATGCCGAGTTGACCCCCGAAGGACACCATTTCAACACGTCCATCCTCACCGACCGCCAGGGCCACATCGTCGGCAAGTATCGCAAGGTTCATCTACCGGGGCATGTGGAGTATGACGCCTCGCGTGACTTCCAGCATCTCGAGAAGCGGTACTTCGAACCCGGCGACCTTGGCTTCGAGACTTTCGACAACGAAGGCACGCTGATGGGCATGTGCATCTGCAATGACCGTCGCTGGCCGGAAACCTGGCGCGTGATGGGCCTGCAGGGCGTCGAACTGGTCATGCTGGGTTACAACACGCCGTCAGTGAACTCGCAGAATCGTGGCGAGGGCCTCAGCGAGCGGCTCTATCACTCCGAACTGTCGGTCACGGCGGGCGCCTACCAGAACGCGACCTGGGCCGTGGCCGTTGCCAAGGCCGGGGTAGAGGACGGCTTTCCGTTGATGGGGGGCACGATCATCGTCGATCCGGACGGATTCGTGGTTGCGCGCACCACCGGAGAGGGTGATGAGCTAATTGCCGCGCATTGCGATATGGAACGCTGTCAGTTCGGCAAAACGACCATCTTCGATTTCGCGCGTCACCGGCGCGTCGAGCACTACGGGCGAATTACCTCGCAGACGGGTGTCGAGCGCTAGCGGTTGCCGTGAGGAAAACCGCTCTCTCGACAACGACAATAACGACAATCGCCAAGGTGTGAACATGATCGAACGTTATGACGTCCTGCTGCGTAATGGCACCGTCGTCGACCCCGCCAACGGATTGCATGAAATCCGGGACATTGCGCTACGCGACGGGAAAGTCGCCGAGGTGGCGCCGACCATTGCCGGTGAGGCGAGACGCGAGCATGACCTGGCGGGACTCGTGGTGATGCCGGGTATCGTCGACATGCACGTACATCTATCCCCTTTTCTGGGCGGCGGCTGCGGCCATCGCATGCTGGCGAGGGCTGGCGTGACCACGGCGCTGGACATGGCCGGGCCCATCGAGGGCGTGGTCGATCTGGCGGCGCGCCACGGTTGTGGTCTGAGCATCGCCTGCGTCAATTATCTGCGTCCGGAACATACCATCGCCTCCGCCGACCCCGGCCGCGACGATATCGACGATGCCCTGACTCATGCCCTGAGCCAGGGCGCGATCGGCCTGAAGCTGCTGGGTGGCCATTATCCGTTGACCGCGGACGCCACGGCGCATGCCATCGAGGCGGCTGCCGGACAGGGTGCGTATCTAGCCTTTCATGCCGGCACGCAGTCTGCGGGCTCCAATATCGAAGGCATGCGCGAGGCATGCGAATTGAGTGCGGGCCATCCGCTACATCTGGCGCATATCAACAGCTACTGCCGCGGGCAGATCCGCGATGCCGTGTCCGAGGGCGAGGAGGCGTTGGCGCTGCTGGCCGCACATCCGCACATCCGCTCGGAGTCCTATCTCGCACCCTTCAACGGTGTCAGTGGCGAGTGTGTCGACGGCGTCCCGGGGAGTCGGCTGGCGGCTTTCGGACTCGAGCGTGGCGGGTATCCGGCCACCAGCGAGGGGATGGCCGAAGCGATTCTGGCGGGCTGGGCGCTGGTCAATCTCGAGCGCGAGGGGGTCGTCGACTTGGTAGATGGCCCCGAGGGTCTGGCCGCCTGGCGTGCCTGTGGCTCCAACATCGGCATCAGCTTTCGGGCCAATCCGCCGGAGCCGCGTCTGCGACTGGTCACGGCCACGCGTGGCGACGGGCGTTATGCGGTGGATGCCCTGGCCACCGATGGCGGCGGCATCCCGCGCAACGATATCGTCGCGCGAGGTCTCGCGCTGGTGCATCTGGATGCCTTGAGTCTCGAGGGCTTCGTGCGCAAGGCAAGTCTGCATCCGGCGAGAATCCTCGGGTTGCATGACAAGGGGCATCTGGGGATTGGTGCCGACGCGGATATCACGGTGCTCGACTTCGAACGCCGGCGCCCTGTCCTGACCTACGCGCATGGTCAACGGCTGCTCGATGGCGACGATGTCTTCGGCAGCGGTGGCCGTCTGATTACTACGCCGATGGGCGAGGCTGCGGTGCGTGCCGCCGGGCTCGACACGCTGGTCATCCAGCCGGGCACGATGCTGAAAAGCCCGCAATGAGACCACGTCGGTCATTCCACATCCTCAGGAGGACGATATGACATTCGATGTGATCATCCGTCGGGCTCACGTTCTGGATGGTACCGGTCGCAAGCCGTTCGTTGCCGACGTTGGCGTGAGCGGAGATCGAATCGTGGCGATTGGCGATCTGGACGCGACCGATGCCGCGCAAGTGGTCGAAGCGGAAGGGCGTTATCTTTCCCCGGGATTCATCGACGTTCATACCCATGATGATAGCTGCGCCATCCGCGAACCGGAGATGCTGCCCAAGATCACCCAGGGTGTCACCACGGTCATCGTCGGCAACTGCGGGATCAGCGCCTCGCCGGTGAAACTCGGCGGCAATGTCCCGGACCCGATGAATCTACTCGGCGAGGCGGACGACTTCTTTTCGACGTTCGAGGCATTCGGCGAGGCAATCGAATCGGCGGCCCCGGCGGTGAACGTGGCGGCGTTGATTGGGCATACTACGCTGCGCGCCGGGGTGATGGATCGATTCGACCGGGCCGCCAGCGATGAAGAGATCCTGGCGATGCGTCAGACGCTGCGCACGGCGCTGCGTGCCGGCGCGATCGGCCTCAGTACCGGCCTGGCCTATACCAACGCGCGTCAGGCGCCGGCCGGTGAGGTGAAGGCGCTGGTCGAGGTAGTCGGCGAAGAGGGGGGGATCTACACCACCCATATGCGCAACGAGCGCGAGCTGCTGTTCGAGGCGATGGATGAGGCGTTCGACACGGCCCGGCATGGCGGTGTGCCGCTGGTGATATCGCATTTGAAGTGTGCCGACGTCGACAACTGGGGCAAGAGCGAGCACGCCATCGAGAAGCTCGAGGCGGCTGCGGCCGAGCAGCCTTGCAACTGTGACTGTTACCCCTATTCGGCCTGCTCGACGACGCTCGATCTGTGGCGGGTCTCGGACGAGTTCGAGATCCTGATTACCTGGTCGAAGCCGCATCCCGATCAGAGCCGACGTCTGTTGACCGACATCGCCGCGGAATGGGCCGTGGATCTGACGGAAGCGGCACGCCGCCTGATGCCGGCCGGAGCGATTTATCACAACATGAATGAGCAGGATGTGCGTCGCGTGCTGGCGCATCCGTTGACCATGATCGGCTCCGACGGGCTGCCCAGCGACCCCAATCCGCATCCCCGATTGTGGGGGAGTTTTCCACGCGTCATCGGCCACTATTGCCGTGACGAGGGGCTGCTCGACCTGCCGGAAGCGATTCGCAAGATGACCTCGATGTCGGCGGCGCGTTTCGGGCTGACCGACCGTGGCGTGATTCGCGAGGGTGCGTTTGCCGACCTGACGCTGTTCGATTTCGATACGATCCGTGAGGGCGCCAGCTTCGTCGCGCCGACGACGCCTGCGGTCGGTATCGACTGGGTCATGGTCAACGGGCAATCCACCTGGGTCGATGGCGATGTCCGCAACCGCGCAGGGCGCCTTCTGCGGGGCGAGGGAGGGATCGGATAACTTACGTCATTAACGTGAGGTTATGGCCCGTCGACAAAAAGGTATGAGACAGGCGCGTGTGACATCGATGATTATTTTCTGACAGCTTGATGACGACGAGCTGTGACGGCAACGACAACGACAACGACAACGAGGTTTTCCCCATGCCTTTGATGAATCCGCAATCTCTCCCGTGGCGCCGTCTCATGTCGGCGGCCGCCTTCACCCTAACCCTGGGAGCCGGCCTGGCTGCCACGCCCGGCGCGGTTACCGCCGCGGAAACGCTAACGTATGCGACCAATACTGCACCGAACGGCCTGCGCGGCGCTGCCGAAAAAGGCTTTCTGGATGCCCTGAACGAGGTTTCCGGTGGCGAGATCGAGGTAGTGCCTTACTGGGGGGCCTCGGTCATGCAGGGTGATGAAATCCTTGGTGGCGTCAGCAATGGTGTCGCTGACATGGGTTATATCAACATCAATTACTATCCCAATCGGCTGCTGCTGAACGGGGCGTTCCAGCTGTTCCCCGCGGGGCCGGAGAACTACGCCGACATCATGTCGGTCTACCATGCCGTCTACGATCGGGTGCCAGAGCTAAGCGAGGAATTCGCCAGGCAGGGCCAGCACATCATCTATATCTACCCCTATCTTCCCTACGCCGGCGTCTTTCGCGAACCTGTGACGTCGTTCGATGACTTCAGAGGCAAACGGGTGCGCGCGTCCAGCCAGTGGATGCTCAATCTCCTCGGCGACCTGGGCGCAACGCCGGTATCGGTGCCCTGGAGCGACACCTATCAGTCGCTGCAATCGGGTGCCATCGACGGCGTCTTCACCAATTACGACAGCCTCAACCGCACGGGCATGGACGAGGTTGCACCGAATATCCTGACGTCACGCCGCTTGTGGTTGGCGGTGCCCATGATCCTTACCATCAATCAGCGCAAGTGGGACGCCATGTCTGAGGAGATGCGGGGCTGGTTCGAGCAAGCCGCTGCGCAGGCGGAGAAAACCTTCGGCGAGTACTACGCCAACGAGTTTGATCGCATCGTCGAGGTGCAGAAAGAGGCAGGTTACACCGTCACCGCAGCCTCCGCCGACGATATCGAGAAGTTCGTTTCGCTACCGGCAGTTGAAACCAATCGCCAGAGCTGGATCCAGAGCGCCGAGGATGCCGGCGCCGAGGACCCGGCGCGAATCATCGAGGAGATGAAAACGATCATCGACGACGGTTCGGCGGCGGGCGACTCATGAATAGCGACTCGAACGCCGGTTCTCGGGCGCATGCCGAGGTCACGCCGTCCCGTTTGACATCGGCCAATCGTCAGGCGCCTAGGCCGCGCCTGATGACCCGGCTGAATCAGAGTCTGGCTGAGCTGTGTGGCTGGCTGTTGATCCTGGTGGTGCTGTTCATGATCGCCGATCTGGTGGCGCGGGGCTTTTCGCGTCCTCTCTACGGCGTCTCCGAATTGGCCATGTTCACGATGATTGCGGTGGTGTACCTCGGTCTGTCGCATGCCGAAGAGCGGGATGCGCATATCCGGGTCGAGTTCCTGACCGACAAGCTCAGTGGCACCGCGGCGCGCCTGTTGACGGGCTTCATCACGCTGGTGTCGCTGGTGACGGTGGTCATCGTGGCGTGGGCGGTATGGACCAACGCCGTCGGTGCCTGGGAGAGTCGCCAGGCAATAGCCGGGCCCCGGCCGATTCTGGTCTATCCGGTCAAGTTCGTGATGTTTGCTGCGCTGGCGCTTTACGGACTGCAGCTATGTCGCCGGCTGATCGCACAGTTCCGGCCCGAGAGTTCGTGAAAGCCGAGAAGCTTGCACCTCCTGGTTTCTGACTTTTCTTCTGCTACGGATATCATCATGGACTTTACGCTAGTCGGCGTCGTTGGTGTCGCGGCATTACTCGTACTTCTTGTACTGGGTGTCCCTCTGGCGATCAATTTCCTGCTGGTCGCTTTCATCGGAATCGCTACGCTTCTCACCCCCTTCAGCGCCACTTCACTGCTGGGAGATACCATGTATACGGCGATCGCTTCGCCGACCTTCACGGTGCTGCCGTTGTTCGTCTTGATGGGAGCGCTGGCTGCGGCCAGCGGATTCGCGGAGCTGGCGTACAAGGGTTTGCATCGGGCGACCGCGCGCATTCCCGGTTCGCTGGCGGTCGCGACGGCTTTCGGCAGCGCGGCGTTCTCGACCGTCTGCGGATCTTCTCTGGCAACGGCTAGCGTGTTCGGGCGCATCGCCTATCCGGAGATGCGTCGTTATCAATATGACAAGCGCTTCGCACTGGGCAGTATCGCCTGTGCGGGTTCGTTCGCGGCGATGATCCCGCCCAGCGGCATGTTCATTCTGTTCTCGATCTTCACCGGCGTGCCGGTAGGGCAGCTCTTCATCGCCGGCATCGTGCCGGGCGTATTGACTGCACTGGTCTACGCAATCTCGATCGTGTGGCGTGCCAAGCGCAATCCGGCACTGGCGCCGATGCTGGAGGAGGAGCATCGGATCATGCTGCGAGATCGCGTGCGCGGCATCTTCGATCTGTGGCAGATCCTGCTGCTGGGCGGCGTGGTGATCGGCGGCCTTTACGGTGGGCTGTTCACGGCGACCGAAGCCGGTGCGGTCGGGGCGCTGGGGGCGATCATCCTGGGCGTGGCGACCGGTCCGCTGCGCTCGCTCGACAAGCTGCGCGGGGCGCTGAGGGAGTCGGCCGGGATCACGACCACACTGTTCTTCATCATCGTGGCGGCGCTGTTCTTCAGTCGATTTCTGGGGCTGACGCGAATTCCGTTCGAGATCACGAACTTCATGACCTCCTGGGATGTGCCGTCATGGATGGTGCTGGGGTTGATTCTCATCATCTGGTTCCTGATGGGGATGGTCGTGGTTCCGGCGGCGGCGTTCGCCTTGACGCTGCCGATCCTGTTTCCCATCGTGGTGGAGCTGGGTTATGAGCCGATCTGGTTCTGTATCATTGCCATGAAGATGTGCGAGATTGCAGGAGTGACGCCGCCGGTCGGGCTCAACGCCTTCGCCCTGGCCGGCGCTGCGGGCAAGGACGTCAAGATCAGCGAAGTCTTCGCGGGTGTCTGGCCATTCGTGGCGTGCGATCTGATCATCCTGGCACTGTTGCTGGCGTTCCCCGCCATCTCGCTGTGGCTACCGCAGAGTATGATGTAGCGAACCACAATGTTGCGTTGCAGCGCATCGTCACGACGGAAGAAGCGCCGTCGGTATCTATTCATCAGAGACAAGACAACATGCTCAAGACTCCCTATCTGTTGTTCCTGGGCGATGTGCCCGATCCGCTATCCGCCAAGGTCGCCCAGGGCATTCGTGACTGGCGCCCGGAGTATGCGTTGGGGCAGTACCGGCTTCCCGGTTGCCAGGCTGACATGAAGCTTCCGGATCTCGACATCGGTGCGGCGGTGGCCCAGGGGGCCAGAACGCTGGTGATCGGCGCGGCCAATCGCGGTGGGGTGATTTCCCGCAGCTGGATCGCGGTGCTCGAGGAGGCGCTGGCCGCGGGGATGGATATCGCTTCCGGCTTGCACAATCTGCTGCGCGACGAGCCGGAACTGGTGGCGGCGGCCGAGAAGCACGGCGGGCGTCTCATCGACGTGCGTGTGCCCCAGGTCCAGTATCCGATCGGTGACGGCAAGAAGCGCAGTGGCAAGCGTTGCCTGGCCGTGGGTACCGACTGTTCGATCGGCAAGATGTACACCGCCCTGGCGCTGGACATCGCGCTGCGCGAACGCGGCGCCAAGTCGAGCTTCCGTGCCACCGGTCAGACCGGCATCCTGATCACCGGTGAAGGCGTGCCGCTGGATGCCGTCATCGCCGACTTCATGGCCGGTTCGATCGAATGGCTGACGCCGGACAACGATGACGATCATTGGGACATCATCGAAGGGCAGGGCAGTCTGTTCCATCCTTCCTACTCCGGCGTCACCCTGGCGTTGATCCACGGTGGTCAGCCGGATGCGCTGATTCTGTGCCACGAACCCACTCGCACGCATATGCGCGGCTTGCCGCATTACTCGTTGCCGACGCTTGAACAGCTGCGCGATACGGCGCTGCCGCTGGCGCAGGTAGTGAATCCGGCGTGCCAGGTCGTCGGTGTTTCGGTCAATACTGCCGGCATGGCGGTCGACGAGGCCGATCGCTATCTGGCGGCACTGGAAACGCGCATGGGGCTGCCCTGCGTCGATCCCTATCGCCAGGGCGCGGATCGGCTGGCGGAGGCGGTGTTGGCATGCTGAGTCTCAGCGTCGAGGAGCAGGTATTCCCGCTTGCCGAAGTCTTCACCATCTCCCGTGGCTCGCGAACCGAAGCGCATGTCGTGGTCGCGACGTTGAACGATGGAACGCATACCGGGTGCGGCGAATGCGTGCCCTATGCGCATTACGGCGAGTCGGTCGATAGCGTGATTGCCCAGATCGAGTCGATGCGCGATGCCTTGGCAAACGGCATGGACCGCCTTGCGTTGCAATCGCGACTGCCGGCCGGTGCCGCGCGTAACGCGCTCGACTGCGCATTCTGGGATCTGGAAGCCAAGACCGCCGGCAAGCCGGTCTGGGAACTTGCCGGCATCGACGCGCCCAAAGCCGAGATCACGGCCTTTACGCTATCCCTGGACACGCCCGACGTCATGCGCGAGAAGGCCAGGCGCCACGCCGCCCGGCCGTTGCTCAAGCTGAAACTGGGCGGCGAGGGCGATATCGAGCGCCTCGAAGCCGTTCGTGAAGGCGCGCCGCAAGCACGGATCATCGTCGACGCCAACGAAGGCTGGGATCGAGCAGCCTACCAACGTCTGGCACCGGCACTGATGGCGCTTGGCATCAGCATGGTCGAGCAACCGCTACCGGCTGGAGACGACGCGCCGCTGGCGGAGGTCGAACGACCGCTGCCGGTCTGCGCCGACGAGTCCTGTCACGATCGCGGCTCGCTGCCGAACCTGGTGGGTCGCTATGACATGATCAATATCAAGCTCGACAAGACCGGCGGCCTGACCGAGGCGTTGGCGCTCAAACAGGAAGCGCTGGCCCAAGGGTTCGGGATCATGGTCGGCTGCATGGTGGGTTCGTCGCTGTCGATGGCGCCGGCGTTGCTGGTGGCCCAGGGCGCGGCCGTGGTCGATCTCGACGGGCCGCTGTTATTGGCGCGGGATCGTGATCACGGCATGCGTTTCGACGTCGAGGGTGTACACCCGGCGACCCCGGCGCTATGGGGTTGAGCTGTCGTCAAGGCAGGGCTGAACGCTCTACTCCGTCGCGAGGTTCAGTGACGATCGACATGAACATGAACGCTGATATTAGAGACAGCATGAGATGACACAGCGCACGGTCTACGTGAATGGCGACTATGTCGCGGAACAGGACGCCAAGGTGTCGGTCTTCGATCGCGGGTTTCTGCTCGCCGATGGGGTCTACGAGGTTTCTTCGGTCCTGGATGGCAAACTGATCGATTTTTCGGGGCATATGCAGCGTCTGAAGCGCTCGGCCGGGGCGCTCGAGTTGGCATTGCCGTGGGACGACGAGGCGCTGCTGACGATCCACCGCGAGTTGATCCGTCGCAACGCGCTGGAGGAGGGAATGGTCTACCTGCAGCTGACGCGGGGCAGCGCTGGCGATCGGGAGTTTCACTATCCCGGCGCCGACACGCCGCCGACGCTGGTGCTGTTCACCCAGGCCAAGGCGCTGATCGCCGGCCGGAGTGGCAACGATGGCATTCGCATCGCGACGCAGCCCGACTGGCGGTGGGCACGGAGAGACATCAAGACGGTGCAGCTGCTCTATCCGGCAATGGCCAAGATGGCGGCGAAAGCGGCTGGCGCCGACGACGCCTGGCTGGTCGAGAACGGCGTGGTGACGGAAGGGGCTTCCAACAACGCCTGGATATTGACTCAGGACGGCGTGCTGGTGACGCGAGAGCTGTCCCACGCCATCCTGCCGGGGATCACCCGCGCCGTCGTCCTTGAGCTCGCCGAGGCGCTGTCGCTGCGGGTCGAGGTGCGAGCGTTCAGCGTCGAGGAGGCCCAAAATGCCAGAGAGTGTTTCGTGACCTCGGCATCCTCTTTCGTCACGCCGGTCGTCGCGATCGACGATATCGCGGTCGCGGACGGTCGGCCGGGTCAAGTGACCCGACAGCTGCGCGACGCTTATATCGAGGAGAGCCGACGCCGCGCGATATGAAGCGCGGTCGAAGGCCCTGCAACAAAGCCCTGCAAGAAATCCCGTACCAAAGCCTGGCCAAAAACCTGCAAGACAGTCTCGTACGAAAGAGCCCGCCNNGGCGGGCTCTTTCGTGATATCTGGTGGCTACGCCCTGATTCGAACAGGGGACCCCATCATTATGAGTGATGTGCTCTAACCAGCTGAGCTACGTAGCCTCGGGGCTGTCATCGTCATCCGACAACGGTTGCGAATACTACCATAACCTGATGAAACGTCAATAATTTCTTGGGTTTGATCTCGACAATGGCCTTTGGATGACAGCTAGGCGTCTCGAGGGAATAGTGCTTCGGCCAGGGAACGCAAAGCCGCCAACACAGAAATTTAGCCGGCACATCAGGCATCGTAAGGAA
Organism: Salinicola sp. CPA57; assembly: GCF_003206035.1. Lineage (NCBI taxonomy): Bacteria > Pseudomonadati > Pseudomonadota > Gammaproteobacteria > Oceanospirillales > Halomonadaceae > Salinicola > Salinicola sp. CPA57. The sequence goes on from NZ_PZJR01000003.1 coordinate 138,039, forward strand.
ATGCTGAATAAATCGACGAGCGAGATGAAGCGCGAGGTGCATGGAACGCAGGAAACGAGACCTAATGAAGTTAGGTGAGTTTTCGAGTACCACGCAACGAAGCGATTCGCTCGCGCGGGCATTTATGCAGCGTTTCCCTAAAGATGGTGATAAGAAATACCCTGCTTCAATTGCCGTTCAAATCTACGATGTTGACTTGCCATTCTTTGCACAGCTTGCGGAATGAACGACTGTTGTCAAATGCTTGTTGCAGGTCGAAATATGCCGTGAAAGCGGGTTGATCTAGCACTTCGCTGTAGGTTCCGCCCTCCATGTTCCGGCGCAGCCAACCCTTCGCGTCTCGCGGCGTCTCTGCATCGACTTGGGCATCAGCCGGGTAGCGGAATCCCCGGTGTCCGTCGAGTGATGGGGCTGCCGCAATGAACCAAGCTTCGTATTCGCGCTTGGCCAATACCACCGAAAGGCGCCGGTGCGGCAAATGCTGCCTCGCACGCCGATAGACCTCGGCTGCCAAGGTGGCTGGACAGTCGTCATCGGCGTCCAAAACCACCAGAATCCATCCCTGCTCGCCGCATTTGGCGGCCGCCAGTAACAGTTGCTTGCGAAACTCCTCTTCGCGATTGAGAAAACGGTCCCTGTGAACCCGAATCGGTGGGAGCGCATGCGCGTAGTCACAGCCCGGACGCCATGCGTTCAGACGACGCAGCAAAACCGGCAAGGCGTCAACTTCGCCATGGCCCTCCACAATGCTGGCGACTGGGATCATGCAGACTCCATTTCGCTGAAAAGATCCCCAGAGGCCGCCTTGTCCTGGCGTTCTATACTGTCTCGGTCGGGTGCCAGTTGGTTCATGCGTAGCAGTTCGCCAGCCGAGAACAGATGCTCCCGCATAACTTGGCGTGAGCCTTCGTCCAGTGGCGCAACCTTTGTTTCGCCCGCCTCAGACACAACGGCCAGCACGGCATCCGCGTCGATACTGCGGTCATCCAGTAGGTCTGGACTGTGACTAGTCACCAGAACTTGTGTGGTTTCAGAAGCGCGCACCAATGCCTCGCGAAGTGCGGCGCTAGCTGCCGGATGCAGGGCAGTTTCAGGTTCCTCGATGCCGATCAATGTCGGTGAATAATCCACATTACCCTGTAACAACGCGGCCAGAACGCCCAGTGCGCGTAGGGTGCCATCGGACATATTTTGAGCAAGGAAACGCCAGGGATGTTTGGAGCCGGCCATGTCCTGACGAAACTCCAGCGTTTCCATTGGCCCAATGGGCTTGCGCTCCACGCCATGCACCATAGGCGCCACGGAGTGCAAGTATTCCTCTATCAGCGTCATCTGGGCAGGTGCTATCTTTTCCAAATGCCCGATTACGCTGGCGATGTTCTCCCCGGCAGGCCGCAACAGCCTGCCATCTTGGGGTTTCTGTAATTCGCGCATCAGTTTTGGGTTGAGGTTATAGAAGCCCATCGCCGTCAATGCATCGAAGACCGGGCGGAAGTCCGTCAGGCCCGAGGCTGCCACCAATGCCAATCTGTCCGCAGTTACCGAGGGGAAGGTGGTCTCGCTGCTATCTCGAAGCTTGCCTTTCTCAATGCGGAAGAATGGACCCTTGCCGATGCCAGCGACAACGCATTCCTCTCGCTGCACCTCGTAACCGCCATTCTTCAACGCCCCGATAACGAAGCCATAGTGCCCAACTTGGCCGCCTTGCATGACGAACTCGATTCGAAGTGCGAAATGCGTAGGATGACCTCCGCTACGCCGGCGAACCTCGTTGATGCCGCCCCGTTCGTTCAGAGCACTATCCAGTGAATTGGAAAGCGCGTCGCGCACGAAATGCAGGGCATCCATGAAATTGCTCTTGCCTGCGCCGTTGTGACCCACCAAGTAGGTCAGCGGGCGCAAACTCACGTCGCAATAGCCGATGCTCTTATAGTTGCGAACGGCGACGCGGCTAATAAAAGGGGGCTGTGTCATGTTTTTCTCTCCGCGTCAGACTTTGAACATCTTCGTCACCTAGTCCCTAAGTGATTGATGGCCTCTACCGCGAACCGCCTGAGGCCGGGCTTGGGGAGCAGGCGCGAGATATCGCCTTTGGACATCGCACAGGCGCCGGACGATTTCATTAAACCACGACAGCACTGCTACCGATAACGTTTGCCGCCAGTGGGTTTGACCACCAGAAAGAAAGCCCCCGCCTTCTGAAAGCCTCCTGTCCTTGGCTAGTAGGCTTGGCTGACCTGATTTTCGGGACCTCAATGAACAATAGGACCGCTACTGCATTCCGAGAAAATCCTCAGACGTTGAAACGAAAATGCATCACGTCGCCATCCTTGACGATGTAGGTCTTGCCTTCGAGACGCCACTTGCCGGCATCCTTGGCGCCACTTTCGCCGCCCAGCGCCACGAAGTCCTCGTAGCCGACCACTTCGGCGCGAATGAAGCCCTTCTCGAAGTCGGTGTGAATCACGCCGGCCGCTTGCGGGGCGGTCGCGCCGACCTTGACCGTCCAGGCACGGACTTCCTTCACGCCAGCGGTAAAATAGGTCTGTAATCCCAGCAGGCCGTAGCCGGCGCGAATGACGCGATCGAGCCCGGGTTCTTCCATGCCCATCTCGTCGAGGAACATGGCACGCTCCTCGTCCTCGAGCTCGGCGATCTCCGCTTCCAGCTTGTTGCAGACCGGCACCACGACGGCGTTTTCGGTGGCGGCAATCTCGCGCACGATATCCAGGTGAGGGTTGTTCTCGAATCCGTCCTCGTTGACGTTGGCGATATACATGGTCGGCTTGAGTGTCAGGAAGCCGAAGCTGCGCAACTGATACTGTTCGTCGGCGTCGAGACCGAAACTGCGCAGCGGCTGGCCCTCGGCCAGATGCGGCTGGATCCGGTCGAGGATCGCCTTGGTGGCGATCGCTTCCTTGTCGCCGCCCTTGACCACACGGGTCAGGCGCTGGATGGAGCGCTCGACGGCATCGAGATCGGCCAGTGCCAGCTCGAGGTTGATGGTTTCGATATCGGCGGTCGGGTCGACCTGGTTGGCGACATGGATGACGTTGTCGTCGTCGAAGCAGCGCACCACATGGGCGATGGCATCGGTTTCCCGGATATTGGCGAGAAACTGGTTGCCTAACCCCTCACCCTTGGAAGCACCCTCGACCAAGCCGGCAATATCGACGAATTCCATCGTGGTCGGCACCACTTTTTCCGGCTTGACGATTTCGGCGAGCCGGTCGAGACGCGGGTCGGGCATCGGCACGATACCGGTGTTGGGCTCGATGGTGCAGAACGGGAAGTTCTCGGCGTCGATGCCCGATCGCGTCAACGCATTGAAGAGAGTCGACTTGCCAACGTTGGGCAGGCCGACGATGCCGCAATTGAAGCCCATAATGAGATCCTGAGAACAGTATGATTCCGGGTACGGTTCGATCCGAGAAACGAACGCAAGGCATGAAAGTGAATGGCGGGCATTCTACGGGACACGAGGGGTGGGGGCCAGACTCTTGAATGGCGACGCACGAGCTGTCCGTCACGAACGACGAACGAGTCAGTCAGGCTTGAAACTGTGCAGGCGGTTCATCGCTTTGGCCCAGTTGCCGGCGAGGGCGTCGGGCAGCGTGACCTGGATCTCATCGATGGCATCATCGATGGCGTGGCGCTCCGTTTTGGCGGGAGAACCGAGAACGTAGTGCGTTACCTGCTTGGCACTGCCAGGGTGGCCAATGCCGATACGCAAGCGATGGAAGCCGTTATTGTTACCCAGCGCGCTGACGATATCGCGAAGGCCATTGTGGCCGCCGTGGCCGCCGCCGGTCTTGTAACGGGCATAGCCCGGATCGATATCGAGTTCGTCGTGGGCGACGAGAAGTTCGTCCGGCATGATCTTGAAGAACTGACACAATGCCGCTACAGAGGCGCCACTGCGATTCATGAAGGTGGTGGGATTGAGCAGATGCAGATCATGCTCGCCCAGTCGGATCCTGGTGTACAGACCCAGAAACTTGCGCTCGGAGCGCAGCGTTTCCGCTGCGCCCCTCGCAAGTTGCTCGACCAGCCAGGCGCCGGCATTGTGACGGGTGTTTTCGTATTCCGGCCCGGGGTTGCCGAGACCGATGATCGCTTTCACTGCCATGCCGACTGCCTGTTATCCGGTCTGTCGCGAAAGATCAGGCTTCGTCTTTCGGTTCGCCATCTTCGTCGACGCCTTCACCGGCGACTTCGTCGTCACTGACGACGGTCGGGTGCGTGACGCTGACGACACCGGCGTCGTGCTCTTCACCATGGCTCAGTTCGACCAGAGTCACGCCTTCCGGCAGTTTGATGTCGGACAGGTGAATGGTCTCGCCGAGCGCCAGGTTGGCCACGTCGACCTCGAGGTACTCCGGCAGCTTGGACGGCAGGCAGCTGATCTGAACGTCGTTGTTCAGAACGTGCAGCACGCCACCCTCGTCCTTGACGCCTTTGCACGTCTCTTCGTTCAAGAAGTGCAGCGGGACGTTCAGGGTCAGTTCGTGGGTCGCATCGACGCGCATGAAGTCAGCGTGAGTGACCAGTGCCTTGTACGGATGGCGCTGAAGATCACGGATGACGACCTGTTCGCTCTTGCCGTCGACCTGGATGTCGATGATCGAGGAGAAGAAGGCTTCGTCTTCGATCGCCTTGTAGAAGGCCGGCTTGTCGATGGTGATCGGCTGCGGTTCGGCAGTACCACCGTAGATGATGGCAGCGACCTGTTCGTTCTTGCGGCGCAGGCGGCGGCTCGCACCTTTCCCCAGCTCCTTACGAACATTGGCGGTCAGGGTGTAATGGGACATTTTTTGTCACCTCTAATGGTCAAGTAATGGAAATCGGCATCGTCCGCGACCAGAGGATGCCGTTCCAGCAGGATGGCTGCCCTTACGGCAGTCACCCACGTATCCGCGCGTGGTTCCCGATCGTCCCCGGCGGACCGTCGTGAAACGGTCGTGTCGAGAGCGATCAGTGGAACATCGCGCTGACGGATTCTTCGTTACTCACACGACGAATGGCTTCGGCAATCAGGCCGGCGACCGTCAATTGACGAATCTTGCCGCTACGACGTGCAGGTTCGGAGAGCGGTATGGTATCGGCAACGACGAGTTCGTCAAGCACTGAACCGCTGATATTGTCGACGGCGGGTCCGGAAAGGATCGGATGGGTGGCGTAAGCGACCACCCGACGAGCGCCGCGATCCTTCAGTGCCTCGGCGGCCTTGCACAGCGTTCCCGCCGTATCGACCATGTCGTCGACCACGACACAGGTACGATCCTGGATCTCCCCGATGATGTGCATCACCTGCGCCTGATTGGCCTGGGGGCGGCGCTTGTCGATGATCGCCAGATCGACGTTGAGCTGTTTGGCGATGGCACGGGCTCGGACGACCCCGCCGACGTCGGGAGAGACCACGACGAGGTTATCGTAATTCTGGCGCTCGATATCATCGAGCAGTATCGGCGAGCCGTAGACGTTGTCCACCGGGACATCGAAGAAGCCCTGTATCTGATCGGCGTGCAGATCCATGGTCATCACGCGGTCGACGCCGGCCTTGACCATCATGTCGGCCACGACCTTGGCCGAAATCGGCACGCGGGCCGAGCGCACGCGGCGGTCCTGGCGGGCGTAGCCGAAGTAGGGCACGACGGCAGTGATGCGGGTCGCCGAAGCACGACGTAGCGCATCGACCATCAGGATCAGTTCCATGAGATTGTCGTTGGTCGGGGCGCAGGTCGATTGCAGAATAAAGACGTCTTTACCGCGTACGTTTTCGTTGATCTCGACGGCGATTTCGCCATCGCTGAACTGTCCGACCGTCGCATGGCCGAGTCGGTTATCCAGACTCTCGGCTACCTTCGAGGCGAGTCCGACATTGGCGTTACCGGTAAAAACCATCAATTTAGACACGCGCGGCCACCTTTGAGAGCTGTAGAAGGTCGGTAAAGGACATTCGTTTCGATTCTGGACGGGTGACAAGACTGCAGAGGGAGTGCGAGCCGAAGCGTCGAATTCCGGAGAGGCCACGGTTGTCCGCCAACGATGCAAAATGGCATCGAAGTCGCGCGTCGAGACGGCAGGAAAAGTAACCGCAACGCCGGTAGGGAAATCGTGTGGGCTGAGTGGCCATCGCGACCCGGTTTCCGTATGCAGGCTTGTCGAAAGTCAGGAAGTGGCTGGGGTACCAGGATTCGAACCTGGGAATGCTGGTACCAGAAACCAGTGCCTTACCACTTGGCGATACCCCAGCAATCATCGGTCGCGCCCATTATGCGCAAAAGCACAAACCGTTGGCTAGGTTTGAACGGAAAACCAGTCGTAAAGCCGTAACCCGTCTGAAAAGTCTGACAAAAACCGCGTAGTCGAAACGGCTTCTGGCGACGGCGATATGGCAATTACCCCTGAGCCCTGTCCAAACCTTTGGCAGTGTCCAAGGCCAAGTGCAGCGGGGACCGATTGCTGCCACGGGCCTTGAAGGCTTGCCATCCGTCCGGGACCTGACGCAGCACCTGATCGGCTTGCGCTTCGTCGTCCAGCGGACAGAAGACGCAGGCGCCAGTCCCGGTCAGCATCGCGTTACCGTACTGGTCAAGCCAGCTCAGCGCGCGGTCGACTTCAGGATAGAGCGCTCGCACGATGCTCTCGCAATCGTTGCGCCACACCGCGTCGGGGGCGGCCCCGGCGAGTGCGCGACGCATACTAATGACCGTGCTGTCGCGTGTCAAACCGGGGTGGCCGAAAACCGCCGCGGTGGAAATTTCCACATCGGGATGGATGACGACGAACCAGCAAGGCGCCAGGTCGACCGGGACGAGCTGTTCACCGATACCTTCTGCCCAGGCGGTATCGCCGCGCACGAAGACGGGAACGTCGGCGCCGAGTGTCAGTCCCAGCGCCGCCAATCGATCGATACCCAGATTCAGCCCCCACAGGTGGTCGAGAGCGAGCAGCGTAGTGGCCGCGTTGGAACTGCCGCCGCCCAGTCCGCCGCCCATCGGCAGGCGCTTTTCCAGCTCGATGGCTGCGCCCTGGCGACAACCGGTCTGTTGCTGGAGAAGGCGGGCGGCACGGACGACGAGATTGTCGGCTTCTGCAACGTTGGCCAGCGCCGGGGATAACGTGATGTCGTCGCTGTCGAGCCGTGGAAGAAATCTCAGCGTGTCGCCGCTATCGAGAATCTGGAACAGCGTCTGCAGCGAGTGATAGCCATCCGGCCGGCGGCCGGTGATCCGCAGCAGACGATTCAGTTTGGCAGGCGCGGGCAGTGTCAAAGCTCTCATTGCGTCGCGCCCGGCGTCTCCTCGGACGCATCGTCAGAGCCCACCCCCGGTTGCCATTGATTGACCACCAGCGTGGCGCGAATGTCGTCGTAGGTCATGATCAGGCGACTCGGCAGCCACAGCGAGCCGGCGTAGGTCCAGTCCCGGTAGCGGATGGTCCAGCCGTCCTGGCTGAGGGTTTTCGGAAAGCCGAGTTCGTCGTCGGTCTGCTGATGAGCGCGGCCCGGCGCCGGAAGTCCGCGAACCCAGGAGTCCAGTGCGGAGATGGGCAGCGACCAGCCCAGTTGCTGCTGCATCAACGCTTCCGGTGATGCAGCCTCGAAGCGGCCGTCGCCAGTGGTGAGCGTGACGGCACCTTGGCGGCCCTCGAGAACGCTGCGACCGGCACCGAACGGGCCGCTGATCAGCATGCGGTAGTGATTGGGCGCCTGAGACCAGTCCAGATTCGCGCTGCGGCTGTCATCCGCGGTTCGCAGGCCGACCTTGCCGGCCAAGGACCAGGTGTCGAGGGCGGTCAGTTCATCCTGCTGTCGCTGCCAGTCATCGGGTTGGCGCGGCACGTCCGGTGCCGGCGCCTGCCCGGCGCAACCGGCAAGCCAGGCCACCAGAATCAACGCCCCTAGCGGCTGCCACCACTGCTTGCATGTCATTGGGGCGCGTTGTCGCCGTTCGCTGACCGGGAGGGAGTGTGCCATCGATGTTTCCTGTCGAGTACGAATGAGTAGAGTGGGAAGCCGGGCGCCGGGTTGCTTCCCGGGGCCTTGCCCCGGTACAGGCGGCTGAATTCCGGCACGACTGCCGAGCTTAGGGCCCGGCTATCTGGCTAGGGTTCAGCCTGGGGCGAAAGCTGCGGATAGCGAATCAGCAGATCGTCGATATCGGGGTGATTGTCGCTGGTGGCGATTGCCGATTGCACCAGCGTTCTGGCTTCGGCTGCCTGGTCGAGAACGACCAGCGCTTCTGCCAGATGCGCGGCGACTTCCTGGTCCGGCTGTCCGGCATAGGCCCGGCGCAGGTAACCCAGCGCCTTCCGGGGCTCTCCGCGCTTGAAGTGAACCCAGCCCAGGCTGTCGAGAATGGCCGGGCTCTGCGGCTCGAGCGCGTGCGCTCGCTCGATGAGATCCAGTGCCTCATCGTAGTGATCGGTGGTCGTCGCCAGGGTGTAGCCCAATGCGTTGAGAGCCGCGGCATTGTCGGGATCTCTGGCGATCACGTCGCGCATCTGCGTCATCATCGTCTCGACGTTGCCTTGGTCGAACTCTCGCATGGCGCGGGTATAGAGCAGGTCCGTGTCATTCGGCGACTGTTCGAGAGCGTCGGCGAGCAGGGCGTCCGCCGCAGGAATCTGGCCGGCGTCGTCGAGTGCCTGCAGGCCGATCTGTGTCAAGGAAGTGCGCTGATCGGGGTGGCGCAGAATTTCGACCTGCAGGAATTCCTGGGCTTCCCTGGCGCGACCACTGGCGATCAGCATACGGGTCGCCAGTGCCCGGGAATCGAGAAAGCCGGGGCCGGCTGGCACCTGGCGATAATAGAGCAGGGCGTTGTCGATCTCGCCCTGAGTCTCGGCGATGCTGCCCAGCACCAGATAGGTCGCCGGCGGCGTGTCGTCGCGATCCAGCAGCGGCAGCAACAGGCGGCGAGCGGGCTCCAGCGCGCCGGCGTCGAGATAGAGCTGAGCGAAGCCGATACGTAGCGACGGCGTATCGTTGTAACGCGCCAGCAGTTGATCGATTCGCGGCTCGGCAGACGCAATATCGCCATTGGCGATCTCGGCCTGGGCCAGCGCCAGCAGGAACCGGCTATCGTCGGGCGCGAGCTCGCTCCCGCGTCGCGCCGTTGCTGCCGCCTGACCGTAGTCGCCGGCCTCGAGGGCGATCTGCGAGCGGGTGAGCCAGAGCGCCGGCAGGTCGGCATGATGCCGCGTCAGGGTCGCCAGGCGCTGGCGAGCGTCGTCCAGCTGACCATTGGCTGCCTCGAGCCGCGCGGTGGCCATCTGCGCGTCGGCGTGATCGGGGTGGGATGCCGTGAAATCGCGTAGCTGGGCGATCAGCGGGACGGGGTCGGCCCGGGCTTCCACCATCAGATCGGCGAGCTCGAGAAGTTGAGCGTCCTCATCCGAGCGAGCGAGCTCCAGCCTGTGGCGTAATGCCGCAGGCCAGTCGCCGCGGTCCACCGCGATCCCCGAAAGCAGCTTCTGCGGTGCCGAGTCCCGCGGGGCCAGCTGCTGCCACCGAGCCGCCGCGGAGGAGAGCAGTCCGGTGTCGTCGGTGTAGCGCGCGGCCAGCGTCGCTCGCTCGGCGAGTTCGGCGGAGCGGTAGCGATCGGCAGCGGCCAGATAGCCCTCGGCGGCGCGACGAAAGTCGCCCCGCTGCCCCGCCATCTCGGATAGCATCACCTGAGACAGGCCGCTTGCGTCGAAACCACGGGTGATGGGTGGCGCCGTCGTCATGGGGTCATCGGCGGGCATCGATGGGCTATCGGCCGACATGCTTTGACAGCCAGCCAGCAGGACCGCGCAACTGGCGGCGTAGAACAGACTTTTGGGCATGCCGTCCTCGAGATCGATCAATGGCTCCAGCATAACGGCTGGCCGCCGGGGGTCAATCGCCCAAGCATGCCAGCCGACGCGATTCATTGCCTGCTAAGCGTCTTTTGGCTGTGCTAAAATGGCGCCGCCTGGCTGGGCGGACCACAATAGGGTGGGACGTTATAGACCGGGTGTGTCGACTTCCGGCTGCGGCCGATCGCGAACGGTGAATGGGGCGGTCGGCGACCTGACATCTGCCGCGCTTCATCCCGGCTTGCCGCGCCAGCGATGACGTTCGCAGGCGCAAAGCCGGGTCCACGCAAGATAAATGACCGTGATTTCATGACGCTGCTAGCTCTGGGTATCAATCATAGAACGGCTGCGGTCGACATGCGCGAGCGTGTCGCCTTCTCGCCGGCACAGCTCGAGTCCGCGCTGACACAGCTGCGGGCCCTGCCCGACGTGCGTGAGGCGGCAGTGCTGTCGACCTGCAACCGGACCGAGCTCTACTGCATCACCGTGGCCGACGGCGAGCGTCAACTGCTCGAGTGGCTGGGGGCGTTTCACGGCATGCCCGCGCAGGAGCTGTTGAGCTGTGCCTATCACTACTACGAGGGCGAGGCTGCAAGACATCTGATGCGCGTAGCGGCCGGTCTGGACTCCATGGTCCTGGGCGAGCCGCAGATTCTCGGTCAGCTCAAGGATGCCTACCAGATCTCGCGTCAGCATGCGGGGCTGGGGAGCGAGCTGGAACGTCTTTTTCAGCAGACGTTCTCCGTCGCCAAGCAGGTTCGCAGCGAAACCTCGATCGGCGAGAATCCGGTTTCGGTGGCCTACGCCGCCGTGAGCCTTGCCAGTCGCATCTTCGACGATTTCAGCCGCGCCCGAGCATTGCTGATCGGCGCCGGCGAGACGGTCGAACTGGTCGCACGCCACCTGAGGGAAGCCGGCATCATGGGGCTGACCGTGGCCAATCGCACGCTGGAACGGGCTCAGGTGCTGGCGGAAGCCTGCGGCGGGCGGGCAATCGAGCTCAACGCCATTCCGCAGGCTCTGGAGCAGGCGGACATCGTCATCGCATCGACCGCCAGCGAATTGCCGATCCTCGGCAAGGGCATGGTCGAGCGGGCGCTCAAGGTGCGCCGCCACCGGCCCATCTTCATGGTCGATATTGCCGTCCCCCGGGATATCGAACCGGAAGTGGGCGATCTCGACGATGTCTTCCTCTATAGCGTCGACGACCTTCAGCAGGTGATCGCCGAAAACCGGCGGCATCGCGAGGTCGCTGCCAGCCAGGCCGAAGCCTTGATCGACAGCGGCGTCGATCACTGGCTGCATGAACGCCGGGTTCGCGGTGCTGGGGATCTGATTCGCCGCTATCGTCAGCACGGTGAAACGCTGCGTCGCGATTCCGAAGCCGAGGCACTGGCGCAGTTGGCGCGCGGCGCGGATCCGGAGACGGTGATCAAGCGTCTCTCGCACCAGTTGGCCAACAAGTTGATGCATGGCCCGACGCTGCGCCTGCGCGAAGCGTCGGGCCAGTCGCGTCACGACATCATTCAGGCGGCCGATAGCCTGCTCATCGAGGGGCCCGCCACGACACAGGACTCGGCATGAAAATACAGGACTGGGCATGAAAGCGTCTCTGCGCGAACGACTCGACGCCTTCCAGGAGCGCTTCGAAGAGCTGTCGGCGCTGTTATCCGAACCCGAAGTGATTTCCGATCAGCCTCGCTTTCGCGATTACTCTCGCGAGTACGCCGAGCTCGAACCGCTGGTCGAGTCCTGGCTTGTCTATCGCCGTACCGAGAGCGATATCGAAGCGGCCGATCAGATGCGGCAGGATAGCGATCCCGACATGCGCGAGCTGGCCGAAGAGGAGTGGCGCTCGTCCAGATCCCGGCTCGAGGAGCTGGAAGAGGAGGTCAAACGCTTGCTGGTCCCCAAGGACCCGGACGACGACAGCAACGTCTTTCTGGAAGTCCGGGCCGGTACGGGTGGCGACGAGGCGGCGCTGTTCGCCGGCGATCTGTTTCGGATGTATTCCCGCTATGCCGAGCGGCGTGGCTGGAAGGTCGAGGTGGTCAGCGCCAGTCACGGCGAGCAGGGCGGCTACAAGGAGATCATCGCCAGGGTCAAGGGCGACAACGTCTACGCGTCGCTGAAATTCGAATCCGGCGCACATCGCGTGCAGCGTGTTCCGGCGACGGAATCCCAGGGCCGGATTCATACTTCGGCCTGCACCGTCGCGGTGATGCCCGAAGCAGGTGAGGTCGGCGACATCGACGTCAACAGTAATGATCTCCGTGTCGACACGTTCCGCTCCAGCGGGGCCGGCGGCCAGCACGTCAACACGACCGATTCCGCGATTCGCATCACCCACCTGCCGACGGGGCTGGTCGTCGAATGTCAGGAAGAGCGCAGCCAGCACAAGAACCGTGCCAAGGCGATGTCGCTGCTGGCCGCGCGGCTGAAGCAGGCGGCCGTGGACTCCCAGCGCCAGCACCAGGCCGATACCCGCCGCTCTCTGGTGGGATCGGGCGATCGCAGCGAACGGATCCGCACCTACAACTTTCCCCAGGGGCGGCTCACCGATCACCGCATCAACCTGACGATCTACAAGCTGGGCGAGGTCGTGGCCGGCGATCTCGACGAAGTCATCGGACCTCTGATCAATGAGTATCAGGCCGACCAGCTGGCAGCGCTGCAGGGCGAGTGATGACCATCGACGACGCTCTTCGCGACGCGGCAGCACGACTCATCGCCTCGCCGACGGCGCGACTGGATGCGGAGGTGTTGCTGGCACACGTCTGCGAGACGAATCGAACCTGGCTCTATACGTGGGGCGACCGCGAATTGATGCCGGCGCAACAAGAGCGCTTTCAGACGCTGATCGCCCGTCGGACCGAGGGGCTGCCGGTGGCCTACCTGGTCGGCGCGCGGGAGTTCTGGGGGCTCTCCCTCGAGACGTCGCCGGCGACGCTGATCCCGCGTCCGGATACCGAGCGTCTCGTCGAGGTGGCACTCGAGTCTGCGCCGATGCCCAAGGGCGAACTGCTCGATCTGGGCACCGGCACCGGCGCGATCGCGCTCGCCTTCGCCAGCGAACGCCCGGGCTGGCGGGTCACCGGTGTCGATGTTTCCACCGACGCCGTGGCCCTGGCGCAATCCAACGCCGAACGACTGGCGATCGCTAACGCTCGCTTTCTGAAAAGCGACTGGTTCTCGGCATTGTCCGGTCGCCGTTTCGATTTGATCGTTTCCAATCCTCCCTATATTGCCGATGACGATCCGCATCTGCTGCTTGACGACGTTCGCTTCGAGCCGCGTTCGGCGTTGGTCGCCGGTGCCTCTGGCATGTCCGATCTCGAATGGCTGACGGGGCAAGCGCCGAGCTACCTGACACCGGGTGGCTGGCTCTGGATGGAGCATGGCTACGCGCAAGCGCAGCAGGTGCGCGAAGCGCTGTCGCATCGCGGCTTCCACGATGTCGGGTCCCGATACGACCTGGCAGGTCACCAACGGGTCAGCGGCGGGCAGTGGAGCTGAGCCTGTCGATCAATGGCGTAGGCCAATTCGGTCGACCGAACCGGCGGCGCCTGGCCGTACCTCTACAACCGAAGCGTTGAACGAGGGTTGCCGGGCTGGCTGGTGATTCGTAACCGCTCTGTGATAAGAGTATTGCCCCGCGAAAAGCGGTGAGCCGGGGCGGTAATCCATACGTCGTGTCGCTTGCGTGGTGTCACTTGCTGATTACCCAAGCGAGCCATTCGCCTTCGGCTTCTCATTCATGGAACCTTTCCATCCACCGGCTTGGAACAATTACAGCAATGAAAGCCAAATCTCGATCTCTCGATCGAATCGACCTCAATATCCTGCGCTGCCTGCAGGAAAACGCGCGAATTTCCTACGTCGACCTGGCGTCCCAGGTGGGACTGTCGACGACACCCTGTCTCGAGCGCGTCAAACGCCTCGAACGTTCGGGTATCATTCGCGGCTACAAGGCGATACTCGATCCACAGGCGCTGCGCGCCAATCTGCTGGTGTTCGTCGAAATCAGTTTGAACACCCAGTCCCCGGCGGTCTTCGATGAGTTCCGACAGGCGGTCGCCAAACTGCCGCAGATTCAGGAGTGTCATCTGGTTTCCGGGCAGTTCGACTATATCCTCAAGTGCAGGATTCCGGAGATGTCGGCTTATCGCCAACTGCTGGGTGACGTCGTATTGACCCTGCCCGGCGTCAAGGAGTCCAAAAGCTACGTCGTGATGGAAGAGGTCAAGGAGGAGTTGGCCCTGCCGATTCCCGATCTCGACCTGGCAGGCGACGGGTAGCACGTCGGACCGCGACGCCGTCATTCTTGGATTTGGAGCGCGTTTGCCGGCAAGCCCATGAGGGCACTCACGAAGACGGCCATGAACGAAAGGCGATGAAGTCAAAGCTATGAACGATGAGGCATTACTACGCTACAGCCGCCATATCATGCTGGAAGAGATCGATGTCCGGGGGCAGGAGCTGCTGCTCGCTTCCCGCGCGCTGGTCATCGGTGCCGGTGGTCTTGGTTCTCCCGCTGCGCTCTATCTGGCGTCGGCCGGTGTGGGGTGTCTTAGCATCGCCGATGATGATGTCGTCGAATTATCCAATCTGCAGCGCCAGATTGCGCACACCGAATCGGCGCTGGGGCATTCCAAGGCGCAGTCGGCGGCCGATGCGGCACGAAGGCTCAACGCCACGTGCCAGGTCCGGGCGCTGAATGCTCGGCTCGCCGACGGTGCCCTGAAAGAGGAAGTCGATTCGGCCGATGTGGTGCTCGATTGTACCGATCGTTTCTCCAGCCGCTTCGCGATCAATCGGGTCTGCGTCGAAACTCGGACCCCGCTGGTGAGCGGCGCTGCCATTCGTTTTTCCGGCCAGTTGGCAGTCTTCGATTCGCGTCAGCCATCGTCGCCCTGTTACGCCTGCCTTTACGGAGAGCAGGGCGACGATGAAGCGCTGACCTGTGCAGAGAGCGGTGTCGTGTCGCCACTGGTTGGCGTTATCGGTAGTTTTCAGGCGCTGGAAGCCTTGAAGCTGATCACTGGCGCGGGCCAGCCTCCTCGAGGTCTCTCGACGTTCGACGCATTACGCGGCGAGTGGCGGCGTTTCGCGTTGCCAAGAGATCCGGCCTGTGCCGTATGTGGGGGGCGTCAATGACCATGACGAGGTCATGGCGTCATTGGACAGCTGGAGTGAGGGCCCATGAGCACCGGCAGGGCGGTGGTCGGTATTTATCCGGAAATACTAAAGTAGATGAAATTTCCGCTTTCTCTTTATTGCGACATGCTGATAATCTAGTAGCTATAGTAGGTTGATAAGGCGGTTTGCTACTAGATATTGATTTTTTTGGTGCGAAGCGCCCGCTTTGAACCGTAACGAATCGGTCGAGGGTGCGTTCTTCATGCGCGCTCTTTTGAGCCCCAGAGGTTCATGGTCGCGGTCTCGCGATCTTTGGCCCGGCAGACTTCAGCACCAGGTGGTGAAGTATGCCGGGCGTTTTTTTGTTGGCCAGTCACGGTTTTTCGACCTGCCCGCATTGCCGCCGGCCGCGACCGCTCTCTACTCGTTGCTCTCTGAACATGTTCACACCCTTCAAGGTCTGTGCTGGGACCGAAATAGTGTGAACGTGCTCCTCCACCGATCGCCAGTGCTTCCGGCAGAACCCTAACCATGGCCTCAATGTCAGTCTTTCTCGCTCTGAGTTAAGTAAAGTTAACCTCGAGGCGTGCAAGCTGAACTATAGTTCATTTACAAACTATTTAAAGTTCAGTTAAATCAATAATGCCTTTATTAGATGGTTTGGTTAATAACGGCAGTTGCACCTCGGGAAGACTATGAAATTGACTGCGCGGGATTTTCAGCTCGTTCAAGGTCAGAAGAAGACCGAGTGTGCGATGGGGAGCTTGTCCCATCGTGCCAAAGCCGTTGGCATGCCTGTGAGCACGCTGAAAACGAGAATCAGGAAGCTGGTCGATAGCGGCATCGAGCGAGAGCGGGCGATCGAGATCGCGCTAAGCAAACCGATCGGTCCTCAAGGTCGGCCGAGGAAGCCGACGCATTTTTGATGAAGGTTCTCGGCAGATAGGGCTCGCGCTTCCCGATGCCTGCCTGCGATGGTCGAAGAAAGAGTCGCCAGATTAATATTCGGAAGGGGATCCGGCATTGCTGTCAAAGACGAAGCCCCGAGTCGATGACTCGGGGCTATTTGATTCTCGTCTTTCTGACTCAGCGCTAGTTGACGCTCGAACCGTTGGAAGGCGTCAATCCGCGAATGGCGGCGGTCTTCAACCGAGTTGTTCAAGACCGAGTTGTTCAGGATTGAGAGTCGTCCTGCCATTGCGGTGCTCCGTCGCGCATCAGCACGCGGTCACCCTCCGGTTTGTCATCCAGCTTGGCTTCATGGACCTCGCCATCGTAACGATAGCGGACGTCATAACCGACGGTCTCTTCCTTGCTGTCGTTGACGGTGCTGCAGCGCTTCTCGGTCGTCTGATAGGTGTCGCCCTGTTGCATCTGCTGCTGAACCTGGTTGCCCGCGACGCCGCCGCCCACGGCGCCGGCTGCCGTCATGATCTTCTTGCCGCTGCCGCCACCGAATTGATTGCCGACGACGCCGCCGACGATGGCGCCGATGGCGGTGCCGGCGATGCGATGATCGTCCTTCACCGGGCGCTGATGCGTCACCGTGACATCCTTGCAGACTTCGCGAGGAGAGTTGGAGGTCTGCACGATCGGGTCGACGCTGACGATATCCGCATAACGCGGTCCGCTCTCGGATGATTGATAGGCGCCAACCGCGACGCCACCGGCGATACCCAGTGCGGCGATGATACCGCCAACAATGATCGGTTTCTTCATGGCCCTGCTCCTTCTCTTTACTCGCCGCCGCAAGAGCGACGAGGCGCTGAATCTGACGATTTACCTGAATCCTCGAGATGTGCTTCCCGCGATAGCCGCTTGTGGGCGATTTTCAGGATAAGCCAAGTATAGCCCCGGAACTTTCGCCGAGTAGCGGATCTCGGAGTTGTTGAACACTGTTTTCATTTTGGAGGGAGGGTGTTGCTGAATCGCGACAGGGATGCTGTCGCTGGGCCGTCAGTCTTCCTTGAAATGCGGACGAACGTTCTGAAAAGGTAGGCGAGCGACCGCTTCTGGCGTCGGCACCCGCGATGGCGGTGCCGACGGTGGGAGCGGAGTGTGGCTCGGTTGACAGGCGTCGCGCGAACGCCGCGATGACGCCGGAGTCTGTGGGCTAGAGCTCGAACGGCTGCAGCTTGCGCTCGACCCTGGCTTTGTTCAATTTGGCGACCTTGGGCAGGCCGTTTTCGAATGGGGGGAAATCCTCACCCAGAATCAGCGGTGCGAGGTATCGGCGACCTGCTTCGCTGATATAGAGACCATCTTCGCTGATGTAGTCCCGCGGCATGAATTTTTCGTGGTTGGCGATTTCCGACAGCGGAGCCGGTTCGATCTTCCATTCGTAGGGTGCGTCCGAGATACGCTTGATCGCAGGCATCATCGAATTTTGCCCGGCCAGAGCGAGCTCGACGGCGGCTTCACCCACGGCGTAGGCCTGGTCGACATCCGTCTTGGAAGCAATATGGCGCGCGGCACGCTGTAGATAGTCGGCGACGGCCCAGTGGTATTTGTAGCCCAGGTCTTCCTTGACCATCGATGCCAACATCGGGGCGACGCCGCCCAACTGCTTGTGACCGAAGGCGTCGGTGCTGCCCGAATCGGTCAGGAAGGTGCCGTCCGCGTACTGGGCGCCTTCGGATACCACGAGCACGCAGAAGCCGTGACGTCTGACGGCGTCGTCGATGCGCGCCATGACCTTCTCCCGGTCGAAGGCGATTTCCGGAAAGATGATCAGGTGCGGGGCCTGTTCCGGAGATTCACCGGAGAGTGCACCTGCGGCGGCGATCCAGCCCGCATGACGTCCCATCACCTCGAGAATGAATACCTTGGTGGAGGTCGAGCACATCGATTCGATGTCCAGCGCCGCTTCCCGCGTCGAGGTGGCAACGTACTTGGCGACGCTGCCGAAACCCGGCGAGTTATCGGTGATGGGCAGATCGTTGTCGACGGTCTTGGGTACGTGAATCGCGGTCAGCGGATAGCCCATCGTCTCCGACAGCTGGGAGACCTTGAGGCAGGTATCGGCGCTGTCGCCGCCGCCGTTGTAGAAGAAATAGCGGATGTCGTGGGCCTTGAATACCTCGATCAGGCGTTCGTATTCGGCGCGGTGGGTCTCGATCGACTTGAGCTTGTAGCGACAGGAACCGAAGGCGCCACCGGGCGTATAGCGCAGCGCCGAGACGGCGTCGTCACTCTCCTGGTTGGTATCGATCAGATCTTCCATGAGCGCGCCGATGATGCCGTTGTGCCCGGCATAGAGATGACCGATGCGGTCCGGGTGACGGCGGCAGGCCTCGATCACGCCACAGGCGCTGGCGTTGATGACGGCGGTAACGCCACCGGACTGGGCGTAGAAGGCATTATGCTTGGCCATATCGGCTCTCATCTCCTGATGTTCGGTTATGCTGGCTCACGTCATCGAACTGGCGTGCCCGGGCCGTCGACTGGCGCTGACTTCCTGGACGATATCGCGGTGGCGATAGCCTGTCGGTGAATCACCACCGATGATGAAACCGGGGCCATGGCAACGACGTGGTGCCACCTGGCAAGGATGCCGCAGGTCGCGAATGCGGGCCCAGCATAGCCGAAAGGCGAATGCCTGTTAACACGAGATGCGTGTCTTGACCTCGGTCAATTTTCTGCAACTGTCGGATGAGTCATCGGCTGATGTCTGCCGTGACGCCATGATCGCTGCGGCCGCTAGTCTGCGTTTCGCAGGGGGACTCGTGGGGGGGTGGGCGACGCCGCGGGAGCGTATCGGATGCGGTATCGGGCGAGCCGGTGGCCCGGTTTGCGAGCCCATGCTAGGCTCGCCGGCTCATGCGAGGGAGAGTGGAATGCACGTTCATGTAGTGGGGGTATGCGGGACTTTCATGGGGAGTCTGGCGCGCCTGGCAAAGATGCTGGGCTATCGCGTGACCGGCTCGGACGCCAATGTCTATCCCCCGATGAGCCACCAGCTCGAAGAGATCGGCATCGAGCTGATGGAGGGTTATCGCCCCGAGAATCTCGAGCCGGCTCCCGATCTGGTCATCGTCGGCAATGCGCTTTCGCGCGGCAATCCGGAAATCGAGGCGATGCTGAACGCCAGGCTTGCCTATACTTCCGGGCCGCAATGGCTGGCGGAACATGTGCTGTCGACACGTCGTGTCGTGGCAGTCGCGGGGACGCATGGCAAGACCACCACCGCGAGCATGCTGGCCTGGATACTGGAGGTCGCGGGGCTGGAGCCCGGCTTCCTGATCGGTGGCGTGCTGCGCAATTTCGGATGCTCTTCTCGTCTCGGCGGATCCGGTGCGCCGTTCGTCGTGGAGGCGGACGAGTACGACACCGCGTTCTTCGACAAGCGGTCGAAGTTCGTTCATTACCACCCGGATGTCGCCATTCTCAACAATCTGGAGTTCGACCACGCCGATATCTTTGCCGACCTGGCGGCCATCGAACGCCAGTTTCATCACTTCGTGCGTACGGTGCCGGGCAATGGCGGCCTGGTGGTCGCCGACAGCGAGCCGGCGCTGGAGCGGGTTCTGGCCCAGGGTTGCTGGACGCCGGTACAACGCTTCGGTGAACGTGACGGCAGCGATTGGCGCTTTACCCTCGAGCCGGATGACAGCCGTGCCTTCACGGTGACTTACGGCGGCGAGCGTCACCGGATTCAGTGGGGAATGAGCGGTCGGCACAATGCCGCCAACGGCGTTGCCGCGCTGGCAGCGGCCCATCAGCTTGGCGTGTCGGTGGCGGACGGCTGCCACGCACTCGCGACGTTCGCTGCTCCCAAGCGACGCCAGGAAGTTCGCGGCGAGGTGGCCGGGATCCAGGTGCTCGACGACTTCGCGCACCATCCCACGGCCATTGCGATGACGCTCGAGGGGTTACGCCAGGACCGCCACGGCGGCCGGCTGTTGGCAGTCATCGAGCCCCGTTCCAATACCATGCGCCAAGGCACCATGAAGACACGCCTGGCCGATAGCGTCTCGGTGGCCGATCGGGTCTGGTGGTATCAGCCTCCCGGGCTCGACTGGTCGCTGGACGAAGTTGTCGCCCGCCGTGCGACCAGCCGGGTAGCGAACGATCTCGACACGCTGATCGGGCAGGTCGTCGAGACGGCCGTTTCCGGAGATCGGATCGTGGTCATGTCCAACGGCGGGTTTGGCGGTATTCACGACAAGTTGCTGCAAGCGCTGGAGGGTTTTCATGGCCGCTGACAATGAGTTTCCCGCCCGCCCGAGCCATGCCCAGAGCCATGTCCAGAGCCATGTCCAGAACAACGCTCCAAACTATGCGCCGCCGATCGCCGTGGCGTTGACCGGGGCCTCCGGCGTGCAGTATGGGCTGCGCCTGATCGAATGCCTGATCGGCGCCGGGCACG
The DNA here is from genome assembly GCF_003206035.1 of Salinicola sp. CPA57. Taxonomy (NCBI): domain Bacteria; kingdom Pseudomonadati; phylum Pseudomonadota; class Gammaproteobacteria; order Oceanospirillales; family Halomonadaceae; genus Salinicola; species Salinicola sp. CPA57. The sequence goes on from NZ_PZJR01000003.1 coordinate 158,392, forward strand.
AGGTCTACGTATTGGTCTCCAAGGCGGCGCATCGGGTGATCGCGGTCGAGACCGATATCGATCTGCCGGCACAGCCGGATCGGCTGGCAAGGGATCTGACGGCGCGGTTCGGCGCCGGCGAGGAGCAGATTCGCTGTTTCGGCCGGGAAGACTGGATGGCGCCGGTGGCCTCCGGATCCGGTAACTGGCAGGCGCTGGTGATCTGTCCGTGCTCGACCGGCACGCTCTCGGCGGTCGCCTGCGGGGCAAGCAACAACCTCATCGAGCGTGCCGCGGATGTCGCGCTCAAGGAGCGTCGGCCGCTGATTCTGGTGCCTCGGGAGACGCCGCTCTCGGCGGTTCATCTCGATAACATGCTCAAGCTGACCCATATGGGCGCTGTCATGCTGCCGGCAGCACCAGGTTTCTACCATCGTCCAGACAGCGTCGAGGCGATGATCGATTTCATCGTGGCCAGAATCCTCAATCAGTTAGGCATTGCCCAGACGTTGATGCCCCGCTGGGGGGCTTAGGCGATGACCCTCGGCGATGGCCCTCTCCCCCGGCGGAGCGCTCGGGAGTTCAGATGGGAGGGAAAAACAGCACGCGTGTCGTCTCCAGCGCCAGCGAGGCGACGCCTAGCCAGATCCACGGCGGCATGTCGCGGTCGGGGCGCTGGAAATGTTGATAGCTGATGCGCGTCAGGGCGCAGACAGTGAGCCCGAGCAGGGCTCCGCCGATCAGATCACTGGCCCAGTGAACGCCGATCACCAACCGGGATATGGCCATGGGCGCGCAGACGAGGATCCCTAGCCAGTACGCATATCCGCGATAGCGCTGCGGCATCACCTGGGCGGCAAACGCTGCCGTCAGCCCGACGACGACCACGATCGTCGACGTATGGGCGCTGGGGTAGGACATCGAGCCGGTCAGGTAGTCCGGGGTGTCCGGCCGTGCCCGACCTGCCAGATCCTTGAATATCGTGTTGCTGACGGCAATGAGAACCAGGGCGCCGGCGATGTGCAGCAGCGCTGCGAAGCGTTTCGCGTACAACAGCCAGAGCAGCCATGGGGCCATGAGTACGCTGATGCCCAGCGCATCGCCGATCTCGGCGAGCGTCTCGCTGGTCCCGACCAGCCAGCTTCGCTGCAGCAGACGAGCGAGCGAGTGGATCTGCGAATCCATGGGTAGTGGCCCATCGTGCATCAGCACCCATATCGTCCAGCCGGTCAAGGCGATCAGGCTGGTCAGCAGCAGTGACACCGACGCCAACGGGAATTCACTTGCCGGCGGCGGTGAGCAAAGCGTGTTCCAGCCCTTGGCCAGCGCAGGGCTTCGAGTCATGCGCGCTTCCAACCAGCGATGCACACGCCCGTCGCTGCTCAGCTGATAACGAATCCACGAGAACAGTAGTCCCAGCGCCAGCAGCGACAGGGAGAGCGTCAGCAGCCAGTGTTCGGCCCCTGCCGGCAGCTGCATCAACTCTTCCCAGGATCGTCCCAGCAGATAACCCGGCAGAAGATAGACCGGAGCCCAGGCCAGAGCGGAAACCAGATTGACGACAACGAAGCGTTTCGTCGGCATCGACAGCATGCCCGCGATCATGGGGATGAACGGGCGTACCGGGCCGACGAAACGACCGATCACGACGGATAGAATACCGTATCGCTGAAAGAACTCATGGCCTCGGCTCAACCAGTCGGGGTGCTGCTTCAGCGGCCACCATCGCGGAATCCGGCTGCGCTGCGTACGGCCCAGCCAGAAGCTGAGGTTGTCGCCGGCGAACGCGCCAAGAATACCGGCTGGCAGCACCAGCCAGAGGGAGATGTCGCCGTGTCCGGCGATCGACGCTGCAGCGCCGAGCAATACCACGCCGGGCACCACGACGCCGATGACGGCGAGGGATTCGATCAGGGCCACCGCGAAGATGATGACCAGGAGGAGCTCCGGGGGCGGGGCGAGAGAGTAAAGCCAGTGCGTGAAATTCAAGCGTGAGGTTCCAGCAGTTTGGTGGCAGCGGCTTCAAGGCGCCGAGCGAAGCGCTCTGCGCTTTCCTGGCTCTGCAGCGTACAGACTCGACTGTAGCTTTCCAGTGCGCCGATTTCAGGATGGGCGACCGCGGTGACCGCATCCGAGAGTCTTTTGGCAGCAGCGACGGCGCCGGGTTCAGCCGTGTTCGGCAGTATCAGCCAAAAAACGTTGGCATGATTCTCGCCGAGGAGGTCGCTTTGACGGCTATTGTCGGACACCACGCTGCTGAAACTGGACAGAAGCACTTCGCGCAGGTGACCGCCGAATTGATCTCCTGCCTGATCCAGTTGAGGGATATAGACGACCAGTACGCTCAATGGCTGGTCGAGCGCGGATGCCCTGGCGATCTCTATTTTCAAGTTCTCGCGAGTACAGGTGGCGGACAGGCGCTTGTCGCGACGCCAGGGCGTCAGCGTGAAGCGCTTCGCATGGGACGATTGATCCAGCAGGACGGTCAGGGCAGCCGCAACCAGCATCAGCCACCAGCCAAACACCAGGTTGAGCGCCGCCAAGCGGCCGTCGCCGATCAGCACCAGCAGTATCGGGACCAGGCAGAACGCCAGTAGAAGGGCCGGGAAGAACGTGAGCAACAGAAAGCTGAGCGTGATCGAGAGCCCCAGCCATAGCATCGGGTTCGCGCTACTCGGTGCCTCGACGGCACAAAGGACCAGCCCGCCGGCCAGCAGCAGATGGTCAGCCACCGATGGGCGAAGGCGCCCCAGCCACTGCAGCGGCAGGGAAATCAGCAGTGCGATCGCCAGCAGGGTCGGCGGGAGTATCAAGTCGTAGTGGCGCATCAGGTGTTCCCACAGCGCGAGACCCACCAGCAATGCCAGCGTGAGTAGTTGTGCGATCAGCTTGTAACGACTCAGTGCCAAGAGTGCATCTCCGCCATGCGCGTGGACGATTTGCCGTGGTAACGGGTGAAACGATCGCCGATTTCCGTCAGTGGCGTCGACGAGACCTCGCGATGAGGAGCGATAGCGTATCCCAGCTGTTGGCGGCGTTGCTGGGCGACCTCGGCATTGGGCGCCACGAGAATCACGGCAACGCCATAGTCATTGAGTCGGTAGGCCCGTTCGTAGAGCGCCAACTGCTCTTGCAGATAGCGACAGAGCTGATCCATATCGGCCGTGGTCGAGTGGGCGCAGCCGAAAACCACCACCTCTCCATGCAGCCGTTCTCGCTCCGAGCGCTTGAGTTCACGCTGAATGTCGGCATCCAGTTGCGCCGGCGGGAGCAGCCAATCGGACTTCGCCGATGCCGGTGTCGTGGCCGACAGCCGTTGTCGCTCCAGGCACAGTAGCCAGACCACCGCCAGTGAAAGACTGGCAACGATGGTGGTCGGCAAGGGCAGCGTCCAGGCCATGTAGATGACGCATGTTGCATAGACCGCCACGTTGACTATCGCGCCGCCGCGGCCCGCCAGGCCCAGCAGGCATAGCGGCAACGCCCAGATCCAGAGATGGGTGTTGGCATGGTCGATCGCGAGCATGGCAACGCACAGAACCGTGATCACGACGGGAAACCACTGCGCGAGACGCGTGGGGCGAGCCAGCAGCAAGGCAAAGAGGGCGCCACTGACCCAAGCCGCTACTCTCACGGCGTCCTCGGCTAGCCCGCCCGCCACCAGAGCGAACAGCAAGATAAGCGCCAGAAGCGTTTTGGAGCCGGGGCTTTTGTACTTGCTTTGCATGGTGGCTTATATTGGACCGATTGCGGATGGCGTGTGCGATTCGTGTTTCACTATCGCATGGGCCGGGACTGAGCGTATAGCGCGATTAACGATAAAGGACAGCGCGTTATCGTGCCCTTGGCATCGAGCTTTCTCGCTATCGAGACGTTCGGCAGCCCGACGTCGGACGCCACCCGTTGCGGATCATCATCGAGAGGGGATAGTACACCATGCAGCAGACGGCGACCTCTCGGGTCGAGGATATCACCCACTACATGCAGGCGCTGGGGCAGCGTGCGCGTGACGCCAGTGCTGCACTGCGCCGGGTCGACAGTGGGCGCAAGAACGCTGCGCTCGAGGCGATCGTGGCGCGCTTGGACGCGGCCCGCCCGAACCTGGCAGCGGCCAACCGGGAAGACTTGCAGCGCGGGCGAGACCACGGGCTGAGCGAGGCGCTGCTGGATCGTCTGGCGCTGACCAAGGAGCGAGTCGACGCCATGATTGCCGGGGTTCGTCAGGTCGCGGCGCTGCCCGATCCCGTCGGCCAGATCGACGGGCTGAGCTACCGACCCAGCGGTATCCAGGTCGGCCAGATGCGGGTGCCGCTGGGGGTGATCGGTATCATTTACGAATCCCGTCCCAATGTGACCGTCGAGGCGGCGAGTCTGTGCCTGAAATCCGGCAATGCCTGCATCCTTCGGGGCGGTTCCGAGGCGACAGCCAGCAATGCCGCGATCGCCGAATGCATTCGCATGGGGCTCGAGGATGCCGGCTTGCCCGCGAGTGCGGTGCAGGTGGTGGCAACGACCGATCGCGCCGCGGTGGGCGCGTTGATCACCATGCCGCAGTTCGTGGATGTCATCATTCCGCGCGGCGGCAAGTCGCTGATCGCCCGTATCGCCGCTGATGCCACGGTGCCGGTCATCAAGCACCTCGATGGTATCTGCCATGTCTATATCGATGCCGCCGCGGATATCGCCAAGGCGGTGGCGATCGCCGACAACGCCAAGACTCAGCGCTATTCGCCCTGCAATACGATGGAGACGCTGCTGGTGCACGTCGATATCGCGGCGCAGGTGCTGCCGTCGCTGGCCGCGATCTATCGGCACAAGGGCGTCGAGATGCGCTGCTGCCCGCGAACCCGAGAGTGGATCGAGGATGCCGTCGAGGCATCGGACGCGGACTGGTCGACAGAATATCTGGCGCCGATCCTGGCGATTCGAATCGTCGACGATTTCGATCGGGCGATCGAACACATCAACACTTATGGATCCCAGCATACCGACGCGATCGTGACCGAGAATCTCACCCTCGCCAGACGATTTCTGGCCGAGGTGGATTCAAGCTCGGTGATCGTCAATGCGTCGACGCGTTTCGCCGATGGGTTCGAATACGGCCTGGGAGCCGAGATCGGCATCTCCACCAACAAGCTGCATGCTCGTGGCCCGGTTGGCCTGGAGGGGCTGACGACCCGGAAGTACGTCGTTTTCGGCGACGGCCATGTGCGGGGTTGACGTGCGAGACTCCTCCTTTGCGCGTATTGCCATGCTGGGTGGCACTTTCGACCCGGTTCACCTGGGGCATCTGCGCAGTGCCGTCGAGCTGGGCGAGGCGCTGGCTCTGGACGCGGTGCACATGATTCCGGCTCACGTGCCGCCTCATCGCAAGGCGCCGGGCATCTCCGCCGAACATCGTCTGGCGATGCTGGAGGCCGGCATCGGTGGCACGCCGGGGTTGCTAGCAGATGATCGCGAGGTGCGTCGTCCGGGCCACTCCTACTCTGTCGACACCTTGGCGTCGTTGCGCCAGGAGTGGGGCGACGAGGCGCGGCTGGTCATGGCGGTCGGGCACGACGCGTTCCTGGGCCTGCCCGACTGGCACCAGCGTGAGCGCCTGCTGACGCTTGCCCATATCGTGGTGATCGATCGCCCGGATCACGAGGCACCGCTGGAACCGCTATTGGCATCACTGATCGAGGGTCGGGAAGTGGATTCGGTCGCGTCGCTGATGGCGGCGCCGGCCGGAAGCTTGCTGCGGCTGCGTCTGCCCAGCCGCATGGCGATCGCGGCCACCGCAGTGCGTCGGCGTCTGCAACAAGGACTCAGCGTGCGCTACCTGATTCCTGAAGCCGTCGAGCGTTACATTGCCGTCCACGGCCTCTATCGAGAGCCCGGGGCTGGCGTTCGGGGGTTATCCGAGTAAAATGCGCGTCTCCCGGATTCCGGGAGACGCGATTCCCCATCCGAGGGGCTATATGACGAGGAGCTATGCAGACAGATACGCTTAAATCATTGGTGGTCGAGGCGCTGGAAGAGCTCAAGGCGCGCGACGTCGTCGAGCTGGATGTCGCCGAGTTGACCAGCGTCACCGATGTCATGGTGGTCGCCAGCGGTACGTCATCGCGGCATGTTTCTGCGCTGGCGGAAAACGTGGTGGAGAAGGTCAAAGAAGCGGGCCTGCGGCCGCTGGGTGTCGAAGGGCAGCAGAGCGGAGAATGGGTGCTGGTGGACCTGGGCGATGTCATTGCGCATGTGATGATGCCGGAAACTCGCCAGCTCTACGATCTCGAGCGCCTGTGGGCCGACTTGCCCTCGGATTCGCAACGGGAAGCGGATCGGCAAGAGCTCCGCGGGTGAAAATTCGGCTGCTGGCGGTCGGCTCGCGCATGCCGGCGTGGGTCGAGGCTGGCGTCGATGAGTACCGCAAGCGACTGCCGCGGGAGATGCCGTTCGAGATCATCGAGATCCCGGCCGGTTCTCGCGGCAAGAACGCCGACGTGGCGCGGGCGGTCCAGGCCGAGGGTGATCGGATGCTGGAGAAACTGCGCGATCAGGAACGTATCGTGGCACTCGAGGTCAAAGGGGCGGCCTGGACGACCGAGCAGCTCTCCCGGCAGCTGGATTCCTGGCGCCTGGAAGGGCAGGACATCGCACTGGTTGTCGGAGGGCCTGACGGTCTCGATCCCCGAGTCGTTGCTCGTGCTCGACAGTCCTGGTCGCTATCCGCCTTGACGCTACCGCACCCGCTGGTGCGGGTCGTGCTGGCAGAACAGCTCTATCGCGCCTGGACATTGCTCGCAGGACATCCGTATCACCGCTGAGCCAGAGAGTCAGTCGCTTGTTTCCATTTGACGCCACCGAAAGCGATGCCATCGGACGTCGTGACGGCTCGCAGCCGGTCATCGACATGAATCGCCGTTCTCCTCATGCGTAAACGTCGGGAAAACGTCAAGAATCACGAGCGTGAAGTTCGTGTCTTTCGTCATCGTTCGCTGGTTGCCGCACTGATCATTGTGCTGATGGCAGGGGCGATCGTCTCGCGCCTGGTCTACCTGCAGGTCATCGAGCACGACGTTTTCATCACCCGCTCCGACAACAACCGCATGCGAGTGGAGCCGCTCCCTCCGCGTCGCGGCCTGATCTACGACCGACACGGCAAGCTGCTGGCGGAAAACCGTCCCACCTACAATCTCACCATCGTGCGCGAACGCGTCGACGATCTCGACACCACGCTGCAGCGCCTGGTGGACATCCTGGATCTGCCGGAGGATGAGGTCGAGACTTTTCGCGAGCGCTCGCGTCAGCGGCAGAGGCCGTATCAGCCGGCGCTGTTGATCAGCGATCTGACCGAAGATCAGATTGCCCGGCTGGCAGTGAACCGCTATCTGCTCAGTGGGGTCGAGGTCGAGGCGCAGCTGATGCGTTATTACCCCGACCCCATCGTGATGTCACACGTTCTGGGCTACGTCGGGCGGATCAACGCGGAGGAGCTGGCCGACCTCGATCCGGGCAACTATGCCGGGACCCATTTCATCGGCAAGACCGGCATCGAATACACCTACGAAGATGCGCTCCATGGCAAGGCCGGCCTGCGCAAGGTCGAAACCAATGCGCGTGGCAGGGTCCTGCGCGAACTGGAGCGAAGCCCGGCCGTGCCGGGCAAGGACATCACGCTGACCATCGATAGTCGCCTGCAGCATATGGCATACGATCTGCTGGGAGGGCGGCGCGGCGCTATCGTGGCGATCCAGCCCAAGACGGGCGACATCCTGGCGATGGTCTCGGCGCCGGGCTTCGATATCAACAAGTTCGTCACCGGAATTTCCTACAAGGACTATCGTGCCCTGCAGGAAAATCTCGATCTGCCGCTGTATAACCGTGCGGTGCGAGGCCAGTATCCGCCGGGGTCCACCGTCAAACCGTTCGAAGCGCTGGCTGCGCTGCAGGATGGGGTGGTCAAGCCCGATGACATCATCTACGACCCGGGCTATTTCCAGCTGCCCAACGATACCCGGCGTTACCACAACTGGCTGCGCTGGGGCCATGGCCGTGTCGACCTCGAGCGCGCGCTGGAGGTCTCCAATAACACCTACTTCTATACCATGGCCTATCGCCTGGGCATCGATCGGCTATCCGCCTTCATGCACCAGTTCGGCTTCGGCGAGGTCACTTCACTGGACGTTCAGGGCGCCTTGCCGGGCTTGATGCCCTCCCGTGAATGGAAGCGCGAGAAGTACAACCAGGTGTGGTATCCCGGTGAAACGCTTTCCGCGGGAATCGGTCAGGGTTACTTCATGGCGACGCCGCTTCAACTCGCGGCTGCCACGGCGACGTTGGCCAATCACGGTCACTGGGTGCGACCCCACCTGGCCAAGCGCGTGGGCGATGAAGCCATCGAGCCGCCGTTTGCGGATACCAAGCCGGACGTGGAACTCGACAAGGCGCGCTGGTGGCAGGACGTCTACAAGGGCATGGAGGCGGTGCTCAACGGTTCCGAAGGGACTGCCCGCAAGGTCGGTGCAGGCATGCAGTACCAGATGGCGGCGAAGACCGGCACGGCTCAGGTCTTTTCACTGGGGCAGAACCAGAAGTATGACGCCGATGAACTGACCGAGCGTCTTCGCGACCACGCGCTATTCATCGGCTTTGCTCCGGTCGATGACCCCCAGATCGCGATCGCTGTCATCGTCGAGAACGCCGGCGGTGGCGTATCCGGGCTGGGTCGCGAACTCACCGATGCCTGGCTGTTGCCGGATAGCGAACTCAAGGATCCGCCGGACACGACGGTCAACGAAGAAATCGAGAGTATCGATGGCGACTGATTTTCAACGCGTAGCACCGGGAAACCATCGTGCACGAGTGGGCCGGAAGCGCTCGTTGTGGCTGCGAGTGCACCTCGATCCGTGGCTGTTGTCGATCCTGTTGCTGCTGATCTCGTTCGGGCTGGTGGTGCTCTACAGCGCCAGTGGCATGTCCGCTTCGACGACGATGGCGCAGGCCTCGCGCATGGGTGTGGCATTGCTGGGCGCGATCGTCATCGCGCAGTTCTCGCCCGGGACGTTGTTTCGATGGACGCCGGTGGCCTACGGCGCCGGTCTGTTGATGCTGATCGCCGTCGAGATCATGGGGGATATCGGTATGGGGGCTCAGCGTTGGCTGGAAATCGGTCCGCTACGGTTCCAGCCTTCCGAGTTGATGAAGATCGCCATGCCGATGATGCTGGCGGCTTATTTTCATCGGCGGCCGTTGCCACCGACCTGGCGCGATCTGATCGTCTGTGCGGTGATCGTCGGCGTCCCGGTGCTGTTGATCGCTCGTCAGCCTGACCTGGGCACCTCGCTGCTGGTCACCTGTGCGGCAGTGTTCGTGATCCTGCTGGCGGGGCTTTCGTGGAAGTTCATCCTGGCGCTGGTCGCCCTGGCGGGGGGCGCTGCGCCCCTGCTGTGGATCAACATGCATGACTACCAGCGGCAGCGAGTCCTGACCTTTCTCAATCCGGAGAGCGACCCCCTCGGCGCCGGCTGGAACATCATCCAGTCCAAGACGGCGATCGGCAGTGGCGGGCTGGAAGGCAAGGGGTGGGGGTTGGGCACGCAGTCTCAGCTCGAGTTTCTGCCCGAGCGTCATACCGACTTCATCGTCGCCGTGCTGGGTGAAGAGTTCGGTCTGATCGGCATGAGCACGATTCTGGTGCTGTATCTGCTGCTGGTCTCGCGCGGTCTGGTGATGGCCAACAATGCCCAGGACACCTATGGACGCTTGCTGGCGGGCAGTATCGTGCTGACGTTCTTCATCTATGTTTTCGTGAATATCGGCATGGTTACCGGCATTCTGCCGGTCGTCGGCGTGCCGTTGCCGCTGGTCAGCTATGGCGGGACCTCCAGCGTGACCTTGATGGCCGGGTTCGGTATTCTCATGTCGATTCACACGCACCGGCGTCTGTTGACACACTGACGCTGGAAGAGCCGCAAGCAGGGAGTCAGTCGCGCATGCCGTTGCGTTGGAGACGAGAACGTCGATTTAGCATCAGTCTGCTGTTGGTAAGTCTGCTGGGCATGGCAAGCGCAGTGGCGCAGGCCGAGGAAAACTTCGATCCGGCCACCCACCCCGACGTCGGGGCAATGCTGGAAGGGTTATCGCAGCAGGGATTGCCGAGACAGAAGCTCGAGGCCGCGATGCAGGCGGCGCAGTACCGCCCCCAGGTGCTGAAGGCGATGAATCATGCGGCGGAACGCCGGCTGCGATGGGATGAGTATCGCGACATTTTCATCCAGCCCGAGCGCATTCGTCAGGGCGTCGCCTTTCTCAAATCGCATCACGAGGCGTTGGCCCGGGCCGAAAAAGTCTACGGCGTGCCGCCGGAGATCGTGGTGGCGATCCTGGGTGTCGAAACCCAGTATGGTCAGCACAAGGGCACGCACCGCGTACTGGATTCCCTCTCGACGCTGGCCTTTCATCACCCATCCCGGGGCACATTCTTCCGCGGCGAACTCGAGGCCTTTCTCGAGATCACGCTGGGCCAGGGCGTCGATCCCGCCACGCTATATGGATCCTACGCAGGGGCGATGGGATATCCGCAGTTCATTCCGACGAGCTATCAGGCCTATGCGGTGGATTTCGATTTCGATGGCCTGAAGGATCTGTGGAACAACCCGGTCGATGCCATCGGCAGTATCGCCAATTACTTCGGCGAGCATGGCTGGCGCCGCCACCAGGCGGTTCTGGTCGAAGCCAGTGGTCCTGAGGTGCTGCCATCTTCGATCGGCTTCAATCGTACCGAGCCGCCGGATACCTCGGTCACCACGCTCGAGCAAGCGGGTATCGAGCCGACGGCGGGACGTCTGCAGCCGGGCGACAAGGTCGTCCCGTTGGCCCTGGATTTCGCCGACGGACACGTCCGCTATGTGCTGGGTCTCGACAACTTCTATGTCATCACGCGCTACAACCACAGTCATCTTTACGCCATGGCAGTGGCGACCCTGGCGCAACGTATCCAGACGGCGATGAGCGAGGGCGCATGACGAGGTGGTCCCGGAGAGGGCGCTGGCTTGTCGCCTCGACGCTGGTGTCGTTTGTGCTGGCACTGCTGGCCGGGTGCGCTGGCGGGGGCGGTTCCGGAGGCGGTAGCGGCCGTTACGCGATGGATCAGGACGCCTACCCGGATACGCCCGAGGATGTCGCCAACGTGCCGGATGCCGTGCCGAGGGTCGAGCCTCGCTCCAGGAGCGGCAATCGCTCGACGTATACCGTCTGGGGCAAGACCTATCACGTGCTCGACGATCCCTCGGGCTATTCGGCGGAAGGTCGGGCTTCCTGGTATGGGGTCAAGTTCCAGGGTTACGACACTGCCAACGGCGAAACCTACGACATGTACAAGATGTCGGCGGCGCATCGCTCGCTGCCGTTACCGACCTATGCGCGAGTCACCAATCTCGACAACGGACGCAAGGTCATCGTGCGCGTGAACGACCGGGGCCCGTTTCACAGCGATCGGCTGATCGATCTTTCCTATGCGGCAGCTGCGCGGCTGGGGATTCTCAAGGGCGGGACGGGACGGGTGAAAGTCGAGGCCATCGATCCGGTGGTCTGGGCTCGTACGCATGGCCAGTCGAATGGCGAGCGACCACGCGCTGACCAGGATACTGTCGCCTCCCGAGCCACAGCGAGCCCATCGGTACCTGCCCGGACGTCGCTTCGTCAGCCCGTCGTTTCGAGGGCAAGCGGCACGGACGCCGGTTCGAGCATCGACTACCAGACGAGCATCGATCCCGTTCTCGCGGCGGCGAATGCGGACGCTACCGAGTCGGCACCGTCGCCGTCGCCTGGCGATGATGTCTCCCCGCTGGCCCCGGGACCATCGTCGACGGCGGGGCAGCGCTACGTGCAGGTGGCCGCGCTGGGCTCTCAGTCCGGAGCGGAAGCGTTGAAAAGCCGCCTGCAAGACTTGCTGTCGCAGCCGGTTCGCATTGACAATGCGTCCCCTCTCTATCGTGTCCAGGTCGGGCCCATCAATGACCTGGCATCGCTCGAATCCATCAGGGCTACCCTGCGCGACGCCGGCTACGGCCAGACGTTCCTGGTAGCGCCCACTCAGTAACCCTCGTCCAGTGAGAACCCGACTGTCATGAAAGCGTTGTTCACTTCATCTGTTTCACGCCTGGTTATCTCGGCGTCATTATGCCTGGGGCTGCTTTCCTCTCCAGTCAGCGCCCAGCAGCCCACGCCCGATAGCCAGATGTCGGCGAGCAATCCGGAGCCGGGCCAGCTGATTCCGTCGCCGCCGGATCTGGCGGCGTCGTCCTGGGTGCTGATGGACGCTTCCACCGGTCAGCTGCTGGTGAATCACGACGGTGATCAGCGATTGCCGCCGGCGAGCCTGACCAAGATGATGACGGCGTATATCGTCGAGCAGGAGATCGACGGTGGCAGTATTTCCGATACCGATATGGTCAGCATCAGCGAAAATGCCTGGCGGACCGGCGGCTCACGCATGTTCATTCAGGAAGGCACCCAGGTCAGCGTCGAAAACCTGTTGCGGGGCGTGGTGGTGCAATCCGGCAACGATGCCAGCGTGGCCTTGTCGGAGTATGTGGCCGGAAGCGAGTCGGCCTTCGCGGATCTGATGAATCAGCAGGCCCAGCGTCTGGGCATGAAGAACAGCCACTTCATGAATCCGACCGGGCTGCCGCACGACGATCATTACTCTTCCGCCCACGACCTGGCGATTCTCGCGCGCCATATCATCACGGACTTCCCGGACCACTATCAGGTCTACTCCGAGAAATATTTCACCTACAACGACATTCGCCAGCCCAACCGCAATCGTCTGTTGTGGCGCGACCCGGACGTGGACGGTTTGAAGACCGGCCATACCGAAGCCGCCGGATTCTGCCTGGTGGCCTCGGCCAAGAAGCAGGATACTCGATTGATCGCCGTGGTCATGGGCACCAACTCCGACGAGGCCCGGGCCGCGGAAACCCAGCGTCTGCTCAACTACGGCTTCCGTTTCTTCCAGACCCGCAAACTCTACGATGCCGGCTCCGTGCTCAACGAAGCGCGCGTCTGGGGCGGCGCAAGCGATACGGTTCGCCTTGGCGTCCAGAACGAGGTCAGCATGACCGTTCCGCGGGGCAGCGCCGATAACCTGACTGCCCGTCTCAATCTGCCGGAAACCTTGCATGCGCCGATCAAGGCGGGCCAGCAGGTCGGCACCCTGGAGATCAAGTCCGGAAATGAAGTGCTGGGCCAGGAGCCGCTGGTAGCGCTGGAAGGCGTCGAAGAGGGTGGTATCTTCAAGCGCCTGTGGGACTCCGTCGTTCTGTTCGTGACCGGTCTGTTCGATTGAGCCGGCTGCCTGGGTCGAAAAGACTGAGGCGACGAGACACCTCAGCGACGAGACCTAGGCGAAGGGGCTGTCTCGAAGGTCAATCTCGAACACCGAGACGATTCGGCTGAGAGCGATCCTTCGAGCCGGTTCCATCGAATGGCGATCGGGCGCCGCCGACAAGGCGGCGCCTTTTCCGTGAGCTGCTCGGCTAGAGCGGAATGCGGTGCCGGGGAAACGGCTTGTGCAGAGGGCTCGCGGTCGGCTCCGGTTGGTGCCAGGGGGGATGTTGAGTAGAATGGTCGGAAATGACTTTCAGCGCCTGATGTCATCATGCAGATGACCCTTGTGCCCTGACTCCGATAACGACAGTGCCACGACTCAGATAGCGACAGTGCCATGACCCAGACACCCAACGATGTTGACCTGCCTCGACCGAAGGTCGAGTTTCCCTGCGATTATCCGATTCGTGTGGTGGGTGACGCTGCCGAGGATTTCGTCGCCGCCGTCAGCGAAGTGATCGAGCAACATGCTCCCGGTTTCGATCCGGCATCGATCAAGCTGTCCGATAGCCGCAACGGCCGTTTTCAGTCGATCCGGGTGGTGATTCACGCCACGGGAGAGGCGCAGTTGAGTGCGCTGTTTCAGGATCTGAAAGCGACCGGCCGCGTTCACATGGTGCTTTGACGTCGATGTCCGCGCTGCAACTCTATCGCCTGGGACGACAGCCATATCTACCGGTGTGGCGGGCGATGTCGCAGTTCACCGATACGCGCGACGCCGCTGCGCCGGACCAGCTTTGGCTGGTCGAGCATGATCCGGTTTTCACGCAGGGACGCGCCGGCAAGCCGGAGCACCTGTTGATGCCTGGAGACATCCCGGTGATCGAAAGCGATCGTGGTGGACAGATAACCTACCATGGTCCGGGTCAGATCGTGCTCTATCCGCTGCTCGATGTGCGAAGGCGAGGGTTGGGCGTCCGGGAACTGGTCACGCTGCTCGAGACTGCCGTCGTCGATCTGCTGGCATATCACGACGTGGACGCGCGGGCGCGGCCAGATGCGCCCGGTGTCTACGTCGGCGACGACAAGATCGCATCGCTGGGTCTGCGGATTCGACGAGGCTGCAGTTTCCACGGCGTCGCGCTCAACCTCGATATGGATCTGTCACCGTTCGCGCGAATCAACCCGTGCGGCTATGCCGGACTGAAGATGACTCAGCTGCGTGACCATGTCGCCGAGCCGGTATCATGGGTCACCGAAGCCGATAGACTGGCAGACTGCCTGGCAAGGCGACTGTCCACGATGCTGCTCGCGCAATCCGGCTGGCCGCAAGCTTTTGAACCGGTAGCGACTGCTTAGCTATCGGCGTTTCACGACCTATCAGGAAGGGACCTATGACCGAGACGACCGTCATGCCAACGCCCGAGACCAAGAAGCCGGCGCGCGCCGAGCGCGGTGTCAAACTGCGCGGTGCCGAAAAGGTCTCCCGGATTCCCGTCAAGGTCATTCCGACCGAAACGTTGCCGAAGAAACCGGACTGGTTGCGAGTCAGAATGCCGGTCTCGCCCAAGATCACCCATATCAAGCAGACTCTGCGCAAGCATGGACTGCACACCGTCTGCGAAGAAGCGTCCTGCCCGAATCTGGGTGAATGTTTCAGCGGGGGCACGGCGACCTTCATGATCATGGGGGACATCTGCACTCGTCGTTGCCCCTTCTGCGATGTCGCCCACGGTCGTCCCAATTCGCTCAACGAGAATGAACCTCGCGAGCTGGCGGAAGCGATTGCCGAGATGCGGCTCAATTACGTCGTGGTGACGTCGGTGGATCGTGATGATCTGCGCGACGGCGGGGCGCAGCATTTCGCCAACTGCATCCGCGAAATTCGACGTGACAGCCCGGAAATCGAAATCGAGGTCCTGGTCCCGGATTTTCGCGGACGGATGCAGGTCGCCCTCGACATCATGGAAGGCGAGGCGCCGGACGTCTTCAATCACAATCTGGAAACGGTCCCGTCGCTTTACCGCAAGGTTCGGCCCGGCGCCGACTACCAGTGGTCTCTGGATCTGCTGAAAGGTTACAAGACGCGCCGCCCGGAAGTGATGACCAAATCGGGTCTGATGCTCGGGGTCGGAGAGACCGACGAGCAGGTGATCGAGGTCATGCGCGACTTGCGGGCCCACGATGTCGATATGCTGACACTGGGCCAGTACATGCAGCCTTCCCGCAATCACCTGCCGGTCGATCGTTGGGTGCACCCCAGTACCTTCGACTGGTTTGCCGAGCAGGGCAGGGCGATGGGCTTCAAGCACGTGGCATCCGGGCCGTTGGTGCGCTCGTCCTACCACGCCGACAAGCAGGCGCATGGGGTCGAGGTGAAGTAGATCTGCCTCGTCAGGAGGATCTGGACGGGCTTGCCAGTACGCCGGCAAGCCCGTTTTTCGTGGGTGCTGCCAGACCGTCTCATCTGGCCCCGGGGTTGCAAGCATTCGCCACGCAATTCGGTCTATTTTATGGGTCGATGCATCCGATTTTGCTCCACGGGCGTATTTGGGAGATCGTTTATCGGCGCTGTTCGGTCCGACGTGAGGGCCGCTCAACCGGAATCGCCTCTCCGTTCCCTGATTTTCTGTTCCGAGAACCCGCCTTTCGGATGGTTTCTCCGTATTGAAGAGTAAGAGCCAGTACTATGATTGCACCGGATTTGCCCCAGAACGAAGTCGAGCGCCTGACCGTGCTGCGAAATCTTCAACTGCTGGATTCCACATGCGACGAGGGATTCGACCGGTTGACGGAGTTGGCGACAAAGATCTTCGATGTTCCCATGTCGATGGTTACGCTGATCGACGAGGATCGCCAGTGGTTCAAGTCGCGCCAGGGTTTGAGCGTCTGTGAAACGCCACGGCGGATTTCGTTCTGCGGCCATGTCGTGGCCGACGGCCAGCCCATGGTGATCAACAATGCGCTGCGTGATCCGCGATTTTCCGATAACCCGTTGGTGACGGGGCCGCCCTTCATTCGCTTCTACGCGGGCTACCCGCTGTTCGTGATGCCGGGCGTGTGCGTGGGAACGCTCTGCCTGATTGGCACGTTGCCGCGCACCTTCGAGGAGGACGATATGCAGCGTTTGCAACTGCTGGCAACGCTGGCCCAGGAGTTGATCCAGCTACACGTGCTGCGCGTCCAGGTGCCGCTGCGCGAGGCGTCTGGTCGCGGCGCCTAGCCCTCGGCGGGCAGGCACAGCAGCGTCGGGGTTTCGATTGGCGTCATTGGGGCACGGAAGTGGGCATTCAGCTCTGGCAATAGCTCGCGCACGAACCGCAGGAACAGCTCGGTGACCGGCGTGGGATAGCGGTCCTTGGGGTAGACCGTGCACCACGAGCGTCTCAGCGGAAAGCCGGGGATGGTCGGGCTCGCCAGCAGGCCGGATGCCAGCTCCAGCTGGACTGCAAGGCGCGGCAGTACCGCCACCCCGAGATGCGCCATGACGCCTTGCTTGATCGCTTCGTTGGTACCCAGCTCGATGGTGTGATGCAAGGAGATGCGCTCTCTGGCCGCGAAATCCTCGAACGCCGTGCGGGCACCAGAGCCCGGCTCTCTCATCAGCAGGTAGTGACGCGCGAAATCCTCGAGCGTCGCCTGGTCGGCCGTGACCAGCGGATGCCCCGGCCACACCACCGGAATCAATTCATTGTCCAGAATGGGCATGAACACCAGATTGGGATCGTCGGGCACCATGCCCATGATCACCAGATCATCCCGCCTTTCCGCCAGGCGCTCGAGCGCCTGCGCCCGATTGCAGACCCGTAGCCGAATCTGAACCTCCGGATAACGGGCGCGGAAGCGGGCCAGAATATGCGGCACCACGTATTGGGCCGTCGAGACAGCCGCCAGATTGAGCTCTCCCCGTATCGTGCCTGCCAGCTCCGACAGCTCCATCTGCAGGCTCGATACCTGGCCGAAGATCGACTGGACGGAAGCGGCCAGCGCATCGGCGGCGGGCAGGATGTGAAGCGTCTTGCCGGCATACTTGAACAGCGGCTGGCTCAACGCCTGTTCGAGCTGTCGGATCTGGGCGCTGACGGCGGGCTGCGTGAGACCCAGCTGTTCGGCGGCGCGGGAGTATGACTGCTGACGGTGCACGGCCTGAAACACCTGGAGCTGACGGAATGTCAGGCGATTGAGCAGGTTGGGTCGCGACATTCGGTAGGCTCTCACAATCAGGTATAAGGTTTAGCTTATAGGTTGGCAAAAAAATATCAATTTTTCTATTGGTACCCGGATCGCTAGCGTAAGAGACCAGATCGAGCGCATCAATGCGACAACCGGGAGGATCAACGGTGTTCAACAAGCTGCTTATCGCCAACCGCGGCGAAATTGCCGTGCGTATTGTACGAGCCTGCGCCGAAATGGGCATTCGTTCGGTCGCGATCTATACCGAACCCGACCGCTTTTCGCTGCATGTCAAAGGCGCGGACGAAGCCCACTTCCTCGGCGACGAGCCGCTGGCCGGCTATCTGGATCCGCGGCGCATCGTCAATCTGGCGCGGGAGACCGGCTGTGATGCCATCCATCCCGGTTACGGTTTTCTATCCGAGAGTGCCGAGTTTGCCAGAATCTGCAGCGAGGCGGGCATCGCATTCGTCGGCCCGAGTGCCGAAGTCATCGCCAGGATGGGTGACAAGACCGCTGCAAGGGCCGCGATGCGCGAGGCCGGCGTGCCGATCACGCCTGGCTCCGGGGGCAATCTGGCCGACCGCGACGAGGCGCTGACAGTGGCCGAGCAGATCGGTTACCCGGTGATGCTCAAGGCGACGTCCGGCGGCGGGGGGCGTGGCATTCGCCGCTGCGATACCCCGGATCAGCTCGCGCAGGCCTGGGATCGGGTGATCTCCGAGGCGACCAAGGCGTTCGGCAGCGCCGAAGTGTTCATGGAGAAGTGCGTCGTCGATCCGCTGCATATCGAAGTTCAGGTGCTGGCCGACGCCCACGGCGGCGTGATCCATCTGTTCGAGCGCGACTGCTCGATCCAGCGCCGCAACCAGAAACTGATCGAGATCGCCCCCAGTCCTCAGCTGACACCGGAGCAGCGCAGTTACGTCGGCAAGATGGCGGTGCGCGCCGCGCAAGCGGTGAACTACGAAAACGCCGGTACCGTGGAGTTCCTGGTCAAGGATAACGAAGTCTTCTTCATGGAGATGAATACCCGCGTCCAGGTCGAGCACACCGTTACCGAAGCGATCACCGGCGTCGATATCGTCCGCGAGCAGCTGCGAATCGCCGCCGGAGAGCGGCTGGCCTACCGCCAGGAGGACGTGCGCCATCAAGGCTATGCCATGCAGTTCCGGATCAACGCCGAGGACCCCAAGAATGATTTCCTGCCCAGCTTCGGGCGTATCACCCGCTACTACGCGCCCGGCGGCCCGGGCGTGCGCACCGACACGGCGATCTATACGGGCTATACCATCCCGCCCTATTTCGACTCGATGTGTCTCAAACTGATCGTCTGGGGAATGACCTGGGAGGAAACTCTCAATCGCGGCATCCGCGCGCTGAACGACATGCGGCTGCAAGGCGTGAAGACCACCGCACCTTATTATCAGGAAATTCTGCGCCACCCCGACTTTCGTGGCGGCCATTTCGACACCGGATTCGTTCCCGCCCATCCCGAGTTGCTCAACTACTCCGTCAAGCGCAACCCTGAAGCGGTAGCGTTGGCGATCGCGGCGGCGATTGCGGCTCATGCCGGGGTTTGAAAGCGTCGAACGAACCAGGATCAGAACAGGAGAGACCATGAACAACGCCGACTCGTCATCCGTCAAAATCAGTGATGTCGTCCTGCGCGACGGCCACCAGTCGTTGATCGCCACCCGCATGCGAACCGAAGACATGCTGCCGATCTGTGCCAAGCTCGACGCGATCGGCTTTCATTCGCTCGAGGTCTGGGGAGGCGCCACCTTTGACGCCTGCGTACGTTTCCTCAAGGAGGACCCCTGGGAGCGGCTGCAGTCGTTGCGGGAAGCGCTGCCCAATACGCCGTTGCAGATGCTCCTTCGCGGCCAGAATCTGCTCGGCTATCGCCATTACGCGGATGATGTGGTCGAGCGCTTCGTCGCCCGTTCCGCCGATAACGGCATCGATATCTTCCGGGTATTCGATGCGTTGAACGACCTGCGTAACCTCGAAACCGCGATGAAGGCGGTCAAGGCCAGTGGCAAGCATGCCCAGGGGACGATCTGTTATACCGTCAGCCCCGTTCACACCCGAGAGATGTACGTCGAGCAGGCCAGGCGGTTGGTCGAGATGGGCGCGGACTCGATCGCGATCAAGGACATGGCCGGCCTGCTGACACCCTATGCCACCGGCGAGCTGGTCGCGGCGCTGGTCGACGCGGTCGACGTGCCGATTCATCTTCACGCTCACGCAACGTCGGGGCTGGCGTCGATGAGCCAGATGAAAGCCGTGGAAGCGGGCTGTCGTCATATCGATACCTGTATCTCGGCCTTTGCCGGGGGTACCAGTCATCCGTCTACCGAAGCGATGGTGGCAGCGTTTCAGGAAACGCCCCACGACACCGGGCTGGATCTGGTGGCACTCAAGGAAGTCGGCGACTACTTCCGCGAGGTGCGCAAGAAATATGCGGCTTTCGAGAGCGAGTACACCCGCGAGGATGTCAGCGTGCAGATCTGGCAGGTGCCGGGCGGGATGATGTCGAATCTGGCCAATCAGATGAAAGAGCAGAATGCGCTGGGCCGGATTCAGGATGTGTTCGACGAGATTCCCAAGGTGCGTGCCGATCTCGGTTATCCGCCGCTGGTGACGCCGACATCGCAGATCGTCGGCACCCAGGCCGCCATGAACGTGTTGACCGGGGAGCGCTACAAGTCGATCACCAACGAGGTGAAGCGATATCTGTTGGGTGGCTACGGTCAGCCGCCGGCCGAGGTCAATGCCGAAGTGCGCCGCAAGGCGATCGGCAACGAGCCGGTCGACGAAGGCCGTCCCGCGGATCATCTCAAGCCGGAGATGACCCGACTGGAGAAGGAAGTCGGTGAGCTCGCCGAAAGCGAAGAAGATGTGCTCACCTTCGCCATGTTCCCCGATCTTGGACGCGAGTACCTGCAGGGCCGCCGTGACGGCACGCTGACCCCGGAGGCGATTCCGGCAGCGGAATCCGCCGGCGCGGCCGGGCGTCCGGTTTCCGAGGGCGTTCCGACCGAGTTCGTGATCGATGTCCATGGCGAATCCTATGAAGTTCAGATCACCGGCGTCGGCAGCGGTAGCGGCAGCAAGCGCCGTGTCTATCTGACGCTCGACGGCATGCCCGAGGAGGTCGTGTTCGAGGCCAAGGGCGAGTTCGTGCAGGAGGGCAAGAGCGGCGGCCGTGCCAAGGCCAGCGCTCCGGGGCACGTTTCCACGTCGATGCCGGGCAATATCGTCGACGTGCTGGTGGCCGAGGGCGATAGCGTCAAGGAGGGGCAGGCGGTGCTGATCACCGAAGCGATGAAGATGGAAACGGAGGTCCAGGCCCGTGTCAGTGGCACGGTCAAAGCAGTGCATGTCGCCAAGGGGGACCGCGTCACGCCTGGCGAAGTGCTGATCGAGATCGAATAGCCGGTCAAGATCGAATGGCCGGCCGAAATCGAGGCGCGGGTCGATCCCGTGCCGAGATCGGCATCGGCGGGACAAAAAAACGCGGAGCCAGGCTCCGCGTTTTGTCGTTTCATCGATGGGCGCCATGGCGCCTACGCTGCGGCTTACTCTTCGACCTGAATGATCTTCATGGTGTTGGTGCCACCGTGGGCGTTCATGTGGTCACCGCGAGTCAGGATGACGTGATCGCCTTTCTTGGCGAGTCCGAGACTGACCAGTTCCTTGATCGCGCCGGCGTTGATTTCGGTTAGCGGGAAGCGTGAGCTATCGAAGACCAGCGAGACGACGCCACGATAGAGCGCCATCCGACGCTGGACCATCGGTGTCTCGGCCAGCGCGACGATCGGCAGGCCGGAGCGAATGCGCGAGGCGATCAGCGGGGTATAGCCGGATGCGGTCAGACAGGCGATCGCCACCACCCCGGAAAGATGGTTGGCGGCGTACATGGCCGACAGCGCCAGTGTTTCGTCGATCCGGCTGAAGCCTTCGTGGATCCGGTGCTGCGACTGCTGAGCGGCGCGCTCGCGTTCCGCACCCAGGCACAGCCGGTTCATGGCGTGAATGGTCTCGACCGGGTAGTCGCCGGCTGCGGTTTCCGCCGACAGCATCACCGCATCGGTGCCATCCAGAACCGCATTGGCGACGTCGAAGACTTCCGCGCGGGTCGGCAGCGGCGACTCGATCATCGACTCCATCATCTGGGTGGCAGTGATGACCACCTTGTTGAGGGTGCGGGCTCGAGCGATGATCCGTTTCTGCACGCCGATCAGCTGGGCATCGCCGATCTCGACGCCGAGATCGCCGCGGGCGACCATCACTGCTTCCGAGGCACGGATGATGTCGTCCAGCGTTTCCGGGTCGGCGACCGCTTCAGCGCGTTCGATCTTGGCCACCAGGCCGATATCCTGACCGGCTTCGCCCAGCAGCTCGCGGGCATACTGCATGTCGGCGCCGCTGCGCGGGAACGACACGGCGAGGTAGTCGACACCGATATCGATCGCGGTCTTGAGATCTTCCTTGTCCTTCTCCGTCAGCGCGGCAGCGGAGAGGCCGCCGCCTTGCTTGTTGATGCCCTTGTTGTTGGTCAGCTTGCCGCCGACCTTGACCGTGGTGAAGATCTGCGAGCCTTCGATACGGTCTACCTCGAGCACCAGGCGACCGTCATCCAGCAACAGCTTGTCGCCGGCTTCGACGTCGTCGGCCAGCTCCTTGTAATCACAGCCGACCCGTTCGCTGTCACCGGCGTCGCGATCCAGCGAGACATCCAGCACGAAGGGCTGGCCCTTCTCGAGCTTGACGCCGCCTTCGGCAGCAAAGCGCGCAATCCGGATCTTGGGGCCCTGCAGATCGCCCAGCGCCGCGACAGCGCGGCCCTGACGATCCGCCGCCTCGCGGACGGCCTTGAGCCGACGCCGGTGATCTTCCGGGTTCCCGTGGGAGAAGTTCAAGCGAACGACGTCGACCCCGGCTTCGATGATGGCATCCAATACTCCCTCGCGGTCCGTGGCGGGGCCCAGAGTGGCGACGATCTTGGTGCGGCGAATCGGACCGTGAAACGCGTGCTGCATGGAAATTCTCCTGGCAACTGAGTGAGTCGTCCCGTCGCGCTGAAAAGGTCTGAAGCGTGCCGCGACGATGACATGTGGTTATTTTACAACAAGGGGCCGGCCTTGTCCGAAGCGCTGTCGAGGGCGTTCTCTTCCGCTCGAGAGTCTTTCCGCCTGGCCTGAGAGTGTCCGCGCGCAGCGCAAAATGCCTCCGCGAAGCTCAAGAGTATCTCCGCATAAAAGTCTTTCGCGACGATGACCGTCAATGAGCCGAGTGTAGCGCGCAAGATGCAGCGGCGACATGGCACAAGTGTGCGAAAATCTCGAGGCTGACACTATTATTGCTTGGAATTCACCCTCTCAGCCCCATTATGAAGGGCCATTGACATCACTTCGGTTTCGTTGACCAACGTCAAGCTTCGGCTGGCGCCATGGGAAAGGCTAGGGTAGGGTAGGCGGATTTTCCGGTCGGCCCCATTCCCTGCCGTCGAGCACGTCGCCGGCTGGAACCGCCGCTATATATAAAGAAGCAGGAGCGCTATGGGCAAGTCACTGGTTATCGTTGAGTCGCCGGCCAAGGCCAAGACCATTAACAAGTATCTCGGCAACGATTTCGTGGTGAAGTCGAGCGTCGGGCATATTCGTGATCTGCCGACCAGTGGTTCTTCCAAGCAGGCCAGCGATCCCAAGGAGCGTGCCAAGCAGGCGGCGCTGACCCGCAAGATGTCGCCCGAAGAGAAGGCGGTGCATAAAAAGCACAAGCAGTGGGATCAACTGGTCCGTCGCATGGGAATCGATCCTGAGCATGGCTGGCGGGCCAATTACGAGATTCTCCCGGGCAAGGAGAAGGTGGTCGATGAGCTCAAGCGGCTGGCCGACAAGAGCGACACCATCTATCTCGCGACCGATTTGGACCGCGAAGGGGAAGCGATCGCCTGGCATCTGAAAGAGACCATCGGCGGCGACGACTCCCGTTACAAGCGCGTGGTGTTCAACGAGATCACCAAGAACGCCATCCAGGAAGCCTTCAAGCAGCCCGGCACGCTCAACATCGCTCGCGTCGAAGCGCAACAGAGTCGTCGCTTCCTGGACCGCGTGGTCGGCTTCATGGTCTCTCCGCTGTTGTGGAGCAAGGTGGCGCGCGGCCTCTCCGCCGGTCGCGTGCAGTCGGTGGCGGTGCGTCTGATCGTCGATCGGGAGCGCGATATCCGCGCGTTCAATCCGGAAGAGTTCTGGGACGTGCACGCCGATCTCGTCACCGCCGATGGCGAACCGATCCGTTTCGAGGTGGTACGCGAGAATGGCGAGGCTTTCCGGCCGACCTCCGAGAAGGAGACGCTCGAGCGCATAGCGCCACTGCGTCAGGATGCGTTCGACATCAGCAGTCGCGAAACCAAGCCGACCAGCTCCAAACCCAACGCGCCGTTCATTACTTCGACGCTGCAGCAGGCCGCCAGTGGACGCCTGGGGTACTCGGTCAAGAAGACGATGACGCTGGCGCAGCGCCTGTATGAGGGCGGCTATATCACCTACATGCGTACCGATTCGACCAACCTGTCCCAGGATGCGGTCGCCGGCGTGCGTGACTATATTCAGGCCGAGTTCGGCGAGCGCTATCTGCCGGAAGCGCCGAATCGCTATTCGAGCAAGCAGAACGCCCAGGAAGCGCACGAGGCCATTCGTCCTTCCAACGTCAAGCAGCGGGCCGACGATCTGCCCGTCGAGCGCGATGCACAGCGCCTGTACGAGTTGATCTGGCGTCAGTTCGTCGCTTGCCAGATGGTGCCGGCGGAGTATCTCGCGACCTCATTGACCATCGAGGCCGAGGGCTTCGAGCTCAAGGCGCGCGGTCGCGTACTCAAGTTCGACGGCTACACCCGCGTGATGAAGCCGGTGGCCAAGAAGGACGAGCAGGCGCAGCTGCCCGACATCGGCGAAGGGGCAACGCTCAAGGTCGAACAGATCGATCCGCAGCAGCACTTTACCAAGCCGCCCGCGCGTTATACCGAAGCGAGCCTGGTCAAGGAGCTCGAGAAACGTGGTATCGGTCGCCCCTCGACCTACGCGGCGATCATCTCCACCATTCAGGACCGAGGTTACGCCAAGCTCGACAACCGGCGTTTCTATGCCGAGAAGCTGGGCGAAATCGTGACCGACCGTCTGGTGGAGTCGTTCAACGATCTGCTGGACTATGGCTTCACCGCCCGGATGGAGGATCGTCTCGACGAGGTGGCCGAGGGTCACGAGCAGTGGCAGAAACTGCTCGACGCGTTCTACGCCGATTTCAAGCAGAAGCTGGAGCGCGCCGAGGGAGAGGAGGGGATGCGCCCCAACGAGCCGGTCGAGACGGACATCGCCTGCCCGACCTGCGGCCGGCCGATGCAGATTCGCATCGCCTCTACCGGTGTGTTCCTGGGTTGCTCCGGGTACAACCTGCCACCGAAGGAACGCTGCAAGACCACCATCGACCTGATCCCGGGGGACGAGGCGGTGCCGGAGGAAGCCGACGAGGCAGCCGAAACGGATGCCCTGCGCGCCAAGCGGCGGAATCCGAACACCGGCACGGCGATGGACAGCTACCTGATCGACGAGGGCCGCAAGCTTTACCTCAGTAACGATGACGATGGCTACTACGAGATCGAGCAGGGCCGTTTCCGGATCAAGGGGTACGATGGCCCGGTGATCGAGTGCGACAAGTGCGGTTCCGAGATGCAGCTCAAGAGCGGCCGATTCGGCAAGTACTTCGCCTGCACCAACGAGACGTGCGGCAATACTCGCAAATTGCTGAAGAGTGGCGAAGTCGCGCCGCCCAAGATGGATCCGATTCCGATGCCGGAACTGGCCTGTCAGAAGGTCGATGACCACTACGTGTTGCGTGACGGCGCCAGCGGGTTGTTCCTGGCCGCCAGCCAGTTCCCCAAGAATCGGGAAACCCGACCGCCGCTGGTCAAGGAGCTGAAGGCTCACGCTGACGCGCTGCCGGAGAAGTATCACTTCCTGCTCGAGGCGCCGAGCGAGGATCCGGACGGCCGACCGGCGCAGATCCGTTTCTCGCGCAAGGCCAAGAGCCAGTTCGTGATGACTGACGAGGACGGGAAGGCGACCGGATGGCGCGCGACATTCGAGGACGGTCGCTGGCAGGTGGAGGACAAGCGCAAATGACATCGCCGGCCCGTACCAATCAGTTGCTCTATCAGGCCGAGCTGCTGCTGGCGATGGAGGCCGGGGACGACGAACATGCGATGGCGCGTCGCATGGCGCTGGAGGAAGCGGCGTTGGGTCAACTCGAGCTGGCGTTGAATGCGGTGTTGAGAGAAGTCACCGAGCATGTCGATCTGGATCTCGAGAACTGGCGTGCCTGGCTGCAGGCGACGGCGGTCAACGTCGCCGAGCTCGAGCGGCTGCGCGCGCTGGCCGGCGAAACCGGCAGCTGGCTGGCGATACTGCTCGAACGTCTGCAGGCGCTCCACGGCGATGACGGCGCGGCCCGCCGCGATGCCCGCGCAGGGCTGATAGCGAGTGCCGGTGAGCCCTCGCTTGGCGACACGCTCAAGTGGTGTCACCGCCAGTTCAAGATGCTGCTGCCGGCGCTGCGCGAAGGCAGCAGCGAGTGGTGACTGGCCGAGGTCAAACGTGATAGCCTGATTTCAGACGATAACGACCGGGGCCCAGGCTCTGGTCGTTTTTTATTGGTCTCATCTTTGATTCAGGTCGTCACCGCCACGACGAGAGAACGATACGGGAGGTTAGCCATGTCCGATACCGCGATTCTGGAAATCGTCGAGCTTGCCAATGGGGAAGTCGTGCTACGACCGGCCGAGGCGACGGGGGAGCCGCTCGTCTCGATCCGCTTCTCCGAAGAGGCCGTCGAGCTGCTGCGGCGCAGTCGCTTCGATGTGGCCCGTGAAATGCTCGACCACGCGATTACCCGAACCCATCTCTGGGAAGATGACGAAGACGAACCCGAGGAAGAAGCCGCGACCGTCCATTAACGCCTGGGACGCACCGTTTCCGTCCGTTCCTACCCGCCTCGATCCCAGGAGTTCCGATTATGGCCCAGCAGTTCTCTTCATTGACTGACGCTCAGCCTGTCGCTGGAGAAATCCTCGACAGTGCAGCGATTCTGGAAGCGCGGCGTGACCTCGCGGCCTGTTTCCGAATGGCGGCGGCCCTGGGTATGGGAGAGGGCATCTGCAACCACTTTTCGGCGATGGTGCCGGGGCGGGACGATCTATTTCTGGTCAACCCCTACGGCTGGGCCTTCGAGGAGATCACTGCCTCCAGCCTGCTGATCTGTGATCTTCATGGAAGGGTGCTGGCCGGTGACGGGGTGCCAGAGGCGACCGCGTTTCATATCCACGCGCGGCTTCATCTTCGCAAGTCGGGCGCGCGGGCAGCGTTCCACACCCATATGCCCCACGCCACGGCTTTGACCATGACGGCAGGCGATCCGCTGCTGTGGGCAGGGCAGACCTCGCTCAAGTTCTACGGGCGAACCGCGGTCGACGAGCACTACAACGGCTTGGCGCTGGATAGCGCGGAAGGGGATCGGATCGCGTCTGCCATGGGTGACGCCGACATCGTCTTTCTGCGCCATCACGGTGTGATCGTGACCGCCCCGACGATCGCCGAAGCCTGGGATGACCTCTATTTTCTGGAGCGCGCCGCTGAGGTGCAGCTGAAGGCGATGGGGTCGGGCCGGAAAGTGCTGTCGGTGGATCCCGACGTCGCCGCCAGGACGGCCGCCCAGATGCGGGAGGAGGATCCCGAAAGTGCCAGACGCCATCTGATCAGCGTGCGTCGGCGACTCGAGCGTGAGGCACCGGCGTACGCTGACTGACAAGCGTCATGTCAAAGCGCCAGGCCGGCGACCAGGGCCGCGATCACGGCGACGACGACCGATGTCAGTGCGACCACGAGCAGGCCGCGGCGGCGCGTGGCGCTGAAGATGAAAAAGGTGGGAAAAGCGATGGTCATTGCGAGCATCGAGAGTATCCAGGCGTAGTTGGCCATCGAACTTGCGGCTCCTGCTGCGAGAGTTTGAGAGTCGTTGACGGCGCATTATACAGATCGTGATGACCGCTGCGGTGTTTGCGATCACGTGGCGTGGACATGCGACAGATTGAATGGGACAGGGCATGACGCCACTCTCACGGGGGAAAGACACTATGTCGATCGGTTGGCCCAGGACCGAGAGCAGTGCGCTTCGCTTTTCGACGGCCATGGCGGCGTTCATCGGTGCGCTGGCCTTGACGGTTTCGGTGCTCTCCACTTCCCAGGCGATTCTCCTCGACGGCCTGTTCAACGCGATCTACGCCGTGGTCGGCATCTTCACGCTTCGGGTCGGGCGGCTGGTCGTATCACCCGACGACGACACCTACCCGTTCGGGTACGGCTATTTCGAGTCGATGGTCAATGCCTGCAAGGGCCTGCTGATGCTAGGGGTGTCCGCGCTGGCGCTCTTCAACTCGATCACGGCGCTATTGACCGGTGGCAACGCCATCGCCGCCGGCATCTCAATCGTCTACGCGTGCGTGGCCACCGCGTCCTGTACCCTGACGGCCCTGGTGCTACGGGGTGTCAGCCGTCATGTCAGCAGCCCGCTGCTGCAGGCCGATATCGACAACTGGCGGATCAATGCCTTGATTTCGGCGGCGGTGCTGCTGGCTTTCTGCCTCATACCCCTGGCGTACGCCGTTGGCTGGGACGCCATCGTTCCCTACGTCGATTCGTGGTTGGTGATCGCGGTCGTGCTACTCTGTCTCGGCGTGCCCGTGCGCGTCGCCCGCGGCGCGATCCTGGAGCTGTTGAATCGCTCCCCGCGAGCGGCCGTTGCCGAGCCAGTGCGCGCGGCGATCATGACCGCCTTGGCGCCGCTTCCCACCCAAGACGTCTACGTTCGCATGGTCCGTCCGGGCCGGTTGCTCTACGTCACCGTCCATGTCGTGCTCGAGAAAGCCCATCCGCTTTCCGTCGAGGAATCAGATCGGTGGCGAGCGACCCTCGACGGCTGCGTTCGTCGGATTTCGGCACCGGTGCTGGTCGAGACGCTATTCACCTGCGACCGGCGCTGGGCGGCGCCCAGCACCGGTCAGGGTCACGCCGACGCCTGACCCAAATCGCGCCTCTCGTCAGCGCAACTTGGTCAGACGCAGTTCGGCGAGCTGTGCGGGGGGCAGGAACGAGTCCGAGCGCGCCTCTTCCCAGTAGTTCTTGAATACCGTGTGCTGGCTGTTGCCATCGAGCAGCTCGTCCGGTTTGAGAAAGGTGAACAGCTTGTCATAGGACTGGATTTCGTCGGCAGAAACTCGCCGAATGATATGCTCCGGTCCCAATTCTGCCGGATGTTGGAGCCCGGCGGCGGCCAGCATCTCGGCCAGCCCCTTGAGCGTGTTGCGATGGAAGTTGTAAACCCGTTCGGTCTTGTCGGCGACATCGAGGTGCCCGCTGCGCTTGGAGTCCTGGGTGGCCACGCCGCTGGGGCACTTGTCGGAATGGCAGTTGAGCGCCTGGATGCAGCCCAGCGAGAACATGAACCCCCGCGCCGCGTTGCACCAGTCGGCGCCCAGCGCCATGGTGCGGGCGATGTTGAACCCGGAAGTGACCTTGCCGGCGGCGCCGATCTTGATCTCGTCACGCAATCCTGCACCGACCAGCGTGTTATGAACCAGCATCAGCGCTTCGGTCAGCGGGACGCCCAGACGGTTGATGAACTCCAGCGGCGCAGCGCCCGTACCGCCCTCGCCGCCGTCGACCACGATGAAGTCGGGGCGCTGGCCGGTTTCGCGCATGGCCTTGACCATCGCGAACCACTCCCAGGGATGGCCGATCGCCAGCTTGAAGCCGACCGGTTTGCCGCCGGACAGCTCTCGCAGGCGGCCGATGAACGTCATCAGCTCCAGCGGGGTGGAGAAAGCGCTATGCCCGGCCGGCGAGACCACGTCTTCGCCCATGGGGACTTCCCGCGCTTCGGCGATCTCGGCGGTGACCTTGGCGGCCGGCAGGATGCCGCCGTGGCCGGGTTTGGCACCCTGCGATAGCTTGATCTCGATCATCTTGACCTGCTCGTCGCGCGCATTGGCGGCGAATCGCTCCTCGTTGAAACTGCCGTCGTCGTGGCGACAGCCGAAGTAGCCAGAGCCGATCTCCCACACCAGATCACCGCCGTGAATGCGGTGATAGCGCGAGATCGAGCCTTCGCCGGTGTCGTGGTAGAAACCGCCTTTCCGCGCACCGGCATTGAGTGCCTCGATCGCGTTTCCGGACAGCGAGCCGAAGCTCATGGCTGAAATATTGAACACGCTGGCCGAGTAGGGCTGGCTGCAAAGGCTACCGCCGACACGGATACGGAAATCGCTGTCTTCGATGTGGGCCGGGCGCAGCGAATGGTTGATCCATTCGTGGCCGGGGGCATACATGTCGATCAGCGATCCGAAGGGCTTCTTGTCGCTTTCGTTCTTGGCCCGCTGATAGACGACGGCACGCTGCTCCCGGGAAAACGGACGCTCATCGAGATCGGACTGGATGAAGTATTGACGAATTTCGGGACCGATCGATTCGAGAATGTAGCGACAGTGCGCCAGGATCGGATAGTTGCGGCTGATGGTGCGGCGCTTCTGACGCGTATCGTGAAAGCCCAACCAGGAAAGGCCACCGAAGATCGCGACGCCCCACCACCAGTGCGAGGAGGAGGCGAGGCCAATCAGCGAAACGACGAGTAGACAGAGGCTGACAATGAAAGCGGCGTTGCGTAACGGTAGACGCGAAAGGCCAGTGGCGTAACTCATGCGGACATCGGCTCCAGGCAGGTGAAATCGCGGCGGCACGGGACGCCACCGCGATCGCAAGGATAGCGCAACGCTCGGCGTTGCGGCCAACGCCACTCGGGGCTATTTTGGAGCACCGTCTCGCTCCTCGGCAGAGCGTGTCGTGCCGTCCGAGGGCGGGCCGTCCACTCGCCGGATTCCGGCATGCCTGATGTTTTGCCCATTCGATGCTTTGCACTTCGATGCTTTGCCCATTCGATACTTTGCCAATTTGATACAAGGAATGCCCGAGTTTGCGACATCATCGATCCTTTTTGCGGTTACGACTGATCCTGCTCGTGCTGCACGGCTACGTCGGCTGGCGCCTGCTGGCCGGGCTTTCGCTGGGCATTTGGAGTGACATCGTCGTTGGCGGGTATCTGCTGATCAGCGCGCTGCTGATTCCCTGGGTCGTCAGGGTGACCTGGCTCAACGGCCGCTGGTTTGCCTGGCCTGTCGCGCTGATGACGGGAATGTTCTCGTTTCTGCTGCAACTCACCCTGATTCGGGACGTCCTGCTCGCGGTGGGATCTCTGCTGGCGGTGCCGAGGGCTTCGATCATCGCCGGTAGCGCCTGGGGGGTATTGGCCGGAACGTTGGCGCTGTCGGTCTACGCCCTCTGGCAGGCCAGGCGGGTTCCTCGCGTCGTCGACGTATCGGTGCCGCTGGCCGGGCTTCCCGCCACGCTGGAAGGTTTCGTGATCGTTCAGTTGAGTGATTTGCACATCGGGCCGACGATCAAGCGCGGTCATCTGCAGCGTATCGTCGAACGCGTCAACGCGCTGAGACCGGATCTGGTCGCGATCACCGGCGATCTGACCGATGGCCGCGTCGCGGAGCTGGAAGCGGACGTGGCGCCGCTGGCGAACTTGAACGCTCGACATGGCACCTTCTGCGTCACTGGCAACCATGAGTACTACAGCGAAGCGGAGGCTTGGGTCTCTGCGTTTCGACGACTGGGCATGCACGTGCTGATCAATGAATGCGACTACGTCGAGCATCAAGGGGCGACGTTGGCCGTCGCCGGCATCACGGATCTGTCAGCCGGCTACTACGTACCGAGCCATCGCAGTGACGCCGGTTTGGCGGCTCACGGCATTCCGCCCGGAATCACGCGGGTACTGCTCGCCCACCAGCCGAATTCCGCGCCCGCGGCGGCGGAGGCGGGATTCGAGCTCCAGCTCTCCGGCCATACTCACGGTGGCCAGATGTGGCCTTGGAGCCTGCTGGCGCGCCGCGCCAACCATTTCCTGGCCGGGCTGGGCAAGCAGGGAGGAATGTGGGTCTATACCAGCCGCGGTACCGGCTACTGGGGGCCGCCGATGCGTTTCGGCGCGCCGTCGGAGATCACCCGAATCCGACTGACCGCGGCATAGCTCCCGTCAAGGGCGACCCAACACGGGCGAGTCAGCGACCCCGTCGCTGATTCGCCCGTACCATGTCTCATCTGCGGTCACGCCGCCTTGGCCTTGCGATTGAGGGTTTCCAGCAGGGCGTCGATGTGTTGGAAGCGGTCTTCCTCTTTTTGCATGTCGCCGTGGAAGCGCAGCGTATCGGCGCCGTCGAGCTTGTAATCCGCGGGATGACGCTGGATCAATTCGACCAGTGTCATCGGATCGACCTGCGGTTCCGGGCCGAAGATCACCCGGCCGCGTTCGGGCCCGGCTTCCAGCTTGGCGATGCCGAGCCGCTCGGCGCGCTGACGCAGACTCGTTTGGCGGAACAGCGTCTTGAGCGGCGCCGGCAGCAGGCCGAAGCGGTCGATCATCTCTACCTGGAGCTCTTTCAGCGCCCCGTCGTCGGCCGCGCTGCTGATCCGCTTGTACATGATCAGGCGCTGCTGCACGTCCGGCAGGTAGTCGTTGGGAATCAGCGCTGGCAGGTTGAGACTGATCTCGGTGCCTTCGTCGAGCGGCGCTTCGATATTGGGGGTCTTGCCCGCGCGGATCGCCTTGACCGCGCGGTCCAGCATCTGCATGTAGAGGCTGTAGCCGATGGTTTCCATCTGCCCGCTCTGCTCGTCGCCGAGCAGCTCGCCCGCCCCGCGAATCTCCATGTCGTGGCTGGCGAGCGTGAAGCCGGCGCCAAGATCGTCGCTCTGGGTGATGGCTTCGAGTCGCTTGATCGCATCCTTGGTCATCGCCTTGGGCGGTGGTGTCAGCAGGTAGGCGTAGGCTTGGTGGTGGCTGCGTCCGACTCGCCCGCGCAGCTGGTGCAACTGGGCCAGTCCGAACTTGTCGGCCCGCTCGATGATGATGGTATTGGCGCTGGGGACGTCGATGCCGGTCTCGATGATGGTCGAGCAGACCAGCACGTTGAAACGCTTGTGGTAGAAGTCTGACATGACCCGTTCCAGCGCCCGCTCGGGGAGCTGACCATGGGCGACGCCGACCCGGGCTTCCGGTACCAGCTCGCGGATCTTCTCGGCGCTGGCCTCGATCGTTCTGACTTCGTTGTACAGGAAGTAGACCTGGCCGCCACGCAGCACTTCGCGCAGGATCGCCTCCTTGACCACGGGTTCGTTACGCTGC
Source organism: Salinicola sp. CPA57 (assembly GCF_003206035.1). Classification (NCBI taxonomy): domain Bacteria; kingdom Pseudomonadati; phylum Pseudomonadota; class Gammaproteobacteria; order Oceanospirillales; family Halomonadaceae; genus Salinicola; species Salinicola sp. CPA57. The sequence continues at coordinate 191,218 of NZ_PZJR01000003.1, forward strand.
TGCACGAAGGTCTTGACCGAGAGGCGCCGCGCCGGTGGCGTGGCGATGATCGACAGATCGCGAATGCCGTTCATGGCCATGTTGAGCGTGCGCGGAATGGGTGTCGCCGTCAGCGTGAGGATGTCCACTTCGGCGCGCAGCTGCTTGAGCCGCTCCTTCTGAGCAACCCCGAAGCGGTGCTCCTCGTCGATGATCATCAGGCCCAGGTTGGAGAGCTTGACCGATTTGGAGAGCAGCTTGTGCGTGCCGATGATGATGTCGGCGCGGCCCTCGGCGATGCGCTTCAGCGCCTCGCTCTCGCCCTTGCCGCCGGTGAATCGCGAGAGCATTTCGACCTGCACGGCGGTGTCGGCAAACCGGTCGCGGAAGTTGTCGTAGTGCTGCTGCGCCAGTAGCGTCGTGGGCACCAGCACGACCACCTGTCGCCCGGAATTGACGGCGAGGAAGGCGGCGCGCATGGCGACCTCGGTCTTGCCAAAGCCGACGTCGCCACAGACGACGCGGTCCATCGGGCGGGGTGCGGTCATGTCGTCGATCACGGCCTCGATGGCGGCGTGCTGATCGGGCGTCTCCTCGAACGGGAAGCTCGCCGCGAAGCGCAGATACTCCTCGCCTGGCATGTCGCTGGCGAAGCCTTCCCGGGCTTCGCGACGCGCGTAGATATCGAGAAGTTCGGCAGCAGTGTCGCGGACTTTCTCGGCCGCCTTGCGCTTGGCCTTGTCCCAGGTGTCCGAGCCCAGCTTGTGCAGCGGAGCAAGCTCGTCGGTGGCGCCGGCATAGCGGGAAATGAGCTGCAGATTGTCGACCGGCACGTAGAGCTTGGCGCCGCCGGCGTATTCCAGCGCCAGGAATTCCGCCGCCTGGCCACCGGCGGTGAGCATCTCCAGGCCCTGGTAGCGACCGACGCCGTGATGCTGATGTACCACCGGTGCGCCGGGTCGCAGTTCGGAGAGGTGACGCACCGCCAGCTCGTTATCGTCGGTCGCCTTGGCGCGGCGGCGCGTCTGGCGCACGACTTCGCCGTAGAGCTCGGTTTCGGTGATGACGGCGACGTCGGGATCGCCCAGCCACAGCCCTTCGTCCAGGGCTCCCTCGGCGATCGCGAACGGCTGATCGCCGTCCAGAAAGTCCTGCCAGCCATCGATATGGGGAATGTCCCGATGCAAGGGCGCCAGCGCCTCGTCCAGCGCTTCACGGCGCCCCCTGGACTCGGCGACGAACAGAATGCGTAGACCACGGTGGGCCTCGAGGAACGTCTCGAGGGACGCCAGCGGGCGTTGGGCCCGGGCATTGATCGCGACGGCCGGCGGTTGCTGCGTCGCGCTGACAATGGCATGACGCGATTGCGGATCGGTCACGAACTCGAGCCGGGGATGCTGCTTGATCGCCGCAAAGACCTCGGCGGCCGGCACGAACGCTTTTGCCGGTGGCAGCAGCGGCCGAGTGGGGTCGACGCCGAGATTCTCGTAGCGGCCTTCGATCGAGAGCCAGTGATGCTCGGCGGCTTCGAACACGTCCGGCAGCATGGCGATGCGGGTCTGTTCCGCCAGGTGCTCGAACAGGGTCGCCGTCTCCTCGAAGAACAGCGGCAGGTACTGCTCGAGCCCGGGGGAGGGAATGCCCTTGATCGCATCGGCATACAGCGGGCACTGGCGCGGATCGACATCGAAGAGGGTTTCGAAGCCTTCGCGGAAGCAGGCGATCGCCGAGCGAGACAGCGAATATTCGTGTGCCGGCAGCAGATCGATCCGCTCGATCTTGTCCTGGGTGCGCTGGGTATCCGGATCGAAGCGCCTAAGCGTATCGATCTCGTCGTCGAACAGATCGATGCGTAAGGGTGCATTCGTCCCCATCGGGAACAGATCGATCAGCGAGCCACGCATGGCGTATTCGCCGGGTTCGTAGACCGTCTCCACCGCGCGATAGCCGGCCCGCGACAGACGTTCGCGGAAACTTTCTCGATCGAGTCGGTCCCCGGTCGCCAGCGTCAGCACGCGTCCGGCCACATACTCCCTTGGCGGCAGGCGCTGCATCAGCGTATTGATCGATGCCAGCACGATGCCCTGCGTTCCCTCCTGCAGTTCCCGCAGCGTTCGCAGCCGCTCGGAGACGATATCCTGATGCGGGGAAAAGCTGTCGTAGGGCAGGGTTTCCCAGTCCGGAAACGGCATGACCGGGACGCGGGAATAGAAGCGCAGGGTGCTTTCGAGACGCTGCGCACTGGCGGTGTCCGGGGTGATCACCAGCAGCGGCGCGTCATCGGCCAGGCGCGCCAGCGTCAGCGCGGTGGCGCTTCCCTGAGGCAGCTGGCAATAGGTGGTTTCACGCGTGCCTGTCGGCAGAGGCGGGGCAAGCGGTGTGAAATGCGACATGGGCCTTTCGGAGAACGAATTTGCGTGCAGGGATGATAGCAGGCTGTCGCGGAGGCGGGGACGTCGAGTCCAATTTCTTGTCCCGACTGCCTTTGGCGGTTTACTCCGAGCATGATGCATCCGGCTACGACCTTTGTAGTGAAACTACAACATTTGCGACTACGCGGCGATTGCGGGGTGTTCCGTAGGGCGCAGATAATACTCGGGTTTTTAGCAAGCTCGACGCTTCCGGCGAGGATTGGTCAACGGCCCGATCGATGGATCCGCTCGATGAATTCGTCCCGCCAATTCGACCCGCCAATTCGATCAGAGAGAGATCCGCTTGTGAGTCATGAACAGCTCGATACCGTCTTCCAGGAGTGGCAGGACAACGAGGCTCGCGCGGAGGAGATGATCCCGCTTCTGGGCAAGCTTTACCGCCAGTACAACGTGATTCCTTCGCTGTTCGGTCGGTCGTTGATCAACCGTTCCGTCACCCGGATCCTCAAAAACCATCGCTATGTTCGCAAGGTCGAGGGGACCGAGCTGTCCATCGCCGATACGCTGCCGATGGTGCGTGCCATGAGTGAGATGGAACTGGCGCCGGCGCACATCGATATCGGTCGTCTGGGCGTCGCGTTCAAGAATGCCGGCGAGACCGACGTCATCGCGTTTCTCCAGCGTGAGCTCGCCGACATCGTCGGCCGTCACGACAGCAGCGGGATGGGCGGCGAGCCGCAGGACGTGGTGCTTTACGGTTTTGGCCGCATCGGTCGCATTCTGGCGCGTATCATGATCGAGAAGGCCGGCGGCGGTAACTTGCTGCGGCTGCGCGCCATCGTCGTTCGCGGTAGCGGCGACGATCTCGAGAAGCGCGCCAGTCTACTGCGTCGCGATTCCGTTCACGGCCCGTTCTCCGGCTCGATCGATATCGATCACGACAATCATGCTCTGATCGCCAACGGTCACTATATCCAGATCATCTATGCCGATTCGCCGGCCGAGATCGATTACACCGCCTACGGCATCGACAACGCCATCGTCGTCGACAACACCGGCAAGTGGCGCGATCGTGAAGGGCTGGCTCAGCATCTCGAGTCGAAAGGGGTTGCCAAGGTGCTGCTGACCGCGCCGGGCAAGGGCGATCTCAAGAACATCGTCCACGGTATCAATCATCGGACCATCGGCGACGAGGACCGGATCGTTTCGGCGGCTTCCTGTACCACCAATGCCATCGTCCCGGTGCTGAAGGCGATCGACGACGAGTACGGGATTGCTCACGGTCATGTCGAGACCGTTCACTCCTACACCAACGACCAGAACCTGATCGACAACTATCACAAGGGCGACCGGCGTGGGCGCAGCGCGCCGCTCAATATGGTGCTGACGGAAACCGGTGCGGCCAAGGCGGTGTCCAAGGCGCTGCCGGCACTTTCGGGAAAGCTGACCGGCAACGCGATTCGTGTGCCGACGCCCAACGTATCGATGGCGATCCTGAACCTGTCGCTGGAAAAAGAGACCGACCGCACCGCGCTCAATGAATACCTTCGCCAGATGGCGCTGCACTCGCCGATGCACAAGCAGATCGATTATGTCGACTCGCCGGAAGTGGTATCGTCGGACTTCGTCGGCAATCGCCACGCCGGGGTGCTGGATGCCAAGGCGACCATCGCCGACGGCAAACATGTTGTACTCTACGTCTGGTACGACAACGAGTTCGGCTACAGCTGCCAGGTGGTGCGGATCCTGCAGTACATGTCACGCGTCTGCCATCGGTACCTGCCGGTCACGAGCTGATTCGTCCATTGGACCTTAGTCTAAAAAGTCTCGGCCTCGCCGGGACTTTTTCGTGATTCGACGGTCGGCTCGGCATGCCGGCGAGTAGTCTTCCAAGGCCCGCATCATTATAATGGTGCGCGTTTTTCCGCGTGGCCCGTCGAAGTCCCGGGCCATGGAAGTCACCCTTTCTGATAAGAGAAGCATTCGGATGCCGTGACGTCATTTTCCTGCGCTTCCGCGGCCGCGCTGTTTTCCTCGGCCGTGCGACAGGAGCCAGGACGTGCCTGACGTCCGTCGAACCTTTTTCCTTATCGACATCAGATTCGACAACTGGGCGAGACTATGATCGAAGTCAAACGAGGCCTGGACCTTCCCGTTGCCGGGGCGCCGGAGCAGCGTATCGACGAGGGCCGCGCCGTGCGCCACGTCGCGTTGCTCGGGTCCGACTATGTCGGCATGAAGCCGACCATGGAGGTCCGTGAAGGCGATCGCGTGAAGCGGGGCCAGGTACTGTTCACCGACAAGAAAGTGGCTGGGGTCCGGTATACCGCTCCCGGGGCTGGCGAGGTGGTCGCGATCAACCGCGGCGAGAAACGTCGCCTGCTGTCGGTGGTCATCAAGCTCGACGAGGATGAGCAGAGCGAGGCATACACGGCACACGGCGTGGACGGACTGGCTTCTCTCTCGCGATCTCAGGTCGTCGATCAACTGGTCGAATCCGGGCTGTGGACAGCGCTGCGCACGCGGCCTTTCTCGCGGGTTCCGGAACTCGATGCGGTGCCGGCGGACATCTTCGTCACGGCCATCGACACGCATCCGCTCGCGGCCGACCCCAAGATCATCATCGACGCTGATAGCGATGCGTTCCGCCAGGGGTTGCAGGTGATTCGTCACCTGACGCCAGGCAAGGTCTTCGTGAGCCGTCGTGGCGATGCGCAGTTGCCGGGTGACGATCTGGACGGCGTTCGGGCCGAAGGGTTCGAGGGTCTGCACCCGGCCGGGCTGGTCGGCACGCATATCCATTACCTGTCTCCGGTCGGTCTGCAGCGACAGGTATGGCACCTCGATTGCCAGGACGTGATTGCCATCGGCAAGCTGTTTGCCGAAGGGCGCTTCGATCCCACCCGGGTAGTCGCGATCGGCGGGCCGCGGGCCAGGAATCCGCGCCTGGTTCGCACGCGTCTGGGGGCCAGCAGCGAAGAGCTGCTCGAAGGCGAGATCGAGAAGCCGGAAGATACGCGGGTGATCTCCGGATCCATTTTCGGCGGTACGCAGTGCGAGGGAAGTCGTCAGTTCCTGGGGCGTTTCCATCGCCAGTTTTCATTGCTCGAGGAAGGCAACAAGCGCGCCTTCATGGGCTGGCTGTCGCCCGGTCGCAATCGTCATTCGGTGATGGGGATCTACGTTTCCCAGTTCCTGGGACTGCCCAACTACGCGCCGAACACGTCGACCAACGGTTCCGAGCGTGCGATGGTGCCGATCGGGGCCTACGAGAAGGTCATGCCGCTGGATATCATGCCGACCCAACTGCTGCGTTCCTTGATCGTTGGCGATATCGAGTCGGCCATGCAGCTCGGCTGCCTGGAACTGGATGAGGAAGATCTCTCGCTGTGCACCTATGTGTGCCCGGGCAAGTACGAGTATGGTCCCATCCTGCGCGACAACCTGACCATGATCGAGAAAGAGGCCTGATGATGGGGATTCGCAACACGCTGGACAAGCTGGAGCCTCATTTCGAGAAGGGCGGCAAGTACGAGAAGTTCTATGCCCTCTACGAGGCGGTCGATACGATTTTCTATTCGCCCCCCAGCGTCACCAAAAGCATGACTCACGTGCGCGACGGCATCGACCTCAAGCGCATCATGATCACGGTCTGGGCCTGTACGTTCCCGGCCATGTTCTTCGGGATGTACAACGCCGGCTACCAGGCCAACCTGGCGATCGCTGACGGATTCAGTGCCATGGCGGGCTGGCGCGAAGTGGTGACCATGGCGCTGGCGGGCAGTCATGATCCTGGCAGCATCTGGGCCAATTTCGTGCTGGGCGCGACCTATTTTCTGCCCATCTATCTGGTGACGTTCATCGTGGGCGGCTTCTGGGAAGTCCTGTTCGCGGTCAAGCGTGGCCATGAAGTCAACGAAGGTTTCTTCGTCACCTCGGTGCTGTTCGCACTGACGCTGCCGGCGACCATTCCGCTGTGGCAAGTGGCGCTCGGCATTTCCTTTGGTGTCGTGATCGGCAAGGAGATCTTCGGTGGTACCGGCAAGAACTTCCTCAATCCGGCACTGACCGGGCGGGCTTTCCTCTACTTTGCGTATCCGGCGCAGATTTCCGGCGATAGCGTGTGGGTGCCGGCCGATGGCTTTACCGGTGCCACGGCATTGTCCAATGCTTCGCTCAATGGCATGGAGGGCCTGCACCAGCAGTACAGCTGGTGGGACGCGTTCTTCGGTTTCATCCAGGGTTCCGTGGGGGAAACCTCGACGCTGGCCATTCTGATCGGGGCGGCGGTGCTGTTGCTGACGCGTATCGCGTCGTGGCGCATCATGGCGGGGGTCATGCTCGGCATGATCCTGACGGCTTCGCTGTTCAACCTCGTCGGTTCCGACAGCAACCCGATGTTCGCCATGCCATGGTACTGGCACCTCGTCCTCGGCGGCTTCGCCTTCGGCATGGTGTTCATGGCGACCGATCCGGTGTCGGCGTCGATGACCGATCGCGGCAAGCTGATCTTCGGTGCACTGATCGGGGTGATGACGGTACTGATTCGCGTCGTCAACCCGGCATTCCCGGAGGGCATCATGCTGGCCATTCTGTTTGCGAATCTGTTCGCGCCGCTGATCGATCACATCTTCGTGCAGGCCAACATCAAGCGGCGCCAGAAGCGACTGGCGAGCCTTGCGCCCGCCGAGAAGGAGGCTGTCTGATGGCGAACAACAACTCGATCAAGAAAACGCTGATCGTCGCGTTTTCGCTCTGTGTCATCTGCTCCGTCGTGGTCTCGTCCGCGGCAGTGGTATTGAAGCCCAAGCAGGTGCAGAACCAGGAGCTCGATCGCAAGAGCAACATCCTCCAGGTCACCGAGTTATACAAGCCGGGTGATGACGTCGAGGAAAAATACGCCGAGCTGATCACACCGCGCGTGGTCGATCTCGAGACCGGTGAATATTCCCAGGATCTGGATCCGGGTAGCTACGACCAGTTCGATGCGGCCAGGGATCCGGCGACTTCGCGCACGCTCTCGGGTGACGACGATATCGCGGGTATCGGCCGGCAGGAGAAGTACTCCACGGTCTATCTGGTCGGCGATCCCGACGATCCGGACCAGATCGTCATGCCGATTCGCGGCCAAGGCCTCTGGGGCTTGATGGAAGGCTTCTTGTCCGTGCGTGGCGATGGCAATACCATCGTCGGTCTATCCTATTACGACCAGTCGGAAACGCCGGGGCTGGGCGGTGAAGTCGACAATCCGCGCTGGAAGGCCAAGTGGGATGGCAAGAAAATCTACGAGGACGGCGATTTCCAGGATCCTCAGATTCAACTCGTGAAGGGCGGTGCCAGCGGCGATTACGAAGTCGATGCGCTGTCGGGTGCCTCGCTCACCAGTCGAGGTGTCACCAACATGTTGCGGTTCTGGCTGAGTGACGAGGGCTACGCCCCGTACCTCGCTCGATTCCATGACGATTCCCAAGGAGGTGCGTGAAGATGGCTACGGACTCCGTAAAAGACGTCGTTCTGTCACCGGTCTTCAAGAACAACCCGATCGCCTTGCAGGTGCTGGGGATCTGTTCCGCGTTGGCGGTGACCAACTCCATGAGCGTATCGCTGGTCATGGGGCTTGCAGTCATCGCGGTGACGGCATTCTCCAGCATGTTCGTATCGCTGATCCGCAATCACATCCCGTCGTCGATCCGCATCATCGTGCAGATGACGATCATCGCGTCGCTGGTCATCGTGGTCGACCAGGTTCTTCGCGCCTACGCCTACGATATGTCCAAGCAGCTATCGGTGTTCGTCGGCCTGATCATCACCAACTGTATCGTCATGGGTCGCGCCGAGGCCTATGCCATGCAGAACGGCCCGGTCATGAGCTTTCTCGATGGCGTGGGCAACGGGCTGGGTTATGCCGTGATTCTGCTGATCGTCGGTTTTGTCCGCGAGCTGCTGGGATCCGGCAGCGTGTTCGGACTGACCATTCTACCGACGGTTCAGAATGGCGGCTGGTACGTGCCTAACGGCCTGATGCTGCTGCCACCGTCCGCGTTCTTCGTCATCGGTCTGTTGATCTGGATATTGCGTTCGCTCAATCCGGAACAGATCGAGAAGACCGAATACCGCATCGTTGCCAACAGCAAGACCAAGATCAAGGAGGCCTCTCATGTTTGAGCACTATCTCAGCCTGTTCGTGAAGGCGGTCTTCGTCGAGAACATGGCCCTGGCATTCTTTCTTGGCATGTGCACGTTTCTGGCGGTATCCAAGAAGATCTCGTCGGCCATCGGCCTGGGCATCGCGGTCGTCGTCGTTCTGACGATCACCGTGCCGGTGAACAATCTGATCCTCAATTACCTGCTCAAGGCGGGTGCGCTGAGCTGGACCGGACTGGAAGGGGCCGAGAACATCGACCTCAGTTTCCTGGGGCTTCTGAGCTATATCGGCGTGATCGCGGCGATCGTCCAGATCCTCGAGATGTTTCTGGATAAATTCGTTCCCTCGCTCTACAACGCCTTGGGCGTTTTCCTGCCGTTGATTACGGTCAACTGCGCCATCATGGGTGCCTCTCTGTTCATGGTGCAGCGCGATTACTCCTTCGGGGAGTCGGTGGTCTACGGTGCCGGTGCCGGCGCCGGTTGGGCCCTGGCGATCATGGCGCTGGCGGGTATCCGGGAAAAGCTCAAGTACAGTGATGTGCCGGGTAGTCTGCAGGGGCTTGGCATCACCTTCATCACTGCGGGTCTGATGTCGTTGGGCTTCATGTCCTTCTCCGGCATTCAGCTTTGACATTCGGCCCAGACGCCAACAAGGCTCCGTGGCGTCACAGCAGTGACGTCGACGCAATAAGGAAATAGGAACCCGACATGGTTGATACATCCATCATCGTGCTCGGCGTCGTCATGTTCACCGTGATCGTGCTGGGGCTGGTAGGGGTCATTCTGGCCGCACGCAGCCGCCTGGTGAGCAGCGGTGACGTGGCGATCGAGATCAACGGCGACCCTGACAACACCGTGACGACGCAGGCCGGCGGGAAGCTGCTCCAGACTCTCGCCGCCAACGGCATCTTCCTCTCCTCGGCATGCGGGGGCGGCGGTTCCTGCGCTCAATGCAAATGCCAGGTGAGCGACGGCGGCGGCTCGATCCTGCCGACTGAGGAGTCCCACTTCACGCTGCGCGAGAAGAAGGAAGGCTGGCGCCTCTCCTGCCAGGTGCCGGTCAAGCAGGACATGAAGATCCGCGTGCCGGACGAGGTCTTCGGGGTCAAGAAGTGGGAGTGCGAGGTGGTCGAGAATCCCAACGTCGCCACTTTCATCAAGGAGCTGAACCTGAAGTTGCCGGAAGGCGAAGAGGTGGCGTTCCGTGCCGGCGGTTACGTGCAGCTGGTGGCGCCACCCTATGACGTCAAGTTCTCCGACTTCGACATCGAAGAGCAGTATCGGGGTGACTGGGATAATTTCGGGCTTTTCAATATCTCCCACAAGAGTGATGAAGAGGTGATTCGCGCCTACTCGATGGCGAACTATCCCGAAGAGAAGGGGATTCTCAAGTTCAATATCCGTATCGCGACACCGCCGCCCAAGTCGAGCCATCCGCCGGGGCTGATGTCCACCTACGTGTTCAGCTTGAAGCCGGGTGACAAGGTGACCGTGATGGGGCCGTTCGGTGAGTTCTTTGCCAAGGATACCGAAGCCGAAATGGTCTTCATCGGCGGCGGTGCCGGCATGGCGCCGATGCGTAGCCATATCTTCGATCAGCTCAAGCGTCTGAAGTCCTCGCGAAAGATGTCGTTCTGGTATGGCGCGCGCTCCTGGCGCGAGACGTTCTACAACGAAGAGTACGACCAGCTCGCCGAGGAGTTCGACAACTTCGAATGGCATCTGGCGCTCTCCGATCCGCAGCCGGAAGACAACTGGGAAGGGCCCACCGGGTTCATTCATAACGTGCTGTACGAGAACTATCTCAAGGATCACCCGGCGCCGGAGGACTGCGAGTACTACATGTGCGGGCCGCCGATGATGAATGCCTCGGTGATCAAGATGCTGACCGACATGGGTGTCGAGCCCGAAAACATCATGCTGGATGATTTCGGCGGATGATCGAGCGGCTTGAGCGCCGAGTGACGGGGCCGATCCTTCTGGGGTTGGCCCTGTTGCTATTCGTACTGCTGGCCGGGTGCGAGCGCGATCCCCAATCCTATCGGCTGGAAGGGCCGATCTTCGGCACCGGATTTCACATCACCTTCTACGGTGACTACGACGACGAGAAACTCGCCGATATCGAACAGTCGGTCAAGGACGCGCTTCATGACGTCGATCGTTTGATGTCGACCTACAAGCCAGACTCCGAGCTGTCGAGATTCAACCAGGCCGAGGTCGGCCAGCCATTCGAGTTGTCCCCTCAGACCGCGGAGGTGGTTCGAGAAGCGATCCGCGTGGGCGATATTTCCGACGGCGCTTTCGATGTCACGGTGGGTGCCGCCGTCAACCTGTGGGGCTTTGGACCGGACAAGCATCCGGATCGCGTCCCCGACGACGACCAGATCGCGGAAGCGTTGAAGGAGGTCGACTACAAGGCACTTGAGCTCGACGGCAACACGCTGACCAAGACCAAACCGGTGTATGTCGATCTTTCCGGGATCGCCAAGGGGTACGGCGTCGATGCGGTGGCGCGAGCGCTGGATGCTCTCGGCGTGGATCGTTACCTGGTCGAGGTCGGTGGCGAGATCCGCACCCGCGGTGACAAGCCTGGCGGTCAGCCATGGCGCATCGCGGTGGAGAAACCGGTCTCGAATGAACGCAGCGTGCAGCGTATCATTGAGCTGGACGATTCCGCCGTGGCGACTTCGGGCGACTATCGCAACTATTTCGAAAGCGATGGCAAGCGCTACTCGCACACCATCGATCCGCGAACAGGGCGGCCGATCACGCATCATCTGGTCTCGGTGACGGTGATCACGTCCGACTGCATGACCGCCGACGCTCTGGCCACGGCGATCGATGTATTGGGTCCCGACGCCGGCTATACCATGGCGGAGCGAGAAAACCTGGCGGTCTATCTCGTTGTCAAAACACCGGAAGGCTTCGAAACGCGCGTTTCTACGGCGTTTCAGAGCTATCTCGAAGATTCGGAAACGGAGGATCGGTCATGACGATCTGGATTCTGGCCTTTGCCATCATGCTGCTGCTGGTAGCCGGCATGGCGATTGGCGTCATCCTCGGAAACAAGCCTATCGCCGGATCCTGCGGCGGCCTCAATACGCTCGGGCTCAAGAGCGGATGCGAGATCTGCGGCGGGAACGACGAAGTCTGCGAAGAAGAGAGCCGCAAGAACATTGCCGGCGCACGCCGACGCAGCGACGAGAACCGCGGCGCGGATCTGGGCTACAACGCCGTCAAGCGATGACCGAGGGTATCACCGGGTTCGCTTGTCGGTTGCCACGAGCCAATCGGATCGTACCAGCCATCAGGTAAGGAGTAGGCGAAGCACATGGCAGTTCACAATTACGACGTCGTGGTCATCGGCTCGGGGCCCGCGGGCGAAAGCGCTGCGATCAATGCGGCGAAACACGGCAAGCGTGTCGCTATCGTCGAGCGGCAATCCTCCGTCGGCGGCAACTGCACCCATTGGGGGACGATCCCCTCCAAGGCGTTGCGGCATCAGGTCAAGCAGATCATGCAGTTCAATACCAACCGCATGTTCCGCGATATCGGTGAACCCCGCTGGTTCTCGTTTCCCAAGGTGCTCGAGCGGTCTCGGGTGACGATCGATCAGCAGGTCGAGCTGCGCACCAAATTCTATTCCCGCAATCGCATCGATCTGTTCTTTGGCGTGGCGCGCTTTCGCGATGACAATACGGTCGTGGTACGGGACAACCACGAGGGCGCGGAAGAACTGAGCGCACCGCAGTTCGTGATCGCTACCGGATCGCGCCCCTATCGCCCGGCCGACGTCAACTTCCGTCATCCGCGTATCTACTGTTCCGACACCATTCTCGGCCTTTCGCACACCCCGCGGACACTGATCATCTATGGGGCGGGTGTGATCGGTTCGGAGTACGCTTCCATTTTTTCCGGGCTGGGCGTCAAGGTCGATCTGATCGATACCCGTGAGCGCCTGCTGTCCTTTCTCGATGACGAAATCAGTGACGCGCTCTCCTACGAGCTGCGCAATTACGGCGTGTTGATTCGTCACAATGAAGAGTACCGGAGCGTCGAGGGCGACGAGGCCGGCGTGGTGGTCAATCTGGAATCCGGCAAACGGCTGCGTGCCGATGCCTTCCTGTGGGCCAACGGTCGTACCGGTAATACCGACGATCTCGGCCTGGAGAACATCGGGCTCGAACCCAACGGCCGCGGCCAGTTGCAGGTCGATAACCACTATCGCACCGCGATCCCGCATATCTATGCGGTCGGGGACGTGATCGGCTGGCCGAGTCTGGCGAGCGCGGCCTACGACCAGGGGCGTAGCGCCAGCGATGAATTTCTCGGGGAAGATTTCCGCTTCGTCGATGATATTCCCACCGGGATCTACACCATTCCCGAGATCAGTTCCGTCGGCAAGACCGAGCGCGAACTGACCGAAGCCAAAGTCCCCTACGAGGTGGCTCAGGCCTTCTTCAAGGATACCGCTCGGGCGCAGATTACCGGCGATACGGCCGGCATGCTCAAGATCCTGTTCCATCGCGAGACACTGGAGATCCTGGGAATTCACTGCTTTGGCGATCAGGCTTCCGAGATCGTTCATATCGGTCAGGCCATCATGCAGCAGAAGGGCGAGGCCAACACGCTACGCTACTTCATCAATACCACATTCAACTATCCCACCATGGCCGAGGCCTATCGCATCGCTGCCCAGAACGGCTTGAACCGACTTTTCTGAATGGCCTGAACGTCGTTCGCCCCGGATCTGCAGCCCATCGAGGCTTCGCGATCCGGGGCGACGGCGTTTCTGACGTCTCGCTTTTGCAGGATGGCTGACGCTGGCCATTCATGTCGCGCCATCGGGGTGGGCACGGCTCAGACTTCTGAGTCTTCGCTGCTGGCGGCGTCCTGTTCGCGTTGCTTGTCGAGCGCGATCTGCAGTGCGGGATTACGATAGCGGTAGACGCGCAGGCTCTTCAGGAACACGTCATCCTCGAGTCGCTGATCGGAGCGCCGGGCGCGGGTCCGCGTCGCTGGCGGGCGTACCGGTGGATCGTTGAGATGCGGCAGCTTCAGCGCCGGATCGGGAATGAAGAGCGGCAGGGGCAGGTTCATGGCGCGTCGCATCCGCCCGTCCGCCAGCGCCTCGCGGAAGAACAGGTTGGCCCGCATCACCGGTGCCTGTTGCTGGATCTGCGCCAGTGGCTCGCCATCCGGGATGTCGGCAAGTTGGCGCAGCTGAATCTGAATGTGCGCCGCCGACAGATCCATCTGCTTCAATCGGGCTTCGGCATCGGCGACGCTCACACGCTTGATCGAGCGGCCGCTGGTATACCAGGCCAGCCTGACCCGAGAAAGCGCAGCGTCGGCGACCGGGATCTGGCGCCAGCACTGCTTGAGATGCAGCCGCGCGAGCCCCTGACCACGCAGGTGGTCGTGCAGAACCGGATGCCTGAAAGGCAGTACGGCCTTGATCTCAGCAATCAGCCGGGGAGCGGATTGGCGGATCCGCTTCAGCGTCGAGGCAAAGCGGGCTTTGGCGAGATTGACGGCCTCGACCGCTTCCATCAGCACCGCCCCGGCAACGATCACGCCGATGTAATTGCGCGTCTCGCGGCCATCCTGGCCATCCTGATACCAGAAGTCGGTCAGCGCCCGGCGTAGCCAGTCTGCGTCGATGACCGTCTCGCCCAGCGCCCAGGCAGGCGTCGGATCGTCGGCGTAGGTGGCCGCCAAGTGTTCGACGGCATCGATCAGATGGTCGAAGTCGGATTCCAGCTCGGCCAGCAAGCGGTACTGTAGTTCCATGTGTGGCCTCTATCCATAAACGCTACTTTATACCGTTATCCCGAGAGTTTTGTCTACCGCCACAGGGAAGACGAGATCGGCCTGTCATCCAGAGCGTGACATCTCGACCTGCAGGATAGTCGCGGCGGTCGCCATCTGTGCCGCCGCGACGATGCGGGTTCAGCGGTCGCGGTAGCGGCGCGTCAGGTCGCCATAAGCGTCTACCCGGCGGTCCCGCAGATAGGGCCAGATACGCCGAACGTCTTCGCTGCGCGACAGATCCACCTCGACGAGAAGATTCTCACTCTCCTCACCGCCATGCGCCAGCAGTTCGCCTTGAGGACCGCAGACGAAACTCCCGCCCCAGAAGTCGATACCTTCGCCGACCCGGGACAGATCGGGTTCGTGTCCGACCCGGTTGGCGACGATGACCGGCAAGCCGTTGGCGACGCCGTGCGAGCGCTGGATCAGGGTCCAGGCATCTTTCTGACGCTGCTTTTCCGCGATGTCGTCGGAAGGCGTCCAGCCGATCGCGGTGGGGTACAGCAGCAGCTCGGCACCCGCCAGTGCCATCAATCGCGCCGCTTCCGGATACCACTGATCCCAGCACACCAGCACGCCCAGGCGGCCGACGGAAGTGTCGATCGGCTCGAAACCCTGGGTGGCGTTCTCGTCGCCCGGGGTGAAGTAGAACTTCTCGTAGAAGCCGGGATCGTCGGGAATGTGCATCTTGCGATAGTAGCCGACACGACCCCGGGCGCGATCCAGCACGATCGCGGTGTTGTGATAGAGCCCGGCGGCACGACGCTCGAAGATAGAGCCGACGATGACGATGTCGAGCTCCTGCGCGAGCGCGGCCAATTGCTGTCCGGTCGGGCCGTCGAGCGGTTCGGCGAGATCGAACAGGGCGGTATCTTCGCTTTGGCAGAAATAGTGGGTCGCGTGCAGCTCCTGCAACAGAACCAGTTCGGCACCTTGGGCCGCAAGCTCGCGAATGCCGGCTTCGCTGGCCTGGAGGCTGCGCTGTTTTTCCGGCCAGGCCTGCTGTTGTACCAGACCGACTTTGAGCGTCTTGGACATCGTCTCTCCTTACTGGGGGAAGAGCGCGGGGTTCAGCGAACCGCGCGGCAGCTGCATGGTTAGACAATGGAGGCTGCCATGTTGGCGGATGACCGCGCGGCAGTCGATCGGTACGACATCGCGGCCGGGGAAGGCATCGTCGAGCACCTTGAGTGCCCGGAAATCGGCCGCGTCGCCATAAGTCGGCACCAGCACCGCGCCGTTGATGATCAGAAAATTGGCATAGGTCGCCGGCAAACGATGACCGTCCTCCGGGTCGAAGCAGGCCTTGGGCCAGGGAAGTGCCAGCAGACGATAGGGCGAACCGTCCTCGCGGCGCAGGGCCTTGAGTTCGGTCTCCATCGCGGTCAAGGCATCGTGGTGCGGGTCTTCGGGATCGTCGCAACGGACGTAGGCGATGGTGGCCGGATCGCAGAACCGCGCCAGCGTGTCGATGTGGCTATCGGTATCGTCGCCCTCGAGATGGCCGTTGTGGAGCCACAGTACGCGCGAGACACCCAGCTGTTCGTTGAGGCAGGTCTCGATAGCATCGCGGTCGAGATCGGGATTGCGATTGGGATTGAGCAGGCAGGCGCTGGTGGTGAGCAGGGTACCTTCGCCATCGGTGTCGATGGCGCCGCCCTCGAGAATCAGCGCTTGAGAGACTACCGGGGCTGCGAACACTTGCTGGTCTGCCAGCGTTCGCGTCAGCGCATCGTCGCGCTCGGCGGGAAACTTGCCCCCCCAGCCGGTGAAGACGTAATCCAGAAGTTGGAGGTGACCGTCGCGCTCGACGGCGATCGGGCCATGATCTCGCGCCCAGCTATCATCGCTGTCAGCGAGCGCCAGATGGAAGCGCCTCGAAGTCACGCCCAGGGCGACGAACCGCGTGGCCAGACGTTCGCGCTGACGCTCGTCGTGCACGACGATCAGTACCGGCTGGTAACGAGTGATAGCCACGACCATCGCTTCCAGCGTCGCCTCGATATGCTCGAGCAACGGCGCCCAGTCGCTGGTCGGTGTCGGCCAGGTCAGTTGAATGGCATCTTGCGGCTGCCATTCGGGGAACAGACGCAGGGTCATGGTGTCTCCATTGCGCGTGAGGGCCGATGTGCGTGAGGGCCGATGTACGTGAGAGTCGATGGCGAGGACGCGGCATTGTAGGGCCTGATCGTGGCGATGCAAGCAGAGGATCGGCGTTCTCGGCACCAGGTGCGATCGGTAGTTTCACCGCGTTTTTCCACTAGCCGCCTCTCAAACCTGGACGGAGTGACAGTCTAGCGTGAGCGAGGTGACTGGCAAGCGGCAAATCGCTCGGCAAACGGGCGTTTTCCGGAACCGACAAAACCCGTAACATGAGCCGCTGCTGACAAGGAATCCAACCTGATGCTCGACCGTTTACCCTTTCTGGTGGGCCTGAGATACGTTCGGGCCAAACGACGTAATCACTTTATCTCTTTCATTTCGCTAACCTCGATGCTGGGACTGGCGCTGGGAGTCGCCGTTCTGATCCTGGTGCTGTCGGTCATGAACGGTTTCGATCATGAGCTGCGCACCCGTGTTCTCGGCATGGTGCCCCATACGCGTATCGAACAGCAGGGCGGCATGCAGGACTGGAAGGCGCTGGCCGAGAAGGTCGACCAGCACAAGGACGTGGTCGCTTCGGCTCCCTACGTGCAGCAGCAGGGCATGTTCTCGGCCAGCGGGCGCACCCAGGGCGCCATGGTCACCGGGGTTCAGCCGGAGTACGAACGCCATGTCTCGATCATCGACCAGCACATGCAGGCGGGGACGCTCGACGAGCTCTCTCCCGGCAGTTGGCACGTCGTGCTGGGTTCGTTGCTGGCGCGCAATCTCGGCGTCGGCGTCGGCGATCGGGTGACGCTGCTGGTGCCGGAGGCGTCGATCACCCCGGGGGGGGTATTCCCGCGCCTGAAGCGCTTCACCGTCAGCGGGATCTTCAAGGTCGGTGCCGACCTGGACGCCAACCTGGCCTACGCCAATATCGAGGATATGCAGACCCTCGCTCGCCTCGGCGACAAGGTCGACGGTCTGCGCCTGGAACTCGACGATCTGTTCAAGGCCGGGCCGGTGACGCGGGACATCGTCTCGAATCTGGGGTCCGGTTACCGGGGCATGGATTGGACCTATACCCATGGCAACCTGTTCCAGGCGATCCAGATGGAGAAGCACATGATCGGCCTGCTGCTGATGGTGATCGTCGCCGTGGCCGCGTTCAACATCGTTTCGACGCTGGTCATGGTGGTCACCGACAAGCATGCGGACATCGCCATTCTGCGAACGATCGGTGCCAAGCCGACATCGATCATGGGAATCTTCGTCGTCCAGGGGCTGGCGATCGGGATCATCGGTATCGTGATCGGCGTCGTGGCAGGGGTCATCCTGGCACTGACGGTATCCGACATCATCGCCTGGGTGCAGGCCGTCACCGGCATTCAGTTCCTCGATCCCAATGTCTATTTCATCAGCTATCTGCCGTCGCGGCTCGAAATGAGTGACCTGGGCGTGATCGTCTCCAGCGCGTTCGGGCTGACCTTCCTGTCGACGCTCTATCCGGCCTGGCGAGCGGCGCGCATTCAGCCGGCCGAGGTGCTGCGTTATGAGTGAATTCAATTTCAGGTCATCGTCCGCCAGCGGAGACAACATCATGCTCGACTGCCGCCAGCTCACGCGGACCTACAGCGAAGGACCGCAGGATGTCACGGTTCTGGACCACCTGGATCTGCAGGTGCGTGCGGGAGAGCGAGTGGCCGTCGTCGGAAGTTCGGGTTCGGGCAAGACCACGCTGCTCAACTTGCTGGGCGGTCTCGATGATCCCAGCGGGGGCGAAGTCGTCATCGGCGGGCAGTCGCTGGCGGGGCTGGGCGAGGCGGCGCTGGGCAGTTTCCGGAATCGCTATATCGGTTTCGTCTATCAGTTCCACCACCTGCTGGCGGAGTTCACCGCGGCGGAAAACGTCGCCCTGCCACTGATCATTCGCGGGCAGAGCCGCAAGGTCGCCGTCGACAAGGCGCAGCAACTGCTGGATCGCGTCGGCATGGCACCGCGGGGTGCCCACAAGCCCGGCGAGCTGTCGGGCGGCGAACGCCAGCGTGTTGCCATCGCCAGGGCGCTGGTCACCGATCCCAGCCTGGTGCTGATGGATGAGCCAACCGGGAATCTCGATCAGACCACGGCGGCCAATATTCTCGCGATGATGGACGAACTGGCCGCGACCACCGCCTGTGCATTCGTGGTGGTCACCCACGACATGTCGCTGGCGGCCCATCAGGATCGCACCATGCGCCTGGACAAAGGGCGGTTGACCGCCATCAACGCGGTGTGACCGGGCACGGGTAGTTTCCGCGAAACCTGAGAGTTTTCTCAAAACCTAAAGCTGGCGCCGCCCTGGACGATCAAGACTCCAGGGCGGCTTTTTTTGCGCCGTGAATGTCGAAAGTGAAGACGCTAAGCGAGAGCGCGGTGTCGGGAGAGAGGCGTCGGTCGAGGATCAGTGTTTCTGTCGACGCTGGCGGCGTTTCGCGCGTCTTCGCCAGCTGCGGGAGATCTGCCAGCGCCAGATGAGCCGAACCAGAACATTGCTGACGAAAGCCAGCGCGAGGCCGACGATCACCGAGCCGACCGCCAGCGGAAAAATGATGTGAGCCATCTGTTCTGCGATCCACATCGTGGTGATGTGATCCGGTACCGCGCGCGCGGGGTAATCCATGACCCAGGCGCCCACACGGTAGTTGAAATAGAACACCACGGGCATGGTCAGCGGGTTGGTCAGCCAGACCAGGCTGACGGACAGGGGGAGATTGCCGCGAAAGCAGTAGGCGCCGAAAGCGGCCAGCAGCATCTGACAGGGGATCGGCAGCATGGCTGCGAACAGGCCGACCATGCAAGCGTTGGCAACGCTATGGCGAGACAGCACCCACATCGCCGGATCGTCCAGCATATGGTGCATGAAACGCAAAGAGCGAGTGCGCTGAAGCCTCTCCTGGCTGGGAATGTAGCGTTGTAACCATCGACGAGACATGAGGCCGCTCGCTGAACGAAGAAGGCCCATTATCCATACAACCCCAAGGCCCCGCCATGTTAAGTCGGTTTATCAGGAGTTCCGGCGTTGTCGGTCGCTGACATCGGAAGGCTCGGCTCGGCATTGACGAGGCGAACGGGCTGGGCGGCGCCAATGGCGATGGCGGCGATGGCAGGATCGTTCTTCGGTTACCAGGGTGGGAGTGCGCTATCCGCGGCCTTGCTCGCGATACCGGTCGCCTTCGTTCTAGCACTCGCGCTATGGCGACGTTCGCTATGGGGCACTGTGACGGTACTGGCGTTCCTGGTTTGCCTGTATGGCGTCGGCGAGCAGCGTGCGGGGATATTGCCGGCATCGCTCGCCGGACATGACTTCATTCTGACGGGGCGTGTCCTGACGCTGGATGTCGACCAGCGCCGGGCGCGTTTCCGTTTCGAGGTGGACAACTGTCAGGCCATGGTCGCTACCGACGCTTGCCCTGTCGGCACTCGGTTCAGGCTGTCCTGGTACGGCGCGCCGACGCTCGAGCCGGGCGAGCGCTGGCGGTTGACCGCACGCTTGCGTCAGCCGTTGGGGTTCGCCAACCCGGACACCTTCGATTACGGCGGATGGCTGTGGCGGGAAGGCATTCAGGCGCTTGGCTATGTTCGGGACGGTTCGCCCCGTCGTATCGCGGCTGCCCCGTTCTCGTTGCGCCAGAGAGCGCTTGAGCAGTTGGATCTCGTCGACATCTCGCCTCGCGGCAAACGCTGGCTGGCCGCGCTGACATTAGGCGCCGGTGAACGTCTGAATGACGATGACTGGGATCTGCTGAACGCGACCGGAACGACTCACCTGATGGTCATCTCGGGACTCCACATCGGTCTCGTTGCGGCGCTTGCCCTGTGGTTGCTGAGACGTCTGTCGCGATGGCTGCAGCCTTTTTCCTGGCGGATGACGGTCTGGCCGTGGCTGGGTGCGGGGCTGGCGGCCTTTGCCTACGCAGGGTTGGCGGGTTTTGAACCGCCGGCAGTACGCGCGGCGATCATGGCGGCGATCGGCCTGTGGGCGACCAGCGGTCGTCATGCCCCCGGCTGGTGGCAGGCCTGGTGGCTGGCCCTCGCACTGGTGGTGGTCAGTGCCCCCCTGGCGCCGTGGCGTCCTGGGTTGTGGTTGTCCTTCGTCGCGGTCGCCGTCCTGATTCTGGCCTGGTCGGGCCGGCCCCGTCCCTCCGGCTGGCAAGGCTGGGCCGTCGCGCTGCTGCGCAGTCAATGGCTGCTGGCACCGATCATGGCGGCGGCGGTGCTGCTCGCCTTCGGTCGATTGTCACCGCTGGCGCCGTTGATCAATCTGTTCGCGGTTCCTCTCGTAGGCAGCCTGATGGTGCCGCTCGGTTTCGCAGGATGGCTATTCGGTGCCTGGCCATCGCTGGCAAGCTGGGTCTGGTGGCCTTTCGATCACCTGGCCAACGCATTGGCCTATATCTTTGCACTCGCTGCCGATAGCCTGCCGCTGTGGACGCCGGAGCCCTGGTGGCGGTGGCCGATCGCCAGTGCCTTGCTGCTGTGGGGCCTGCTCTGGCTATTGCCGGGCGTAACGCGGATGACGCGGGCATGGACGTGCCCGGGGCTGTTGATTCTCGTACTGGTGCTCAAGGCACCCAGTCTGGATCGGGATCAACTGCTCGTCACCGTCTACGATGTCGGCCAGGGGCAGTTGGTCGAGCTCGAGACCCGGGATCGTCGGGTGCTGGTCGATACCGGACCCCGTTTTGCCTCGGGGTTCATGCCGGCCAGTTTGCTGTGGCCAGCGGGTCAGCGATTCGACGATGTCATCGTCACCCATAGCGATACCGATCATTCGGGAGGCGTCGCTGCGTTGCGCCAGGATCATCGAGTCGAGCGCTGGTGGGCGCCACGCGGCAACGATCTGGCCTTGCCATCTCGACCCTGCGTGGCAGGCGAAGGGTGGCGCGACGGGCGAGTCTCCTGGACGTTCCTGTCGCCGCCGGCCGGTGATATCGCACCGGACGCCAACGATCGCTCCTGTGTCCTGCTGGTCACGGTGGGCGAGCGCCGCGTGCTGGTCACGGGCGACGCCAGTGCAAATCGGGAGCGGGAATTCTTGGGTGCGCTGAAAACGGCGCTGCCGGGATCTCGTCGGCTCGACGTGCTGGTAGCCGGCCATCACGGCAGCGCGACCAGTTCTTCCCAGGCTCTGGTCGATGCCACGCGTCCCGTCGAGGTGATCTTCAGCAGCGGACGCGGCAACCCGTTCGGCCATCCGGCGCCGGTGGTCGTACAGCGATTCATCGATGTCGGCAGCCAAGTCTGGAACACGGCCTATGACGGTGCGGTTCGTGTCACGCTGTCGGCGGCCGGCATCGACGTCCTCACACAGCGTCACCCGGGCTGGTCGCGCCGGTCGGCTGTCGACGGCGCGGATGTTGGGGTAGAATCCAGCCCCTGAATGCGCCCGAGTCGCATCTTGGCTCCTCGGTTTGCATGGCGCTCGGCGCCGGACCCTTTTCCAGTCGAACGGAGTTACCGTGTCACGAGATTCCAGTTGGGCGCTCTATCGACGTCTCCTCGAATACGTCCGTGCGGAATGGCGCTCCTTTGCGTTGGCGGTCGTCGGCTACGCCATTTACGCCGCGTCGAGTACGGCACTGGCAGAGATGATGAAGCGGCTGATCGACGGCATACAGAACCCCGATGCCTCGTTTCGCCTCTTCCTGCCGCTGTTCGTGATCGGCATGTTCGCGACTCGCGGCGTCGGGACGTTTCTTGGCACCTACTTCATGAGTAACGTATCGCGCAACGTCGTGCATCGGCTGCGCTGCAACGTCTTCAATCACATGTTGCATCTGCCGGGTCGATTCTTCGACATGCACTCCAGCGGGCATCTGATTTCGCGAGTGACCTATCACGTCGAGCAGGTTACCGGCGCTGCCACCAATGCGGTGACCACCATCCTGCGAGAAGGCCTGTTCGTGATCGGCCTGATCAGCTATCTGTTCTGGACCAATTGGCTTCTGACCCTGATCTTCATGGGCGTCACCCCGCTGATCGGGTTGGTAGTGCGTTACACCAGTAAACGCTTTCGCAAGATCTCCCGACGTATTCAGAACTCCATGGGCGAAGTGACGCATGTCGCGTCCGAGGCCCTTTCCGGCTATCGGGTCGTGCGCACCCACGGCGCCGAGGAGTACGAGAAGCGTCGCTTCGAGGCGGCGAGCAACTACAATCGCGAACAGAGCATCAAGGAGGCGATGACCAAGGCGACCAGCACCCCGATCATTCAGCTATTGGTGGCGCTGGCACTTGCCGGTCTGGTGTGGCTGGCGATGGCGCCTGAGCTGATGAATGCGATGACGCCGGGCGAGTTCGTGGCGTTCATCACCGCAGCCTCGCTGATGGCAAAGCCCATTCGTTCGCTGACCGATGTCAACAGCATCATCCAGAAAGGCCTGTCGGCGTCGCAGGAACTTTTCGGTCTGCTGAGCCGCCCGACGGAACTGGACGAAGGGCAGCGTCTGCCGGAGCGCCTGGCAGGTCACGTCCGTTTCGAGGACGTGAGGTTTGCCTACGACGAGGACCAGCCCGAGGTGCTCAAGGGAATCGATCTCGACGTGCCGGCCGGGCAGATGGTCGCGATCGTGGGACGTTCGGGGAGCGGCAAGTCGACGCTGATGGGGCTGCTGCCACGCTTTTACCGGCCGACCGAGGGGCGTATTTTGGTCGACGATGTCGATATTCAGGACTATCAGCTTTCGCCGCTGCGTCAGCAGGTCGCGCTGGTCTCCCAGCAGGTGACCCTGTTCAACACCACCATCGCCGACAATATTGCCTACGGCGTTCCCGGGGCCAGTCGGGAACAGGTCGAGTCCGCGGCCAGGGCGGCCTACGCCCACGAGTTCATCGAACAGCTGCCGAAAGGCTACGATACGCGGGTCGGTGACAACGGTGTCATGCTCTCCGGTGGCCAGCGCCAGCGCCTGGCGATAGCGCGTGCGATCTTCAAGGATGCGCCGATACTGATTCTGGATGAGGCAACGTCGGCACTGGACACCGAGTCCGAGCGCTATATCCAGCGCGCGCTGGAGGTGGTGTGCCGAGGTCGTACCACGTTCGTCATCGCCCACCGGCTATCGACCATCGAGCGCGCCGATCGCATCGTGGTGATGGAACAGGGCAACCTGGTCGAGAACGGAACTCACGCCGAGCTGCTGGAGAAGGGCGGGGCGTACGCTTCCCTGCATCAACTGCAGTTCCAGGAGGAGACGTGACGCCGATCGAACGCGCCTGGTATCGCGGGGCGGATTGGCTGGTACTGCTGGCGCCCCTGGAGGCGCTTTATCGTCATGTCGTGAAGCGCCGACGCCAGGCCTACCGTGACGGTCGGCGCGACGTCTGGCAGCCGCCGGTTCCGGTGATCGTGGTGGGCAATCTGTCGGTGGGCGGAACCGGTAAATCTCCGTTGGTCGCGTGGCTGGTCCGCTGGTTGCGCGACAATGGTTGGCGGCCGGGTATCGTGTCTCGGGGCTACGGGGGCAAGGCCGAATCCTATCCGCTTGCAGTCACGTCCACCACGCCGGTGGCGCAGAGCGGTGATGAGCCGTTGATGCTCGCGCAGCAGACAGGGGCGCCCGTGGCGGTCGACCCCGATCGCCCGCAGGCTGCACGCTGGCTCCTCGAACAGTTGCAGTGCGATATCCTGATTGCCGATGACGGCCTGCAGCATTATGCCCTGGGGCGGGCGCTGGAACTGGTCGTCGTCGATGGTGTGCGGGGCTTCGGCAACCGCCACTGCCTGCCGCGTGGGCCGCTGCGAGAGCCGCTCGGGCGTCTGGCCGAGGTCGATGCGCTGATCGCCAATGGCGGCGTCGCATCGCTTGCCGGTACTGACGGCGAAGGGGTTCCACGGTTTTCGATGACGCTGGCGCCGACGGCATGGCGCCATCTGGCAAGTGGTGCGCGCTACCCGATCGAGCCGTTGCCGTTCGCGGTCGATGCCCCCGTGGTCGCGCTGGCCGGGATCGGTCATCCCCAGCGGTTTTTCGACACGCTCGACACACTGGGTGTGCCACACCAGGGGTTGGCGTTCGGCGATCATCATCGCTATTCCATTGCCGATCTGCCGGATGCGCCGACGATTGTGGTGATGACCGCGAAGGATGCGGTGAAATGCGCGGGCTTTGCCGACCAGCGCTGTTGGGTGCTGGATGTCGAGGCGACGCCCGAACCGGCCTTCGTCACGTGGTGGGCCGAGCAAGTCGACGGCTGGTCGCGATCCTGGATCGACGCGCTTGCCGCTGGCGCGGAGAGGCCGATGACGCGATCATGACGATAGACTTTCGCGCGCACCGGTGTATCGGGCGCAGTTGCGTATACAGGAATCGTTGATAAGGAAAGCTCATGGATAAGGAATTGATAGCGATGCTGATCTGCCCGGTCAGCCATAGTGAACTGACCTACGATCGCGAGCGCCAGGAGCTCAGGAGCTCGATCAGTGGCCTGGCTTACCCGGTCCGAGACGGGATTCCCGTGATGCTGGAGAGCGAAGCCCGGGCCATGTCGACCGAGGAAAAACTCGGTAAGGCAGCACCGGCCCCATGAATGAATTCGTGGTAGTGATTCCGGCTCGGTACGGATCCAGCCGGCTTCCGGGCAAGCCGTTGATGGAGATCGACGGTCTGCCCATGGTTCAGCACGTCTGGATGAGGGCCAACGACAGCGGCGCCTCGCGTGTCGTGATCGCGACCGACGATGCCCGGATCCAGCAGGCCGCCGAAAATTTCGGCGCCGAGGTGGTGATGACGCGGGCCGATCACCCTTCGGGAACCGATCGTCTGGCCGAAGTTTCTGCGAAGCTTGAACTGCCTGCCGAGACCATCGTCGTCAACGTGCAGGGTGACGAGCCATTGCTGCCGGCCAGTGCGATCGACCTCGTGGCCGAGCGGCTCGCATCGGACGATCGGGCTTCCGTGTCGACGTTGGCGGAACCGATCCATGACGTGGAGACGCTGTTCAATCCCAATGTGGTCAAGGTCGTCACCGATCTGACCGGGCGTGCGCTCTACTTCTCGCGGGCGCCCATCCCCTGGGATCGCAACGCCTGGAAGACCCAGCCGCCGACGCTGCTCGAGACGGATGCCTGGCTTCGCCATATCGGTCTCTATGCCTATCGCGCCCAGTTTCTGGCCGACTATGTCAACTGGCAGCCGGCACCGCTGGAACAGCTCGAACAGCTCGAGCAGTTGAGAGCGCTGCAGTACGGCCATCTCATTCAGGTGGCAACCGTCACTTCATCGCTACCCGGTGGCGTCGATACCCTGGAAGATCTGGAACGGGTGCGTGAGCATTTTGCGTCACGGGCGGCAACGCGGAGCGAGGCATGAGCGATTCAGCTCCCGAGTGGCGAATCCTGTTCGTCTGCATGGGCAACATCTGTCGCTCGCCGACGGCCGAAGGCATGCTCAGGAAGCGTCTCGATGAAGCTGACATGATCACCCGCGTGGCGGTGGACTCCTGCGGCACCGGCGCCTGGCACGTTGGCCAGCCGCCGGACCCGCGGGCGATCCGGGCTGCCGCCGAACGAGGTGTCGATCTTGGCGCACTGCGGGGGCGACAATTGAGCGCAGAGGACTTCAGTCGGTTCGACGACATTCTGGTGATGGATAGCGACAATCTGAAGCACGTGCTTGCGCTGAAACCGACGGATAGCCGGGCTCGGGTATCGCGATTGCTGCAGTATGCCGGTCGGCCCGATGACGATGTCCCTGACCCCTATTTCGGAGGCGAGACAGGATTTCAACGGGTCCTGGATCAGCTGGAGCTCGCCGTGGATGGTCTGATGGTGTCGCTGCGGCAGCGCCTGGATCTCGGCTGATGCGGGAAGTTTTCTCGACTCTCGAGGCCGATCAGGATCTGTCTCACGCCAACACGATGGCGCTGCCGAGTCTAGCCGAGTACTTGTGGCGAGCGCGAAATGAACGTGATGTCGGGCAAGGTCTGCAGTTGGCCAATGAGCGGGGCTGGGATCTGACGGTGCTGGGAGGTGGCAGCAACCTGTTGCTGCCACGCCGGATCGGAGGGCTGACACTTTGCGCGGACATCGACGAGATAGCTTTCTCGTCAGGGGCCGGTGATGCGGTTCATGTCGAGGTTGGCGCCGGGGTGGGTTGGCACTCTCTGGTGGAGGCCTGTGTCGAGCGCGAGCTGTGGGGGATCGAGAACCTGGCCCTGATCCCCGGGCGAGTCGGCGCTGCGCCGATTCAGAATATCGGTGCCTACGGTGTCGAGATCGCAGATGTGCTCGACTGGGTCGAGCTGGTGGATCGTCGAGATGGCAAGTCCCATCGGTTGGATCGCGAGGCGTGCGAGCTTGGCTACCGCGACAGCATTTTCAAACGCGAGCTGGCGAATCAGGTCGTGATTACCCGGCTCGGCCTGACGCTGTCTTCGCGCCCTCGACCCAGGCTCGACTACGGCGCGCTGAGTCAGCACGTTGGCGTCTCGGGAAGCGCGCGGGAGGTATTCGCGGCCGTGTGCGCCATTCGGCGCGAAAAGCTACCCGATCCCTCTGATCTGCCCAATACCGGCAGTTTTTTCAAGAATCCGCTCGTTTCCGGCTCCCAGGCTTCCCGGCTGTTATCGGAGTTTCCAGCGATGCCGCACTATCCGCAGGCTGATGGCCGAGTGAAGCTGGCAGCGGGGTGGTTGATCGATCAATGTGGATTGAAAGGATACCGCCAGGGCGCTTTTGGCGTTCATGATCGCCAAGCGTTGGTGCTGGTCCATTTCGGTGGTGGAGTGCTGGCGGAGCTTCTGGCATTCGCCGGCAGGATCGTCGACGCGGTTCATGCGCGTTTCGCAGTGACGCTGGAACGCGAGCCCCGCTGTGTTGGCGAAAGGTGAGGATAGGTCACGACCGCCCGCTGTTAATCAGTGCTGAAGGGGGGAGCGCCGGACCCGAGATTCCCGTGGTTGCCGACAAGGGACCAAGAAAAAGCCCAGACGATTGTCTGGGCTTTTCGCTTTCTAGCGCAACGGCTCTAGGCTATCAGCTATCGCCTTGGCCGGACTCGAGGCGACGCTTTTCACGCGGGTCGTTGTGGGCCCTGCGGCGACGCGATCGACGTAGCTCGCCGTCACTCTCTGCCACGGAAACGCTGGCGTCGGGCGCCTTGGGTTCCGGTGCAGTGTCGCTGGATTCAGCGCTGGTGGGAGTCGCATCCGCCGTCTGCTCACCACGGGTCTCTGCCTGTTCGGGAAGAGGCGTGGTGGGCATCTGCTGCGCCGATTCCGCATCCGTTGTCGGCTCTACCTGGGGCTGTGCAGGCTCGGTGGACATCGGTTCCGCCTTCTCATGCGGTGCCACGGTATCTTTCTCGGCGCTGCCCTCGACAACTTCCTCGGCGCTGGTGGCGTCCTTTTGCTGGGTAGCGGAGGACTCGGAAGCGACGGGCTTGGCCGCTGGAGCCACCGCTGGCTCATCAGGAATGGCACCTTCGGTGGACGCTGCCGGAACTTCCGTGGGCGGAGTGCTTTCCGCGGGCGCTGAAGCATGCGCTTCCCGCTGCGCCGGCCGATCGTTCGTCTGATCGGAACGAGCGACACTCGTTGCCTGAACGGGATCGGAGTGAGTCGAACCAGACTCGAGGGACGTCTCGGACGTCTCGGACGTCTCGGACGTCTTGCCCTCGGCATGCGGCTCGCCGTGGATCTGCGAACCCTCAGACGTCTCGGCCGGGCGCTCGACGGAGGCCGCTGTCGTCTCGGCCACATCGGCGGCGACCCTCGGATCGTCGCTGACCGCCTTGGAGGCTTCGGCGTCCGGCGCGCCGGTTTCCGCCGGGTCGGCAGTCTTGCTCGACGTCATGGCGGTCTGTTTGGCACGGGTCTTGTCGACCGCTTTCGACTTTTCGACCGACTGCTTCGCGGGCGTTGACTCAGCCTTGTCTGCTGCCGCCGTTGCCGCCGTCGCATTGTCGTCCTGAGACTGCTTGGATGGCATGGACGCTTTCGTTTCGTCAGTCGCCTTGGCTTCGGCCGTGGGATCAACTGCCGGCGGGGACGCTGGCGATGTCTCGGTCGAGCCGGTATCCGCCGGCGCCTCAGCCTGGAGGCGTTGCTGCTCTGCAACCGCCGCCGGGTTCAGCGCTTGCTTGCGCGAGCGGTTGCGCGGATTGTTGCGCGTGCGCTTCGGCTTGCTGTCCACGGTTTCTGTCGCTGCGGCCGGTGCCGTATCGCGAGTCTCCTCGTGCGAAGGCTTGGCCGTGCCGGAGGCCTGTTTGGGCTTGTCCGGTGTCGAAGCGTCTCCACTACGTTGCTCGCTGCCAGCTCTATCACCCTTGTCTCCACCGCGGTTGTCCGGGCGATTGTCCTGGCGCGGTTGGCGATTCTGGTTTTGACGGTTGTCATTGCGCGAATCGTTTCCGCTCTGACGATCGTCCTGACCACGGCGGCGGCGGTTGTTTCCCTGACGGTTGCCGTTGTCGTTACGTGCATTGCCGTCGCTGCGGGCGTTACCGTCACTGCGGGCATTGCCATCGCCGCGAGCATTGTCGGCAGCCTTGCTATTGCCCTCGCTGCGCTTGGCGTTGGCATCGCGATCGTTTCGCTGGTCGCCTTTCTGGGCCGTGGCGCGTGTCGGACGCGAATTACCCGCACCGTTGCCGGCGTTGCTGCCGCCACGAGATGCCCCCGTCGATTGGCTGCCGCCATTCTGGCCCTGGCCTGGCTGACCGGAGGTAGTGGGTTTGGAAGCCTCTTCCTCGACCCGATGGCGTCCGAACAGCCCCCGGAAGAGCTGCATCAGACCGCCGTTGCTCTGGCTCTGCTGAGGCGCTGCGGGAGTCGAGGATGTCTTGGCTCGTGTAGCGGTGTCGGCCGCGACCGCGGGTTGCGGTTGCGCCTTTTCGGGCTCCGCTTCCGGCTCCCTATGCAGCGAATCCGGCGCCGGGGCCGTATGCTGAACGGTCTGTACGGCGGCCTGGGTACGCTGAATCGGCTTGGAAAGCGTGGTTTCCGGCTCCTTGAGCAGATCGCTTTCGACGGGGAGCTCGAAGCTAGATTTGACCTCTTCACCGTCCTCGGAGACGTGGTCGTCACGGAAGCGCTGCACTTCGTAATGCGGCGTATCCATCTCCGGATTCGGCAGCAGAAGAACCTTGACGCCCTGGCGCCGCTCGACGTCGGAAAGCACGTTACGCTTTTCGTTGAGCAGATAGGTTGCCACCGGGACCGGCAGGATGGCGCGAATCTGAGCGCTGCGCTCCTTCATCGCTTCTTCTTCGATCAGGCGCAGGATCGACAGCGCAATCGAGCGCACGTCGCGGATGGTGCCTTGGCCGTCACAGCGGGGGCAGACCACGCCGCTGGTCTCGCCGAGAGAAGGGCGCAGACGCTGACGCGACATCTCCATCAGGCCGAAACGCGAAATCCGGCCGATCTGGACACGGGCACGATCGAGCTTGAGTGCGTCACGCACACGATTCTCGACGTCACGCTGGTTACGGGCCGGCGACATGTCGATGAAATCGATGACGACCAGACCACCGATGTCGCGCAGACGCAGCTGGCGAGCGATCTCGTCGGATGCCTCCAGGTTCGTCTGCAGGGCGGTCTCTTCGATATCGGCGCCGCGAGTGGCGCGCGCCGAGTTGATATCGATCGACACCAGCGCTTCGGTGTGATCGATGACTACCGAACCGCCGGAGGGCAGCTTGACCTCACGCTGATAGGCAGTCTCGATCTGGGATTCGATCTGGAAGCGCGAGAACAGCGGTACGTCGTCGGTATAGAGCTTGATCTTCTGCTGATACGACGGCATGACCTGACGGATGAAGCTCAGGGCTTCTTCGTGCACGTCCTTGCTGTCGATCAGCACCTCGCCGATGTCCTGGCGCAGGTAGTCGCGCATGGCGCGGATGATGACGTTGGATTCACGATAGATCAGGAACGGCGCAGGGCGCTTGACCGCTTCGGTCGTGATCGCATCCCACACCTGGGCCAGATAGTCGAGGTCCCACTGCAGTTCTTCCGGAGAACGGCCGATACCCGCGGTGCGGACGATGACGCCCATCTTGTCGGGCAGCGTCAGCTGGCCCATGGCTTCCTTGAGCTGGCTGCGCTCGTCACCCTCGATACGACGCGAAATGCCGCCGGCACGAGGATTGTTGGGCATCAGCACCAGGAAGCGCCCGGCCAAGCTGATGAAGGTCGTCAGAGCTGCGCCTTTGTTGCCGCGTTCCTCCTTGTCGACCTGGACGATGACTTCCTGGCCTTCCTTCAGGACTTCCCTGATGTTCGGACGGCCTGACGGCTCCTTGGAGAAGTACTCTCGGGAGATTTCCTTGAGCGGCAGGAAACCGTGGCGGTCCGCGCCGAAATCGACGAAGGCGGCCTCGAGGCTGGGCTCGACGCGCGTGATCTTACCTCGATAGATGTTGGCTTTCTTCTGCTCCCGGGCACCGGATTCGATGTCCAGGTCGTAAAGGCGTTGTCCGTCTACGAGGGCGACACGAAGCTCTTCCGGCTGTGTCGCATTGATGAGCATTCTTTTCATACGGTCTCGCTAATTGAGCGTGCCGGTGGAAGGCGTGCTGCAATCGGCGACGACGAACCGCAAGCGGTCGTGCTGTGCTCGCGCACATGGGTGAAGCGACCCGGCAGGGCAAACAAGCGCAGCGTATGCCAGAACGAGCTTAGCGTGTAACACGTGCGAACCCGCGTCAGGAGCCCGAAGAGAAAGAACCGAAGATCGTTTGTCGAGTGGCGCATATGACCCTCGAAACGAGTTCGGAGCGACGTTCGTCGAGCCCGGTAACGTGCTTGCTCATTACCATTACATCTATGCTTTCGTTGCCTGCTTTTATGGGTGCTGCACGAACATGGGTTGAGTACGAAACGGTGGCAGGACATGTCACGGTGCGCGTTTTCGATGACGCATCCGGTCCCGCAGACTGCCGTCTATATCACTTGGCATTGTCCGGTTCGGCGACGCCTTCCACTGGTACCTGTGGATTTCCCGCGAGCATGGCAGGCTGAGGTCGTCAGCTGCGCTGTCGGGTCGGGGCCTGGCGTTCCAAACGTGTTTTGATCACTCCAGCAGCCGTGAGCGGTTGGCTTCATTAACTCTCTGGAGGATCGAGACATTTTTTCACTGCGGTCAGCATATTCAGGGGCTGACGCTTTAATGGGTGATAAACCCATCCAGTGAGCCCGCAATATAACAGTAATGCCGAGGTAGCGGCAATTGAGCTCGCGCTGGGGGCGCGGTGCGTTAGAATGGCGCCCGGCGATGCGCGGGTGTCGTCGTGGTGCTGTCGAGGGAGTCAAGCATGGCCGAAGGCCAGGAAGTTCAATTTATCGAGGTCAGCGAGTCGCAGCATGGGCAGCGGATCGACAATTTCTTGCGGACGCGTCTCAAGGGGGCGCCGAAGACGTTGATCTACCGCATCGTTCGCAAGGGCGAGGTGCGCGTCAACAAGAAGCGCGTCAAGGTGGATTATCGCGTTCAAACCGGTGATCTGGTTCGCGTGCCACCGCTGAGGCTGGCGCCGGAGAGCGCCGTCAAGGAAGCCAGTGAAAGTCTGCGCAATCTGCTGGCCGGCAGCGTCGTGATCGAGGGCCCCGACTGGCTGGTGATCAACAAGCCTTCCGGTCTGGCGGTACATGGCGGCAGCGGCGTCAAGATCGGTTTGATCGAGGCGCTGCGTCAGGTGCGGGACGATCTCGATTTTCTCGAGCTCGTTCATCGGCTCGACCGTGATACCTCGGGCTGCCTGCTGCTGGCCAAGAACCGCGAATCCTTGCTCTCTCTCAATACCGCCTTGCGTGAGCGTCGCATGGAGAAAGGGTATCTGGCCCTCGTGCAGGGTCGGTGGCCGGCGCGGCGCGACTACGTCAGCGCGCGGCTGGAACGCTACGATGCCGGCAACGGCGAGAGGCGGGTGCGCGTGGACGCAGGCGGCAAGGTATCGCGGACACGTTTCGCGGTGCGCGAAACGTTCCCGAAAGTCACGTTGGTCGAAGCGGAGCCGGTCACCGGACGCACCCATCAGATTCGCGTCCACGCCGCTCATGCGGGCCACGCGTTGCTCGGGGACGACAAGTACGGCAGCGCTGAGGGCGCCTACCTTGCGCGATCCTTGCGTCTGGATCGACTGTTCCTTCACGCCCTGACGCTGACCTTTCCTGACCCCAAGACCGGGCGTCTGGTGCAGGCGAGAGCGCCACTGGAGCCGGGACTGGAAAAAGTGCTGGAGCGTGCTCGCCGTGGCAGTTGAGACGAGCGCGGGCGAAGGGCTGTCGGATCCGACCGCTGGGCGCTGTCGTTATGCGCTGGTCATCTTCGACTGGGATGGCACCTTGATGGATTCCGCGGCGCGCATCGTGGCCTGTATGCAGGCAGCGGCGCGTGAGTTGCAATGGCCGGTGCCGAGTGCAGCTGCCGTGCGCAATATCATCGGCCTGGGGCTGCCCGAGGCCGTCGCCATGCTCTTCCCCGGGATCGCGCTTCAGGATCGGGATCGGTTGCGCGAGGCGTACGGTCACCAGTTTCGGATCGCCGATCGTATACCGACGCCGTTTTTCCCCGGCGTGGTCGATGGGATAGGACGCCTGCGCGATGACGCCCGATGTCGGCTGGCGGTCGCGACCGGAAAGAGTCGCCGTGGACTGGATCGTGTGTTCGGTCACGAAGCCTGTGGCAGCTGGTTCGTCGCCAGCCGCACCGCCGATCTCACTCGCTCGAAGCCGCATCCTCAGATGCTGGAAGAGTTGTTGGCCGAGTGTGGCGTGTCCACGACGCAGGCCGTCATGATCGGTGATACCGAATATGATCTGGAAATGGCCCGGTCGATCGGTATGGATCGGGTCGCGGTGACTTACGGGGTGCACGAGCGTGAGCGCCTGTTGCGCAGTGAGCCGCAACTCGTCGCCGAGGATTTTTCGTCGGTCGTCGACTGGTTGTTGGTGTGATGACCCCGAGTGCGGGATTTCAGCGAGGAGGCGGTGATGAGCGACGATCGGCGTGATGACTGGACGCAAGGCCCGGAGTTGAGCAGAGAGGAGCGCGCACGACGTAACGCCGCGGCGACTCCCCGCGATGGCGAAACGGGGGATGCCGATACCGTCCGCCTGGCGGAAGTGCGAATGATGGATCGCTGGATCGGTGGCGTGCTGAACGAACAGCGCCGGGCGAGACGCTGGAAGATATTCTTTCGCCTGCTGTTCGCGTCGATCGTCATTGCCAGTCTGTGTCTGAGCGCCTATGCGATGTTCCTGGCTCAGGATGACGGGTTGTCCGCTGATCGTCGCCATCTCGGTGTCGTCGATGTCAGCGGGCCGATCGATGCCGATGGCCAAGCCAGCGCGGAGCGCATCATCGAGGGCTTGCAGCGGGCCTGGAAAGATCCGGATGCCGAAGCCGTCGTACTGCATGTCAATAGCCCCGGCGGTAGCCCGGTACAGTCGCAGCGTGTCTACGACGAGATCCGTTATCTGCAAGAGCAGGGCGACAAGCCGATCCTGGCAGTGATCGAGGACATTGGTGCCAGCGGGGCCTACTACATGGCCTCGGCAGCAGATCGTATCTATGCCTCGCCGGCCAGTCTGGTCGGCTCCATCGGGGTCATCAGCGCCGGGTTCGGTCTGCAGGACGCCATCGACAAGGTCGGTGTCGAACGCCGGGTGTTCACGGCAGGCGAAAACAAGGCATTCATGGATCCGTTTTCCGAGATAACGCCGACGCAGCGCGACTTCTGGCAATCGGTGCTGAATACCACCCATCGACAGTTCATCGATGCCGTCAAGGCCGGGCGTGGCGATCGATTGAGCGATGACCCGACACTGTTTTCCGGCCTGATCTGGACCGGTGAGCAGGCCAGGTCGCTGGGACTGGTCGACGAGATCGGCAATCTCGAACAGCTGTCGCGGGCGCGCCTCGGCGAGGTGAGTCTGAAGGACTACACTCCGTCGCTCGATCCGTGGACGCTGGTCTCCAACAGGCTGACCAGCGCTGCCGCCCATTGGCTGGGCCTGAGTGACACGGCGTCGCCGGTGCGTTACCAGCTACCCTGACGACCGGTCAGCGGGTTCACTCCTGCCTCTCTCAGTAGCTCGCAGAGCTTGATGAGGGGCAGGCCGATCAGGGTGTTGGGATCATCGCCTTCGAAGTTCTCGAACAGCGCAATGCCCAGCCCTTCCATGCGGAAGCTTCCGGCGCTGTCGTAAGGCTGATCGCGGGAGACGTAGCTTTCTATCTCTTCGTCGCTCAAGTCACGGAACTGGACGTGATAGATGTCGTGGACGACCCGGTGGCACGCCGCCCCGGTATCGATCAGGGCGAGGCCGGTCATGAAGCTGACCCGGCGGCCCGAGAACCGCCGCAGGTTGGCGCAGGCCGTGTCGAAGTCGCCGGGCTTTCCCAGCACGTCTCCGTCGAATAGCGCCAGTTGATCGGAGCCGATGATCAAATGGTCGGGATAGTCTGCGGAAATCGCCTGGGCCTTGGATAGTGCCAGCCGGTGGGCGAGAGTGATGGCGTCTTCTCCGGGACGAGGGCTTTCATCGATATCCGGCGCCGCCCATTGGTAGGAAATTTCGAGTCGATCCAGCAGTTGCCGGCGATAGCGGGAGCTGGAGGCGAGTACCAGGCGAGACATGAGTTTCCTCGATGGAGTTTGAAAACGTTTGCGCCGCGGGCTCTGGCTCCAGTCCTGGTCCAGGGCCCGAAGTCGGCGCTTGTTCGGCAACAGAATAGCGTGAATCATGCGCTTTGACAGGAACACGGTGAATCCCTATGATGTCGCGCCTATGTTGACCAGACGACTTCCTCCGACCGTTGAGCCCTACCGGGCAGCGGCTAACCAAGAAATGATCGAGGGGCTCGTTGACCTCGAGGCGCTGGTACGCCTGAAAGACGAGATCGGACAGCAGCAGGGTAACGCCGTCGTCAAGTTGCAATTCGACGTCGACACGCAGCGACGTCATCTGATCGATGGGGAGCTGGAAGCGGACCTGATGGTGCCGTGCCGGCGGTGCCTGCAGCCGATGCCGGTATCCGTTGCAAGTCACTTCAAACTGGCCATCGTCAGTGACGATGCGTTGGCGGCGGAGGTTCCCGGCGATTACGAGCCGGTGCTGGTCAATGGTGAACAGCTTGACCTGCTGGGGGCGATCGAGGATGAGTTGATTCTCAGCTTGCCTCAGGTGGTCTATCACGAGGAAGCGGACTGTGCGATTTCTCGTGAGCAAATGAGCAGCGGTGATGCCCCGGTCGAAAAGGTCTCCCGCCCTGACAGTCCCTTCGACGTCTTGAAGTCGTTGAAGGGAAAATTCTGAACCCGAAAGACATTGACGTTGGAGTCATATCATGGCCGTTCAACAAAACCGTAAAACCCGTTCCAAGCGTGGCATGCGTCGTGCACACGATGCCCTGACCTCTCCGGCCCTGTCGCAGGATCAGGAAACCGGTACCACGCATCTGCGTCACCACGTTGCGCCGGACGGCTACTATCGTGGTCGCAAGGTCATCGACGTTTAACGAGACCTCAGGCGTTTCGTAAGGCAATGCGCATCGCCATCGATGCCATGGGCGGGGACTTCGGTCCCCGCGCCACTATGGGTGGTCTGTTCCTGGCGTTGGCCCGCCATTCTGATCTCGAGCCTTCAGTGTTCGGTCCGCAGGCGGAGCTTCGTGCTCTGGTGTCGGAGCTGGCCAAGGCCTCGGGAGATTCCTCCGTCGCCAGGCGCATCAGATTGGTGGACGCACCGCGGGTCGTGCTGCAATCCACGCCGCCGATGGAAGCCTTCGATGACCCCGCTGCAACCAGTCTGTACGGCATGCTCCAAGCCGTGCGTGAGCGTCAGGTAGAGGCGGGTATTACCTCCGGCAATACCGGTGCGCTGGTCGCGCTGGCTCGGCGCGAGCTGGGTACGGTTCCCGGTATCTCGCGACCTGCCATCAGCACGGCTGTGCCGACGCGAAAGGGAGGGCGCTGCTATCTGCTCGATCTGGGTGCCAGCGTCGATGTGCATGCTCGCCATCTCGTCGATTTCGCCCATATGGGAGCCCTGATGGCGCGCGTCGTCGACGGCGTCGCGGTGCCCAGGGTGGCGTTGCTGAATGTCGGCGTCGAGGCGAGCAAGGGCGTGGCTCGTGTGCGTGAAGCCGACGCGCTGCTGAAATCGCGCGGTGGCAGCGATTTCGAGTACATCGGGTATCTGGAGGGCGATGGCATCTTTTCCGGTCTCGCCGATGTCGTGGTTTGCGACGGCTTCGTCGGGAATGCCGTGCTCAAGGCCAGCGAAGGGGTGGCCCAGATGCTGCTCAAGCGCCTCCAGGAGACTTTCGAGTCCCACTGGTCGACGCGCCTGGTCACGGCCTTGGCGAAGCCGGCGTTGATGAGGCTCAAGGCGCAGCTGGATCCGGTGCGACATAATGGCGCCAGTCTGCTGGGGCTGAATCGCATCGTGGTGAAAAGTCACGGTAATGCCAGTGCCCAGGCTTTTGCCTTCGCCATTGATCGAGCAATACGAGAAGTCGAGGTCGGGCTGCCGGATCATTTCCGCGCCGCGTGGTCTCATGACGCAGCGACGCCTGTTATCTCGTCGACCGTTACCGGCGGCCGAGTGGATAGCGGGTCTCGCGATACGACGAGATCCGACGATCCATCATTTCAAGGGTGAGCGCGATGACGCAATCACTGGCTTTGGTCTTTCCGGGGCAAGGCTCTCAGCAGATCGGAATGCTGCGAGAACTTGCCGAACGTTACAGCGTCGTGCGCACGACATTCGATGAAGCATCGGAAGCGCTGGGCTACGATCTCTGGCATGTCGTTCAGGACGGTCCCGAAGAGAAGCTTAATGCAACCGCTTGTACGCAACCCGCGCTGCTGACTGCCAGTGTGGCGATCTGGCGCGTCTGGCAGGAGCTCGAGGGGCCTCGTCCCAGCATGATGGCGGGTCACAGTCTGGGTGAGTACAGCGCCATGGTCTGTTCCGGTGCGCTGGGCTTCGCCGAGGGCGTGAGGCTGGTTCGCTTGCGTGGCGAAGCGATGCAGCAGGCGGTGCCGGCCGGTGTGGGTGCAATGGCGGCGGTTCTGGGCCTGGACGACGCGGCGGTGGAAGTGGCCTGCCGGGACGCGGCGCAGTCGGAAGTGGTTTCCGCGGTGAACTACAATTCACCCGGCCAGGTCGTCATCGCCGGTCATCAGGGTGCTGTCAATCGGGCGATTGCCCTGTGTCAGGAGGCGGGCGCCAAGCGCGCGCTGCCGCTACCGGTGTCGGTACCGTCGCACTGTGCCTTGATGCAGCCGGCGGCCGAGAAGGTCGAGCAGGCGATGACTGAGATCGAATTCAGGCTGCCACGCTACGCTGTCTATCAGAACGTCAACGGGCAGGTGCCGGCGACGACCGAGCTGCTCCAGCAGCGTCTGGTCGAACAGCTCTACCGTCCGGTGCGATGGACTGATTGTGTCAATGCCATGTTCGAAGATGGCGCTACCGTTTTCATCGAGTGCGGCCCGGGCAAGGTCCTGACGGGATTGAACAAACGTATCCAGCGCCAGGCCAAGGGTCTCGCCGTCAATGACCCCGATACACTGGCGTCGGCGCTCGAACTGGCGCGTGATGCGCTGGATGTACAAGAGCCTTAGAGGATGGATGACATCATGACCGAACGTAGAGTCGCACTGGTCACGGGCGCGAGCCGGGGAATCGGTCGCGCGGTCGCGCACGAGCTGGGGCGTCAGGGGCGCATCGTCATTGCCACGGCAACCAGTGAAGAGGGCGCAGGCAGGATCGATGACGATCTCAAGGCTCAGGGTATCGAGGGGCTGGGACTCGCCCTGAATGTCACGGATCAGGCCAGTATCGAGGCGGTGTTCAAGCGCATCACCGAAACCTTCGAGGCGCCCACCATTCTGGTCAACAATGCCGGCATCACTCGTGACAATCTGCTGATGCGGATGAAGGAAAGCGAGTGGGATGATGTGCTCGATACCAACCTGAAGTCGGTCTACCGTGTTTCCAAGGCCAGCCTCAGGGGCATGACGCGGGCACGCTTCGGTCGCATCGTCAACGTCAGTTCCGTCGTCGCGATGATGGGCAATCTGGGCCAGGCCAACTATGCTGCCGCCAAGGCCGGCATGGAGGGCTTCACGCGAGCACTGGCGAGAGAAGTGGCCTCGAGGGCGATCACGGTCAATGCCGTGGCGCCTGGGTTTATCGATACCGATATGACGCAATCCTTGCCGGAAGCGCAGCGCGACGCGCTACTGGCGCAGATTCCCTTGGCGCGTCTCGGGCAGCCCGCGGAAATCGCCGCCGCCATCGGGTTTCTCACCAGCGATGCTGCCGGGTATATTACTGGCGAAACGCTGCAGGTTAACGGCGGCATGAACATGCGGTAATCCTCCCGCGACGCGGGTTGCGTCGTTCGGGGGCGGTCTATAAACTACCCGCAGCTTTTTAGCTGGCGGATTCGTACCACTAGGAGTAACGACATAATGAGCACCATCGAAGAGCGCGTGAAGAAGGTTGTTGCCGAACGCCTGAACGTCAAGGAAGAGGATATTCAGAACTCCTCATCCTTCACCGAAGACCTCGGCGCGGATTCGCTGGATACCGTCGAACTGGTGATGGCGCTCGAAGAGGAATTCGACACCGAAATTCCCGACGAAGAAGCAGAAAAGATCACTACCGTTCAGGAAGCGATCGACTACATCGTCGCTCACCAGTAAGCCTTACGCTCTCCGCTGATGCGGAGAGTTCAAGCTGGCTGAAAGCGCCGATGTCCGGAAAGCCGCTCTCATGGAGAGCGGCTTTCTGCATTTCAGCGAAGGGTTTTCGAGCTCCCGCTGGAGGTAGGTCGCGAAAGTCAAAGTCCTGGCTTGCGACGCCCATCTCGGGGGTTGTTCAGGTATAATTCGCGCCAGTCGGGCCCAGATGGAGCCGCGATCTCGTGATGCAATGGCCAAGGCCGACCTTCACGGGCGCGCCTCCAGTGGCCATCAGGAAGTTCGGAGGAGATTCGATGCCGCGCAGAAGAGTGGTGGTGACCGGGCTGGGGTTGGTAACGCCAGTCGGTAACACGGTCGAGGAGAGCTGGGAGAGCCTTCTCGCAGGAAAGAGTGGCATCTCGCCGATCGAGCATTTCGATACGACCGGGTTCAATACCCGGTTCGGCGGTGCGGTCAAGGACTTCGATATCGGCGAGTATCTCAATCCCAAGGATGCTCGCAAAATGGATCTGTTCATCCAGTACGGTGTCGCCGCGGCGACCCAGGCGATGCGCAATTCCGGTATCGAGTGTACCGAGGAAAACGCGCATCGGATCGGCGTGGCGATCGGTTCGGGAATCGGCGGACTACCGATGATCGAGCGCAATCACGATTCGCTCAACAAGGGTGGGCCTCGCCGAATTTCGCCGTTCTTCGTGCCCGGTTCGATCATCAACATGATCTCCGGCAGTCTGGCCATACAGCATGGCTTCAAAGGGCCGAATATCGCGATTACCACAGCTTGCACGACGGGTACGCACAACATCGGCTACAGCGCGCGAACGATCGCCTACGGCGATGCTGACG
The DNA here is from genome assembly GCF_003206035.1 of Salinicola sp. CPA57. Taxonomy (NCBI): domain Bacteria; kingdom Pseudomonadati; phylum Pseudomonadota; class Gammaproteobacteria; order Oceanospirillales; family Halomonadaceae; genus Salinicola; species Salinicola sp. CPA57. The sequence continues at coordinate 231,167 of NZ_PZJR01000003.1, forward strand.
TGATGTTCTGCGGGGGTGCCGAGATGGCGACCACGCCCCTCGGGCTGGGTGGTTTCTCGGCGGCCCGGGCACTTTCCACGCGTAATGACGACCCGCAGGCAGCCAGTCGGCCCTGGGATCGCGATCGCGACGGGTTCGTGCTGTCGGATGGGGCCGGTGTCATGGTGCTGGAGGAGTACGAGCACGCCAAGCGCCGTGGTGCGACCATCTTCGCCGAGCTGACCGGCTTCGGCATGAGCGACGACGCCTTCCACATGACCTCGCCTCCCGAAGATGGCAATGGCGCGGCGGCCTCGATGACCAATGCCATTCGTGATGCCGGAATCGATCCATCCGATATCCAGTACATCAACGCCCACGGAACCTCGACGTCAGCGGGTGATGTGGCGGAAAGTCGGGCGGTGGAGCGGGTCATGGGGAGTGCTGCCGATCGGGTCGCGGTCAGTTCGACCAAGTCGATGATCGGTCATCTTCTGGGCGCCGCGGGCGCCGTCGAGGCGATCTTCTGCGTGCTGGCGATTCGGGACCAGATCGCGCCGCCCACGATCAACCTCGACAATCCCGATGAGGGTTGCGTGCTGGACTACGTGCCCAACACCGCTCGGCAAATGCCGATCAGCACGACGCTATCGAACTCCTTCGGGTTCGGCGGCACCAACGGTTCGCTGATCTTCTCACGGGTCTGAATCGACGATGCGTGATGCCAAGCTGCCGATCGACGACCGGGGTCTTGCCTACGGCGACGGCCTGTTCGAAACCGTGCTAGTACGGGATGGGCAGCCGTTGCTGTGGGATTATCACATGGCGCGTCTTGACGAAGGGGTCGAACGGCTATCGCTGCCGCGACCGGATTTCACGGCTTTCGACGCGCTGCCGGCGCAGTGCGGACCGGGCCTTCAGGTTCTCAAGCTGATGCTGACCCGTGGTAGTGGTGGACGGGGATACCGTCCGCCCGAGCCAGGCGAGCTGCGCTGGCGCTGGACCGCCTCGCCGTTTCAGCCGTCCCCCGAGCGCTGGTTCGAGGGTGTCGCCGTGCGTTGCTGCGAACTTCGCCTGGGCATTCAACCCCGTCTGGCCGGCATCAAGCATCTCGCTCGACTGGAAAATGTGCTGGCCCGGCAGGAGTGGCAGGACGATTCGATCGCCGAAGGACTGCTGTGTGATAGTCACGGCGACCTGGTCGAAGCCACGACCATGAACCTGATCTGGCTCCGGCGCGGTCGGCTCGAGACCCCGCTACTGGATCGCAGTGGCGTCCGAGGCACGCTGTTGAGTGCGCTGGATGACGCCGTCGAGTTGCACTGGGTGCGAGAAGATCTGGACACCTTGCTGGAAGCGGACGCGGCCTGGCTGCTCAACAGCGTCCAGGGCGTCTGGCCCATTCGGCGGCTCGATGATGCCTGTGGAAACCCTCTCAAACAGTGGCCACCAGCGGTCGATTGCGCGATCCAGAGGATTGCCCACCGACGCCTGGGTTACCCGCTGAATCCTGGTGACTGAGCCAGTATCTTGCTGGGGCGCGCCACGAGGCGGATACCCGGCAACTAAGGATGAACATGCGTGTCCTCAAAATTCTGATCGTGCTGTTGCTGCTCGCCACGGTTGTGGTGTTCGGCGGATTTCACTACTGGCAGAAGCAGCTCGATGCCCCGATTGCGCTCGAGGAACGGACGGTTTACGAAGTCCCGCAGGGTGCCGCTTTCAATCGCGTCATTCGCGATCTTGAAAGTCAGGGCATCATCGAGGCGGCCTGGCCCTACCGAATTCTGGCGCGCATCGCCCCCAAGGCGACCCAGGGACTCCGCGCCGGCGAGTTCGAAATCGACCCGGGGATGAATGGTCGTCAGCTGATCGCGCATCTCTCCAGCGATCAGGTGGTGACCTACCGGCTGACGGTGCCGGAAGGCTGGACGTTCAAGCAGATGCGCCGGTTGCTGGACCGGGCGCCGAAGCTCGAGCACCGAACTCGAGAGATGAGTGACGAGGAGGTCATGGCGGCGCTCGGTCACGCCGGGACCTACCCCGAGGGCCAGTTCTTCCCCGACACCTATCGTTACCACAAGGGCGTCACCGATACCGAACTGCTGCGCCGGGCGTACGACCGCATGCAGCAGACGCTGAAAACGGTATGGGACGAGCGTGACGACGATCTGCCGATCGACTCGTCGTACCAGGCACTGATTCTGGCCTCGTTGATCGAGCGGGAAACCGGCGTTGCCACAGAGCGAAAACAGATTGCCGGCGTCTTCACGCGACGGCTGGAGAAAGGCATGCGCCTGCAGACGGACCCGACCGTCATCTACGGCATGGGCGACAGCTATGTCGGCAACATCACGCGTGCCGACCTGCAGCGCCAGAATGCCTACAATACCTACGTCATCGAAGGCTTGCCGCCGACGCCGATTGCCATGCCGGGGCTGGGATCGCTCGAAGCGGCCGTGCATCCTGCCGATGGCGACACGCTCTATTTCGTGGCCAAGGGTGATGGCTCGCATCAGTTTTCGCGGACGCTGCAGGAACATAACGCGGCGGTTCGTCGCTACATCCTGAATCGAGATTGAGATCGCGGGCTTGTTCCCACGAAAATCGACCATACCGACGAGACGACACCGCATGAGCGCAGGCGATATCGAACGGCAGAGCGGGCGCTTCATCACGCTGGAAGGTGGGGAAGGCGTCGGCAAGACGACCAACGTCGGCTTCGTCTGTGACTGGCTGACGGCGCGGGGCATCGAGGTCGTGCGTACTCGGGAGCCCGGTGGTACGCCGGGCGCCGAAGCGATCCGCGAGCTGCTGCTGGATCCATCACGGGAAGAGGCGTGGAGCGACGACGCCGAGCTGCTGCTGGTGTTTGCCGCTCGTGCCCAGCATCTTGCCGAACGTATCCGGCCGGCGCTCGACCGCGGTGCCTGGGTCGTCTGTGACCGGTTTACCGATGCCACCTTCGCTTATCAGGGTGGCGGTCGCGGGCTGGACTTCGAGCGTATTCGAACGCTGGAAACGCTGGTTCAGAACGGGTTGCAGCCCGATCTCACGCTGCTGCTCGACGTGCCGATCAGTGTCGCCGCACAGCGTGTCGCGCGCCGCGGTGCCCAGCTCGACCGCTTCGAGCGCGAGCGTGAAACATTTTTCGAAGCCGTGCGCGCGGCATACTTGGCGCGAGCCGATTCGCACGACCGATTCGCCATCATCGATGCCTCGCCGGAACTGGCAGCGGTTCAACAAGCCATCGAGCAGTGCCTGAGCGAGAGGGTGGCCGCATGGCTGTGACGCCGCTGCCGTGGCAGCTCGATCGCTGGCGACAGCTGATCGAGCTGCAGGATAGCGGCCGTCTCCCGCATGCCTTGCTGCTTTCCGGCCCACGCGGCGTCGGCAAGCAGCCACTCGTTGATGCGCTGATCGCAAGAACGTTGTGCCGTGTACCCGGCGAGGTCGCCTGTGGCGAATGTCACGGCTGCCGCATGCTGGCGGCGGGCTATCATCCCGATCTGATCAGCGTGGCGCCGACGGAAAAGTCGCGCCAGATCCGCGTCGATGCGATTCGACAGGTCAACGGCTTCGTCTCCCAGACGGCGCAGCAGGGCGGCTATCGGGTGATCCGTATCGAGCCGGCCGAGGCGATGAATGTCGCGGCATCGAATGCGTTGCTGAAGAGCCTCGAGGAGCCGGGCGAGCGGACGCTTTTCATCCTGGTCTCCGACGTACCTTCGCGGCTGCTGGCGACGATTCGCTCGCGCTGTCAGCACTGGAGCTTCGCGGTGCCGTCTTTGGAAGCGGCCGAACCCTGGCTGCGTGAACGCCTGGGTGACGGGGAAGACGCGCATTTCTGGCTGCGTGTTGCCGGTGGCCTGCCGCTGCTGGCCGAAGAACTGGCGGGTGCCGATGCCCGAAATCTGCGTCAGGATCTGCGGGAGCTCTTCGATGCGCTGGTGCGCGGCGGCGAGCCCGTGGGGGAAGCCGCAAGACTCGATGCGCAGGCGCTCGATCGCATATTATGGTACGGCATCGCCTGGCTGGAGGACCTCATTCGGCTCGGGTTGTCGGGCGACCCCCAGCGAGTGCGCAACAGCGATCTGCTGCCGCTCTATCGCCAGGCGGTCAAGAATGCGCGGGTCCGTGACTGGTTTCGATTGCTCGACTACGCCCGCGAGCAACGTCGCCTGCTGGCGGCCGGCGGCAATCCCAACCCGCAGCTGGTACTCGAGGCCTGGCTGGTTCGCTGGTCGGCGCTGTTGCGTTCTTGAGCTGCCGACACCGGCGCGGGACCACGGGACGTCTGTCCGTTACACACGTTGAGTCCGTTCTGTCCCTGTCGGGCGATGGCGACTGCGTTGTCACGTGACACGCCTGATCGGCTTCGCCGAACGGCTCAATCATTCTGGAAATATTCATGTTCGTCGACTCCCATTGTCATCTTGATCGTCTCGACCTGTCGCCCTATGGCGGCGATCTCGATCTGGCCCTGCAGGCGGCGCGGCATCGCGGCGTTCATCGCTTCCTGGCAATCGCGACCTCGCTGGATGGGGCGCCGAATCTGGCCGAGATCGCGCGACGTCACGACGATGTCGATATCAGCATCGGCTTGCATCCGCTGCACGAAACGGCCGCAGAGCCCGACAGCCAGGCGATACAGGCGTGTGCCGATCGCTTCGGCGCGGTCGCCATTGGCGAAACCGGGCTCGATTTTCATTACGACAGCGTGCCGCGCGAGACCCAGCGACAGCGTTTTGTCGCTCATCTGCAGGCGGCACGCGAGCTCGAGCTCCCCGTCGTCATTCATACCCGCGATGCTCGGGAAGAGACCCTGGCGCTGATTCGCGAACACGTCGATCCGAAGGTGGGTGGCGTGCTCCACTGCTTTACCGAAGATATCGATATGGCGCGAGAGGCGGTTCGGTCTGGCTTCTACATTTCGTTGTCGGGGATCGTCACGTTCGCCAGCGCCGATGCATTGCGGGCTGTCGCTCGTCAGATACCCCTGGATCGGCTGTTGATCGAGACCGACAGCCCGTTTCTCGCGCCGGTTCCCTACCGTGGCCGGTCCAACGAGCCACAGTGGGTCGTCGAGGTTGCCGAGTGCATCGCGCGCGAACGAGGCATCACGGTCGATGAAGTGGCGATGCAGACCCGCGCCAACTTCTATCAGCTGTTTCCCGGCTGCGCGCCCGGTGGTCAGGCTGACAATCCGTTCGTGTAATACCGTTCACTGGCGTGGGATGCTCCAGCTCATCCGAGGGTATCGCCACAAGGGGATCACGATGAAACTCGACACGCTGTTTCGTCAGTTCGATGCACAAGCGATGCCACCGCTCGAGCAGTGGGATCCGCCGTTCTGTGGCGATATGGATCTGGTCATCGCGGCCAATGGCGATTGGATTCACGAGGGTTTGCCGATACGGCGGCCGGCGCTGATCAACCTGTTGAGTCGAGTGCTTCGACGTGAAGCCGACGGTGACTACTATCTGGTAACGCCGGGGGAGAAACTGCGCATCGTGGTCGAGGATCTGCCGTTGCGTGTGACCGATGCCGACCGGATAAATGGCGACTGGCACGCGACGACCGCCTGCGGAGATAGTGTTCCGTTGGACGCCAGCCATCGACTGTTTCTGCTCGCCGCGCCGAATGGCGATCTGCTGCCGGCGTTGCCCATTCGTCACGGTTTGCGGGCGCGCTTGCATCGAAATCTGTTCTACCGCTGGGTCGAGCTTGCCGAGCAGCACGATGACGAGGTCGGATTGTGGAGCGGCGGTGTGTGGCACTCACTCGGCCGCCATGACGATGGCTCGACATGACCGATAGGGCCCCTTCGACTTTGCCCGACGTCGCCACTGCCGACGGTTTGACTGCCGAGCAGCGTGCCGTCGTCGGCCATCTTGAAGGTCACGCGCGGGTCGCGGCGGTGGCCGGTGCCGGCAAGACCACGACGCTGGTGCGGCGGGTGCTTCATCTGCTCGCCAGCGGCGAAAATCCGCGCCGTATTCTGGTGCTGATGTTCAACCGCGCGGCCCGGGATGACTTCCGCGCCAAACTGACGCGGGAGGCGCCGTCGAACGTCGTGCTGCCGGAGGTGCGAACCTTTCACTCGATCGGGCATCGCCTGAGTCAGAGTCTGACGCGCTGGGGCTATCTGCCGCCACGTCAATTGCTGCAAGCCGACTGGCAGCGGGAGCGGCTGTTGCGCCAGGCGGTGATGCAGAGTCTGGCCTCGGCCGATAGTGAAACCCGGGAAGCGGCGCTCGATGCCGATCGGCTCGAGGCTTTCGGGCAGTTCTGCGATCTGGTGAAAGCCGAGGTCGTGACACCCGCCGAATTGTTCGAACGACTGGGCTATACCGGTGGCGAACGCCATTTCATCGATGCGTTCGATGTCGCGGAGTCGCTGCTCGAAGCCTCGGCGTCGATGACCTATGCCGATCTGCTGTATCGCCCATTGCGATGTCTCGAAAGCCACGCGGATGCCCGACGGCGGGTCGAGGGGTTCCTGGGTCACGTCATCGTCGATGAATACCAGGACATCAATGAAGCCCAACTGCGACTGCTCAGGGTTCTCGCTGGTCATCAGGCGCAGGTCATGGCGGTGGGCGATGCCAACCAGTGCATCTACGAGTGGCGCGGCGCTCGGCCCGATGCGATGCTGGCGCGCTTCGACGGATTGTTCGGTCGGGCCAGCGAATATCCGCTTTCATTCACGTTTCGCCATGGCCACGCCCTGGCATTGGCGGCCAATCACGCCATTCGCAACAATCGCCAGCGTTGGGATCAGCTCTGCCTGGCGGCGCCCGGGAATCCGCTGACGCAGCTTCGAACCGGCGTCGGCGCCAGTGCCCTGCTGGAGGCGTTGCAGCGCTGGCACGCCGATGGCCGGCGAACCGATGAAGCTTGCGTACTGGTGCGCAGCTGGTCGTTGTCGGTCTCTGTCCAGCTTCAGCTGTTGCGTGCCGGCGTCCCGTTTCGACTGGCGCAGGAGGAACGCTTCGTGTTCCGGCTACCGCTGGTTCAGGCATTGGCGGGCTATCTCCAGCTGGCCCGTGAACCGCAACGGCTGCAGGATCCGGCCCACCTGACCCTGCTGTTCTCGCAGCCGACCACCTTCGTTGCCCTGGAGCGGGTACGTCGGCTGGTCGAGGAGCTCGCGCGTACGCAGCAATGGCCGGCGCGCGAGGCCACGGTGCTGGCCGGGCTCAAACCCGGACAGCGCCGTCATCTCAAGCGTCGCTGGCAACTTCTGTGTGAACTACCCAAACTGGCCGCGTGGCCTCCTGCCAAGCTGCTCGAGCATGTCGTCGATGCCATCGATGCCGAGAAGGTTCTGCGTCGATCGGCGGCGCGGCGGGAGAAGGGCGACGACGACGTGCGTCTGCTCGACGTGCTGATCGAGCAGGCCGGCGAGCTCGCAAGCGATCCCGATGCGTTCATCGAGCTGTTGCGCAATCCGGTGGAGAATCGGCCCGACGGGGTCTTGATCAGCACGGTGCACGGCGCCAAGGGGCTGGAGTGGCCGCTGGTGGCGGTGTGGGGCCTGAACGAAGAGGATTTTCCCCATTTCAGCCGGGATAATCCGCTCTCCCCGGAGCGACTGGAGGAGGAGCGCCGGCTCTATTACGTCGCCATCACCCGAGCCCGTGAGCAGCTACTGCTGGTTCAGGACGGGGGCGACCATCGGCCGAGTCGCTTTCTCGAAGAGACGGCAGTGGAGGACTGCCGTCGAATCGATCTGGCGATCCGAGGCGATCGCGAGGTCGCCGTGGCGGTCCGTGAGCCGGAAATGATAGGTACCTATCTGGAACGTATTGGTCGGGAGTGCAGCGACCTGGAGCACCTTGGCCAGGACGTCAAGCTTCATGCCCGACAACCGGAGAGGTCCTTCACGGCGCCGGACGCGGATGCCGGTTCGAGTTCCGGCGCGCCTTGGCAGGTCGGGGATCGAGTGCGGCATGCCAGTTTCGGTGATGGCGAAGTTCTGGTCGTCGAGGGTAACGACGCCAACCCGGTCATCGATGTGCGTTTTGATTCGGCCGGCCGCCGCCGATTGATCGCGGCACGAGCGCCGCTGACGAAACTGTCCTGATCAGCCAGACTGTGACTTTCGAGCGATGCTCTTTCAGGAGCCGACCATGAATCGATCCGTTCTCGTAACGGCAGAAGAACTTCAGCAGAGCCTGACAGGCGAGCGGCCACCGCTGGTGTTCGACTGCCGCGTTTTTCGTGGCGGCGAGCAGCCCGGCGACCGTCTGTACCTCCCGGCAAGCGTTCCTCTATCTCTCGAGGAAGACCTTTCTGCCGAGCCGGGGGCGGGCGGTCGGCATCCGCTGCCTTCCCGCGATGAATTCACGGTGACACTGCAGTCCATGGGTGTGACGCCGGGGCGACCCATCGTGGTCTACGATGACAGCGGCGGTCAGCTGGCCGCCGCGCGAGCCTGGTGGATGATCGCCTGTTGGGCGGGCCATCCCGAGGTGCGCGTGCTGGACGGAGGCGTTGCTGCATGGCAGATGGCGGGCGAGGAGCTGGTGACAACGCCAGCCACGCCCGGAGCGCCGAGCCGTTGGGTTCCCTCGTTCGATGATGAGGCGCTGGTGTCGGCGGATCTGCTTGCGGAAAAAGGCGGGCAACTGGTGGACGCCAGAGCCATGTCGCGCTTTCGCGGACTCGAAGAACCGCTGGACCCCATCGCGGGGCACATTCCGGGAGCGGTGTGTCGTCCCTGCGCGGAAAATCTCGAGGCATCGGGGCAGTTCAAGCCGCCTCGCCAGCTAGCCAACGAGCTACCCAAAGCCGATCGGCTGACGGCGTACTGCGGCTCCGGCGTTACCGCCTGCCATAACATCCTTGCCTATGCCGTCGCAGGCCTGCCGCTGCCGCGCCTCTACCCGGGCTCCTGGAGCGAGTGGATTCGGGATTCGGCGAGACCGATCGCGACCGGCGATGCCTAGCACCGCCGATCCGGCCTGAAGGATGTTCGGCGCTGATGCGCCATTACATGTTGGGATAGTTGGGCCCGCCGCCGCCCTCCGGCGCCACCCAGGTAATGTTCTGGGACGGATCCTTGATATCGCAGGTCTTGCAGTGGATGCAGTTCTGGAAGTTGATCCGGAACTGCGGTTTTCCCGCTTCCTCGACCACTTCATAGACCCCGACCGGACAATAGCGCTGCGCAGGCTCGGCGTATGCCGGCAGGTTTTTCTCGATCGGAGTATCGGGATCGCTGAGCTTGAGGTGGCAGGGCTGGTTCTCGTCGTGATTGGTATTCGACAGAAAAACCGACGACGGTTTGTCGAAGGAGAGCTTGCCGTCCGGTTTGGGATAGTCGATCGGCGACGATTCCGCGGCAGTATTCAGCTGATGATCCGGCGTGGTGTCGCGCTGGACCGGTAACTTCCCGCCCAGCCACTGATCGATGAGATTGAAAGCGCCACCGCCGACGGTACCGAACTTGTGGATCGCTGGACCGAAGCTGCGGCTGGCTTGCAGCTCCTGCCATGCCCAGCTCGCCTCCCAGGCTTGAGTGAAGTCGGTAAGCTCCTTGCCGCCCGCGTCGCCGGCGGCAATCGCCGCGAATACCGTTTCCGCTGCGATCAGCCCGGACTTCATCGCCGTGTGAATGCCCTTGATCTTGGCGAAGTTGAGCGTGCCGGCATCGCAGCCGAGCAGCAGGCCGCCCGGCATCGTCATCCTGGGCAGGCAGTTGGCGCCGCCCTTGGTGATCGCACGAGCGCCGTAGGCCACTCGCTTGCCGCCCTCGAGCTGACGTTTCAGCAGCGGGTGGTGCTTCATGCGCTGGAATTCGTCGAAAGGCGAAAGATAAGGGTTGCGATAGGCCAGATCGACGATCAGCCCCACCATGACCTGTTGATTGTCGCCATGGTAGAGAAACCAGCCGCCGTGGCTGTCGCGGCCATGATTTCTGTCATTCAAGGGCCAGCCGGAACCGTGCAGGACCAGACCTGGCTCGTGCTGTTCGGCGGGCACATCCCAAAGCTCCTTGAAGCCGATGGCGTAGTGCTGCGGATCGCGACCGGCATCGAGCTCGAAGCGGGCGATCAGCTGCTTGCCGATATGACCGCGGGCCCCTTCGCAGAACAGCGTGTACCTGGCGCGTAACTCCATGCCGGGCATGTAGTTGGCGGTTTCGCTACCGTCGGCGGCGACGCCCATGTCGCCGGTGATGATGCCGCGTACGACGCCCGCGTCATCGACGATCGCTTCCTGCGCGGCAAAGCCTGGGAATATCTCGACCCCGAGCGCTTCGGCCTGCTCGCCCAGCCAGCGGCACAGGTTGCCGGCACTGATGACGTAGTTCCGGTCGCCGGCGCCGGTCGAGCCATCCCCGGTCGAATCAGCCCGGGCGGTGTTGTGCATCGACTTCGGCACCAGCGCGTTGGGCAGTTTCTGCGCCTTGTCGGCGTCTTTCAGCAGGTAGAGTTCATCGCGCAGCACGGGCGTGTTCAGCGGCGCGCCACGTTCGGCCCAATCCGGGAACAGCTCCGACAGCGCACGGGGTTCGAAAACGGCGCCGGAGAGGATATGGGCTCCGACTTCCGACCCCTTCTCGACCACGCAGACCGAGAACTCCCGCTCGGCCTCGTTCGCCTGTTGCATCAGGCGGCATGCCGCCGATAGCCCGCTGGGGCCTGCGCCTACGATCACGACGTCGAAATCCATGGATTCACGTTCCAAAACCCTGTCTCCTCGCTTGCTGGCAGAACGTGCGCCTTCACGTCTGCTCGGTCTGTGCGCCGGCGGCTGTTGACCGCCTTTGTTATCGCCTAACGCTGGTCAGGTGCCTGATGTTATGCCATCAGGCGCTGTTCTTATGCGAAGGTGCTGCTTCGGCAGCACCCCTCTGATGCGCTATCATCGCATTTTCGCCCAATCCTGTCCCGAAGGCGCACCATGCTGGTGCCGTGAGGAGCAGTGAGAGGGCCGAGTTGACCCAAGCCTGCGTCGGCGTGATCCTGTCTCCGCCGACGTTTTTGTTGCCTGTATCACCTCACGATGACGATCATTCACATCCCGATCGTCACTGCCGACCGAGCTCTACCGGGTCGGCCTGTCATTAGCCTGCGAGGACACCCATGAAAGTACTCGTCGCGGTCAAACGCGTCATCGATTACAACGTCAAGATCCGGGTCAAGCCGGATCACTCCGACGTGGACCTGACCAACGTCAAGATGGCCATGAATCCGTTTTGCGAGATCGCGGTGGAAGAGGCCGTCCGTCTCAAGGAGAAGGGCGTCGCCACCGAGATCGTCGCCGTTACGGTTGGCCCCAAGGCTGCCCAGGAACAGCTGCGCACGGCGCTGGCGCTGGGTGCGGATCGCGCCATCCATGTCGAGACCGATGCGCACGTCGAGTCGCTGGCGGTGGCCAAGCTGCTCAAGGGCGTGGTCGACGAAGAGAGGCCCGATCTGGTCATTCTCGGCAAGCAGGCGATCGATACCGACAACAACCAGACCGGCCAGATGCTGGCGGCACTGACCGGTATGGGGCAAGGTACTTTCGCCTCCGAGATTGCCTTCGGTGATGGCGTCGAGGAAGGCCAGGTTCGTGTCACTCGCGAGATCGATGGCGGCCTGCAGTCCATTGCGCTCAAGTTGCCGGCGGTGGTGACCACCGACCTGCGCCTGAACGAGCCACGCTATGCCAAGCTGCCGGATATCATGAAGGCCAAGAAAAAGCCGCTGGAAACCACGACGCCGGAAGCGCTGGGCGTGGCCGTGACCGGCGGCCTGACCCTGCTCAAGGTCGAGACCCCGGCCGAGCGCAAGGGCGGCGTCAAGGTGGGCTCCGTGGACGAGCTGGTCGACAAACTCAAGAACGAAGCCAAAGTGCTTTGATAGGAGCGGATCTCATGAGGACTCTGGTTCTGGCCGAACACCACGAAGGGCGCCTGGCTGCGGGCACCGCGCATGTCGTCGCTGCCGCGCGGGCCATCGGCGGTGAGGTCGACGTATTGATTGCCGGCGAGAATGTGGCAGGTGTTGCCGAGGCGGCCGCCAGGCTCGACGGCGTTTCGCGGGTACGGGTTGCCGACAACGCGGCTTACGCGCACCAGCTGGCCGAGCCGCTGGCGGATCTGCTGGTACAACTGGCCGAGGATTACAGCCATGTGCTGGCCGCAGCATCGACCGATGGCAAGAACGTGCTGCCGCGTGTCGCCGCGCTCAAGGATGTCTCTCAGATCTCCGAAATCTTGAGTGTCGAGAGTGCCGATACCTTCAAGCGCCCGATCTACGCCGGTAATGCCATCGCGACGGTGCAGTCCGGTGATTCGCTCAAGGTGATCACCGTGCGCACCACGGCATTCGACGCGGTGGGCGAAAGCGGAACGGCGACGATCGAGGCGCTGGCGTTCGTGGCCGACAGCGATCTATCGCGGTTCATCGGTGAAGAACTGGCCCACAACGAGCGACCGGAGCTGAGCGGCGCCCGCGTGGTGATCTCCGGCGGCCGTGGCATGGGCAATGGCGACAACTTCAAGCTGCTCAACGGGATTGCCGACAAGCTGGGTGCCGCCGTCGGCGCCTCGCGCGCTGCTGTCGATGCCGGCTACGTACCCAACGACATGCAGGTCGGGCAGACCGGCAAGATCGTCGCCCCCGATCTCTACATTGCGGTGGGTATCAGCGGCGCGATTCAACATCTGGCCGGCATGAAGGACTCCAAGGTGATCGTTGCGATCAACAAGGACGACGACGCGCCGATCTTCCAGGTCGCCGACTACGGTCTGGTGGGCGATCTGTTCGAGATCCTGCCCGAGCTGGAACAGAAGCTGTAACCGACGCGCTGAAGCGAGTCAGCAAGCCGGTGCCCTTGGCACCGGCTTTTTTGTGCCTCGCAGTCGTCTGACGGAGCGAACATCCGATGTCAGATGCTGAGCTATCTTATACGGATTGATAATTGTTCTTGTTTGTATTAGCGTATCGCGTCGAATTCAGCTTCGTGACACCGCCGGTCAGGGCCGCGTCGAAGATGCGCAGGCAGTGGTCCCACGCCCCCTGACGGCGCTCGCCACCCGCCCGTGGTTACTGCTCATACGCAAGGAGATAGCGTGGTGCATGATTTTTCGCGGAAACGAGAAGGCCGGCGTCTGCTGACGTCGCTCCTCGCCGCCCTGAACCTGGTCGGCGTCGGTACGGCACTGGCACAGGACTCGCTCAGTCAGGCCAGTATTCAGGCCCAACAGACCCAGGCCGCACTTCAACAGCGTATCGATGACGCCGACGACGCCACCCGGGAAGCCTTGCAGCAGCTGCGTCAGGCCAACCAGCAAGCCGATCGGCTCGAGAGCTACAACGCCGAGCTGGCGCCGATCGTCGATAATCAGGCCAAGCGTATCGCGTCCGAGAAGCAGGCGCTGACCCAGATCAATGTGACCCGAGAGGCGCTGCCGGGCGAGTTGCGCGACATGGTCGAGCAACTGCGCGCCATGATCGGTGCCGACATGCCATTTCTGCGTGACGAGCGTCTGGCTCGCGTCGACGACCTGGAGCAGATGCTGTCCAGCGACGACGCGTCCCAGGCGGACAAGCTGCAGCGAATCTTCTCCGCCTGGCGTGCCGAGCTCGCTTACGGGCGGGAGATGGATCAGTGGAGTGGTCCGCTCGAGGGGGCACAGTCCGATGCGGCAAGCCAGGGTAGTCAGCTCGCGCGGGAAGTCGATTATCTCCGGGTCGGACGGACGGGCTGGTACTACGTGACGCCGAACGATCGGGCCGGTGGTGTCTGGAGCGTCGCCAACGACGAGTGGGAAGCCTTGAACGGTGACCAGATCAGTGAAGTGCGTCGCGGCATCCGGATCGCCCAGGATCAGAGCGCGCCGGCGCTGCTGCACCTGCCGGCATCGCTGGTCGTCGAAGATGGTCAGTCAGCGGCGGAGGGACAGTCATGACACGTCACGCATGGTGGTTGGCATTGCCCGTCGCGGCGATGACGTTGTTGCCCGGCGTCGCCGGTGCGCAAGCGGGTGGCGCCGGCGGTGGCGATGTGCCGTCGATGCAGCAGGTACTGGAGTCGTTCCGCGCCGATAGCCAGGCAGCCGAACAGCGCGATAGTCAGCGGCTGGAGACGTTGCTCGATGATCGGCAGGCGCTGCAGCAGGCCGTTGCGGATGCCCAGCAGCGTCTGCAGGCGGCTCAGGCCAAACGCGATCAGCTGGAATCCCGCCAGTCCGCTCAGCAACAGCAGCTGACGGCGCTGCAGCAGCAGCGTAACGAGCAGGCTGGCGACATCGGGGACATATCCGGGATCGTCAAGCAGCAGGCCAGCGAGCTTCGGGACGCGCTGGGCGAGAGCTGGCTGACGATCGGGGGTAACGCTCAACTGCCGCCTCGTCTCGACGATCGGGGTCTGGTCGATCTGCAGACTTTGAATCAGGTACGTCAGGACCTGGCGGGGCTGATCGCGGAAAGTGGGCGCGGTGTAAGGTTTCAGGCTCCGGTGGCCCGTGCGGATGGCGATGTCACTCAGCGTGATGTGGTTCGCCTGGGTGACACCGTGGCGTTCAGCAATGGCGATCTGCTGCAGCGAGTTGGCGATGACGGACGCCTCTCGGTATTCGCGGCAACGCCGAGGGATGCCCGTCAGGCGCTGCAGGCGTTTCAACAGGGAGACGGCAACCAGATCGTGATCGATCCGACCGATGGCGACGTGCTGAGTGCGCTATCCCAGCAGCCGAGCCTGTGGGAGCGCTTCGAGCAGGGCGGCTACGTCGGCTACGTGATCGTCGCGCTGGGACTCGTCGGTCTGCTGGTGGCACTGCTCCAATACGGCTATCTGCTGCAGGTCAGCGCGCGTATGCGCCGACAGATGCGGCAGCCCGAGGCGCTCAGCGAAGACAATCCGCTGGGGCGGGTCCTCAAGCGATTTGCCGCTCTGGGCCGCGATCATGCCCCGGAAGCGCTGGAGGCGCGTCTCGACGAAGCGCTGTTGGCAGAGCAGCCGCGCCTGGAACGGGGGCAGCCGATCGTCAAGCTGATCGCCGCCGTCGCGCCGTTGCTGGGCCTGTTGGGCACGGTGACCGGCATGATCGTCACCTTTCAGTCGATCACGGTGTTCGGCACCGGCGATCCGCAGCTGATGGCGGGTGGCATCAGCCAGGCGCTGGTCACTACCGTTCTCGGGTTGATCACGGCCGTACCGCTACTGTTCGTCAATACCGCTTTGAACAGCCGCAGCCGTCGATTGATCGGGCTGCTGGAAGGCCGTGCCAGCGCGGTTCTGGCCGAGCATCTCGAGGCCGAAACGATCGCTGTCGCCCACGCCGAGGAGCGCCGTCATGGTGCTCACGCTTGAGCCTATCCGCTGGCTGATCAGTGCCGGCGGCGAGGTGCTGGTGCTGATCATGCTGGTGGCAATGGTGCTGTTCGCGATTTCGCTGGAGCGTCTGTTCTATTGGCGGTTCACCCATCGACGTGCCCGTCGGGTGTTGATCGAGGCGTGGATTCGACGCCGCGATCACTCGAGCTGGAGTGCGCTGACGCTACGTGAAGTGTGGACGAGCGAGTTGATCGCCCGGCTGCGCCTGCCATTGCCGTGGCTCAAGCTGCTGATCGCGATCTGCCCATTGCTCGGCCTGCTGGGAACGGTGACCGGGATGATCCAGGTATTCGATAGCCTGGCCCTGACCGAGAGCAGCCAGGCCCGAGCGATGGCCGACGGCGTTGCCCAGGCCACGCTGCCGACGCTTTGCGGGATGGCCGTCGCCGTGGTCGGGCTGCTTTTTGTCACTCGTCTGGAACAGATCATTCGGCGCGAGGATCAGCGGCTCCATGACCGCATGGCCCGCGCCGTGGAGGACTCTCATGCGTAGGCGTCGCTTGCGGGAAGCCAGTGACGACTCGACCGGCATCGATCTGACGCCGATGCTGGACGTCGTTTTCATCATGCTGATCTTCTTCATCGTCACCACCAGTTTCATCAAGGAGAGTGGCGTCGAAATCCAGCGGCCCGAGTCGAGCGAGGCAACGGCACGCCAGGACACCCAGGTGCTGGTCGCCATCACCGGCGAAGGTGCGATCTGGGTCGACGGCGAGGCGGTGGACGCCCATCGCGTCGGGGTTCGTGTCGCGCAACTGGTCTCCGGTGATGGCAGCGTCGTGGTCCAGGCCGACAAGAACTCGACGACCGGCTTGCTGATCCAGGTCATGGATCGCATCCATCAGGCCGGTGTCGAAAACGTTGCCGTGGCTGCCAATCGGGGCGCCGGCTGATGCGCAGGTTGGTCGGGCTGGCGGGTGGCGCGCTGCTGGCGTTGCTGTTGTTCTATCTGTTGGCGCTGCTGGTGGCACCGCCGGTGCCGGATCGGACCCAGGTGGTGACGCCGACGGCGATCTCGATGGTCGATTCGCCAGATCAGCAGCAGGCAGAGCCGACGCCAACCTCGCCGGCATTGCCGACCCCTCCGAGTGCGCCGCCGCCACCGCCGGCAGCGACCCCCGTCCCCGCGGCTGAGGCGCCAAGCCCGGTGGAAATCCCGGAGCCCGATACCCCACCAATGCAGACGCCGGATCTGACGCTGGATGAGTCGCTACCCGAGCTGAGCGAGGCGCGGCCGGAGCCCGAGCCGAAGCCACAACCGCAACCCGAGGCTGATCCGGAGCCACAGCCGACGCCAGAAACCGTGGCGGAAGCGGCGCCCCAGCCCGAAGCCGCGAATGGCCCGGCCCAGCCCGATCCCGCGCCGCAGCGGCCGCCGCAGGGCACGCAGGCGTCTCCCCGCGATGTCGGCCAGCTGCAGCCTACCAGTCGGGTCAATCCGTCCTATCCGATGCGCGCGCGCCGTCGGGGTATGGAAGGGTATGTGGAGGTCAGTTTCATCATTCAACCCGACGGGCGCGTCGATACCGACAGCCTGCGAGTGATCGATGCCGATCCGGCGAACGTCTTCGATCGTGCGGTGGAAGAGGCCGTGTCCCAATGGCGGTTTCCGCCGGCGGACGATGTTCGGCGCGCCACTCAGCGTATCCAGTTCCAGTTGGAGGGCTGATCGTGAATTCCAAGAAGGGCTGCCGTCCGGGCAAGCGCTACCTGCCTCTGGTGACGGCGATTCTGTTCAGTCTCGGCGGCGTCCCGCCGGTGGAGGCCGAGGGTCCGGCGCTGCGTGCGGACATGATCCAGACGCTGCAGTCGATGCAGTCGCAGCTCAAGGCCGGCGAGGACGCGGCGGTGGCCTCGCGCGCCGCGGCCTCGGCCGCGCGTCTCGAAGGGGGCAATGCCGCGGATCGTTGGGCGCGCGCGCTGTTTCTGCAACTGGCGGCCTCGGCCAATGCCCAGCAGGGGAATGACGCCGAGGCTGCGGATCAGTTCGCCGAAGCGCGTCGCATCGACGACGTTCCCGATACCCGCCGTCTCTCCTGGCTTTATCAGGAAGCGCGTTTGCGTCTGAGCGCCGGCCAGACCCGGCAGGGTGCGGATCTGTTGACACGGTGGGTCGAGCGCAGCGGCGGCGACGACGCCTCACGCTGGCTACTGGTCCAGGTGCGCGCCTCGCTGAAAGAGTGGTCGGCCGCGGCCGACTCGCTCGATCGTATAAGTGAGTCGGATACAGGGGGTTGGAGCCCGTCGCAACGGCAATTGGCGAGTACCGTCTATCAGCAGACGGGGCGTTTCGACGATGCGCTGGCGCTGTTGGGCGACGGCGGGAATTCGCCCGATGCATGGCGTCGCGCCGCCGCGCTCGCCCGGCAAGCTGGCGATGACGGCCGTGCCGCCGCAATCTGGGAAAGCGGCTGGCGACGCGGCGTATTGACCTCGAACGACGACCTGCTGCAACTGGCCAGGTTGCATATCGCGGGTGGAACGCCGGCACGTGCCGGCGAGCATCTGACTCGATGGCTGGACAGTGGCCAGCTGGATTCCAGTACCGCGAATCTTCGCCTGCTTGCCGAGGCGTGGACGGCGGCGCGCCATCATGATCAGGCGCTGGCGGCATGGCAGACACTGGCCGAACGAAGCGATCGGGCGCAGGACTGGCAGCAGTTGGCCGAGCTCTCTTACGGTTGGGGTGAATGGCAGACGACGCTGGACGCACTTGCCGGTTTGCGCCGGTCGGGTGGCGAGATTTCCGGCCGCGATTGGCTGCTGCAGGGCATCGCCGCCACGCAGCTCGACCGGCCCGATGTAGCGCGCAAGGCGTTTCGTCAGGCCAAGGCGGCGGGCGTCGAGCAGGCGCAGCAGTGGCTGGATTCGCTGGGCTAGACGGTGGATTGGGCGCCAGGTTGGGCAGGCCGGGCGAAAGGCGGCTGCCAACGCGGGACGCGATAGGGAACGAAAACGGCGACGCCTGGGGAATCCGGGCATCGCCGTTTCGGATCCCGCGAGCTCGTGGCATCGCGGCGCTCACCGATCGACTCGGCTTGCGTCAAATCATCTCAATCCAGCGCGAACTCGGTCCACACCGGGGCATGGTCGGATGGCCGCTCCATGCCGCGGAGATCGTAGTCGATACCGGCCTGCCGCGTGGCCAGGGCCAGCGGTTCGGTGACCAGGATATAGTCGATCCGCAACCCGCGCTTGGGTTCGCGATCGAAGCCCTTTGAGCGGTAGTCGAACCAGCTGAAATAGTCGCTGCTCTCCGGGTGGCAGCGTCGGTAACTGTCCTGTAGCCCCCACGCCTTGAGACGTTCCAGCCACTCGCGCTCCTCGGGCTGAAAGCTGGTCTTGCCTTCACGTAGCCAGCGCCTGCGGTTGTCTTCACCGATACCGATATCGATATCCGCCGGCGAGATATTGAAGTCGCCCATGATCGCCAAACGTTCGGACGGCCGATGCTGCGTTTCCAGCAACTTGTTGAGACCGGCATAGAAAGCGCGCTTGTTGGGGTACTTGGTCGGATGGGCGATATTCTCGCCCTGAGGAAAATAGCCGTTCCAGACCGTCAGCGGTTCACCGTCGCCCATATCGAGCGTCACGCCGATCAGGCGGCGCTGCGCCTCCTCGCCATCATCCGGCAAGCCGTAGTGCACGGCTTTCGGTGCGGCTTTGGTCAGCATCGCGACGCCGTAGTGGCCTTTCTGTCCGTGGAAGTGGACGTGATAACCCATGGCTTCCACCGCTTCGCGGGGGAATTCGCTGTCCTGAACCTTGGTCTCCTGCAGACCGATGATATCCGGTGCGTGGGATTCGATCAGCGCGGCGAGCTGATGCAGTCGAGCGCGGATGCCGTTGATGTTGAAACAGACCAGGCGCATCAGTCGGAGCCCTCCTTGTTCGAGGCGTCACCATCGACGCCGGACGAATGCAGCGGCAGCGGCGGGGCACTCTGGCGCTGCCGCTTTCGCTCGGCCTGCAGTTTTCGCTGCTGGGTTTTCTTGTCGACGAAGCGGCGCGACGGAGCGACTTCATCGGGATGGTCATGGCGCCAGCGGCGATAGTCTTTGCGCTTGCCGGTACGGATCGTCACCTTGTCGGCCAGCGACCGGGTCTTTTTTCTGCGAGTCATGCGCGCAACCTGTCAGTTTCAGCAAAATCGGGCAAGAGAGAGTCGAGCGTGAGCGCGGATCTGATCGGCCAACACTCACCAAGAAGCGTTGTGTGGCATTCTAACAGGCAGCGCCGGTCGTGCCATCGGTTACCAAGAGCGCCTCGTTCGCATCGATGTTCGGCCTGGTTCGCTGACGTTGATCGACTGGGCTCGCGACGTTAGCGGGTCAGGCTGGTACAATAGCGTCGGCTCGCGTTGGGCGTAGCCCTTGCGAAGTCGTCGACCATCGCGGCGAGGTAACGCCTCAAAAGGCGTGCATGCCTCTCCCGCCGTGCCGTTGACGGCGTCAGCCATCGCGAGTCAAACCGTCAATCGATTTCGGACATTCGTCATAACTATGAGTGAGTCTGACAACACCCAGGCCCCGGCACAGAACCGTAGACCCAAGCGGCGTCGGCGCAAGCCACGCAAATCGCAGTCGCGGAACACTTCCAACTGGTCGCTGAAGCAGTTTCAGGTCGAGCCCGTAGCCGGACGCTGGCGGTTTCATGATTTCGACCTGCCGACGTCACTGATGCGAGCGATCCAGGCAGAGGGTTTCGAGTACTGCACGCCGATCCAGGCCGAAGCCCTGAAGCACACGCTGCTCGGCGGCGACGTGGTCGGCAAGGCGCAGACCGGTACCGGCAAGACAGCGGCCTTCCTGATCTCGATGCTGGCCTACTTCCTGGAAGAGGAAGCGCCGGATGGGCAGAAGCCGGGAACGCCGCGTGCGCTGATCGTCGCGCCGACCCGCGAGCTGGCATTGCAGATCGAGAAGGACGCCAAGGCGTTGTCGCGTTTCACGTCGCTGCATGTGGCGAGCGTCGTCGGTGGCATGGACTACCAGAAGCAGCGTGATCAGCTGAGCAAGAATCTGGATATTCTGGTGGCGACACCGGGACGACTGCTCGATTTCCAGCAGAAGCGGGATATCGATCTGTCCCAGGTCGAGGTGCTGGTGCTGGACGAGGCCGATCGCATGCTGTCGATGGGTTTCATCCCGGACGTCAAGCGCATCATTCGCTATACGCCCAAGCGCGAGGAACGCCAGACCTTTTTGTTCTCGGCCACCTTCACGCCGGATATTCTCGGTCTCTCCGAGCAGTGGACCCAGAATCCGGCGCACGTCGAGATCGAGGTGACCACCGACAACGCTGCCAATATCGATCAGCGGGTCTATCTGGTCGGCGACAGCGAAAAGCGCAAGCTGCTGTTCAATCTGGTCCGTCAGGAAGCGATGGAACGGGTCATCGTGTTCGGCAATCGACGCGACCTGGTGCGGGAGCTGGATCAGATGCTGCGCGATCAGGGCATCAACGCGGCCATGCTTTCCGGCGATGTGCCGCAGAATCAGCGGATCAAGACGTTGGAGCGTTTCCGCGAAGGCGAAGTGACCGTACTGGTGGCGACCGATGTCGCCGGACGCGGGATCCACATCGAGGACGTCAGCCACGTCATCAACTTCACGCTGCCGGAAGACCCCGAGGACTACGTCCACCGTATCGGACGTACCGGCCGTGCTGGAGCCAAGGGCGTGTCGATCAGCTTCGTCGGTGAAGAGGATGCCTTCTCGCTGCCCGAGATCGAAAACTACATCAACGGCAAGCTCCCCTGCGAGCATCCGCCCGAGTCCATGATGTCGTAAGCCGATGATGTCTTGAACGACCGAGATCATCGACGACTCGGCTCTGCCGATCGCCCACCCTCGGTGGGCGATCTTCCCTGATCTTCGTTCCGGAAAGCGCATGCTCGACGCACCCCTCAAGCAGGAGATTCAAGAGGCTTACCGGCGCGTGCTCGAAGGGCTGGAGCTCACGCCGCGTTACGGCCAGCGTCTGATGATCGCGGAGATCGCGCGCACGCTGGCGTCGATCGAGCAGGATGACCAGGGCAAGAGAACCTCCAACGAGCACGTGTGCGTGCTCGAGGCGGGCACTGGCACCGGCAAGACGCTCGCCTATCTACTGGCGGCCTTGCCGGTGGCCAAGGCCCGCGGCAAGCGGCTGGTCGTGGCCACCGCCACGGTGGCTCTGCAGGAGCAGGTGCTGAATCAGGACCTGCCCATGCTGAAGGCCCACAGCGGGCTCGACTTCGACTACGCGCTGGCCAAGGGGCGGGGGCGTTACCTCTGCGTGGCCAAGCTGGATCAGGCGCTGGAAGGCGCCGAGCCCAACCCGACGCTGTCGCTGTTCGAGCAGACCATCGCCACCGATGCGGGCGGCGACTTTCCGCAGTTGATCCAGGAGATGGCCGATACCTACGCTTCCGGTAACTGGGAAGGGGATCGGGACAGCTGGCCGGTGGCTATCGACGACCGGGACTGGCGGCGGCTGACGGTGGATCATCGTCAGTGCACCAACCGCCGTTGCGGCCATTTCGGCGCCTGCGCCTATTTTCGTTCGCGCCGACATCTCGATCAGGCCGACATCATCGTCGCCAATCATGATCTGGTGCTGGCGGATCTCGCGCTGGGCGGGGGAATGATCCTGCCGTCGCCCAAGGACTGCATCTACGTCTTCGATGAAGGGCACCATCTGCCGGACAAGGCGCTGGATCACTTCTACCATCGCTTTGGAATCAACGCCACGCTGCGCTGGTTGCGTACGCTGAAGAAGTCGTTGACCGAATTGAATACTGCGCTGGGCGCTCAGCCGACGCTGGCCCGACTGCTGGCGACCTTTCCCGAGCGAATCGCGGCGCTGGAACCCAGGCTGGGCGATGCCTATGCCATGGGCCACCAGATTGCCGGGCTCGAAACCGGCGCTGGCGACGAAACACAGCACTTTCGCTTCCCCAACGGCCGTGCCCCGCAATCGCTGATCGAGCTTGCTCAGCAGCTGGTCATACCCTTTGCCGAGCTGTCACGGGATCTCGAGACAATGAGCGATATCCTTCGCGAGAGTCTCGACCCGGACAAGTCGACCGGGCTTCCGCGTGAGCAGGCCGAGCCGTGGCTGCCGTTGACGGCATTACTGCACGGTCGCGCGCTGGAGGCGCACTCGCTGTGGACGGCCATGGCCAAGCCTGACCCGGCAGGGCAGGCCCCCCAGGCGCGCTGGCTGACGTTCCAGAGTTTCGGCGGCGAGCCGGAGCTGACGTTCTCGGCGAGCCCGGTATCGGCGGCGGAAACGCTGGCCCGGCATCTCTGGGGCAGCTGCTACGGGGCGGTGGTGACGTCGGCGACGCTGACCGCGCTCAACCGCTTCGAACGGTTGCAGGAGCGGGCGGGGCTGGCCAATCGCTATCGCTATCAGCGTCTGCCGAGCCCGTTCGATTATTCCCGCGCCATTCTCAGCGTGCCGCGCGAGGCGGTCGAGCCGGGGGACGCCATGGCTCACGACCGCTCGATCGTCCAGTTCATCGAAGGGCTCGATGACCACGAAGCGGTGTTGGTGCTGTTCTCTTCACGCAAGCAGTTGCGTAGCGTGGCGGATGCCTTGCCGGAGCCATGGGCGTCGCGTCTGCTTTCCCAGGACCGGTTGCCCAAGCGCGAGTTGCTGGAGCGCCACCGCAAGGCGGTCGATGCCGACAGCGGCAGCTTGATTTTCGGGTTGGCGAGTTTTGCCGAAGGCATCGATCTTCCCGGCCGCTACCTGACCCATGTGGTGATTACCCGACTGCCGTTCTCGGTGCCGGACGACCCCGTCGGGGCGACGCTCGCCGAGTGGATCGAGAGCCAGGGCGGCAACCCGTTCATGCGCATTTCGGTGCCGGATGCATCGATCAAGCTGGTGCAGGCGTGCGGGCGGCTGATCCGCAAGGAGAACGACAGCGGTCGTATCTCGCTGCTGGACCGACGTGTCCTGACCCGGCGTTATGGCAAGGCATTGCTGGATGCATTGCCGCCGTTTCGACGCCAGATCGAGGGCGTGGAATCGGGCGAGCCGGCCAAGCCTTAGCTCAGCCGTTGCCAGCCTCAGCCTTTGCCAAACCTCGGCCTTCGCCAAACCTCACTTTGCAGAACTTTGGCCTTTGCTGAACCTTCGTTTGCAGAACATCACCCACTCGATCGTACGGGCTCAAAAAGCCGCTGACGCTCCACATGAAGACGCCCGGCGCTGTTAACCCAGCGCCGGGCGTCCTGTTTGAAACCTGGCCGTGTCGGGGACAGTCGATTTCGAATCAGTCGGCGGACTGCTGGCGCGACAGGAGCGGAGTTTTCAGTTGTACATCCATCTCCATGAGTGCGCGCTCGGTGGTCGGCCAGTCGATGCAGGCGTCGGTGATCGAGACGCCATATTCGAGCTGGCTACGATCCTCGGGGATTTTCTGACTGCCCCAGCCGATGTTCGACTCGATCATCAGGCCGATGATCGAGCGATTGCCATCGAGAATCTGGTGGGTCACGTTCTCCATGACCAGCGGCTGTAGTGCCGGATCCTTGTTGGAGTTGGCGTGCGAACAGTCGACCATCAGGTTGGCTTTGAGGCCTGCCTTGTGCAGTTCCTGTTCGGCCAGCGTGACGCTGACGCTGTCGTAGTTGGGCTTGCCATTGCCACCGCGCAGCACCACGTGACCGTAGGCGTTGCCCCGCGTGCGGATGACCGCCACCTGGCCGGCCTGGTCGATCCCCAGAAAATTGTGCGGGCTGGCCACCGACTGCAACGCGTTGACTGCCACGTCGAGGCTGCCGTCGGTACCGTTCTTGAATCCAACCGGGCCGGAGAGGCCCGAGGCCATTTCACGGTGGGTCTGGGATTCGGTGGTCCGGGCCCCCACGGCAGACCAGCTGATGCAGTCCTGCAGGTACTGCGGCGAGATCGGATCCAGCGCCTCTGTGGCCAGCGGCAGACCGATCTCGGCAAGATCCACCAGCAGCCGGCGAGCGATGTGCAGGCCTTCTTCGATCTCGAATGAATCGTTCAGGTGTGGATCGTTGATCAATCCTTTCCAGCCGATGGTCGTGCGAGGCTTCTCGAAGTAGACGCGCATCACGATATAGAGGCTGTCGCTGACGGCGTCGGCAAGCTTGCGAAGACGTCTGGCGTAGTCGCGAGCGGCATCCGGATCGTGAATCGAACACGGACCGATGACCACCAGCAGACGAGGATCTTCACGATCGAGAATGCGCTGGATGGTCTGGCGCCCTTCGATGACAGTGCGCTCGGCGGATTCCGTGAGCGGAATGTTCTGCTTCAACGCTTCCGGGGTAATCAGGACATCCTGGGAAAGAACGTTGAGATTGTTGACCTGCTGTTCCGACATGCTGGGGCCCGTTGACTCTGATGGTGACTGCGCGTGGAGCGCGTACTATGGAGGTTGCGGGGTATAAAAATCAACTTTCCGAACCCGTTTCGCCTTGGGTGTCGGCGTCGAGTTGCCGAGTCGGCAACTTGATGGGGCGGGGCAAAACGTCAACACTGGGCCGGCTTCGCGTGCTAATCCATCGTTTCTGTTATAAGTTGCACGCCTGTCATTGAATCGTGAGCCTTAGAGGCTCCAGGTTGGATCATGAGCGTATTGTCTCCTAGTCATCATCATTGTCATCACTCTGTTGTTCCGCCGTTTTCGGTTCTGCAACTGCCGGTGCCCAGTCGTTCGGGGAGGCGTTGAATGGGTGTCCGAGAGACCGATCAGCAACTCGTCGAACGCGCGCAGAAAGGGGATACCCGAGCTTTTGATCTTCTGGTAAAGAAGTATCAGCACAAGATCCTCGGCCTGATAAGCCGTTACGTTCAGGATCACTCCGAAGTGCAGGACGTGGCTCAGGAAGCCTTCATCAAGGCGTACCGGGCGCTGGGGAGTTTCCGCGCCGAAAGCGCGTTCTATACCTGGATGTATCGCATCGCCATCAATACCGCGAAGAATTATCTGGTTTCGCGGGGTCGTCGTCCGCCGGGCAGCGATCTGGACATCAGCGATGCAGAGCTCGTCGATCAGAGCGGGCGACTGTCGGATATCGAATCTCCGGAAGC
Organism: Salinicola sp. CPA57; assembly: GCF_003206035.1. Taxonomy (NCBI): domain Bacteria; kingdom Pseudomonadati; phylum Pseudomonadota; class Gammaproteobacteria; order Oceanospirillales; family Halomonadaceae; genus Salinicola; species Salinicola sp. CPA57. Next base: position 256,547 of record NZ_PZJR01000003.1, read on the forward strand.
GGCAATCGCCCGCGATCAGCTCGAGGCAGCCGTGTTCAAGGCGATCGAGCAGTTGCCGGATGATCTGCGTACCGCGATCACGCTGCGCGAGTTCGACGGTCTTTCCTACGAAGATATTGCCACGATCATGGAGTGCCCGGTGGGCACCGTTCGATCGCGGATCTTTCGCGCTCGGGAGGCGGTCGACAAGCATATCGAACCGCTGCTGGAACATGGCAAGCGCGATGCGGTCAATGACGCCTGATGGTCCCGGCAGTCGATCCCGAGCCATCTTTAGAAGCCGAGACACGATCGAATCGCGAAAGATGAATCGAAAATGAACTGTCGCCGATTTCTGTCGTCATAGTGGGGCAGGTGATAGCCAAGACGTCGTCGCCTGGTGACGCGACAGACGACGATGGGCCGGTGACGCAGGTGTTGGGTCAGCGCATGCGGTTTTCGACAAGTGAGTCGATGCGCTTCCAGGTGTCGCCCTGAGTGTCGCCGTCATTCAACACGTGGCAAGCCGAAAGGCGAGTGTGAGGGTGTGACTATGAAGCAGGTACATGAATCGTTTTCCGCCTTGATGGATAACGAAGCCGACGAGTTCGATCTGAGACGAGTGCTGAAGACCATGAGCGCGCCGTCGCCTGATTCCGATGTCTGGCGTCGATATCATCTGGCGCGCAGCATGATGCGGCGCGAGCGGGATGCGATCGTCGACATCGATATCTCCGGTGGCGTGATGGCAGCTCTGGCGGATGAACCGCATCCCGTGCGGGAATCCGCCAGTGAGCCGACCAGGCGCCATTCGTTCTCCATGATGGGTGGGGCTGCCATGGCGGCGGCCGTGTCGCTCATGGTGATCACCGGCGTCCAGGTTTACAACGGCCGCTTCGGTGGCACCACCACTGCATCCGACGTGGCGGCGAGTAGCGGGGTATCTTCGGGTAGCGAAGGCGCGCAGGCCACGCTGGCTTCCGACGATGTCGGCGCCGGTCAGGGCGGCGCAATGCAGGCTTCCATGCAGGCACCGGTCTCCAGCGGGCTACCCTACACGCTGGGCGGAGGAAGCTTCGGTAGTGGCGGCCTGAGCGGTGGCGGCGGTAACGGTCTGATGACTGTCGGCGAGCAGGTGATGCAGCCCATGTTCATGTCGCCTAGCACACGTCAGTCGCCCAGCGTCGACAGAGAACAGGCGCAGACGCTGCAGTCCTATCTCGAACGTCACTCGGCCGGTGCCGCCTACAGCACCGGTGACAACTGGATGCCATTGCTTCGCACGCCGGGCTCGCTCTCCGCGCAGATCGACGGCGCTGGAGCCACGGAAGCTCGTTGATGTTTCGGTGCCATCCATGGGCGTGTCGTGTCGCGGTGCTTTCCCTGCTGGCGCTGCCCGGCGCCGCTCTAGCTCAGTCGTCGTCCGAGCAGCCAGCGGCTCCGGAAACCTTCGATTGTCGGGACCTGGCTGGCTCGGCCGACGACGATGTCGCGCCCGAGGCGCTGTTCTTGCGCAGTCTCTGGGCCAGTCACTGTTATAACTTCAGCGCGCGGGCAGTGCGGATCAGTTTCGATGGTGTCAGAACCGTGGCGCTGACGCATCGCGTGGAACAGGGTATCGAGACCGAGTCGGCGAAATTTCTGGATGGTCCACCTGTTTCCATCGAGAAGCGGGGGAGCGTCGACAAGGCTGTGAACGGCTCGCTGGGTTTTACCGCGGGCGTCGCGCCTGGCGTGTTGACTCGCCAGATCGCCCAGCACTACGAACTTCAGCCGGTGGAGCTCGAACGCATTGCCGGGCGGCCTGCCTGGCGCCTGGACATCGAGCCTCAGGATGGCCTCCGGTACGGCTACCGTCTCTGGCTGGATCGCGAGACGTTGTTGCCGCTGAAACGCGAAATGATCGGGGTCGACGGCCAGATTCTCGAAACCTTCCAGATTACCGACCTGCAGGATCCCACGCCTTACACCGATACACTCAGCCTGGGACCCGGTCAGCCTCCCGGGAACTCGCCGTGGCAGGCGCAATGGCTGCCCGCCGGATTCACCAGGCAGCCTGTTCCTCCCGACAGTCCGGGTCGGAGCGCTCGCGTCGAGCATCAGCTCTACAGCGATGGCCTGACCAGCATCAGCTTGTTCGTCGAGCCCATTACCACGGACCGGCGCGCCTTGCTGCCCGGTTTGCACCGGCTTGGCATCTCCTATGCGGCGGTTCGTCATGTCAATCATGAGGGGCGTCCGATGCAGATACTGGTGCTGGGAGAGGCACCTGCCGAGGTGCTGGCCCGCATCGCGACTCGGGTAACGTGGCGCGCAAGCGAAGGCGACGATAGCCCCGATGCAGAATCCGCCAGCGAGGCCGTGGGGAGTCAAAGCGATTCCGGGTCGACGGAGTCTGCGGGCGGATCCTGATGTGCCTGTTTCCGCCTTGGTGATCTGCCATGGCCTCCGCCTTCCGTGCAAAGAAACTTTACATCCCGTTGAACTCTCTCCGTATTTACGCATCAATGAATGTGGTCGCCGCTTCCTGTATGGAGGCGGCGACGACTCGACGGCGCAAGGTTTGTCTTTGCCGTTTTATCTCTTGCGTTCGTCGGTTGCGCAACGTGTGACTCGCAAGAGTCTTCATCCGGTGTAGGAGTGTTTAATGGAACGCATGACAAGATGGTTCGCTCCCTGGCTATTGATGGTCGTCACTTTAGTTTCCGCCCAGGCAGCGCAGGCTCGCGATCTTCCTGATTTCACGCAGCTGGTCAAACAGGCTGCGCCCGGCGTGGTCAATATTTCCACGACCAGCACCGTGAGTGCCTCTGATGGCATGTACGGCCAGCAGGATATCCCTGAGATATTTCGACGCTTTTTCGGTGACCAGATGCCGCCGATGCCTGGCGGACCCCTGGGTCAGGGCGATGAGGAGCGCAAGTCGCTGGGCTCCGGCTTCGTCATTCGCAAGGACGGCTACATTCTGACCAATGCCCATGTGGTCAAGGATGCCGACGAGATCATGGTAAGGCTCAACGATCGACGGGAACTGCCAGCCAAGCTGGTGGGCTTCGATGCCCGGACCGATGTGGCTCTGCTCAAGGTCGACGCCAACGATCTGCCTACGCTCAAGATCGGTGACTCCGACAGTCTCGAAGCCGGTGAGTGGGTGGCTGCCATCGGCTCTCCCTTCGGCTTCGATCACTCGGTAACGGCTGGTATCGTCAGCGCAATCAACCGAACGCTGCCCAGTGAAACCTATGTGCCGTTCATCCAGACCGACGTCGCCATCAATCCGGGTAACTCCGGCGGTCCGTTGTTCAACCTCAACGGCGAGGTCGTGGGCATCAACTCGCAGATCTATACGCGCAGCGGCGGCTTCATGGGTCTGTCGTTCGCGGTGCCGATCAGCGTTGCCATGAATGTGGCCGATCAGCTGCGCACCGAAGGGCATGTGAGTCGCGGCTGGCTGGGCGTGGTGATCCAGCCGGTCTCCAAGGATCTTGCCGAATCGTTCGGACTCGACGATACCAACGGCGCGCTGGTCTCCGATGTCAGCGACGACAGCCCCGCCCAGAAGGCCGGCCTGAAGGCAGGCGATGTCATTCTGAGCGCCGACGGCTCCGCTATCGATGACTCCACTGCGCTGCCGCGACTGATCGGTCAGGTGGCACCGGGGGACAAGGTCGAGCTGCAGGTCCTGCGTGACGGCGACAAGCGCCAGATCGACGTGACCGTGGGAGATTGGCCGGAAGATACGGCTGCCGATGGATCGCCGTCCAGCAAGTCCTCCGGCGACCAGACCCAGCTGGGGATCGCGATCAGTGATCTCAACGAACAGGAAAAGCAGCAGCTGGATCTCGACAAGGGGGCGCTGGTACGCCGCGTCGATCCGCGCGGAGCAGCGGCAGCGGCAGGCATTCAGCCGGGAGATGTGATCGTCAGCTTCGATCAGAAGCCGGTCGATAGCGCCGATCAGCTGATCGATGCCGTCAAGAAGGCCGATGATGACCGCGCCATTCCGGTGCGTATCGTCCGCGAAGGCAACTCGCTGTTCGTGGCGCTGCGCCTGAAGTCGGACAAATGAGTCGCGTCGGACGGATACGGATAGCGTAAGTCCAGGCTCGTCACGCAGCCCCGCAAAAGCGGGGCTGCGGGCGTTCCGGTTGTTGCTGTCCTTGCCTCGGCCATGTCGGTACAATGCGCCAAATTCGTAATCAACCGCGCGACTTGACCACACCACTTCGTGCGGACCGCGCGCGTACAAATTACCGGTAAGGTTTCAATGGCAGACGCTGCAAGTAACGAGCAACTGAAGTTCATCCGTAACTTCTCGATCATCGCCCACATCGATCATGGCAAGTCGACCCTCGCCGACCGCATCATCCAGTTCTGTGGCGGCTTGACCGAACGCGAGCTCAAGGAGCAGGTGCTCGACTCCATGGATCTCGAGCGCGAGCGTGGCATTACCATCAAGGCGCAGTCGGTGACGCTCGACTACCAAGCTCAGGATGGTCACACCTACCAGCTCAACTTCATCGATACGCCGGGACACGTCGACTTCTCTTACGAGGTCTCGCGCTCGCTATACGCCTGCGAGGGCGCACTGCTGGTAGTAGATGCCGCTCAGGGCGTCGAAGCGCAGTCGGTTGCCAACTGCTACACCGCCATCGAACAGAACCTCGAGGTCCTGCCGGTTCTCAACAAGATGGATCTGCCCCAGGCCGACCCCGATAAGGTGGCGCACGAGATCGAGGAGATCATTGGCCTCGACGCGCACGATGCAATACGCGTATCGGCCAAGAGCGGTCTCAACATCGATCTTCTGCTCGAGCGCCTGGTGCGTGACATCCCGCCCCCGCAAGGCGACCGCGAAGGCAATCTTCAGGCGTTGATCATCGATTCCTGGTTCGACAACTATCAGGGTGTGGTTTCGCTGGTGCGGCTGTTCGACGGCACGCTGAAGAAAGGTGACAAGATCCGGATGAAGTCCACCGGTCGCGATTGGGATGTGACGGATATCGGCTACTTCACGCCCAAGCAGAATTCCACGGGCATTCTGCGGGCCGGCGAAGTGGGCTTCGTCATCGCCGGGATCAAGGACATCCAGGGCGCGCCGGTGGGCGACACCATTACCCACACCAAGACCAAGGACGTAGCGCGCCTGCCCGGTTTCAAGAAGGTGAAGCCGCAGGTCTATGCCGGCATGTTCCCGGTCAGCTCCGACGATTACGAAGACTTCCGTGACGCGCTCGAGAAGCTGGCGCTCAACGATGCCTCGCTGGACTATGTGCCGGAGAACTCCGATGCGCTCGGGTTCGGCTTCCGGGTCGGCTTCCTCGGCACGCTGCACATGGAGATCGTCCAGGAGCGGCTGGAACGCGAATACGACATCGACATGCTGACCACGGCGCCCACGGTCAACTATGAGCTGTTGATGGATAACGGCGAGCTGGTCACCATCTCCAACCCGTCGAAGCTGCCCGACATGGCCAACGTGTCGGAGATGCGCGAACCGATCGTGCGAGCCAGTATTCTGGTGCCGCAGGAATACGTGGGTAACGTCATCTCCGAGTGCGTCAACCGTCGCGGTGTCCAGCTCGACATGCAGGTGCTGGGTAGCCAGATGCAGCTCGTCTACGAACTGCCGATGGCCGAAGTCGTCATGGACTTCTTCGACCGGCTCAAGTCGATCTCCAAGGGGTATGCATCGCTCGACTACAGCTTCGAGCGATTCGAGGCGGCCAAGCTGGTGCGCCTGGATATTCTGATCAACGGTGAACGCGTCGATGCGCTGGCGTTGATCATTCACCGGGATCACGCACATTCCCGCGGTCGAATTCTGGTCGACAAGATGAAAGAGCTGATCCCGCGTCAGATGTTCGACGTGGCGGTTCAGGCCACGATCGGCGGCCATGTGGTGGCAAGGTCAACGGTCAAGGCGTTGCGCAAGAACGTGACGGCCAAATGCTACGGCGGCGACACCTCGCGCAAGAAGAAATTGCTGGAGAAGCAGAAAGCCGGCAAGAAACGCATGAAGCAGGTGGGTCGTGTCGAAATACCCCAGGATGCGTTCCTTGCCGTTCTCAAAATGAACGAGTAGGAAAACACCGCATGGATTTTTCGTTGTTACTGGTGTTGGCTGTCGCCATCACGGGCGTGGTCTGGTTGCTGGATAGCCTGTTCTGGCGCCGCTCGCGTCGCCAACGCCAGCAGGCCGCTGCCGAGACGCAAGGGAGTGAAACGTCGACGGTCCACAAGGACCCCTGGCCGGTCGACTATGCTCGCTCCTTTTTCCCCGTGCTGCTGATCGTGCTGATTCTGCGCAGTTTCGTTATCGAGCCGTTCCAGATTCCTTCCGGCTCGATGCGACCGACGCTCGAGATCGGCGATTTCATCCTGGTCAACAAGTTCAGTTACGGGCTGCGGCTACCGGTCATCAATACCGAGATTGCGGATATTGGCGAGCCCGAACGGGGTGACGTCATGGTCTTCCGATTCCCGCAGGATCCATCGGTCAATTTCATCAAGCGCGTCATCGGTCTGCCGGGCGATCGCATTCGCTACCAAAACAAGCAGCTCTACGTCAACGGCGAGCCGGTCTCCAAATCGATGATCGATCCCGATCCGGCGGAAGCCCCGGGCGAAGAGCTGTTCCAGGAACATCTGGGCGACGTCGATCACAGCATCTTCAACAATCCTCAGAGTCCCGGGCCGCAGATGCGGGAAATCGTCGTCCCCGATCATGAATATTTCATGATGGGTGACAACCGCGACCACTCCAACGATAGCCGCTACTGGGGCTTCGTACCCGAAAAGAACATCGTCGGCAAGGCGTTCGCGGTATGGATGCATTGGGATGGCGGTTTACCTAGCTTCAGCACGGTACGCCAGATAAACTGATTCTCATATAACCGGAGAATCCCGGTTGATCTGCCGCCGAACGCGCCTTTCGGGCCGTATCGGCCAGTTCGCGGAAAGGCGGCTGGACACGCAACTCGCACAGTGGGCGACGGGCTATCCCGCGCCCGTTTTGCTTCGAAGACGACCAATCTTTGCTTCATGATGATCTCGTTTCAAAGATAACGACTTAATGGGAATGACGTGAGTGATCCTCTGCAAGGCTTCAGCCGCCGTATTGGCCACGACTTTCGTGACCCGGCGCTGCTGGAACTGGCGCTGACGCACCGCAGTGTCGGCGGCGCCAATAACGAACGGCTCGAGTTTCTGGGCGATTCGATCGTCAATTTCGTGATCGGCGAGGCGCTGTTCAAGCGCTTTCCGGCCGCGCGGGAAGGGCAGCTGTCCCGTTTGCGGGCCGGCCTGGTCAAGGGGCAGACGCTGGCCGTGGTGGCGCGTGAATTCGATCTGGGCGAGTGCCTGCGGCTGGGGTCCGGCGAGATGAAAAGCGGCGGCCATCGACGCGACTCGATTCTCGCCGACGCGCTCGAAGGGGTGATCGGCGCGATCTATCTCGACGCCGGCATGGACGTGGCACGCAGTCGCGTGCTGGCCTGGTTCGGAACGCGTCTGGAAGCGATCGATCTGCACAACACCCAGAAGGACCCCAAGACGCGGCTGCAGGAATTCCTGCAGTCGCGTCAGCAGGCACTGCCGCGTTATGAAGTGATCTCGGTGGAAGGCGAGGCTCATGCCCAGACCTTCAGCGTCGAGTGTCACGTTTCGATGCTCGGCGAGTCGCCGACGCTGGGCGAGGGCGCCAGCCGTCGAATCGCCGAACAGCAGGCCGCGGAGCTTGCGTTGACTCAACTCGAACCCTCGAAGGGCAAGCGCCAATGACACAGAGCTGTGGTTTCGTCGCTATCGTCGGGCGTCCCAACGTGGGTAAATCGACGTTGATGAACCGTATCCTGGGACAGAAGATCTCCATCACCTCGCGGCGTCCGCAGACGACCCGTCATCAGGTGATGGGTATCAAGACGGTGGGTGAGGCGCAGTTCATCTACGTCGATACGCCCGGTATTCATCTGCAGACCCGCGATCGCAACAAGGCGATCAACCGATTCATGAATCAGGCCGCCTCGCAGGCGCTGCGCGATGTCGACTGCGTGGTATTCATGGTCGATCGCACACGCTGGACCGACGAGGATCAGGTCGTACTCGACAAGCTCGCTCATGTCGAAGCGCCGGTGATTCTGGCGGTCAACAAGGTCGACTGGCTAGAGGACAAGACCACGCTGCTGCCGTGGCTCGAATCGCTCTCCGCGAGACGTGACTTTGCCGCGATTCTCCCGCTCTCGGCCAAGGACGGAATCAACGTGCCGGAGCTGGAAGGCGAAGTCGCCAAGCGGTTGCCCGAGGGCGTGCACTACTTCCCCGATGATCAGATCACCAACAAGAGTCAACGCTTTCTGGCGGCCGAGCTGGTGCGCGAGAAAGTCATGCGCCAATTGGGCGACGAACTTCCCTATCAGATGACCGTCGAGATCGAGGAGTTCCGCGATGAAGGCAAGGTCATTCATATCAGCGCGCTGATGCTGGTCGAGCGCCATGGACAGAAGAAAATTCTGATCGGCGACAAGGGCGAGCGGATCAAGAAGATCGGCATCGAGGCCCGGCAGGAGATGGAGCGGGCGTTCGATGCCAAGGTCATGCTCAACCTGTGGGTCAAGGTCAAGCGCGGCTGGTCGGACGATGACCGTGCGCTCAAGAGTCTCGGCTATAACCTGGACTAGAAAGATCTGGATCAGGCCGAACCTTGGCCGGCTCCGGACCGAGCCCGACCTGACGATCGGCTTCGCGCTGGAACCGCCTGCGCTTTCCTGACGGATGAGATTTGGCAATGACGCCCCAGCCGGCCTACCTCCTGCACAAGCGACCCTACCGGGAAACCAGCGCGCTGGTCGATGTCATCACGCTGGAGCACGGCCACGTGCGCGCGGTGGCCCAGGGCGTGCAGCGAGCGGGAAGCAAGTCCCGCGCCAAGTTGCAGCCTTTCGCGCCCCTGCACCTGACCTGGATCGGAGATGGCGATCTCAAGCGCCTGCGCATGATGGAAACGACGCAGAGTGCAGTACTGCTGGCCGGCGAGGGCCTGCTCTGCGGTCTCTACGCCAACGAGCTGTTGACGCGCACGCTGCCGGTGGGGCTGCCGGCAGCTGACGTGTTCGCCATCTACGCCTGGGCGATCGAGCGGTTGACCCGGCCCGCCGAGCGCGCGATCAGCCTGAGACGCCTCGAGATCACGCTGTTGGAGACGCTGGATGCCGATCCGGTGTTTCTCGACATCAACGATAGTCCGCTCGACCCCGCCACCCGTTACACCTATCTTGCCGGCAGTCGCAGATTCATGCCTATTGCTGCACAGCAGCCAGGCTGGGATGGCCGCAGCCTCAAGCTGCTGGCGCGGGGCGACTGGGAAGCGCCTGGTCTCGCCGGCCTGAGCAAGGCATTGACGCGGGCCGCCCTGGCACCACTGATCGGCCATCAGCCGTTGCGTTCTCGAGAGTTGATGCAACGGCTCGGGCAGCGCCGCCGTCAGGGCAATGCCTGAGACGCCGGAGTCGCGCTCCCGTTATCGCGGATTCTTCGTCAAGCTCACTACATCAAGGAGATCGAACCGATGATCGCTACCCGCATTCAGTTGGGGGTCAATATCGACCATGTCGCGACCCTGCGGCAGGCGCGCGGCACGCGTTACCCGGACCCCGTCCAGGCAGCCCTGCTGGCGGAGGAAGCCGGCGCCGATGGCATCACGCTGCATCTGCGCGAAGACCGGCGCCATATCCAGGAGCGCGACGTCGAACTGATCGCCGCCGTGCTCAACACGCGCATGAATCTGGAGATGGCGGTCACCGAGGAGATGGTGGCGCTGGCCGAGCGGCTCAAGCCCGCCGACGTCTGTCTGGTGCCGGAAAAGCGTGAGGAGTTGACCACCGAAGGGGGGCTCGATGTCACTGCCAGCCGTGACGTCATCGCTGACGCCTGTGCGCGACTCAAGGCGGCGGGTTGCCGGGTTTCGCTGTTCATCGACCCCGAACCGGCGCAGATCCAGGCGGCATTCGAAGCCGGCGCACCGGTGGTCGAACTGCATACCGGTGCCTACGCGGAAACCACGGGCGAGAGCCGGCGGCTCGAATACGAACGATTGGCCGCCGCGGCGGAGTTTGCCGACGAACTGGGGCTGGTGGTCAACGCGGGTCACGGCCTGAACTATCACAACGTCGAGGCGGTTGCCGCGATTCCCGGCATCCATGAGCTCAATATTGGCCACGCCGTCATCGCGCGGGCGCTTTTCGTCGGCCTCAAGGAGGCCGTGGCGGAAATGAAGCGGCTGATGGTCGCCGGACAGGAGTCGGGCCTCGTTGCCCAGATCGAATCCTTCGAGCACGAGCACGAGCACGAACACGAGCACGACCATCATCATGATCGCGACGCCGGTTAAGTCTCTCAGCGGGTATCGGTGATCGTCTGGTCATCGGCCCAGATAGCGAGACGGTCGCAGGCGGCCATCAATTCATGAAACGCTTCGCCGCACTCGTCCAGCGAGTGACGGCGACATCGGCTCTCCATCCTTGCGCAGGCAGCCGCAAGCTGGATGGCGCCACAGTAACGACAGCCGCCGCCGAGTTGATGCGCGATCTCCCCCAGCTGCCCGACGTCACCGTCTCGCCACGCCATGTTCAATTCGTGTCGATATCGTGGCAGGTCAGCAATCAGCAATCCCATCATCTCCTCGGCGAGGGCGTCGCGGTCGCCACTGATCCGGCCAGCCCGAGCCTTGTCGACGACCGGCAGATCGCCGGCATGCAGCGATGGCTGCTTGCGCGGATCGGCGCTCATGGGCGAGGGCGTCCGATCCGTGGATGAGCCCCCCGCGGTCGCCGGGCCGGAGCGTGTCGAAATCAAGGTTGCGCGCTCGATCGGCACGGTTTCGAACGACACGGTTTCCGACGACGTTCCGGGCGAGATCGTCTCGGACGGGGCTGTCTCGACAGCCGTCGATTCGGAGGACGCGACGCCAGGCGGTATCGGCTCGGCAGGCGATTGGAGCGCAGAGGCCTCGGGCGCCGTCGCTGGCAGATAGCGCGCCAGCACGTCTCTCAGTCGCTGTTCGTCCAGCGGTTTGGTCAGCATCTCGTTGATACCGCCATCGGCGAGCCGGTGTCTGGCGTTTGCCTCCGGCTCGGCGGTGATGGCAATGATGGGTTTATGGGCCCATTCCCGATTCAGCCGACGCAGGCGTCGGGTCGCGTCGAAGCCGCTGGCGTCGGGCAGATGCAGGTCCATCAGCACCAGGTCGATGGCGTGCTCCGAAGCGACGGCAATGGCTTCGGCAGCGGTACCCGCTAACACCACTTCCGCGCCGATCAGGGGAAGAACCGCATCGAGGTAGTGCCGAGAGACTGGGTCATCGTCCACGACCAGCACGCGAAAGCGAGAGGAAGCTTCCTGCTGACGGCACTCGGCAAGCATCTTGGCCAGGGTTCGCCCCAGGCTGTAGCGCGATATCGGCAATCTCAGGACGACACTGCCTCGTGGCAGCCGCCAACTGAGCGGGAGAGTCGGCGGGATGTTGGCGATCAGCAGACAAGGCCTGGTCATGGCGTCGAAGCGCTGTTGCCAGATGCGATGCGTCTCGGGCGCGAGCGCCGTCTCGTCGATGCCAATGATCGATAACTGAATCGAGTCACTCGGAGCCGTCAATGAAGCGGGGTCGGTCAATGATTTCGGGCGGGCCTGCCATCGCTTGAGCGCGTAATCCAGCAACTGGGCGAGCCGACCATGGGGTTGCCAAAGCTCGATCTCGGCACCTTCCAGGTCGAATTCCGCCGGGCGAACGTAAGGTTCACACGCCTCCAGGCCAATGTTGGCAACGACCGTCAGATATCTGTCTGCGCGTGTCGCGAGTGCCAGATACCCATTCATCTCTGCTACCAGGCGATGGCAGATAGCGATTCCCACGCCAGCCTCTGCATCGACTGCGCCGTCCCGTCCTCGTTCTATCGCCCGCTTTAGCCGCTCACGGTGGATGGGGTCGATGCCGCCGCCGTCGCTGACGCTCAGGCGTAATCGAACGGCGCTGCCTTCTCGGCTCTCGAGAACGACACGAATGACGACATCGCCCTCGGCTCCGTACTTGATGGCATTGCTGATCAGATTGGTCAGCAACTGGCGGATGCCAATGTCGGCGCCAACGAGGCGGGGCGGAACATCGTCGTAGACGATGGCCAGCAAGGTCATGTGGCGCGATTGCGCCAGCGGCGTCTGCAGACACAGAACCTCCCAGAGGACCTCGGCAACGTCGAACACGTTGTCCGCCCGACAGCGGCGGGTATCTCCCAGGACCTGGTCGACGGTATCCAGCAGCCCGTTGGAGGCCAGGTGGATATGGCGAAGCCACTCGCGCTGGCGAGCGTCGAGAGGGCTGTTCTCCAGCAGACGACAGAATCCCAGTACGCCGGACAGCGGCGCGCGCAGCTCATGGCTGACGTAGGCCAGATCGCCGTTGAGATGATTCGGCGTCTGCGCTGGCGTCGAAGGGGCCGGGCGAGGCAACGCCTGGGCCCCGGATTCATCCTGTCGCCTTGCCGCGCTCTCCACTTGCCGTGAACGTCGCCAGACCCGTACGGCCGGAAACAGTAGCAGTAGCGCCAGCAGCGGCGTCCATCGATTGAAAGGATGCTCCGGAGCGGCAGCGGCGCGCATGGGGTCAAGGCTCAGGTCCAGCCAGTAGCGATGGGGCGATTCGACGCTGACGAATGGCTCCAGAGGCTGTATCCAGCGCTGGATCCCATCATGACTCCAGGTCGTGAGCGTCGTCGGCAGTATCGCCAGATCCGCCGGCGGAGGGACCGAGCCGGTAAAGTCTCGAACGTTGCCGCTCTCGTCGCGCAGTGTCGCATTGAGGATGGCGGGATCGCCGGTCAGTCGGAACAGCAGCTTGTGCACCCGGGCCATGTCCTCGTCCTGCGCCGCCTCGGCCAGCGAGGGCGTGAAGACACGGTTGATGCTCTGCAGCCGTCGCGACAGCATCTGATCGTTGGCATGCTGCCACGCCCAACTGTGCCACCCGACGAGGCCGAGCAACAGGGCAGAAAGCAGTAGAGAAAGAATGATCAGCCAGCGTGAAGCCATGAATATCCGAAGCCCTGTACGTTCACATGGGATTCTATCGGCGAAAGCCTACGAAACCGTAGTCCTGGACGTAACGGGAGTCGACAATGTCGTAAAAACGTATCTCCTCGTGATGACCGGGCAGCAATATCGATGCAGAAGTCGGGTTCCGACGTGGATGATGGCTGTCATGTCCCCCGTCGGCTTCGATATACTATCGGCATTCCACTTACCGGTTTCCGGCCGGCCATTTCGTCGTTGCCACTTTCGTCGATGCCATTGGGTCGATACCGAGTGGGTCGATGGTTCAGGTCGAAATCGTACAGGCTCTGGCTTCAGGAACTTCTTTATGGCATTTCCCACGCTTGCGCAGACCGTCGGCAACACGCCGCTGGTCAGACTCGCCCGCATCAACGCCGGACGCGACAACACGATTCTGGCCAAGCTGGAGGGTAACAACCCGGCGGGCTCGGTCAAGGATCGTCCCGCACTGTCCATGCTTCGCGAAGCCGAAACCCGTGGCGACATCTCGCCGGGCGACACGCTGATCGAGGCGACCTCCGGCAATACCGGCATCGCGCTGGCCATGGCCGCGGCGGTCATGGGGTACAAGATGGTCCTGATCATGCCGGACAATGCCTCGAGCGAGCGCAAGCAGGCGATGGCGGCTTATGGCGCCAAGCTGATCGGCGTCAGCAAGGAGGCCGGCATGGAGGGGGCGAGAGACCTGGCCGACGAGATGATCGCGCGAGGCGAGGGCAAGCCGCTGAACCAGTTTGCCAATCCCGACAATCCGTTGGCCCACTATCGCACCACCGGCCCTGAACTGTGGGAACAGACCGCAGGGCGTATCACCCATTTCGTCAGTGCGATGGGCACCACGGGTACCATCATGGGGACGTCGCGCTATCTCAAGGAGCGCAATCCTTCGATTCGGATCGTCGGTCTGCAGCCGGCGGACGGCGCGAGTATCGCCGGTATCCGGCGCTGGCCCGAGGCCTATCTACCCGACATTTTCGAACCGCAGCGAGTCGACAGCGTGCTGGACATCGGCCAGCAGGAAGCCGAGGAGCACATGCGCCGGTTGGCTCGGGAAGAGGGGATTCTCGCCGGTGTCTCCTCTGGCGGTGCGCTGGCGGGCGCGCTCAGGGTCGCCGAGCAGGTCGACAATGCGGTCATCGTGTTCATCGTCTGCGATCGCGGCGATCGCTATCTCTCCACCGGCCTCTACGCGCCGGAAACCTGATCATGGCGATGCTGGGAAAGAGACGCGCACCGGCAATCCGGCGTGAACGCCAGTCGGTCAAGCCGGCGGCGAAAAGCGATGACGGTTCACTGATCGTCGAACGGCTGGCGCATGACGGCCGCGGTGTGGCACGAGACGTCGAGGGCAAGACGGTATTCGTCGATGCCGCGCTGCCGGGCGAGCGGGTCGAGGTCGCGATACATCGCCAACGCAAGCGCTACGACGAAGCGCACATTCGCCGGCGCCTCAGCGATGCCGAGAGCCGTGTCGAACCGCCGTGCGCCCATGCCACCCGTTGCGGCGGTTGCGATCTGCAGCATCTGCATGTCGACGGCCAGCGTGAGCACAAGCGGCAGGTGCTGGTCGATTTGCTCAAGCGCCAGTCCATCGAGGCGCCCGATGACGTACCGATGCTGGTCGGCGATTCGGCCGGCTATCGGCGCCGCGCCAGGCTTGGCGTCAAATGTGACGCGAAAGGCCACGTCCATCTTGGATTTCGGGCGCGGGGTAGCGAGCAGCTGGTCGATATCGACAGTTGTCACGTGCTGGCGCCGCCGCTGGCGTCGCTGTTGCCGAGATTGCGAGCCCAGCTCGAATCGCTCGAGGCGCCCCGTCACGTCGGGCATCTCGAACTGCTGCTGACCGATGCCGACGTCGTCACCGTGGTCGTTCGGCAGCTGCGCGACGTGCCTGAAGACGCGCAGCGCTGGCGAGCATTCGCCGGGCGGGAACGACTGGCTTGCGCGCTACGCCGGGGAAGAGAGTCGACGGATCTGGTCTGGCTGAGCGATCAGCCGCGGCTGGTCACCGCCGTCGACGGTGGCCGGCGCCAGCTGTCGCTTGGGCTGGCGCCGGGCGATTTTCTTCAGGTCAACGCCGAGATCAATCAGCGCCTGATCGACACCCTTCGAGCGTGGCTGGCACCGCACGGCAGCGAGCGGCTGCTCGATCTGTTCGCAGGCATTGGCAATTTTTCGCTGGCCCTGGCCGATGACGTTGCCAGTGTCACCGCTGTCGAAGGTAGCAATGAGATGGTCGAGCGGCTGCGCGACAATGCCGATCATAACGGTCTGAGCGTATCGGCCCTGCAGGCTGATCTCAACGATCCGGGCATAGCGATCGAAGGCCTGATCGACTCTCACGATACGGTGTTGCTGGATCCGCCGCGAGAGGGCGCCGATGCGCTTTGCCGCCGCCTGGCGCAGAGCGAAGTCGCCCAGGTCGCCTATGTCTCCTGCGATCCGGCATCGCTGGCACGGGACGCGGCACATCTGCTGGCTGGCGGCTTTGTGCTGTCGCATCTGGCGATGGCCGACATGTTTCCGCATACCGCCCATCTGGAGTCGCTGGCGCTGTTCCAGCGACCGGAACGTCTCGAACGGTCAGCGCGATCGGCAGATCGCGAGCGGCTGCGGCGACAGCAAAGTGATCTCGACAGTCCGGTCCCGGGAGGCAAGCGCTAGCATGGTAAAGGTGCGAGAGAGTGAGCCGCTGGTCGATGACGGCAGCGTCGATCTGGAGTTGTGGTTGCATCGGTTGCAGCAGGAAGTCGAGTTGCGAGCACCCGAGCGCATTCTGCAGGCATGCCGTCTGGCGCTGCGAGCCAGCGAGCGAGACGCGCACGGCATCGAGGCGCTTCCCGATCAGACGTTGCTGACCGGTCTGGAGATGGCCGACATTCTCAGTCAGCTCAAGCTCGATCAACAGACACTGGAAGCCGCGATACTCTATCGTAGCGTCCGCCGCGGCCTGCTGAGCCTGGCAAGCGTCGCCAAGCAGATGGGTGACGAGGTTGCCAAGCTGATCGACGGCGTGCTCAGCATGGCCGCTATCAGCCAGCTTCAGGCGCCCAAGCACGGTCTGTCACAGCACAACCAGCAGGACAACCTGCGCAAGATGCTGGTGACCATGGTCGACGACGTGCGTATTGCGCTGATCAAGATCGCCGAACGGACGTGCATGCTGCGCCAGGTCAAGGATGCATCGCGTGAAAAGCGGTTGCGTGTGGCGCGTGAGGTCTTCGACATCTACGCCCCGCTGGCGCATCGGCTGGGCATTGGTCAGATCAAGTGGGAACTCGAGGATCTGGCTTTCCGCTATCTGCACGAAACCGAGTACAAGTCGATCGCCAAGCAGCTGGCGGAAAAGCGACTCGCCCGTGATCGTTATATTCATGAGGTGGTGGAGACTCTGGAGACGCTGCTGGAGCGCCAGGGCATCCTGCGCTATCAGGTCGATGGCAGGGCCAAGCATATCTATTCGATCTGGCGAAAGATGCAGCGCAAGCGCATCGATTTTTCCCAGGTCTACGACGTGCGGGCGGTTCGCATTCTGGTGCCCGAGATCGCCGACTGCTACACCACCCTCGGGGTGGTGCACTCGCGCTGGCACCATGTGCCCAACGAATTCGACGACTATATCGCCAACCCCAAGAAGAACGGCTATCAGTCGCTGCACACGGCGGTCATCGGTCCCGAGAATAAGGTGCTCGAGATTCAGGTGCGCACTTTCGCCATGCACGAGGAGGCGGAGCTCGGGGTGTGCGCGCACTGGCGTTACAAGGGCATGGACACCGACGCCAAGAGCCGGGGTTACGAAGAGAAGATCGCGTGGCTGCGCCAGGTACTCGAGTGGCAGGAGGAAGTCGGCGACGTCGGCGATTTCCGGGAGGGGCTGGCGAGCGACGTGGCGCCGGATCGGATCTACGTGTTCACGCCTGACGGTCACGTCATCGACATGCCGCAGATCGCCACCCCGATCGATTTCGCCTACCGCGTACATACCGAAATTGGTCACCGCTGCCGCGGCGCCAAGGTGGACGGTCGGATCGTGCCGCTGACCTATCGGCTCAAGACGGGCCAACAGGTCGAGATTCTCACCGCCACCAAGAGTGCGCCGAGCCGCGACTGGCTCAACCCCAATCTGGGCTATGTACGCACGTCGCGTGCGCGCTCCAAGATTCAGGCCTGGTTCAAGCTGCAGGCGCGTGAGCAGAATCTCGACGAGGGCAAGGCGATCTTCGATCGCGAGTTTCGCCGACTCGACATCGATGGTGTCGATCTCGCGCGTCTGGCCGGCGCGGTCAACTACACCGCCGTCGAGGACATGTACGCCGCGATCGGTGCGGGCGATCTGCGCATCGGCCAGGTACTGCATCAGGCCCAGCAGCTGTTCGGCGAGAGTGATGATCAGGACCAGCTCGACCGCCTGCTGACGAAGCCCCGGCGACATCAGGGCAAGGAGGCCAGCGACGGAATCACCGTGCTCGGGGTCGGCAATCTCAAGACCGCGATGGCCAACTGCTGCCACCCGGTGCCGGGAGACCAGATCATTGGCTATATTACCCAGGGTCGCGGTGTCACCATTCATCGCCAGGATTGCTCGAACGTGTTGCAGTTGCGCAGCGAGGAGCCGCGGCGGATCGTCGACGTCGAGTGGGGTCAGAAAGAGCGAGCCCAGTATCCGGTGGATATCGAGATCGAAGCCTGGGATCGCTCCGGACTGCTGCGCGACGTCACCCACGTCCTCTCCAGCGACCGCGTCAACGTGACCTCGGTCAATACGGTGACCGACAAGTTCGACAACATCGCGCGAATGCGGATCACGCTGGAGATCGAGAGTCTGGAGGCGCTGGAGCGCATCTTCTCGCGTATCCAGCAGCTACCCAACGTGATCGATGTCAAGCGGTTGAGGCAGGGCTCGGGGCAGGGTCACGGGCCACAATGAGGATCAAGGTTTGAGTATCGAGAACAAGACCGCCATGGCGCCGCCTGCCGACCTCCGACGCCCGGACTCGCGACGTCATTCCCTCGATGACCTGCTGACCCTGATGGCCGTGCTCAGAAATCCCGACCATGGCTGCCCGTGGGACATCAAGCAGCACTGGGACACCATCGTTCCCCACACCCTCGAGGAAGCGTACGAGGTCGCCGATGCCATCGAGCGCCGCGCCTTCGATGAGCTGCCCGGTGAACTCGGCGATCTACTGTTTCAGGTGGTCTACTACAGCCAGTTCGGCCGGGAGGAAGGGCGCTTCGACTTCGACGATGTCGTGCATACGCTGACGGCCAAGATGCTGCGACGTCACCCGCATGTGTTCCCCGACGGCACGCTGCATTCCCGGCGCGGTAGCGGCGAAGATGCGGTGGCCGAGCGCCAGGTCAAGACCCGCTGGGAAGCGTTGAAAGCCGACGAGCGGGAAGCCCGCGTAACCGATGGCGCCGACGCTTCGGCGCTGGACGATATTCCAACGGCGCTACCGGCACTGAGCCGTGCCGCCAAGTTGAGCAAGCGTGCTGCCGGTCAGGGTTTCGACTGGCCGGACGAGCGCGGCGTCATCGACAAGATCCGCGAGGAGCTGGCGGAAGTTGAATCGGCGCTGGCCGAAGGCGATCGGGCTCACGCCCAGGAGGAAATCGGCGATCTGCTGTTCGCTGTCGTCAATCTGGCGCGGCGTCTGGGTTGTGACCCGGAACAGCAGCTGCGCGGAACCAACGCCAAGTTCGAATGGCGCTTCCGTTATGTCGAACGCGCCCTCGCGGAAAGCGGCTCCGCGACCGATCGTGCCTCTCTCGATGAGATGGAGCGCCATTGGCAGGCGGCAAAGCAGGAAGAGAAAGCCTCACGCTCCTGAATCGTGTCGTAAATTTACGACTAATGTCGTTTTGCCGCCGGTCGACTCTTTCCTCCAGATCGTTATGCTGAATCCTTGATCGGTCACTTGGGTAATGTTGGTCTGCCCAGACCGGGGTCGCCATTGGGCGACCTGGTGTAGCCATTTCAGGGAGGGATGCCATGAGTCCAGAACAGGAAACGTCGCTGCACGAATCGTTGCGAGACAACGTCCGGCTGCTGGGCGATAGCCTCGGCCGTACTATCGCCAAGGATCTCGGTAGCGAGTTCGTCGATCGTATCGAAACGATCCGTGCCCTGGCCAAGAAAGGGCGCCAGAGCGCCGAGGAGGCGGATCGGCGGGAACTGATCGATTACCTGCGGGCGCTCCCCGACCAGGAGTTGCTACCGGTCACCCGCGCCTTCAACCAGTTTCTCAACTTCTCCAACATTGCCGAGCAGCACTATCGCGCACGCTTTCGGCGTGTCGAAGATTACAAGCCCGGCACTCAACCCGATCTGGGCGAACTGCTCAAGCGCGTGGCGGCGTCGGGCCACTCCTCGCGCCAACTGGTCGATGCCATCGCCGGCATGCGCGTCGATCTGGTACTGACGGCACATCCCACCGAAGTCATTCGACGCACCTTGATTCAGAAATACGACGTCATCGATGACTGCCTGCGGACCATTGAAGACAGCGGCGGTCATCCGGAAGTGCTTCAGCGCGCCCAGGGCCGATTGGAGGAGCTCATCGCCCAGTCCTGGCATACCGACGAGATCCGCCACGAGCGACCTACGCCCGTCGATGAAGCGAAGTGGGGCTTCGCGGTGATCGAAAACTCGCTGTGGGAGGCGGTGCCGACGTTTCACCGCGATCTGGATGCGTTGCTGATGGAGACGGCCGGTGAGCGGCTGCCGCTGGAAGCGTCGCCCATCCGGTTCGCCTCGTGGATGGGGGGCGACCGGGACGGCAATCCCAATGTCACGGCCCGCGTCACCGAAGAGGTCCTGCTGCTGGGGCGCTGGATGGCCGCCGATCTCTATCTGCGCGACCTGGAACAGCTCAAGGCCGAGCTGTCGATGTGGAAGGCCAACGATGCGCTGCGCGCCGAGGTCGGAGACGACGCCGCACCCGGGTCCCGCCAGGCTGCAGAGCCCTATCGCGCGCTGCTCAAGCGGTTGTCGACCCGGCTGGAGGCGACTCGGGCATGGGCGCGAGCGCGACTCGATGGAGAGCCGCCCGGCGATGATCCCATCATCGAGACGCGCGAGCAGCTGTTCGCACCGTTGCTCACCTGTTACCGCTCGCTGTGCGACGTGGGGCTGGAAACCATTGCCAACGGCGTACTGCTGGACACGCTTAGACGCGTGGCGGTGTTCGGGGTCAATCTGGCCAAGCTCGACGTGCGCCAGGATGGTGCCCGCCATGCGCAGGTGTTCGAGGAGCTGACCCAATACCTCGATGTCGGCGCCGACGGCAGTCACTACCGTGACTGGGACGAATCCGCGCGGCAGGCATTTCTGCTCGAGGAGCTGGTGTCGCCGCGACCGCTGATTCCGCCTCGTTGGGAGTGCTCGGCCGAAACCCGGGAAGTCCTCGATACCTTCGGCGTGATCGGTCGCGAGCATCGTCAGGCGCTGGGGACCTACATCATTTCGATGGCCCAGCAACCCTCCGACGTGCTGGCGGTGGCGCTGCTGATGAAGGAAGCCGGCAACGGCGTGCGCCTGCCGATTGCCCCGCTGTTCGAGACATTGGACGATCTGGATCGGGCCGGTGACGTGATCGAACGTCTGCTGGCGCTGCCGGGGTATCGAGAGGTCGCCGGCGACTACCAGGAGGTGATGATCGGCTACTCGGATTCGGCCAAGGATGCCGGCCAGCTGGCGGCGGCCTGGGCCCAGTATCGTGCCCAGGAGCGGCTGGTAGACGTGTGCCGGGAGGGCGGCGTATCACTGACGCTGTTTCATGGTCGCGGCGGGACTGTAGGGCGTGGTGGCGGTCCGGCCCATGCCGCGATTCTGTCGCAGCCGCCGGGCTCGGTGAACGGCAGCCTGCGAGTGACCGAGCAGGGCGAGATGATTCGCTTCAAGTTCGGCCAGCCCGATATCGCGCTGCGCTCGATGGAGATCTATGTCTGCGCAGTGCTCGAAGCGACGCTGTTGCCGCCGCCCGCGCCACGGCCCGTATGGCGCGAGGAGATGGATCGCCTGGCCGACATCGCCCATCGTGCCTATGTGGGCGTCGTGCGCGAAGATCCCGACTTCGTGCCTTACTTCCGGGCGGTGACGCCTGAAGGCGCCCTGGGCCGGCTGCCGCTGGGGTCACGTCCCGCCAAGCGGCGTCAGGAGGGCGGCATCGAGACGCTGCGTGCCATTCCCTGGATCTTCGCCTGGACCCAGACACGCCTGATGCTACCGGCCTGGCTGGGTAGCGGCGAGGCGTTTTCGAAGCGGCTCGAGGAACAAGGGGGGCTCGACAGGCTACGGGAGATGCGCGAACAGTGGCCATTCTTCGGCACCTATCTGGACATGCTCGAGATGCTGCTGGCCAAGTCGGATCCGCTCATCGCCGCCTATTATGAAAAGCGGCTGGTCGAGGACCCGGCACTGGCCCGACTGGGCGAGTCGCTGCGCCGGCGCCTCGTGGATCTGGAAGCCGTACTGCTGCGGATACTCGATCAGCGCCGGCTGCTCGACAATACGCCGTTGATCCGCCAGGCGATCGAAGTGCGCAACCCCTACATCGATCCGCTACATGGTCTTCAGGCCGAGCTGCTGCAGCGTAACCGCGATGCCGACGGCAACATCACACCGGAGCTTTCCCGAGCGCTGATGGTAACGATGGCGGGTATCGCCGCCGGCCTGCGTAATACCGGTTAGGTGCGAGAGATGCGGCGAACCCTGCTATAACGGTAGTGACCGGCGGCATGAAAATGCGGTCGGTCATCGACCCGTTACCAGGGAGTGCGGCATGGAGTTCAAGGATTACTACGCGGTGCTGGGCGTGGAGCGCGATGCCACTCAGGAAGAGATCAAGCGCGCCTACCGCAGACTGGCGCGTAAGTATCACCCGGATGTCAGCCAGGAAACCGATGCCGATGCGCGATTCAAGGAACTGGGTGAGGCGTACGAAGTCCTGAAGGATCCCGAAAAGCGTCTCGCCTACGATCAGGTAGGTCAAGGTCAGCGGGCCGGCGAGGATTTCCGGCCGCCGCCGGACTGGGATGCCGGCTTCGAGTTCCGTGGCGGTGGCTATACGCAGGAAGGTTATTCCCACGAACAGAGCGCCGCCTTCAGCGATTTCTTCGAATCGCTGTTCGGTCAACGTCGAGGGTCGGGCCAGGGTTTCGCAGGCTCGAGCGGCGATCCCGGTGGCATGCGGTATCGTGCTCGCGGAGAGGATCATCATGCCAAGGTGTCGATCGCGCTCGAGGATGCCTATCGCGGTGCCGTGCGCACCCTCACGTTGCAGAGTGGCGAGCTCGATGAGCAGGGCAGGGTGCGACCCCGCCAGCGGACCTTGAAAGTCCGGATTCCGAAGGGCGTGAAACAGGGCCAGCGAATTCGTCTGGCCGGCCAGGGGGAGCCTGGCATGGGCGGCGGTCCGGCGGGCGATCTCTATCTGGAGATCGAGTTCGAATCGCACCGGCGCTATCGGGTCGAGGGGCGCGATGTCACCCTGATCCTGCCCGTGGCGCCCTGGGAAGTGGCGCTGGGCGCCACGATCGCGGTGCCGCTGCCCGAGGGTTCGGTGGAACTGAAAGTCCCGGCGGACTCCCAGGACGGGCGGCGCCTGCGACTCAAGGGTCGAGGCATTCCCGGCGAGCCACCGGGCGACTGCTACGTCGCCTTGAAGGTCGTACTGCCGCCGGCGACGAATGACGACGTCAAGGCGGCCTATCGCCAGTTGGAAGCGGTGGCGAACTTCAACCCCAGAGCGGCAGCGGAGGGCAGGTCATGACCATCCACGATCTCACCCGGGTACCGGTCGACAACCTCGACGAGACACCGGTCCTGACGCTGGGCGAACTGTGTCGAACCTGTACGGTACATGCCGAATGGGTCATCGAGCTGGTCGACGAGGGCGTCATCGTTCCCGACGGTCGCCGACGCGAACAGTGGCGTTTCTACGGCGCGAGCCTGCATCGCGTCAGGGTCGTCCAGCGTCTGCAGCGCGACCTGGGCGTCAATCTGGCCGGCGCGGCACTGGCGCTGGAACTGATGGATGAGGTCGCGCGATTGCGTCGGCGAGCCGGCGAGTGACCCCCGGCCGGATACCGCGACTCGAAGCCGTACCGGCGCCTTGCGCCATTCGTCGGAGTGAATCCGGCGAGTGGCGTTTCATCGGCCGAATCCTGACGTCGGTAAGTTTACGACTTTGGTTGTGTCGCCGATAGACGACTCTCACCATCAAAATGAGCATGCTACGCTTGTTGCCACTTCCGGCTTTCCTGCGATCCCCTCATGCGTATCACGACGACGGAGACGCGGACGCTATCGATCGATATCGATCCGCTCATTCTCGATGCCGCCCGTAGCTTAATCGATTCATCTCGACGTCGTATTCTCGGCCTGGTCGGTGCTCCCGGCTCTGGCAAAAGTACGCTCTCCGAAGCCCTTCTCGCAGCGCTGGGCGATCGGACGCAGGTCGTACCGATGGACGGTTTTCATCTCTCCAACCGCCAGCTGGCCGCGCTGGGTCGCGAACGGCGAAAAGGCGCGCCTGACACGTTCGACGCGTTCGGCTATCGCGACCTGCTCAAGCGACTTCGCGCCAGCTTCGGTGGGGAGACGGTCTACGCGCCGGGGTTCTATCGCGAGCTCGAGGAGCCCATCGCCGCCAGTATCGCGGTGGCGCCGGAGACGCCGCTGGTGATCACCGAAGGCAACTATCTGCTGCTCGCGGATGAACCCTGGCCTCAAGTGCGAGAGACGCTGGACGAGGTGTGGTTTCTCGATGTCGATCGAGCGCTACGCGAATCGCGTCTGGTGGCTCGGCACAGGCAGTTCGGTCGCACCCGACAGCAGGCGCTGGACTGGGTTCGTACGACCGATGCGCCTAATGCCGCGCGTATCGAGGCGCTAGCCGCCAACGCCGACCGCCTGCTGTGGTGGAGCGGCAACCGGATTCGATTCAAGGACACGTAGCAGAGACGTGAAGTCATCATTCGAGCTGGGCGACTCAATCTTCAGGACGCCCGATTTCAAGGAGAGAAGCATGAATGCAATCGCTGCCGCCGGTCGCGGTCCGAAGCGCAAGGGGCTGGTCGTGATGGTGTCCGTCGTCGCTGCGCTGGGCGGCCTGCTGTTCGGTTACGATACCGGCATCATCGGCGTGGCCCTGCTCGGGCTGTCCAAGCAGTTCGCGCTGGACGACACGCTAAAGCAGCTCGTCACCGGGGCGATCATCCTCGGCGCCATCTTCGGCTGCGTGGGCACCGGCCGGCTCTCCGACCGGCTCGGGCGTCGCTGGACGATCGTGCTGGTCGGCGCGGTGTTCATCGTCGGCTCGATCCTGTCGGCGGCCTCGACCAGCGTCGGCATGCTGATCGCGGCGCGTTTCATCCTCGGGCTCTCCGCCGGCAGCGCGACCCAGATCATTCCGGTCTATATCGCCGAAGTCACGCCGCCGGAGCATCGCGGAAAACTGGTGGTGATGTTCCAGTTCATGGTGGTGTTCGGCATTCTCGTCGCCTATCTCGTGGGTTACGGCCTGGGCGAGCAGTGGCGCTGGATGTTCGGCCTTGGCACCATCCCGGCGGTGATCCTGATGCTGGGCATGCTGGTCCTGCCGGAGAGCCCGCGCTGGCTGGTGAGCAAGGGGCGTGAACCCGAGGCGCTGGGTATCCTCGAGCGGGTGCGTGCCAGCCGGGAGGGGGCGCAGTCGGAGATGGACGAGATCAAGGAGGTGTCGGCCCGTCCCGAAGGATCCTGGCGCGATCTGTTCCAACCCTGGATCCGTCCGGCGCTGGTGGCCGGCGTGGGGATCGCGATGTTCTCCCAGATCACCGGTAACAACGCCCTGATCTACTACGCGCCGACCATCCTGAGCCAGGCCGGTTTCGGCGACAGCGCCTCGGTGCTGGCAGCCATCGGTGGCGCCGTGTTGATCAACCTGGCGACGATTCTGGGGATCTTTCTGGTCGACCGCATCGGGCGCAAGCGCTTCCTGCTGTGGATGTTGCCCGGCTCGGCGGTGGCGCTGGTGATCATGGGGATACTTTTCGTGGGCGGCGCCCCGGAGGATGCCTTCAGCCAGTACGCCCTGGTCGCCTGTCTGGCGATCTACATGGCGCTCAACTGCAGCTTCGGCGTCTGCCTGTGGCTGATCAACGCCGAGGTCTATCCGCTATTCGTGCGTGGCAAGGGCGCCAGCATGGGCGCGTTGAGCCATTGGATCTTCAACCTGCTGGTGACGCTGACGACGCTGTCCTTGATCAGCACGCTGGGCACCTCCGGCACGTTCTGGCTTTACGCCGCAGTGACCACTGTCGCACTGGTGTTCATCGTACGTTACGTACCCGAGACCAAGGGCCGCTCGCTCGAGGAGATCGAGAGCGATCTGAAGAAAGGCGTCTTCTTTCCGGCTGACAAGGCCAAGGACGATTCGAACAGCGCCTCGCGGGCCACGAGTGCTACCGATTGATCGCGCGACATCTCCATGGCAGACGGGCACGGCGGGTCGAATCAACCGATCGTGCCGGTCCCAGCGGTCGAGTCCTCGAGCTCCAGCCATCGATTTCTTGGCTCCCGACCCGTCACAACCGGCTGATGAACGCTAGTTCGGCGTCGTCTGGTAGAGCGCTGTGAGCGTGGAGGTCTCGAGCGCATGGCGACACCCCGCATCGATCAGTGGCCCGAGAATGGCGTCACGCTCCGTAGGCCGGCCGGCGAGCACATCCTGCAGCATCGATGACTGATTGGCGGCGGTAGTCTCGATCACACCGTCGACGAGCGCCTGCCAGCCCTTCCCGGGTGGCTGAATGCCTTCGGCCTGCATGATGCGGCTGATCTCGGCGACGAGTGTTGCGATCCGGGGCCGGAACTCGGGCTTCGCTAGCTCGCCGTTGAGCACGCGATGGCTGGCGGTCAACGGATTAATCACTGCATTGACCGCGAGCTTCCACCACAGTCGCTGGCGGATATCACGGCAGGCTCCGGCGATCATGCCCGCATCGTTCAGACATGCGGCAACGGTCGATGCCAGGTCGTGATGCTGGCCGGCGAGATCGCCGATCCAGGTCTCGCCGGCGGCGGCATGAACGACATCGATGGAAGCGTGGTCCGTGGCGGGCGCGGGACGATAGGCGGCCTCGGTGGTCGAGGCGCACAGCACCGGCCCAGCCCAGCGTCCGCTGATACGCGGTTGTATCTGGAAGCCATTCTGCAATAGCAGCAATGGGGTCGTGGGCTTGAGACGGGGGCTCAACGCGTCGAGCGCGGCCTGCGTATCGCGGGACTTCGTCGCCAGCATGACCAGCGCCGGTGCGTCGATCTCCTCCCGCTTGGCTGCCCATTCACTCGGCAGTTCACGCCGCAACGCCACCGACAGATCGCTGCCATCCACGGTGCGCAGACGAACGACCGGCGCCGCCGGGCGTCTCCCCAGCAGGACCACCGGATGATGCGGCGCGAGTGAGGCAGCGAACAGCTGGCCAAGCGCGCCGGCCCCGACGATCAGCCACGGCGGGATATCGCCGCTCGACCGCGCCGGACGAGACATCACGGCGTGCGTTTCCGAGTGCGGCGGACGCGCGCCGGTTTGCTGTCCGACGAGGACGATGGCCGGCTCTCTTTGGTCTGGGAAGTTCGACGCGAGCGGGTTCCCGCCGATTGGCGAGTGCTGCGCCTGCCGCCTTTGCCACTTTTCCGCACAGGAGCTTCCGGCGCCGCCCCTTGGGCCGAAGCCTTGAGTGCCTGATTGAGCCGACCGGCACTCGCCTGGCCCAGCAGCGCGCGCAGATCGCTGACCAGCGCTTCCAGAAACGGCTCTGGCGCATCCTGACTCTCGGCGATCGCCGAAAGGCGCTGCTCCCAAAGCGCGGTACGCTCCGGCTGGGTCGCTGCCAGCGGCAGCGAATCGATCAGCGCGTGTCCGGTGCGTGTCGCCTTGATGGCCTTGCGATCGCGAACGAGATAACCCCGTGTCAGCAGCGTCTCGATGATGCTGGCGCGGGTCGCCTCGGTGCCGAGACCATCGGTATCGCGCAGCGTCCGCTTGACCACGGGATCCTCGACGTAGCGGGCGATATTCATCATCGCCTTGATCAGACTGGCGTCGGTGAACGGCTCTGGCGGGCGCGTTTCACGCGCTTCGCAGCCGGCATCAGTGACCGTCGCCGGCTCGCCCTTGGTCATTAGCGGCAGGGTGGGAACGTCGTCACGGGTGGTGAACAGCGGCTTCCACCCCGGTTCGATGATCTCTCGTCCCTGGGCCTTGAAGCGCTCGTCGAGGATCTCGAACATCGCCTGCGTCTCGTAGGTTTCGAGCGCGGGATAGAACTGGGCCAGCACGTTGCGTGCGATCAATCGGAACAGGCTGGCCTCGTCGCGGGTGAGCCGGTCCATGTCCGCCGGCCGCCCCGTCGGCGCCAGCGCGTGGTGGGCGCCGACCTTGGCGTCGTCCCACGCCTTGGAGCGCAGCCTGAAGTCGGCTTGTTCTGCCCAGCCCCGCAGTTCTCCATCGAGCCGACAGGCGCCGAGCAGGGTCTTCTCTGCTTCCCGGTGATGCGCGGCGGGGAGATAACGACAGTCGGAGCGGGGATAGGTGATCAGTTGATGACGCTCGTAGAGCGTCTGGCAGACGTCGAGTACCCGTTTCGCGGACAGGCCGTGACGGCGCGCGGCATCGATCTGCAGCGACGACAGCGAATAGGGCAGAGGCGCGGCCTGTCGCTTGCGACGCTGATCGAGTTCGGCGAGGTGGCCATGGGCGCCAGCGAGTCGTTGTGCCAGCGCTTCGGCCGGGCGCGGGTCGAGCAGGCGGCCCTGTTCATCGAGACAGGAGCCATCCAGCGGGTGCTTCTCGCCGGGCTGCCACCAGGCGCGCAGGGAACCGTTGGCAACCTGCAGATCGGCCCACAGTACATGAAACGGCTTGGGCTCGAACGCCGCGATATCGCGGTCACGGCGAACCACCAGCCCGAGCACCGGCGTCTGCACACGCCCCACCGACAGTAGCCCGTCGAAGCCGGCCTGGCGGCCGATCAGGGTCCAGGCGCGGGTCAGATTGATGCCATATAGCCAGTCCGCCCGTGAGCGTGCTTCGGCGGCGGCATAGAGCGGCTGGTAGCGGCGGTTGTCTTCGAGACGGTCGAGCGCCTTGACCACCGCGGGGCGATTGAGATCCTGGATCAGCAGACGCTGGGTTTCCCGGTGCCAGCCAAGATGGTTCAGCACCTCCTGAACCAGCAGCTGGCCTTCGCGGTCCGGGTCTCCGGCATGGACGACGCTGTCGGCGCTCTTGATCAGCTTGCGCAGGACGGCCAGCTGGCTTCGTGCCTGGCTTCTGGGCACCAGCTGCCAGCGTTCGGGAATGATCGGCAGGTCGTCGAGGCGCCACTGCTTGTATTTCGGATCGTAGCGTTCGGGTGGCGCCTGTTCCAGCAAATGGCCCAGACACCAGCTCACCACGGTATCGCCGGCCTCGAGATAGCCCTCCCGGCGCGTCGCCTTGACTGGCAGTGCCTCCGCAATCGCGCGGGCGAGACTCGGCTTTTCGGCGACGATCAAACGCATGCGGCACGCTCCGGCAAATGGCTGTTATCGATCCGGTCTCTACCCCTGTCGATACGACTTCTGCCGATATCGATACGACTTCTACCCATACTGGTTCGACTTCTGTCGATAGCGATCCGATTGGCGACTATCACTTTTCGAGATGACGGCGGGCGCGGACCAGCGCGCGATACCACTGACGGTGGGGCTTGCCCACGGCTGGCGGCGCCATGCTGAGATAGCTGATGTTGGGCGTTTCGCCGCGTTCCAGATTGACGTTGGTCAGCATCTGCAGCGTGGCTTCCCGCGCGCCGTACTGGCGTTGCAGGAATGCCATTGCCTCCGGTTCCAGAGCGACACGATAGTGCTTGACCAGAGCCAGGGCCAGCGACTCCGCGGTGCGCGAAAGATCAGTCTCGATCTCGCGGACCATGGCGGATCCCATTGCCGCTTTCGCCGCCACCGACAAGTTGGGCTCGAGCTGGCCGAAGTCGGCTGCATTGGTGCTGTTGATGGCGCGCTGCACGGCCGGTCGCGATAGATGCACGTGGGGCTCCAGCGCCAGGAATATCTCTACCGCCACGCGCTTGGCGCTCTCGACCCCCACGCTGAGCTGGGTGTCCCTTTCGGCCTGGCGCAGGCGTTCGCGTAGCGTACCGATATTGGCCTTCTCCAGATGTTGTCCGAGCCGCTTGCACACTACCGCCTTGGCCTCGTCGTTGAGGGCGATCTTGCTCTCACGTATGCGCAGGCCGCGCCGGCCCGGGCCCAGGCGTAGGCGGGTCGTGTTGTCGGAGAGATCGGCGCTGACCGCGTCCCAGCGCTCAGCCATGCGCAGTCGATGGGCGTGGCTGCGACCGACTTCGTTGTAGGCGCTGGAGACGCTCTTGTAGAGCTTGATCGCGTTGGTCAGCACCTCTGCCTGGTGACGTAGCGTCTGGCGGTCGTCGCTGCGCCCGGTGTGGATGGCGTGGGCCAGCGACTGGATCTGCTCGCTCAACTCGTCGATCGCTGAGACGCTGTGCATCAACAGAGCATCGGCGCGCTGGCCGGAGACGCTCTCGGCGAGCGGCGTCACCGAATGCTCGATGAGATAAGTGTTCAGCGCCTTCAGGCGAGAGAGACCGGTCGCCTGCGCGATACGGTGCCGGGCACGGGCCTCCTCGAGGCTGTCGAACGCCCGCGCCAGTTTCCAGCGCCCGCGGTATTCGAACGACAACACCGGTATCTCGCGGCCGCTGATCAGCTCGAATGCCAGGATCACCATCTCCTCGACGTCCTGCAGCGTCATCAGCAGATCGTTGTCGTGCTCGATCGACGCCATGACACGTTCGATGAAGTGTTCGTCGCGCGGTACGCCATAGCGCGGATCCGGGGCATGGCCCTCGAAGCGCTCCCGCAGCAGGGTGATCGCCACCGGTGCCAGATCGTAGAGTTCGGTAAAGCGTGGCTCGATGTCGTCACGGTAGATCTCGACCAGATCGCTGACGCGAGCGTGAAGCCCGACCCGGCGATAGACGTCGATCTGGCCGATCAGGCGGGCGCTGTCGCGGTCGTCCAGCAGTTCGAGAGCCGCCAGTTCGACGCCCTCGGGCGACAGGTCCTGCTTGCGCAACAGCATGGCGGCGGCTTCACGGCGTCGGGCATCGCCTTCGAGGCTTTCGACGATCAGGTTGCGGGTCGCCAGCAACAGTTCCGGCAGCGTCTTGATGACCCGCTCGATCCGACTCGAGGTGCGCTCCAGGCGTCGCCCGCCGGTCAGGTGATGCAGCAGGTTGGCGATGATCCCGGCGGCACCGGTGATCACGGTGAACGAGATGAAGAAGATATAGTTTTCGAGCGTCGGCGCCTTGCCATAGCCCAATAGATAGCCGCCCCAGGCACCGAGCAGCGTCACTGGCCCGGCGGTCCACAGGATCTGCAGCAGGCTGATGGTCCACGGCACCTTCTCGACCGCCGCCGTGATCCGCCGGATTTCGTCGCGACCCTCTCGCTCCAGCCGCACCTGGGGCGCGTCGCTGGCGATCGACTGCGAGGGGCGGCGAAACGGAATCGGCATGAGCACGGGCGCTTCTCTCTAATGGCGGCAATTGGCTGGCAAAGGCGATGGAGCTGGCGCCAGCGACAGGGTAAGCGGCGGCTAAATTATCACCCCATGCCGGCACTCGCCAGCGCTCTTGCCCGGCATGCTAGGATGGAGTCAGAAAACGGAGGAATGCCATGCTGACAGCTTGGGTTGAACAGCTGCTGGGCTTTGCCAGCGGCGCCCTCGAGGCGATTCGCGCCAATGAACACTACCCGACGATGATGGCATGGGCTCGCAGTGAAGGAGCCGAGCACTGTGGCGGCAGTCTCGATCTGGCCCAGGCGCTCGCGCCGCTCATCTGGAATCAGACACCGCTGGTAAGACGAGGTTTCGACACCGAACCGCTGGCCGAGCCGAAACGCGAGGAACTCTGCTGGTGCGATTCGGGGCGACTCTATCGCGACTGCTGCGCGCGAGTCGAGATGCCCAGCGCCATCCCCGACCACCTGATGTGGATGCTGTCGCTGCGCGAGTGGCGCGGCGAGACGCTGAAGTTGGCACTGGAAAGCCGCAAGGCGCCGGCACAGGCGTTGCTGGAAGCCGGCATCGTCTCGGCGGAGAGCGGCAACAATGGCCGGGCGCAGCAGATTCTGGAATCGCTGTTCGCCGGCGATCGCGACTGGGAAGCGTTGGAAGAGCAGATCGAACCGGCTTTCGAGATACTGGTCGATCTCTATCAGGAACGTGGCTTTCATCGCAAACGTGCGGCGCTGGTCGAGCGAGTGATGGCCGAAGGGCCGGGATTTCTGCGCGGCGCGGCGCTCGAGCGGCTGTGTCTGATGCATCTGGACAGCGGTGATCTCGCCAGCGCCCGCGAGGCGTTCCAGAGCGCCCAGCGCACGCTGCCGGATTCGCCGTCGTTGGCGTATATCGAAGCGATGGTGCTGCTCCACGAAGGCAACGTCGGCAAGGCGCGCCAGCGCGCGGCGTTCTGGTGGCGGCGACTATCGCGTCAGCACCATCTCGACCCGGACCAGCTCGAGTTCATCGCCGAGCTGGCCGATGACCCTCAGGCCGCGCTGGCGGAACAGGTGATTCACTCCGAGGAGGCGCTTTCCGGGCCGCTGACGGCGCTGCAGGCGCTGCTGCATACCCAGCAACGCCCGCCCCGTCTCGAACTGACTCATGCCAACGAGGGTGGGCTTCAGTATGAGCCCAGTTCCCGCGAAGCCTCGCTCTATAACGGCTGGGCCAATGCCTGCGAAGTCGAGATCGACGAGGACGCGGCGCTAGGGTTTCTGGGTGACCCCTGGGAGACGGCGCCTCAATGGCTGCAGGCGTTATGCGCGAACCCCGAATGGCTGGATGCCCCACGGGTGATGCAGGCGTTGACGCTGGCGCTGGCCAGCCGCTTTGGCAGCCTGCCGTGGATGGTCGATGCCTTCTTTACGCCGCTGGCCGAGCGCTACGGGTTCTGGCTGGGCCAGCTCGAGGATGCCGGCGGCACCTTCTCCTGGCACGATGCGGACAATGCGACGTTGCTTCGGACCGGCCTGGCGCTGGTCATCGGCATGGAGCGCGGCGCAGGCCAGGATGCAAGAAAGCTGGCGCAACGGCTGCTGGCGCTGGATCAGGAAGACAGCCTGGGCCTGCGCGAACTGGTGATCGACCAGCTGCTGCGCGAAGGGCGTGACGAGCAGGCATTGACGGTGAGCGAGCAGGGTCCGGAAGGGGCCGAGATGCTGGGCGTGCAGATGGGCCGGGTGCTGGCGCTCTTCCGGCTATCGCGCCACGATGACGCCCTCGCCGTGCTGCGAGAGGTCTACTCGTCCAACCCCTACATACTGCCGATCCTGTGCGAGGATCGACCTCGTCCGGCACGGCTCGGCGATGACATGCCGGAGCCGGGTACCCGCGCAGAAGCCTGGCAGTATCGCCAGTTGATGCGCGACCAGTGGCTCGCCTCGGATGGCGCCCTGGACTGGTTGTCCCGGCAGCGTCGTGCACTTTCCTGAATCGCGAACTCTCCCGGTTTCTGAACCCTCCTGAAGCGTCGGCTCGAGAATCCCGGCCGACGCTTCCGGGAACGCGCGCTTCTCCTGTTGCCTGCCCTGTTCGAGTCCGTCAGCGCACGCTGGCGGGCTCGTGATCCTCTCGACCAGCTCGAGGGTCGGTCTCCCCATCGTCATTCCGGGTGTCGCCATCATTGTCGAGGGTCGGCAAGCGCCGGCTCAGCCACCAGGCCAGTGCCACGGCCGGCAGGCCGAGCAGGCAGACGATGACGAAGAAACTGGCATAGCCGACATCCGCCACCACCAGGCCGGAGAAGCCGCCGATGAACTTGCCGGGGAGCGTCATCAGCGAGGAGAACAGCGCGTACTGCGTCGCGGTGTAGGTGCGCGATGTCAGGCTCGAGAGGAAGGCGATGAATACCGTGCTGGCGAGGCCGTTGGCCAGATTGTCGCCGGTGATGGCGACGATCAGCAGGGCCAGGCTGTCGCCGCCGGTGGCAAGCAGGGCAAACAGCAGATTGGTCAGCGCCACCGCCAGCGCCCCCAGGACCAGCATCCGGCCGATGCCGTAACGAACGACCATCAGCCCGCCAAGCACGCCGCCACCGATGGTCATCAGAACCCCGAACACCTTGGTAACGCTGGCGATGTCGCTCTTGGTAAAGCCCAGGCTCAGATAGAGCGGGTTGGCCATCGCCGCCATCGAGATGTCGCTGATCCGGTAGATGCCGATGAAGACCAGCAGCCACAGTGCCAGGCGCCCGTAGCGCTGAAAGAAATCACTGATCGGGCAGATGACCGCCGCGATCAGCCAGACCCCGGCCTGGCGCTGCCAGTGGGAGCGGTTCCGCCGTTGGCGCAAGAAACGCTTCACGCGAGGGTGGAACAGTACCACCGTCAGGCTCTGCGGGCGCGGCGGTTCTGGACGCACCAGCACCGTGATCACGCCGATGCTGACCAGTGCTGCCATGCTGAGATAGGCGATTCCCCAGGAAGCCGCATCGGCGATATAGAGCGCGCCGGCACCCGCCATCACGATACCGATGCGATAACCGATGATATAGGTCGAAGCCATGGCCGCCTGGATCGCTGCTTCGCCGGACTCGATACGGTAGGCATCGATGACGATGTCCTGTGTCGCTGCCCCGAAGGCGGTGAGCAGGGCGAAGGCGGCCACCAGCGGCAGGTGGCCGGTGGGATCGAGCCCGGAAAGCCCCAGCAGACCGGCGGCAATCAGTGTCTGGCCCAGCAGCATCCAGCTGCGCCGCTGGCCCAGCAAGCGGCCGATCAAAGGCAGCCTCACGCGGTCAACGATCGGCGCCCAGAACAGCTTGATCGAATAGAGCAACCCCACCCAGCTGAAAAAGCCGATGGCGGCCACTTCGACGCCGCTATCCTCGAGCCAGGCGGTCAGGGTCGAGAACACCAGCAGATAGGGCAAGCCGGCGGAAAACCCTAGAAACAGCAGGGTGACGACCGGCGCCCGTAGATAGACGCGCAAGGATGATAGCCAGTCACGTGGCTCGTGTTGCATGCAACCTCCAAAGGAAACGCTGCCTAAATGTCTGCGCAGGTGAATCGCTGCGTTGCGCGGTGATGGAGCGCCAGCCCGGTCGAATTCTCACCTATACACCATAGGCTCCGGTTGCTGCGCTCCGTGCGCCTTGCGACGGAATGCCGCCCACTTCATCCCGCTCGCCGATTTATTCAGTGTTTCCAATAAACCGGATCGACCCGCCGTGGGCGGACGAGTCGGATCGAAAATGGTACTCTAGATGGCTTGTCGCGTCTGGCCGGATGTCACGCCGACGGCGCTGCGACAAGGCCCGGGTCTGTCTCGGCAGGCGAGCGAGAACAGGGAGGGTTTCTCTGGTGGTGATGATGAGTGGATATGATCGGTGGCAGCGCTCAGGAAGGGGTTATCGATGACCGATGAATCGACGCAGGACGGCGACTCGTTGCCGCGCTGGTATGTCATCCAGTGCAAGGGTGGCGAGTCGTTTCGGGCCAGCGAACATCTCGATAATCAGGGCTACGAGATCTTTCACCCGGTACTCGAGGTGCAGAAGCGTCGTCGTGGCAAGCTGACCTGGGTCGCCGAGCCGCTGTTCCCGCATTATCTGTTCATCCGCCTCGATCGCCTGGCCAGCAACTGGCGACCGATTCGCTCCACGCGTGGCGTGCTGCGGCTGGTCAGTTTCGGCAACGAGCCGGTATTCGTGCAGGACGGGCTGGTCGAGACGCTGCGGGATCGCATCACGACCGACGCGAGCCGAGATCGCGCCAACGTCTACTACCGCCAGGGTGATATCGTCGAGATCACCGATGGACCGTTTCGTGCCTTGCAGGGCGTGTTCGAGTCGCAGAAGGGAGAGGAGCGCGCCATCGTGCTGCTCAATCTTCTGCAGCAGACTCAGCGGCTCGAGGTGCCGGTCGAGGCGCTGCGCAAGCACTCCTCCTGACGCGTCGGGGTTGTCCGCCGCCAGGCCTGTCGAGTCCACTCGTCGCCCCATTCGTCATCTTTCCTGAACCCCACTGTCATTCCGGAGTCACCATGAGCCAGCTCGCCATCGAGCCGTCCCACGTTGCGTCTCTCCATTACACTCTCCTGGACGAGCGAGGCCGCCCCCTCGACGATTCGCGTGCGCGCCAGCAGCCGCTGGCGTATCTGCATGGGCACGACAATCTGTTCCCGGCACTGGAAGCAGCGCTGGCCTCTCGCAAGAGCGGCGAACGGTTGAGCGTCACGCTGGCGCCCGCCGACAGCTATGGCGAGCGCGACGAAGCACTGGTCAGTGAAAGCCCACGCTCCGCGTTTCCGCAAGATCAGCCGCTAAAGGCTGGTCAGCGCTTTCAGGCCCAGGGACCGGACGGCCCGCGAACGGTCACCGTTCTCGCCGCGGATGACGCGCAAGTGACCGTCGACGCCAACCATCCGCTGGCGGGGGAGACGCTGACCTACGAGATCGAGATTCTCGAGGTTCGCGAGGCGACGCGGGCCGAACTGGCCAAGGGCCATCCGTTGCCGCCGGGGACTTCTCACGCCGAGGTCGAGGACCGTAAACAGTAGCTGACAGTAGCAATCTGGCGGGGCCTTTAGCGGTCTATCCACCAGCGGGTGAACCAGGCCTGCATCACCTGTTCGGGATAGATCGTGCGTCCGAGGCTGCCGTTGTAGCGTGCCAGGGCACTGGTCCAGTCGCCGTGCTCGCGTTTCAGATAGTGCGCAAGAATGGTGCAGCCGTAGCGCAGGTTGGTATCGATATCGTGGAGATCGTCCTGTGGTCGACCGATTTCCGCTTTCCAGAACGGCATCACCTGCATCAATCCCAGTGCGCCGGCCGACGACACCGCATCGGGCTGGAAGCGGCTTTCCACATCGATCAATGCCAGTACCAGCTCCGGCGGCAGCTGAGCCCGCCGAGCTTCGGCATGAACTCGTTCCAGCAGCGCCAGACGGGCGCGACGTGACGGGTAGGCCTCGGGCTGGCGCCTGGCCAGGCGCGACTGCATGTCGAGCAGCCACACCTGAGCGTCGAAGACGTCTTCGAACCCGTCCGGTGCAGCCATGGCACGGGACAGTGAATCCAGCAGGGCTGGCGACGGGGGTTCCCCCGGATTCTCGGATCGCTGGGCAGGCGCGTTCGACTGGGCCAGCGCCATGTCGGCGCTCGGCAGACCGGCGACGACGAGCCAGATCGCCGTCACCAGAATGGCCGAGAGCCGAGCCATCACGATGTCTTTCGATCAGGCGAAGCGGGTGTCCAGGAAC
Organism: Salinicola sp. CPA57; assembly: GCF_003206035.1. Taxonomy (NCBI): domain Bacteria; kingdom Pseudomonadati; phylum Pseudomonadota; class Gammaproteobacteria; order Oceanospirillales; family Halomonadaceae; genus Salinicola; species Salinicola sp. CPA57. Next base: position 292,972 of record NZ_PZJR01000003.1, read on the forward strand.
GCTCGCAGATCGTCCAGCGCGACCATGGTGACTTCGCTGTCACGGCGTCCCTTGTACTCCAGCTCGCCGTTGTCGAGGCCACGATCACCGATTACCAGACGGTGGGGAATCCCCATCAGTTCCTGGTCGGCGAACTTGACGCCCGGGCGCAGGTCGCGATCATCCAGCAGCACGTCGATGCCGGCGTCCGTCAGTTCCTGATAGAGCGTTTCGGCGGTCTCGCGCACCCGGTCCGACTTGTGTGCGTTCATCGGCACGATCGCCAGCTGGAAGGGGGCGATGGCGTCGGGCCAGATGATTCCGCCGGCGTCGTGATTCTGTTCGATCGCCGCCGCGACCACGCGGGTGATGCCGATGCCGTAACACCCCATCCACAGCGTCGCCGGCTGGCCGCTGTCGTCGACAACCGTGGCGTTCATGGCCCTGGAATACTTCTGGCCAAGCTGGAAGACGTGGCCGACTTCGATGCCACGGGTGATCGAGAGCGTGCCCTGTCCATCGGGCGACGGGTCGCCTTCGACCACGTTGCGCAGATCGGCGACCTCGGGCAGCGGCAGATCGCGTTCCCAGTTGATCCCGAACAGATGGTGGTCGTCGACGTTGGCGCCGGCGCCAAAATCGCTCATCAGGGCAACGCTGTGATCGATGATCAGTGTCAGCGGCAGCTTGACCGGGCCCAGCGAGCCGGGGCCGGCGCCGATGGCGGCGCGAATTTCCTCTTCGCTGGCCATGGTCAACGGCGCGGCGACGGCCTCGAGGTTCTCGGCCTTGATCTCGTTGAGCTGGTGATCGCCTCGCACCATCAGTGCGATCAGGCCGCCCTCGGCGGCGTGCACGATCAGCGTCTTGACGGTCTTCTCGATCGGTAGATCGAACCCTTCGACCAGCGCGGCGATGGTGCGCACGCCGGGTGTCGGCACCTGGCGCATCGTCTCCCGGGGCACGGCACGCTCGACGCCCCGGGGCGGCAGCGCCTCGGCCTTCTCGATATTGGCGGCGTAGTCGGAGCCGGTGGAAAAGACCACGGCATCTTCGCCGGAGTCGGCCAGGACATGGAACTCATGCGAGCCGGTGCCGCCGATGGATCCGTTGTCGGCAAGGACCGGACGGAAGTCGAGGCCCAGCCGGGTGAAGATGCGGACGTAGGCGTCGTACATGCGCTGATAGGACGCCTTGAGACCGGCTTCATCGCTATCGAACGAGTAGGCGTCCTTCATGATGAATTCGCGCGAGCGCATCACGCCGAAACGCGGCCGGATCTCGTCACGGAACTTGGTCTGGAGCTGATAGAAGTTGGTCGGCAGCTGCTTGTAGCTGCTGATCTCGCGCCGTACCAGATCGGTGATGACCTCTTCATGAGTCGGGCCGACGCAGTAGTCGCGCTGATGGCGATCCTTGAGTCGCAGCAACTCTGGGCCATACTCGTCCCAGCGACCGGATTCCTGCCACAGCTCGGCGGGCTGAACCGCCGGCATCAATATTTCCTGCGCGCCTGCGCGATCCATCTCCTCGCGGACGATGCGTTCAACCTTGCGCAGCGTTCTCACGCCCACCGGCAACCAGGTGTAGAGTCCCGAGGTCAGGCGGCGGATCATGCCGGCGCGCAGCATCAGCTGGTGGCTGACGATCTCCGCATCTGCCGGCGTTTCCTTGAGGGTCGAGATCTGTAGTTGGCTGGCACGCATGGGGTGTTCTTTCCTGTATTCATCAGCGTCAAGCGGAACGCGGCATATACTCGATATGACGTGATCGGCAGTCATTCATCGGGTCGCCAGTATAGAGATTCGAATAGCGGACGGGGAAGGGCGACCGGTAAAAACCTCTCGGCCAATCTGGCGCTTACTCCTGGACATTACCGGCTCGCGGCGGCTATTGCGATTGACCTTTCCACCGGCCCAATCTTACCTATAGTGAAAGCAGGGCCGCGTCCGGCATCGTCGGGAGGCGAACGGAACAGACACCATCGGAAATCCGTCGTTGGCGGCCCGCGCCGGAGGGAGGTGTGTCATGATTCATCACGTCTGGGGCCTGCTCACGAATCCCAACCGCGAATGGCAGCAGATTCGCGGAGAGAACGAGACCGTATCGCATTTCTACGGTTCCCATGTGCTGGTGATGGCCGCGATTCCAGTGATCTGCGCTTTCATTGGCACTACGGTGGTCGGTTGGCATTTCGGTACCACCGAGGACGGATTGGCGAAAACCGTCAGCGTCTCGCCAGCCACGGCGGTACTGCTGGCGATCATTTTCTACGCGCTGATTCTGGGCGCCGTATGGCTGATGGGGAACGTGATCCATTGGCTGGCGCGGCGTTATCCCGAACGCCCGGACCTGAGCCATTGCGTTGTCTTCGCGGGGTACATGGCGACGCCGATGTTTCTGAGCGGCGTGGTGGCACTCTACCCTCTTATCTGGCTTTGCCTGCTGGCCGGCACTGCCGGTCTCTGTTACACGGTCTATCTCGTCTATGCGGGGTTGCCATCGTTTCTGGGCATCGATCAGCATGAAGGCATGCGCGCCTCGAGTGCGGCGCTGGCTATCGGTGTACTGGTACTGGAGGCTTTGCTCGCCATCACCGTGCTGCTGTGGGGGTATGGCGCTTCGCTGGTCTGATGCCGATCAACCATCATCCGACGCCTACGCTCACGGTGTGGGCGTCGCTGTGTCTGCACTCGCTTGCTGGACGTTGCTGGACGCGACGCCAGCGGATGGATTAGGTTACTTCGCGTAACTTCTCTGTCACCGGGATTTCTGCGATGCAACCTCTTCTCAAACGCTTGACGGCCGGCACGATCGTCGCCGGCATGGTGCTATCACTCACCGGCTGCGGAACCCTTTTCTATCCCGAGCGCAAGGGGCAGTTGCAGGGGCGCATCGACCCCGGCGTGGCGATTGCCGATGGGCTGGGCCTGCTGCTATTCATCGTGCCAGGCGTCATTGCCTATGCGGTAGATTTTTCCAACAACACGATCTACCTGCCGGGTTCGCATGATGCCTCGATCGATCGCGTTCACTATGACGGCCAGCTGAGTGACCATCGGCTGGCGTCGCTGATCGAGACTCGCACCGGGCGCGATGTCGACGCTGGTCTACCCATCGTCGAGCGGGTCGCGACACTGGATCAGGCGCTGTCCAAGCTCGAATTCGACAATCGGCAGTTTGCCGATTCGTCAGGGCGGATTCCTGGCGCCTCATTCTCGAGCGATGAGTCATGAGTCCCGAGTAATTTGCTAATCTGCTTGTCTGGGCACCGGAAAATGCCGCCGTCGGCGGTATTGCGCCACAGCTGATAGGGAGATTGGTCATGCGTACTTTCGAATGCCATCACTGTAATCCGTCGAGTCGGCTCTTCTTCGACAACACGCAATGCATCATCTGCGACGCTGAGGTCGGCTGGTGTCCGGCCTGTCATACCATTGCGGCGATGATTCCGGACAACGAGGTCGGCTATCGCTGCGCCAACCCGGGTTGTGGAACGGCGCTCGTGAAGTGCTTCAACTATGCCAGCGAGAGCGTCTGCAATCGCATGCAGACACCGGAAGACCACGCGGCTTACGACGGCTTGTGTGACTGTTGTCGCCACAATGCGGTGATTCCCGATCTCTCGATCGAGGGCCACCGTGAACGCTGGGCATCGCTGGAGGCCGCCAAGCGCCGACTGTTCTACACGCTGGATCTGATCGGCCTGCCGCACCCTTCGCCGCAGGACGAATCGGTGCTGCCGCTGAGTTTCGCGTTCATGGCCGATGCCCTGCCGGATGCCGGGCTATGGCGCTCCACCGGCAGCGACGAGAAGGTCTATACCGGCCATGCGCAAGGGTTGATCACGATCAACCTCAAGGAGACCGACGATGCAGAGCGCGAGCGGCTGCGCGTCGATATGAACGAGTCGCATCGCACCCTGATCGGCCATTTTCGCCATGAGATCGGCCACTACTATTGGGATCTGTTGATACGAGGGCATGACGAGGATGCCAGCCGGGCCATTTTCGGCGATCCCGAAGCGCCGACTTACGCCGAGGCGCTGGAACGCTATTACGAGCAGGGGGCCGCGGCGGACTGGGCCCAGTCCCATGTATCCGCCTATGCGACCATGCATCCGTGGGAGGATTTTGCCGAGACCTTTGCCGCCTACCAGGACATTGTCGCGGTGCTGGATACGGCCATCGGACTGGGCATGGCACGGGCCGAGCACGATGGCACCATCGACGCCATGATTCTGGCCTACCAGCAGGTTGGATTGGCGCTGAACGAACTGAATCGGGAGATGGGGTTGCTGGACATGGTGCCGGTGGTCATCACGCCAGCCATCCGTGAAAAACTCGATTACATTCATCGGGTCGTGCAGCGCAGTACTGAAACCACAACCACAACCACAACTACACCCACACCTGCCCCGTAGCTCGTTCCCGAGACATCGACGTCTGCCCCGATCGGCCCGGTGGCGTCACCGGGTCATCGGTTCCCCACCGATAACATCTATCTTCTCGCCCGTGCTTTTCAGTCATCCTCATCATCGACGTAAGTCGTCTGTTCCTGGCTCTGCGACGCCTTCACCGGCCGTTCGCTGACCGCGAAATAGGCGCTGGCGATCGCCTCGTGGAGATTGTTGAAGCCAATCTGAAACTCATCGATCAATTGGTGTAGCTGGTCCGGTGCACGCGCCAGCGATTGCACATCGGCCTCGGCGACCTCGGCGCGGACCAGGGCAGCGACCGCCAGCGGCCGATCATGGTTGGGTAGCGCCTGCAATTCCCAACTGACCTCTTCCAGGCTGCGCAGCACGGACCGGGGCAGGGCACGATCCTGCAGCAGGAAGCGCAGTACGTCGGGACCGCGCACGCGAAGTCTGACTGCCCGCCGATACATCTGATAGGCCGTCAGCGACTTGAGTACGCTCATCCACTGCAGGTGTTCGAACGGAATCAACTCTTCCGGGTTGCGGGGCAACAGGTTGTTGGACCGCACGTCGATGATCCGGGTGGTCATGTCGGCGCGCTCGAGATGGCGTCCCAGGGTCAGGAACGTTCTCGCTTCGGTATGACTCAACGTGCCTTCGATCAAACCGGTCAACGTCTGGCAGGCGCGTGTCACGCGCTTCAGGAACTCGTCCCGGTTGCGTGCCTTCATGCCGGTCTGGGTCAGCTCGCTGATCTCCAGATAGCAGTGATTGATCTCTTCCCAGATCTCTCGCGGGACCACGTCGCGAGTCGTGCGCAGGTTTTCGCGCGCATTGGCCAGCGAGGAGAGGATCGAACTGTCATGCTCGCGTGACAGGCACAGGAACTCCACCACGTTGCGTTCGTTGCGCTCTTCGAACAGCGTGTCGAACACGTCTCCGCTGCCGGTGATGTCGATCAGGGTCGACCAGCTCAGCGCCGCCTTCCCAGGCATGTCGAGGAGCAGGTTGCTGTTGACGCTGATCAGCCGAGCGGTGTCCTCGGCCCGTTCGACGTAGCGTGCCAGCCAGTAAAGATTCTCGGCGACTCGTGACAGCATGCGCTCACTCTCCCTCGGTTTCGACGATCCAGGTGTCTTTGCTTCCGCCACCCTGAGAGGAATTGACCACCAGCGAATCCTTGACCAGTGCCACCCGTGTCAAACCGCCCATGGTGACATGCGTCTCGGTGCCGGACAGGATGAATGGGCGCAGATCGACGTGACGCGGCTCCGGCGTGCCATCGAACAGCGTCGGCGCGGTGGAGAGTGCGAGTGTCGGTTGCGCCATGTAGTTGCGAGGGTCCGCCTCGATGCGCCTGGCGAATTCCTGGCGCTCCTCCTCGGTGGCGCGGGGGCCGATCAACATGCCGTAGCCGCCGGACTCGTTGGCGGGCTTGACCACGAGCTCGTCCAGATGCTCCAGCACGTAGCGTCGATCGTCTTCGAACATGCACAGATAGCTGGGAACGTTGGGGATCAGCGGTTTCTGGTCGAGATAGTACTCGATCAGCTTGGGTACGAAGGCGTAGACGACCTTGTCGTCCGCGACGCCGGCGCCTGGAGCATTGGTCAGGGCGACCTTGCCCGCACGCCAGGCTCGCATCAGTCCCGGCGTGCCCAGCAGGGAGTCGGGAATGAACGCTTCCGGATCCAGAAACAGGTCGTCGACGCGGCGGTAAATCACGTCCACGCGCTTGAGGCCGTCGACGGTATGCATGTGCACGACATCGTCGTCGTCCACCATCAGGTCGGAACCCTGCACCAGTTCCACGCCCATCTGCTGCGCCAGGTAGGCGTGTTCGTAATAGGCGGAGTTGTAGATGCCGGGCGTCAGCACCACGATCTGCGGCTCGTCACCCGGGCGCGCAGACATGCTGGCCAGCATGTCGTAGAGCTGAGCCGGGTAGTCATCCAGCGGCAGGATACGACCGGTCGCAAACAGCTCCGGCAGCACTCGCTTGGTGACATTGCGGTTCTCGAGCATGTAGGAGACGCCGGAGGGGACACGCAGGTTGTCTTCGAGCACGTAGATCGTGCCGTTGCCGTCGCGGACCAGATCGGAGCCGCAGATATGGGCCCATACACCGTGGGGCGGATCGATGCCCATGCATTGCGGACGAAAGTTCACCGACTGCGCCAGCACTTCCTCGGGAAACACACCGTCCTTGATCACTTTTTGGTCGTGGTAGAGGTCGTCGATGAACAGGTTCAGCGCATCGACGCGCTGCTTGAGACCGGCTTCGACGGCACGCCACTCATTGGCCGGGATGATGCGCGGCACGATATCGAACGGCCAGGCTCGATCGATCGTGCTGCCTTCGGAGTAGACGGTGAAGGTGATGCCCATGGTCCGGATGGCGACTTCCGCCGCGATCTTGCGTTCGTTGAGTTCCTGTGGCGTGAAGCTCGAGAGAATGTCGCAAAGCGGCTTGGCCGCCTCTCTGGGGATGCCGCTGGCATTGAGCAGTTCGTCGTAGAAGCGCTGGCCCGGGTACTGCTTCCAATCCACATTGCCCATGGGAGAAGACTCCTGTGTGCGGGTTTGAAGACGCATTTGTTGGGTGTTGTCGCGTCGCCCGTCGTGGCAAAACCGTATATAAAGATTCTGTAGGCGCTATCAAGCATAGTGAGAGGCTTGTGTAGATGTCACGTTAAACGGCTACGCTGATAGCCTGAATTTGTTCAGTACCGTGTCACCAGAACCCAGAACAAGATCGCCAATCGGCCAAGAGATCGCCATGACCCTACGCGTTGCGCTGTCTCACCGTACGTCCTACATCTTCGATCGCCCCGTCAATCTGTCGCCGCATCTGATTCGGCTGCGACCGGCGCCGCACTGCCGGACCCCGATCGAAGCTTATTCGCTGAGCGTCTCGGCCAAGCCGCAGTTTCTCAGTTGGCAGCAGGACCCTTTCGGCAACTTCATCGCGCGGGTGGTGTTTCCCGAACCGGTAACGCGGCTCGACGTGGCGGTCGAGGTGATCGCCCCGATGACGGTGATCAACCCGTTCGATTTCTTCGTCGAGAGCTACGCCGAGAATTATCCGTTTGCCTATCCCGAGGCGCTGCGCAAGGAACTGGCGCCTTATCTCGAGATCGGCGAACGCGGCGAGCGTTTGATGGCCTGGCTGGCAAAGGTCCCCAGGGAGTCGTCCGGCATCGCCGATTTCCTGGTGATGCTGAATCAACGCCTGCAGCAGGACATCAGTTATCTGGTGCGCATGGAGCCGGGGGTACAGAGCGGCGAGGAGACGTTGGAGAAAGCCCGGGGCTCGTGTCGGGACTCGGCCTGGCTGCTGGTGCAGATTCTTCGCCATCTGGGGTTGGCGGCACGTTTCGTCTCCGGCTATCTGATTCAGCTGACGGCCGACGTCAAGGCGCTGGAAGGGCCCTCCGGCACCGAGACCGACTTTACCGATCTTCATGCCTGGACCGAGGTATTCATCCCCGGCGCCGGATGGATTGGTCTCGATCCGACCTCGGGTCTGCTGGCAGGCGAAGGACACATTCCGCTGGCGGCAACACCGGAGCCGACCAGCGCCTCGCCGATCGTCGGTTATTCCGACGAGTGCGAGGTGACGTTCGATTTTTCAATGGGCGTCGAGCGGATCCACGAGGATCCGCGTGTCACACGACCCTATAGCGACGACCAGTGGCAAGCCATCGAGCGCCTCGGCGAGCAGGTCGATCGCCGCCTGAGTGGCGCCGATGTCCGTCTTACCATGGGTGGCGAGCCGACCTTCGTGTCGATCGACGACATGGAGGCGGACGAATGGAACACTGCCGCCCAGGGCCCGACCAAGCGCAAGCTGTCCGGCGAGCTGCTCAAGCGGTTGCGGCGCGCCTTCGCCCCGGGCGGCCTGCTGCATTATCGTCAGGGCAAGTGGTATCCCGGCGAATCGCTGCCTCGCTGGGCCTTGGCCTGTTACTGGCGCAAGGACGGTGAAGCGATATGGCATGACGAACGCTGGTTGGCCGACGAGAATTTCGAAGAGAGTGCCGCCCCCGGCCATGCCGCCGAGGATGCGCTTCGCTTCGGCGAAAAATTGGCCGAACATCTGGGCGTCGACGCGGATCATCTGCTGCCGGGCTACGAGGACGCTTTCTACTATCTGTGGCGCGAGCAGACCCTGGCGGTCGATGTCGACCCGCGCCAGTACGATCTCGACGATGAAGAGGAGCGCCGGCGCCTGGCACAGTTGCTGGAGCGAGGTCTGGGCAAGGTGATCGGCTATGCGTTACCGCTGCGATACGCGCCACGGCTGAATGGCTGGCAGAGCGGCGAATGGCCGTTGAGACGCGAACATCTCTATCTGATCCCTGGCGATTCGCCCATGGGCTTGAGGTTGCCGCTGTCGTCGCTGCCGCAGGCGGCATTTCGCGATGTCGACCAGCCACATTCACTGTGGGCGCCGACGGCGGCGCTCGAAGACTCGCATGGCGGAGTGACGCGACGCTACCAGGCGGTGCGCAAGGCCGTCGAGGCGGGCCCCTCGGACGCGCGCCGCGAGAATGCCGAAAGCCTTCCCTACAACGCGTTGAGCGGTGGCCGCCTGCCCGCAACCGTCGCCCAGACGGACGACGAGTCGCATGGCAAGGGCAGCGTGGTCAACGACCAGCCTGACACCATCAATACCAGCCTGTGCCTGGAAGTGCGCGCCGGACAGCTCTACGTTTTCGTGCCACCGGTCACGCGGCTCGAGCACTATCTCGAACTCATCGCGGCGATCGAGCAGACCGCCGCGACGCTCGAGATGCCGGTGTTCGTCGAGGGTTATCCGCCGCCTGCCGATCCACGCCTCAACCATTTCATGATCACGCCGGACCCCGGCGTGATCGAGGTCAATATCATGCCGGCTGAGAGCTGGCCGGCGTTGGTAGCCCAGACCGAGACGCTCTACGAGCAGGCCCGACAGACTCGCCTGGGGGCGGAGAAGTTCATGCTCGACGGCCGTCACACCGGCACTGGCGGCGGCAATCACGTTACCCTGGGTGGCGCCACGCCGGCCGACTCGCCGTTCCTGCGACGTCCGGCACTCCTGGGGAGTCTGGTCAGCTACTGGCAACGCCATCCGGTGCTTTCCTATCTGTTCTCGGGTCTGTTCGTCGGCCCGACCAGCCAGGCGCCCCGTGTGGACGAAGCGCGCCACGAGTCGTTGCACGAACTCGAAATTGCGCTGGCGCAACTGTCCCGAGAGGAGACCGCGCAACCGTGGCTGGTGGACCGCCTTTTCCGGCATCTGTTGACCGACCTCACCGGCAATACCCACCGTGCGGAATTCTGCATCGACAAGCTCTATTCGCCCGACAGCGATACCGGTCGGCTCGGCCTGCTCGAACTGAGGGGGTTCGAGATGCCGCCGCATCCGCGCATGAGCCTGATGCAGGGGCTGTTGATCCGGGCGCTTGTCGCGCATTTCTGGGATCGGCCGAGTTATGGTGGCCTGGTGCGCTGGGGCACGGCTTTGCACGATCGCTGGATGCTTCCGCACTACCTTTGGTGCGATCTCGAGGAGGTTCTGGTCGATCTCGACAATGACGGCATGGCCTTTGCGTTGACGTGGTTCGCACCATTTCTGGAGTTTCGGTGCCCGGTACTGGGGCGGGTTCAGTATCAGGGGCTCGAGCTGGAGCTGCGTCAGGCGATCGAGCCCTGGCACGTGCTCGGCGAGGAGGCCGCGGGCGGTGGTACGTCGCGCTATGTGGACTCGTCGGTGGAGCGAGTGCAAGTCAAGGTCAGCGGCATGAGCGGCGATCGCTATGTCGTGACCTGCAACGGGCAGCGGGTGCCGCTGAGGGCAACGGATCGTAATGGCGAAGCGGTCGCCGGGGTGCGCTATCGTGCCTGGCAGCCACCGTCGGCGCTGCATCCGCGAATTCCGGTTCATGCGCCGCTGGTGTTCGATATCGTCGATACCTGGAACCGGCGTTCGATCGGCGGCTGTACCTATCACGTCTCCCATCCGGCCGGGCGCAATTTCGAGAGCTTTCCGGTCAACGCCAACGAGGCGGAAGCGCGGCGTCTGGCCAGGTTCCTGCCTCACGGTCATCGGCAGGGCGTACATGAAGTTCCCGAGCCGCATATCAGCCGTGATTATCCGTTTACGCTGGATCTGCGGGAGCGGGAAAGCGGAATCGACTAGCGGCCTGGCTAAACATCTATATGATGGGCGCCGATAATGGGATGTCATCAGCGACACGATGAAGACCGCATTGCATCAGTTTTGAACGCTTTGCTGAGAACGGGAAGTCGACGATGTCGTCGAGTCTCATGACACCGGCAGGAGTCCGGTGATGACCGGCCGCTGGGAAGGATTCCCCGGCGCACACGCAGACAATAGATGATGGTGGCGATCGAGACGCTTCGCACTCCCTGGTTGGAAACTTATGCCCCTGGCAGCGTTCACGATGCCTTGATCGCTGACGATGGTTCGGTGCGCCCGCGGTGGCTGCCGCTACTGGATCAATTGGGACAGTTGGGGCGGGATACGCTGGTGCAGCGAGCCGATGAAGTGCAGCACCTGCTGCACGAGAACGGCGTGACCTACAACCTGCCGAACGACGAAGCCGGCAGCCGCCGTCAGTGGTGGCTGGATCCGCTGCCGTTGGTGATCGCGCCTCAGGAATGGCAGCAACTCGAACAGGGCCTGCGCCAGCGCAGCCGATTGATGGCAGCGCTGCTCAAGGATATCTACGGTCCGCGTCGAATGCTGGCGGAAGGTGTGCTCCCGGCCGATGCCTTGTATGCCAATCCCGCTTTTCTGCTGCCTTGCGATCAGCTGCTGGCCGAGGAAGACCCTGGCCTGCTGCTGCACGGGGTGGATCTGACGCGCGATGCGCAAGGACACTGGCGTGTGCTGGCGGATCGAGTGCAGTCTCCTTCGGGCGTTGGCTTCGCGTTGGAGAATCGCATCGCCATGGCGCGTGCCTTGCCGGATCTCTATCGCCGTGCACCGCTGAAGCGGCTGGCGGGGTTCCTGAGTGCCCAACACCATTCGCTCTCGTCACTGTCGCGGCTCAATTTCGATCATCCGACCATCGCGTTGCTGGCCCCGGGCCCCGGGCATGACAGTCATTTCGAACACGCCTACCTGGCCAACTACCTCAATCTTGCCCTCGTCGAGGGTAGCGATCTGGTGGTGCGCGACTCGCGTGTCTGGATCCGCACGTTGGGGGGGCTGCAGCCGGTGGACGTTTTGCTGCGCCATATTGGCGATGCATGGAGCGATCCCCTGGAGTTGCGAGGAGATTCCTTGATCGGTGTGCCCGGGCTGCTCGAGGCGATCCGGGCCGGTGGAGTCGGCGTCGCCAATCCGCCGGGCGTCGGTGCGCTGGAACATCCGTTGATCGGCGCACACCTGCCGGCCCTGTGCAAGCGCCTGCTCGGCGAGACATTGCAGATCGAAGGCATGGAGCGTCACTGGTGTGGGCAGCCGGAAGGGCTGGCCTGGGCGATGGCGGGCTTCGAGACGCTGAGCTTCCAACGCCTGGACGGCGAGCCTGGTCCGGTGTCGCCCGCGGACATGAACGAAGAGGCGGCCAGCCGGTTGCGCCAGGCGATCGTCGCCCAACCGGATCGTTACGTGGCTCAGCAGCCGCTGGTGGCGGCGACCGCGCCGTTCTTCAGCCGTGACTGTGCCGAGCTGTCGCCACTACCGTTCAACGTGCGCTGCTTCACCCAGGCGGTCTTCGATACCGATTATCGATTCAGTGGTTATGACGTCATGCCCGGTGGGGTGGCGTGGCACGGTGCTCCGGGTAGTGCGATGCGGTCCAGTCAGTGTGTCAAGGATGTGTGGGTGACCGCGGAAGAACCGCAGCCGCATGTCAGCCGTCTGCGGCGGTCACGCCAGCCGCTGGTAGTCACGCGGGATGGCGCCGATCTACCGAGTCGCGTTGCCGATAGCCTGTTCTGGGTCGGGCGCTACGGCGAGCGGCTCGAGGGACGGTCCCGATTGCTGCGCGAGGCGCTGTATCGATTGCTCGAGCAGGGGCAGGAAGGGCAGGCGGATGAAACGCTGGAGGACCTTCTGCATCTGCTCGAGCTCGATACATCATCGCCCGGCGAGTTGCCGGTCGAACGTTTTGTCATGCATCGGGACCGTCTGATGGGGTTGTTTCACGAGACCCAGGACGGCAGTTTACCGATGATGGTCTCGCGTATGGTCAACAACTGCCGCGCGGTTCGTGATCATCTGGGAGACGATGCCTGGCGGGTCTTCAATCAGCTGCGTCAGGAAGCGGTGCGGCTACCCAACGCCGGTATCGACCAGGGGCGGCGATCCGTCGAGACCGTGATCACCCAGCTGGCGGCTTTCTTCGGCCTTTGCAACGAGACCATGCCGCATCACTTCGGCTGGCGCTTCATGGATATCGGGCGTTTTCTCGAGCGAGCGTTGGCGACACTGACGCTGCTGCGTCTGGCGCTGATCGACTCGAGGCATGCCGGCGAGGCGCTGTGGGACGTGGTATTGACCACGACCGACAATGCCACGGCGTATCGGCGACGTTATCGCAGCGAGCTGCATCCGGCAGCCATTCTCGATCTGCTGCTGTTCGACGAGGCCAACCCGCGCTCGGTGGGTTACATGTTCAAGCGTCTCGAGCGCCAGATCGAGCGCCTACCCCAGCCCAGCAATACGCCTTATCGCAGCGACGAGGCCCGGCTGTTGATCAAGGCTCGCTCGGCCCTGCATCTGGCGGATCTGGAGTTGCTGGCGAAGCTGGAGGATGACGAAGATGCCAAGCAGGCACTGGCGGATCTGCTCGATGCATTGACGGTGCCGCTCGAGGCGCTGTCTTTGGCCATCGAGCACAGTCACTTCAGTCACGTCGAAGCCCCGCGTCAGCTGATACCGATGCAGACACCATAGCGGGCGGCTGGCGGCGTTTACGACCGACCGAGTTCGCGACCGGCTGATTTTGCGACCGGCTGATTTTGCGAGTGACCGAGTTCGCGAATGATTGAGTTGACGACTGTCGTCGCCAGCGACTGTCATCGCCCGGTTGTCATCTTTTCGTTACAGGATTGATGCATGCGCTATCGAGTTCGCCACACGACCCGCTATGAGTACGCGGCGCCGGTTTCGCTATGCCACAACGAGGCACGAATCCTGCCCCGGGAACTATCGTGGCAGAAGGTCGAACCGACCGGACTCGATATCGAGCCGCGTCCGGCCGTTACCAGCGAGCGCCTCGATTTCTTCGGTAATCGGGTGGCCTTTTTCAGCGTTCAGGAAGTCCATCTGGCGTTGTCGGTCACTGCCTCGACCACCCTTCGAACTCAGGGACGCCCGCTGCCGCCAAGCGAGGTCGATAACGACTGGCAGATGGCCGTACGACATGCCAGCCGAACACCGGAACTCCGACAATTTCAGCTGGATTCCCCGTTCATCTTCCGAGACCCGGCGCTACGCGGATTCGCAGCATCCAGCTTTCCGGTCGGCCGGCCGTTACTGAACGCGGTAGATGACCTCAATCGTCGTATTTTCGAGACCTTCACCTATGACCCGGCGTTCTCGACGCTGGCGACCCCGGTGCTGGACGTGCTTCGCGCCCGGCGCGGCGTTTGCCAGGACTTCGCCCACCTGATGATCGGATGTCTGCGCTCGCTGGGGCTCTCGGCGCGCTATGTCAGCGGCTATCTGGAAACCCTGCCGCCACCCGGTCAACCCCGGTTGATCGGCGCCGATGCTTCCCATGCCTGGGTCGCGGTACATGTGCCGAACTGGGGCTGGCTTGAGTACGATCCGACCAACGGCAACCTGCCGGGTGAGCGGCATCTCATTCTGGGGTGGGGGCGTGATTACGGTGATGTACCGCCGCTCAAGGGCATCATGAATGGCGGCGGCGCGCACGAGCTCGACGTCTCGGTGGATGTCGAACCGATCGCCGATGACGATGGACGGTCGCGGCAGGGCGCCTTGATCGGCATTTGATGTGTAATGGCGCCTTTTTGGCGCGTCTTTGGTCAGTTCAGATACGGCACGGTTTCGTCAGTACGAACAGCGCTAGCAACCCGGCCGCTAGCCCCCAGAATGCAGCGCCGATGCCGAACAAGGTCACACCGGAACCGGTTACCAGAAAGGTGATCAGGGCCGGCTCGCGCTGGTGGCTTTGCAGCAGGGCGCGATGAAGGCTGCCGCCGATGGTAGAAAGCAGCGCCAGGCCGGCGATCGCCAGCACCAGGCCCGACGGCAGGGCATCGAATACAGTGCCGATCGATCCACCGAAAAGCCCAGCCAGTAAATAGAATACGCCGGCGCAGATCGCTGCCGGGTAGCGCCGGCTCGCCTCGGGATCGACCTCTGGCCCCATGCAGATCGCTGCGGTAATGGCGGCCAGACCGATACTGAAGGCACCGAACGGGGCTAGAAGGAACGTCGCCAATCCGGTCCATAGCATCAGCGGCGAAATGGGTGCGTCGTAGCCGGCAGCGCGCAGCGTGGCTACGCCGGGAGCATTCTGTGAGGCCATGGTCACCACGAACAGTGGAATCCCCACGCCAATCAGGCTCGAGAGCGAGAAGGTTGGCCAGACCGGAGAGGGAGCGCTGACGATCAGTTGGGCCGCCTGGATATCGATCTCACCCAGCAGGCCGGCCACGCCGAGTCCTGCCAGGAGTACCAGCACGATGGCGTAGCGTGGCACCCATCGTTTGGCGGCGAGATAGGTTAAAAACATCGATAGTACCAACAGGAAGTCTCCGTCCAGCGAGGAAAATGCGTCCAGACCGAAGCGCAACAGCACGCCGGCGAGCATGGCAGCAGTGATCGATTGCGGAATGATTTGCATCAGCCTGGCGAACCAGCCGGTGACACCGCAGATCAGAATCAGGACGGCGCTGAATAGAAAAATACCGATTGCCTGGCTCAGCGGAAGACCCGGCAGGCTGACTGCCAGCAATGCTGCGCCCGGGGTTGACCAGGCTGTCAGGATGGGTTGCCGATAGCGCAGCGAAAGCCCGATCGAGGTGATGCCCATGGCCAGGCCCAGCGCGCTCAGCCAGCCTCCGATCTGAGTGGGAGAGGCGCCGGCTGCAGCAGCAGCCTGGAAAATGATCACGGCGGAACTCGTGTATCCGACCAGAACCGCGACGAAACCGGCTGTAACCTGCGAGAGGGTGATTCTGGACGAAACCAGGCGACGTCCATTCGGTAAACGAGCCATGGGAGATATCTCGAAGGCGATCAGTAATGTGCGTTATAGCGTACACTTTCGATGAAGCGGTGCCAATGTGCGCTATAACGCACGACCCTGGTTTTTCCAGGCTGACGATTCACTTGCGGTAAAGTGAGGGCTCCAGCAGTGTGTCACTCAGGAGGAAGCATGGAGGCGGATGTATTGGCCATCGGCCGACACTTGAAAAAGCGCCGCGCCGAATGTGGCTGGAGCCTTGATCGAGTCGCTCAGGCCAGCGGCGTGAGCAAGGCCATGTTGGGTCAGATCGAGCGCGGTGAATCCACGCCGACCATCTCGACATTGTGGAAAATAGCCAGTGGTCTGCGGGTACCGCTTACGGGTTTTCTGGTGGCGCAAACCCCCGAACTACAGCGCCCGACATCGACTCCTCAACGGCATCACGACGCCTCGGGAATGATCGTCACGCCGCTGTTTACATTCGATCCGACACTGGGATTCGAAATGTTCGTGATCGAGCTGCCACAGGGCACGGTCAGCGAGTCGGCACCCCATGCGCCTGGTGTCGTCGAGCACCTGGTCGTGCTTGAAGGAGTGATGGAACTCCGACTCGACGAGGAGTGGCAAACCCTGGCGGCGGGGGATGCGATACGCTTTCCGGGTGATCAGCCTCACGCCTATCGCAATCTGTCACGGGCATCGGTCAGAGTTCACGATCTGATTCATTATTCTTCCAGCCAATGAAGCGTTGCCGCGGACCCGGCGCCGGCCTCTCTCTTTCATCGATTTATCGAGAGCATTCCGGTCTTGAAAGATCGTTGTCCATTAGCGCCTGTGGGCGATAACGGGCGA
The DNA here is from genome assembly GCF_003206035.1 of Salinicola sp. CPA57. Lineage (NCBI taxonomy): Bacteria > Pseudomonadati > Pseudomonadota > Gammaproteobacteria > Oceanospirillales > Halomonadaceae > Salinicola > Salinicola sp. CPA57. The sequence continues at coordinate 309,403 of NZ_PZJR01000003.1, forward strand.
GTAGTGCCCACAGAATGGCTGACGTCTCGCGATCCGGCTGGCCGGCATAGTTGGCGGGACGAAAATGCATCTGGAAGGCGCGTAGCACCTCGCGAGTCTGCCTATCCCCTTTGCCGTTGACGTCGATGGTGTAGCCATAAGCGCTCAGCGCTCGCTGAACTTGCGTCATCGAGGGAGCACAGCGCGCGAACTGTCGACGATAGTCAGCGACGTCATCGTCTTCTGGCCAAGCGCCGACCCCGGCATCATGAAGTCTTTTCCATGGAAACCGGGGGCCGGGATCGATCTTGCGTGATGGCGCGATATCAGAGTGCCCGAGGATGGCCGTCGGCGGCAGGCGGTAACGGTGGATGATATCGTTTGCCAGCGCGATGACAGCGTCGATCTGCGCATCGGGATAAGGCTGCCATCGTTGGCTGGCGGCCAGACGGTTAGACGTATTCTGGGGCGTGTTCCGAGACGGATCCCGAAGCGCTCGCTGCGGACCGCGATTGACGATTTCCACGCCAATCGAGGTGTCGTTGAGCTGCGTGCGGTCTTCCCAGCCACTGATGCCGGCGTGCCAGGCGCGGGCGGATTCATCGACCAGTTGCCAGACTCGTGGAAGGCTATTCGTCGTGGGAGGCTCTCTGGGCACCAGATAATGCGAGCTGACATCAGGGCCGAGCAGGGTGCGCATCGCCCTGGCTTCCTCGGAGTCGGTGTAGTGAAGAATCAGATAGCGAATCCGCTGGTTGTAGGCATCGGATCGATGCGCGCGATCGGCCACGTAGCCGTCGCGAACTTCCGTCGTCGGCAGGCTGGTACAGCCGGCCAGTAGCGCCAGCAGCCCGGCGATCAGCAGGTGTCTGGCGGGGCGTGAATGCCCGGCGTCGACGCGACTCATAATGCGTCCAGCAGATAGCGGGTCAACAGGCCCAGGGTGAGCGTGATCGAGAAACTCAGCATGGTGCCGAGCAGCACGTATTCGGTCAGCTTGCGGTCGCGGTCCTCGTAGAGGTCGCCGAAGCGCAGTACCGACTTGGCGGTCAGCAGGAACCCGATTGCGGCCATTTGATGGCTCAAGACGAAAGTCAGAATGAGAAAGCGCTCGAGCATGCCGATTCGCGCGCCCGCATCGGCCAGCGTGCCTCGGGTGTCGACGCCTTCACTCCAGCGCCGCATGATCAGCGCGATCAGAACCGAAGCCGGGCGCATCACGGTCAGATACGCCAGAGCGACCAGTAGCGTTGACGGCTGCCAGAACAGCGCGAGATCGAACGTGAGACCGGACAGGTTGTCGCCAACGATCCACCACCAGACGAGCCCGAGTATCAGGATATGCAGGAGCTGGTCGAGCAGGAAAAAGCGCACCTGGCGCGCGGGGGTATAACTTTTCAGCGTGTCGATGAGCCAATGGGATGCACCAATTCCGAGTGTGCCGACAATAGCGCTAGCGACGCTTGCGCCGAAGAGCACGAGAACGACCAGGCTCAACAGCATGTGAATTCCGACATGCCAGTAGAGCGACGGTGCGCGGAAGTGGTGTTGCTGTTTCTGAAGCGCCCAGCTGTCGCTTTGCAAAACGAAGTCGGCGACGGTGTGCGAGAGCAGCAGTGCCAACAACAGTGACAGACTTGCCTCGCTCATGTCAGTCCCTCCAGGCGGAACCGGGTAAATTCGAGAAATTCGCGAATCAGCGACCAGCGCGCGGCGCTCAGGCGACGATTGATCGTCGGTTGGGAGCGACCCAGGCGTCTGGCAAGTTCGCTTTGAGAGTGTTCGGTCGTCAGGTTGAAGCGAACCACTTCTGCGGCGTTATGGCTCCAGTGGCTGATGACGTCATCGGCAAACAGCATCAGCAGATCGAGATCCGGCTGCGGCGTCGCGAGGAACAGGCCCAGACGCTGATGGCTCTCGCTCAACGCGTCCAGACCCTGGCCGGAGCGCACGAAGGTCTCGCCATCGGCGTCGATGAAGTTGTCGAGTGTGGGCACGCTGCCTTCACCGATGCCGATCGCGATTCTCGCATCCCACATCTGCTGTCTGGAGGGGGAGTGTTCGATGAGACTGGCGCGCATGATTACTGCTGCCGTGACCGACTCCGTCGCCTCGGGAATCGCTACCTGAAAAGCGTCACCGCGAAATCGCATACCCACCGCGCCCAGTGACTGGCCAAGTCGATCAATGCCGAGGTCTATCGCGCGGCGAAGCGCGCGCTTGTCGCTGATATCGCGAGACGCGACGATGTCCCCGCTGAGCACGCCGATCATAGAGATCCCCATCGATAGTGTTTCGCAACGTCTTTCACAACGGTCAATCTATAGCTTAAAAAAGCTATTTTCGCGATTATGCATTAATTTGGCTATTAAAGAATGGTGGTAGTGCTGGTGCGTCGATAAGGATAAGGTAATTAATAACTGTATTTATATCCAGTATTTTGCTGTAAAAAATTGCCCGCTGAACTGTAAAGATTGTTGTCCGAGGCGGGTTACGCCGTTGATTCGGTCGAGGGACGAAACGCCTGCGCCGTCTGCTCCACGCCGATCACGCGTGCCGCCACCTGATTTCTGCCATGAGCCTTGCAGTCGTAGAGTGCCTGATCGGCGTGCGCAATCATGTCGTCGATGTCGATCAGCAAGCCATTGGGGCTGGTCACTACCCCGACACTGACGGTCACGACCTCCGCAACCGGCGAGTATTCGTGAGGTAGCCCCAGTGCCTGGATCATGCCGCGCATGGCATCGGCCAGCGCCCAGGCTTCCTCCTTGCCGGTGTGGATCAGCAGGACCAGAAACTCTTCGCCACCCAGGCGTACCACGACATCGGTTTCCCTGCGGAAAGTATCCCTGAGCACACCGGCGATATCGACGAGACACGCATCGCCTGCCGGATGACCATAGTGATCGTTGAATGCCTTGAAGTGATCGACATCGATCATCATCGCCGACACCGTACAGCTCAGGCGGCGACTGAGAGGCACGAGCATGTTGAGGCGACTTTCCAGCAGGCGCCGATTGCCAAGCCCGGTCAGCGGGTCGTTCAACGTCTGCTCCAGTAGCGCGGCGTTGTAACTCCTGGATTCTTCAATCAACTTTTGCAGTTGGCGTGCCAGCAGGCCCACGGCATCCGAGCGGCTGGTCAGATCCGGGGGCACCTGCCGCGAAGTGCTGGTGAAGTCATGCTCGAGGCGGACATGATCCGCGAGTCGTCTGATCGGCACCAGCAACCGGCGATCGAACAGCCAGACACTGGCTACCAGGCCGGTCAGCCCGCTGAAAAGGGTGGTCAGTACGACGATCGCGAACGGTCCGCCTGAGACGGCCAGCCAGGCTGCGCCCAACATCAGCAGCGAAGCGAAAAACCAGATGCCGGCCAACACCGCCAGCGTTCGGGTCAAGAAGTGACTTCGAGTTTTTGGCATATCTTGAGCCGGTGTCCTGATCATCGAAAATACGCCCTGTGCGGCCAGACAGGAGGAACTCGATTTCATTCCTGTCGGCTCCGAGTCTCCTATCCACTATCGACGACAGGAGGAAAAACTGTAGACACCTGGAAGAGCGCCAACCAATTAGATTTCATTGATGTAGTGGCCATTGTCCGGCGTTATTTGTTGACGGGAAATGCCAGTATCTGGTGCCGATGATGAAAGTATTCAATAGACATGGGGCTACTGGACAATGATGGGCCTGCCAGACGATAGTCCGGATGGCATTGTATGGCTGGATCGAGAGTCGTTAAAAAACAACCTCGGCATTGGCGTAGCGAAGGCCGTTAGTGTCCTGCCTCATTAACGAAGCCGCCGTTAAATAAATATTGGCAATCCGTTTGTTTTAAAAAAATCACTTCGATAAGACTTGCAAGTTTGTGGATATCGGCAATAATATCCACGCTTAAACCAATCCGCAACGGAACAACGAATGTCTCTACTCAGCGATTACGTCAAGAAAGAACAGCTCCTGAAGCAGCTTGAAGAAGAGCTGAAGCGCATGGAAGGTGACCAACGTCTGAAAGCCGAGCTCGAGTTCAAGGAGAAGCTCGAAGCATTGATGGCGGAATACGGCAAGACGACACGTGACGTCATTGAGTTGTTGAACCCCAAAGCCGACAACGCCCAGACCACGACGTCGCAGACCGGCTCAACGGGTAGCCGTCGCAAGCGTAAGCTCAAGATTTACAAGAACCCCACCACCGGGGAAGTGGTCGAAACGCGCGGTGGTAACCACAAGACCTTGAAAGTGTGGAAGGACGAGCACGGTAGCGACACCGTCGAATCCTGGGTCGTCAGAACGGAAGACTGAGCGCTTTTCTTTTCATCCCGCTCAGCCAAAAAAGAACCCTCCGTCGAGTCTCTCGGCGGAGGGTTCTGCGTTCCATAGACCTCGAATTTTTCAGCGCCAGGTGAGCATTGAGTGGCGATGGGACTCTCGCCGTATCACGCCTTGGAACTGATACCGCCAAATCCGTTATGCCGGGACTCGCCCCTGGGACCGTAGACGTTGCCGCCGATGGCGCGGTTCAGAAAATCGATGGCTTGCTGATTGTGTTCCAGCCGGGCGGAGATGATGTGGCCATTGAGGCGATTGGTTCGACGCACCTGTTCCGCCAGCGCACGAATTCGTTGCCATGCCTCATGCCCGCCTATCGCGAGGGCGAACTGCCCGGCCCCCTGACTGCCCGTGCCGAACCCCTGGGATTGCTGATGCTCCCGACGAAGGCTCTCGATCCGATCAAGCGCATCCAGCTGGCGCTGCTTGAGTGCGGCCAGTTCGCCAAGACGCTCCCCGTCCACTCTGCCTTCGCCGAGGCAACTGGCTTCGGCATCGAGCGTTTGCACAAGTGTCTGCAACAGAGTCTGCTGTTCGGCAATCAATTCAGCTGGCGTCATGCGGGAATCCTGCCATCAGGCCTGAAATAGAAGGAACCTGAAATAAAAGGAGCCTGATGTCACAGGCCCTGAAATCAGGTGATTAGGCACTGTCTGAAAACTGCCTGCGCTCGTCGACTTTTCAGACAGAACCTAGGACTTGTCCAGCATATCGCGAACGCTCTGGACCAGACCGTCGGCGATCTTGCCGGTATCGAGTTCGAGCCGGCCCTCGGAAATTGCCTGGCGAATCTCGTTGACACGAGCGGTATCGATATCTTCGCTCGCATCTCCCTTCGGGATCTGGCTCAACGTCGTCGTGGAGCCGGCCGAAGCTTTGGTGTCTTCCAGTGATTCGGCGCCTTTGCGCTGCTCGACGGGCTCGTTCTGCGTGGAGCGAGTCAGCGGCTGTGTCTGATCGATTTTCAAGGTCGTTACCTCATGGCTGTATGCACAATCCCGTGGTTGCTTACGTTATCGGCAAAAGCAGCGCGAGCTGAAAGAGATTCGAACGGAGTTTTGTTAAGAAATTTATCTGAGCAGATCAGATGTCGACACGCAGTCGGTCCTGACCTGTCACCGTTCCTTGGAGGATCTGGTTGTTCTCGGTCTTGAGGCGAATGGTACTGCCCAATCCGCCATTGTCCAGCGCCTCGACGCTGCGACTGACGCGAAACCCCTGACCGACGGCTGTCAGCACGACCGTATCGCCGCGTTTCACCATCCAGGGCTTTCTCAACATGTTGTCGGTCAAGGTCGCGCCATCCGGAATGCGTCGTGTGGCCACCATGCCGGACGCCTGATCCATGTTGTCGAGATAACCTCGGCGTAGCCGTGAAATCTCCGACTGTTGCCAGCCCAGCATCGCGGGATCGATACGCTGGCCGGAATCGATCGACTTGAGAGCCACCAGGTGGCGAACCGTCGCCGAAATCGTCGCCTGAAGATAGCGCGTCTGACTGCCGTCGTTACCGCAGTGGACGCCCACCGTCACCCGGCCCTGGGGCACGCCGGGACGGGGCAGAAACGGTTGCGGGTTGATGCAGTGTCCAAGATCGGCGGCGCTCTGCCGGATGTCGATCGTTACCTGATCGCCGAGTGAGGCGGTGCGCTGCTGGAGAAATCGCTCCACGCTGAGCGTGAGGGGGTCGCCTTGCTCGACGATGTTGTCGTCCGCGCGAGCGATCGAGGGTATCGGCAGTAGCGATAGCGCGAACAGGCAGGTCATCAGCGTTACGGCGGCGGCCCACAGCAGGCGTTGGATGTAGGGGCGATATCTCGATCGAAGGCGCTGCAAGGCTTCGGACGGGTCGTCACGCATGTCACGGATCTCGGCGGCGGTGAGTATCGCGGCGCTTCCCGCCAGGCGACGGAATTCTCCACATTGGGTAGCGATTGTAGAGATGCCCGACAACGAGCATTGCTGAAAATGGCGCGCAATTGACAGCTTGTTTACACGTTTGAAACGAACCGCCCGCCGCTATTCTCCATCCTGTCAAATTTCCAGCGAACGCCATCGAGGGGCACGGCATGTTCGACAAGTTGGATAACGCGCTGCGCTTTCAGCAGGAAGCCATCAATCTGCGCGCAGAGCGTCAACAGGTTCTGGCCAATAATATCGCCAACGCCGATACGCCCAATTTCAAGGCCCGAGACTTCGATTTTCGCACGGAGTTGAATCGGGTCATGGAGCAGGGACGCAGTGAATCTTCCGGCGGTTTGTCCTTGTCGCTGACATCGGCCCGCCATATTCCGGGGCACGCCGGCGGCGGATCGGGGGTTCATGACCTGCTCTACCGTGTGCCGGATCAGCCCAGTCTCGATGGCAACACCGTCGACATGGACCGGGAACGCTCGGCCTTCGCCGACAACTCGCTCCGCTATCAGGCGGATGTCACTTTCGTCAGTCGCAAGATTCAAGGCCTGAAGAAAGCCATGCAGTCGGAGTAATACGATGTCGATGTTCAGTGTATTCGAAATTTCCGGTTCGGCGCTGTCTGCCAATTCGCAGCGCATGAACGTCACGGCGAGCAATCTGGCGAACGCCGATAGCGTTGCCGGCCCGGACGGGCAGCCGTACCACGCCAGACAGGTGATGTTCCAGGCGATGAGTCAGCAGGGCGGAAGCGCGGGTGGCGTGCGCGTCAATGGGGTAGTCGAAGACAACACCACACCGTTGCGGCTGGAATATCGTCCCGGGCATCCGCTGGCCAACGATGAAGGCTACGTACAGATGCCCAATGTCGATCCGGTCAACGAAATGGTCGACATGATCGCCGCTTCCCGCTCATACCAGGCCAACGTCGAGGTCATGAATACCGCCAAGACGCTGATGACCAAAACACTCACCATCGGCGAAGGCTGATCGGTTTAGGGCACATCAAGGAGATGTCATGTCCAGTCCGGTGATTGGTAGCAGTACCCTAGCCAATATCAATGGCGCGGCCGCCAGCAGCAGTACCAAGGGGGTCGATTCCGGCAGCGAGCTTAACGAACGATTCATGACGCTGCTGGTCACCCAGTTGAAGAACCAGGATCCCACCAGTCCGATGGAAAACTCGGACATGACTGCTCAGTTGGCTCAGATCAACACCGTCAGCGGTATCGAGAAACTCAACGATAGCCTGTCCGCCATCACCGATCAGATCGACGCGGGTCAGGCGCTGCAGGCCACCGCATTGATCGGACAGGGCGTCATGGTGCCGGGCAACGAGATTCTGGTCGGCTCGACCGAGGGTTCCGACAGCGTGGTTACCACTCCGATCGGCGTGGAGCTGGATAGCGCCGTCGAGGATTTGCAGATCGATATTCGGGGCGCCAGTGGCGAGATCATCGACAGTTTCTCGACGGGACCGCTGAAAGCCGGCGTGCACAGCTTTACCTGGGATGGGAAGTTGGCCGACGGCACCAGTGTCACGCCCAACAGTACCTATACGGCATCCCTCACTGGCAGCGTGGGTGATGAGACCTACGCGCCGACAGCACTGAATTACGCCCTCGTCAACGGAGTGATTCAGGGCGCGAATGGACCAAAACTCGACTTGGGATACGCTCAGGATCCCGTGGCGCTCTCGGAAGTGCGCCAGATTCTCTGAGTAAGATCAGTACCGACACAGAACAGTTCTAGCGTACGCAACCGATAAACGCAGGGGATCAGTCATGGGTTTTTCACAAGCATTGAGCGGCGTCAACGCCGCGGCTCAGCAGTTGGATGTTATCGGCAACAACATATCCAACTCTCAGACCAAAGGGTTCAAGAGCGGCTCGGTGCAGTTTTCCGATGTCTTTGCCAACAGCGCCGTTGGTCTGGGTACCCGGGTTTCCGGCGTACTTCAGGACTTCAGCACCGGCAGTCTGGAAGCCACCGGCCGAAATCTGGATATCGCCATCAGCGGTGATGGCTTCCTGCGTTTTCAGCAGGAGGGCGAGGTCGGCTATTCGCGCAATGGCCAATTGACGATGACCGCCGACGGCTTCCTGGAAAATGCCCAGGGTGCGCGGCTGATGGGCTACGGGCTGGCAGATGCCGCCAACGTCAATTCCGGCGTCGTCGTCGGCGGCCAGCCGCAGGTGCTCAACATTCCGGCGGCGGACATGCCGGCCAGCGCGACCGGCGCGACGGGTACCGGGATCAACATTCAGCTCAACCTGGATGCATCCACGGTCGCCGATGACACCTCCACGACCGTGCTCTATGACAACCTGGCTGCCAAGACTGCCGAGGACACCACCCAGCAGACATCCATTGCTTATAACTACTCCACCAGCTTCACCGTCTACGACTCCCAGGGCGCACAGCACAACGCGACACTGTATTTCCAGAAGACCGGTGACAACGCTTGGAGTGCACGCACGGCACTGGATGGCGTGCTGACGGATCAGGAATTCCCGGCGACGTTCGATAGTGCCGGCAAGCTCGCGACGATCAATGGTCAGGACGCCACGGCCAACCCGGTCAACTGGCCGACGTTGTCCTTCGGCGCTAACGAGCTGGGCACTGGGGTGGATCCGATCAACGCCACCTTCAACATGGCGGGCAGTACCCAGTTCTCCGACGACTCGACGGTCAAGAGCCTGGCGCAGGACGGTTATTCGTCCGGGGCGCTGGTCGGTATCAGCTTCGCCGATGACGGTTCCGTCGTCGGCAGCTATGCCAACGAGAAGACGGTCAGCCTGGGCCAGATCGCACTGGCAACCTTCCGTAATCCTGAGGGCCTGACACCCTCCGGCGGCAACCTGTTCGCGGCGACGGCGGATTCCGGCAACGAACTGCTGGGTACCGCGGGCACCGGTACATTGGGGTCGATCGAGTCCGAGACGCTGGAAGCGTCAAACGTCGATCTGACCCAGGAACTGGTCAATCTGATCATTGCGCAGCGCAACTATCAGGCCAACACCAATTCCATTCGTACCCAGTCCGAAGTCATGGATCAGGTGGCGCAGCTGCGCTGATAGTTCGGTCGCCAACAGCAATGGCGTTGCCGGTCGCCGCATGGCCGGCAACGCGCTCCCTTCGACAAGCTCTGGTTCGCAAGGCTGACTTGAAAGGCTTCGGTCATGGATAGAATTCTTTATACCGCCGGCGGTGGTGCCAGCCAGACCATGGCGCAGCAATCGGTGGTCAACAACAACCTGGCCAACGTCAGCACGCCGGGTTTCCGAGGTGAGCTGATGGCGTTCCGCGCGGTGCCGGTGGAGGGCGAAGCGCGTCTGTCGACGCGTGTCGCTTCCATGATGACCACGCCTGGCGCCGACTTCACGGCCGGCAACATCAACACCACCGGGCGCAGTCTGGATGTGGCTCTGCAAGGCGACGATACCTGGCTGACGGTGCAGTCCCCGGAGGGCGGCGAAGCCTATACCCGTCGCGGCGATCTTCAGGTCGATTCCACCGGCTTGCTGACGTCGCTCGGCAATCCGGTTCTTTCCGACAATGGCCAGGCCATCGTGGTGCCCCTCGGCGGCGACGTGACGATCGCGCCGGATGGCTCGATCAGCGTGCTGGAGCCGGGTCAGAACCCCGACGCCGTGGCACCGCTGGCACGGCTCAAGATGGTTGCACCAGGCAACGACAACCTGGTGCGCGGCGAAGACGGCCTGTTTCGCATGACGCCGGCGCAAGGCCAGAATGTCGCGCCGCCGCTACCGGCCGATGATACCCGGCGCCTGGTTCCCGGTGCGCTCGAGGGCAGTAACGTCACTGCGACCGACGCGATGATTTCGATGATCGACAGCGCCCGACGTTACGACATGCATATGAAGGTGATCGAAAGCGCGGATGAGAACGAGCAACGCGCCAACAGTCTTCTTTCTCTGACCAGCTAACGTCAATTTCGACCAGCGGCGCCAGCCACCGCGCTTGCGCACCGACAGCGGGATTTTTGTCATGATCAAATCATTATGGACGGCCAAGACTGGCCTGGAATCGCAGCAGACCAAGCTGGACGTGATTTCCAACAACCTGGCCAACGTCTCGACCAATGGCTTCAAGCGGTCTCGTGCCGTCTTCGAAGATCTGCTGTATCAGAACGTGCGTCAGCCCGGCGCGCAGTCCTCGGTGGTCGATACGCTGCCTTCGGGCATGCAGGTAGGTACCGGTGTTCGCCCGGTCGCGACCGAGCGCCTGCACACGCAGGGTGGCCTGCAGAATACCGAGAACTCCCGCGACCTCGCGATCAACGGCAAGGGCTTCTTTGCCGTACAGATGCCGGATGGCACCACTGGCTATACCCGTGATGGCAGCTTTCAGGTCAACGAGAACGGCCAGCTGGTGACCGCCGGCGGTTACCCGGTCGATCCGCCGATCGTGATCCCCCAGAACGCGCTGTCGATCACGGTCAGCCAGGACGGCGCGGTGTCGGTGACTCAGCCGGGAACGTCTCAGAGCAACGCAGTGGGGCAGATGATGCTCTCCACGTTCATCAATCCGACCGGGCTGCAAAGCATTGGCCAGAACCTGTATCTGGAAACCGATGCCTCCGGACCACGTACCGACCTCAACCCCGGCCTGGATGGTGCTGGCAAGCTCTACCAGGGTTACGTGGAGACCTCCAACGTCAACGTGGTGGAGGAGATGGTGAGCATGATCGAGACGCAGCGGGCCTACGAGATCAATAGCAAGGCTGTCGAAACTTCCGATCAGATGCTGCAGCGTCTGACGCAGCTATAAACCGGGGAAGGCGCGTGTTGCTGACCGCAGAATTGGCCACGATGTGGCGAAGAGTGATCATGCTGGCAGGCTTGTGTCTGGTGTTGACCGCGACCGGCTGTGCCCAGATCCCGCGTCACTCCGTGGTCGAGGATTCGGCGCCGGTGGAGATTCCCTCGACCCCGCCCGTTCAGGCCAACGGCTCCATCTATCAGGCTCGATTCGGCTTCCAGCCGCTGTTCGAGGATCGTCGTCCGCGCCAGGTCGGCGACATCATTACCATCGTGCTCGACGAACAGGTCAGCGCCAGCAAGAATTCTGCCGCGAATGCCACGCGTAACGGCTCCGCGTCCTTTACGCCGACATTGCTGCCCAATGATCTCGATTTTCTCGATCGATATGCCAATGATATCGAGGGCGAGAACGTCTTCAACGGTGCCGGTGGCGCCAACGCCAACAACACCTTCACCGGGACGATTACCGTGACGGTCTACGACCTGCTGGCCAACGGAAATCTCAAGGTGAGAGGGGAAAAGCAGATCGCGATCAATCAGGGCACCGAGTACATCCGATTTTCCGGCGTGGTCAATCCCCGCGCGATCAGCGGTTCCAACACCGTGCAGTCGACTCAAGTCGCCGACGCCCGCATCGAATATATCGGTGATGGCTATATCAACGAAGCGCAGACCATGGGTTGGCTGCAGCGCTTCTTCCTCAACATCTCACCGTTCTGATGCCTATGTCGTCTCGTCTCTCATATCTTTCCCGGATGCGGTACTCGTCGCTGACGAAAACGTTGGTGCTGCTGTCGATGCTGCTGTTCAGCCTGAGCGCTCAGGCTCAGCGCATCGAGGATCTGGCCAACTTTTCCGGCGTGCGGGATAACCCGCTGGTCGGTTACGGCCTGGTAGTCGGACTCGATGGTACGGGCGACCAGACCACCCAGGCTCCGTTCACCGGCCAGAGTGTCACCAACCTGTTGTCGCAGCTGGGGGTCACGATTCCCGCTGGTACCAACATGCAGCTACGCAACGTGGCGGCGGTGATGGTGACGGCAAAACTGCCGCCGTTTTCGCGTCAGGGCCAGGAGATCGATGTCACCGTTTCGTCGGTCGGCAACGCCGACAGCCTGCGCGGCGGCACGCTGCTGATGACGCCGCTCAAGGGCGCCGACGGCCGCGTCTACGCGTTGGCCCAGGGCAATGTCTACGTGGGCGGGGCCGGGGCGGAAGCTGCAGGCAGCAGCGTTTCCGTGAATCACCTGTCTGCCGGACGCATTCCCGGTGGCGGTCTGGTCGAGCAGGAAGTGCCGATGCGTCTTGGCAACGCCAGCGGCACGCTGGATCTGTTTCTGAAGCAGTCCGACTTCGAGAACGCCCGACGCATGGTGACGGCAATCAATCAGGAGTTCGGAGCGCCGGTGGCGGCCGCGCTGGACGGGCGTACGGTGCAGTTGAAGTTGCCCGCCAATGACAACGATCGCGTCACCTTTCTGGCCCGCGTTCAGGGGGTGAACGTCACCACCGAGCGTGGCCCGGCCAGAGTCATTCTCAATGCGCGTACCGGGTCGGTGGTGCTGTCGGATACCGTCACGCTCAATCGTGCCGCGGTGGCTCACGGCAACCTGTCGATCGTCATCGATTCCAATCCTCAGGTCAGCCAGCCCAATGCGCTCGCCGGTGGCGACACCGTGGTAGTGCCCAACGCCGATATCACCGTTCAGCAGGAAGGCGGCGCGCTGCAGATGGTCGAGACCAGTGCCGATCTGATGGACGTGGTCAATGCCTTGAACGCGTTGGGCGCTTCGCCCCAGGATCTGATGTCGATTCTGCAGGCGTTGAAGTCCGCAGGCTCGCTCAACGCCGAACTGGATGTCATCTGATGGCGATCAGCAACGATCTCTCCGGCCAGTTCGCGCTCGACGTTCAGAGCGTGCAGAAGCTCAAATACAGCGCGGCCAACTCGCCGCAGGGCAGTCTCAAGGAGGCCTCGCGTCAGTTCGAGGCGGTCTTTTTGCAGATGATGCTGAAGAGCATGCGTGATGCCAGCCCCAAGTCCGGTCTGCTGCAGAGCGATCAGATGGACATGATGCGCTCCATGCAGGATCAGCAGTGGGCGCAGCAGCTCGCGGGCAAGGGTCTGGGGCTGGCCGATCAGTTGGTTCAGCAGCTGGAAGGCAGTGGCTTGCCGGGAACGGCAGCGCTTCCCGGCGCGGCTGCCTCCGAGGATACCTCGACCCTGATCGCCGGCATCCCGCGGGGAGCGCCGCGATTGCTGCACGGCGGGCTGCGCACGCCAGGGTTCATGCCGGAGCCGTTACGGCACGACATGCCAGGGGCGGGTATCGCCGGCAGCGGTGCGAGGTCCAATGAGTTTTCAGTCGCCTCTTCATCGGCGATGGCGCCTGCCGAAACCGATGACCGCCCGGCACACGTCCGCGCCTTTCTGGATAGCCTTGCCGGGCCTGCCAGGAAGGCTGAAGGTGCGTCGGGTGTGCCGGCCGAGCTGATTCTGGCGCAGGCCGCGCTCGAAACCGGGTGGGGCCAGCGTGAGATTCCCACGGCCAGCGGTGGCAACAGTCATAACCTGTTCGGCATCAAGGCCGGGCGGTCCTGGCAGGGGGCCACCACGGAAATCACCACCACCGAGTATGTCGACGGGCGGCCGATCAAGATGGCCGACCGCTTCCGCGTCTATGACTCCTATGCCGATGCCTTCACCGATTACGCTAGATTGATCGGTGATAACCCTCGCTACCAGGGCGTCGTGACCGCCTCCTCGCCGGATATGGCAGCGCAGGCATTGCAGCAGGGCGGCTATGCCACCGATCCGCGCTATGCCGAGAAGTTGCGTGGCATCATGGCCCAGTTGGGCACGCTCGACGCTTCGGCAGGTAGCAACCTGGTGGCGATGGCTGGCAACGGCGACAATCCATTCGGTCCTGACGACTTGCCTACCGCCATCTTCTGATCGCAGTAACAATTCGTTGCGAAATCGCTGTCCGCAAGGATCAAGAAGCGGCTTTCGCAGCCGATAAAAATCATAATCTTGCACGGACATCGCCACAGTCGTCATGGCGTTTCACGGGATAGCGATATGAGCCTGTTTTCGATTGGCCTGAGCGGTTTGAGCGCAGCGCAGAACGCGCTGTCGACCACCAGTAACAACATCAGCAACGTCTATACCGACGGCTATAGCCGCCAGTTGACGTTGCTGGGGCAGAACAGCAGTGGTGTGGGCGCTGGTGCCGGCGTCAGCGTCGATGGCATTCAGCGCCAGTACAACAGTTACATCAGTTCGCAGCTCAATCAGGTCAACAGCCGTCAGTCGGCACTGGAAACCTATCAGAGCCAGATCAATCAGATCGATGACCTGTTGGCGGATAGCGATTCCGGTCTGACCACCTTGATGCAGGGCTTTTTTTCCAGCGTCGAGGATCTGACCGGCGCACCGGCGGACGCCGCAGCGCGGGAAGGGCTGCTGGGCAGCTCTAACAGCATGGCGGCGCAGTTCCGAGCCTATGACGGCTACCTCAGCGACATGCGTGAGGGCATCAACGGTCAGATCGGTGACGTGGTGACACAGGTCAACAATCTCAGTGACCAGATCTCGAATCTCAACAAGCAGGTCACGCTGGCCCGCGCCCGAAGTGGCGAGGAGCCCAATGCGCTGCTGGATCAGCGCGACAAGCTGGTCAGTGATCTTGGCGAGCTGGTCGACGTCAATGTCCAGGTGCAGGACGGCTCGACCTACCAGGTCTCGCTATCCAATGGCATGCCGCTGGTCGCCGGTAACCAGTCGTTCGATCTGGTTGCTGTCAAGAGTAGCGACGATCCCTCCAGCACCACGATCGCCTATCAGGATGGCGCCGGTTCGCGCTCCCCGCTCAAGGAATCGGTCATCCAGGGCGGTGAGCTCGGCGGGCTGATGAGCTTTCGCAGCGAGACGCTGGACAGCGCCCAGAATCAACTGGGGCAGTTGGCGGTGACGTTGGCGGGGAGCTTCAATAAGCAGCATGAAGCCGGCCTGGATCTCAACGGGGATCCGGGCGAAGCCTTCTTCGATATCGGCAGCCCTACTGTCATCAGCCGTTCGACCAATACCGGCAGTGGTTCGATGAGCGCCGAGTATGGCGATGTCAGCGAGCTGACCGCGGACGACTATCGTCTGACCTATCAGGCGGATGGTTCCTACTCGGTCGAGAATCTGGGTAGCGGCGAGATCAGCACGATCTCCCCCGACGGCGACGGCAACCTGTCCGTCGCCGGGGTGACGCTAACGCCTGGTGGCAGCCCGGCCGAGGGCGATGTCTTCATGCTCCAGCCGACACGTCATGCGGCAGCCGGATTCGATGTGGCGTTGAGCGATACCAGCGAGATCGCGGCGGCGGCTGCCGACGGCGGCGGTAGCGGTGACAACCGCAACGCGCTGGCACTGCTCGATCTACAGAATCAGAAACTGGTCGGCGGCAGTGCCACCTTCAGCGGCGGTTACGCGTCGCTGGTCAGCGATGTCGGCAACCGTACAGCGATTACTCAGGCCAACCTCACTACCCAGGAAGGGTTGAGCGACCAGCTTTACGCCTATCAGCAGGCCGACTCGGGCGTGAATCTGGATGAGGAGTACGCCAATCTGTTGCAGTTTCAGCAGTACTTTTCAGCCAATGCCAAGGTTATCGAAGCCGGCTCGACCATCATGGATACCATCCTGGGTCTACGCTCCTGAGCGTTGCCGAAGGGTCATGATTGATCGATGTCGTCTTTGAGAAGCGTCGTTGAGAAGCGTCTTTATTGAATAGCCATTGAGCGCGTCGGTTTCGAGGCGCCTTCGAGGAGAGAGCCGTGCGTGTCAGCACCGTGATGATGTTCGAGCGCAGTGTCAGCTCGATGAACCGCCAGCAGAGCGCTTTCATGGAGGTCGGCGAACAGATCGCCTCCGGCAAGCGCGTCGTGCGGCCGTCAGATGACCCGCAAGCCGCCTCGCGGGCAGTCGGGGTGTCGCAGTCACTGGCCGCCAACGGTCAGCAGAGCGACAGTCGAATCACGGCGCGCAATTCGTTGAGCCAGGAGGAGAGCATTCTCGACAGCGTTTCCGACTCTCTGACGCGAGCCAAGGAGCTGCTGGTTCAGGCGGGTAACGGCACGCTGAGTGATGCTGACCGTCAGTCGATGGCGACAGAGATGCGAGGCGTCTACGAAGCGCTGCTGGGACAGGCCAATTCCACCGACGGTAACGGCAGTTACCTTTTTGGCGGCTACCAGGACGGTGCCGAGCCCTTCGTCAAGGATGTGTCCGGCGCCGTCCAATATGCCGGCTCCGATCAGGTTCGTGAGCAGAAGGTCGATTCCTCGCGACTCATGGAAGTCGGCAATACCGGTCGTGACGTGTTTCAGGCGGTGGCGGCAGGGTCCGGTTACTTGGCCAGGGCTGACAGCGGAAACAGTGGCAGCCTGACATTTACCGGCCCTAAGGTAACTGACACTACGGCTGACGGTTACGGCGATGATTATGCGATCTCGTTCAGCGATAACGGCGACGGGACTTTCGAATACACGATCAGCGGTGGTCCGAATGGCGACACCTCGGGCACCTACGATGGCACCAGTACCACGCTAGAATTCGGTGGCGTGCGTCTGACAATGGAAGGCGCGCCGGAAGGCGGAGATTCCCTCTCGGTAAGACCCGCCAGGAACATGAGTCCGGATGTCTTTACTACCTTCGAGAACATGCTCTCGGCGCTGGAAAATCCGCTCGATTCCGATGCCGACAAGGCCGCTTTTGCCAACACCCTGTCGACCTCCAGCCGGGAGATGGATAACGCGCTGGACAATGTGCTGACCGTCAGGGCATCAGTGGGTGCCCGGCTCAACGAGCTGGATACCCTAGATGCCGTGGGCAGCGATCGCGCGATCAGCTATACCCAGACTCAGAGTGATCTGATCGATCTGGACTACACCACGGCCATCTCGGATTACGTGCTGCGTCAGGTGGGATTGCAGGCTTCGCAGAAAGCATTCGTCGATCTTCAGGGGACGTCCCTGTTCGATCTGATGTGACGGACCGCCTCGGCCCGGGTCGAGATCGATAGCTGTTCGACATGAAGACGGGATAGGAAAGAAAGGGACGCATCCTGCAGGATGCGTCCCTTTCTGCATATGGGATATTGAAACGCTCTGTCGGTTCTCGATCTGCCGGCTCTCTATCTGCCGGTTCTCTATCGGATCGACATCGTGTGGGGCCATCGGCTCAAGGCGGCCCGGCCATCTGCTCGATCATGCCTTGCATGAAACGCAGCTGCTGACTGAAGAGATCGTTCCAGAAACCGCCCATGTCCGGAATCAAGACGGTCATCATGACCAGGCCCGCCGTCAGCGTCATTGGAAAGCCCACCGAGAAGATCGACAGCTGCGGTGACGCACGGTTGAGTATGCCCAGCGAGAGATTGATCAGCAGCAGTGCGGTAATGACGGGAATCGCCATCAGCAGCCCGGAGGAGAAGATCGTGCCGCCCCAGCGAGCCAGCGTTTCGGCAAAACTGGCGTCGATCGAGGTTGAACCGATCGGCAGCACCTCGAAGGTCCAGGCCAGAATCTCGATCGTGATCAGGTGACCGTCCAACGCCAGGAACATCAGCAGCGTCAGCAGTTCCAGCATGCGCGAAATCACCATGGTGTTGGTCCCGGCATCCGGTTGATAAAAAGTCGCGAATGCCAGGCCCATCTGCATGCTGATGAACTCACCTGCGGTCTGTACCACCGCAATCATGATCCGCAGCACCATCCCCATGGCGACGCCGATCAGGATCTGTTGCAGCATGAGGCCGAAGCTTTCCAGAGAGAACAGCGGAATCGCCGGCATTGGCGGTAACGCGGGCGCGATGGCAATCGCGATGCCGGCGCCGAACAATGCCTTCACTGGCGTCGGCACGCTGGGCAGGCTCCATAGCGGCGAGGCCATGAAGAAGGCGAGAATGCGGACCGTCGGCCAGAAGAACAGTTGCAGCCAACCCAGCCACTGGGCGGAGGTGATGTCGATCATCGGGGGCGTTGACGCCTCAACTCACCATTTGCGGGATGTTCTGCAGCAGCTCCCGGGTGAAATTGACCAACAGCTGGATCATCCAGGCGCCGGACACGATCAACATGGCGAAGACGCCCAGGATCTTGGGAATGAACGACAGCGTCATTTCGTTGATCTGGGTCGCAGCCTGGAACAGGCTGACCAGCAGCCCGATCAGCAACGCGGTCAACAGCAGCGGGGCGGCCATCATCAGGGTCACTTTCATGCCCTGATAGGCCAGGCTCATTACCATTTCGGGAGACATTGCTCACCTCCGGGCGGCTGCAGGGCTGCGGCCGGGGATGCCGTGCATGCCTGCGCGATTCATGAGAGATAGAAACTCTGCGTCAGCGAGCCGATCAGCAGCTGCCAGCCGTCGACCAGCACGAACAGCATCAGCTTGAACGGCAGCGAGATCGTCGCCGGCGGCACCATCATCATCCCTAGTGCCATCAATACGCTGGCGACGACCAGGTCGATGATCAGAAACGGGATGAAGATCGTGAAGCCGATCTGGAAAGCCGTCTTCAGTTCGCTGGTGACATAAGCCGGCACCAGTATCCGCATCGGCACATCTTCCGGTCCCTGCATCTCGCCGATATCGGCGATGCGGGCAAACATTGCCAGATCGGCTTGCCGGGTTTGGGCGAACATGAACTCGCGGAAGGGCTGGCTACCCCGATCCAGAGCTTCTTCCATGGAAATTTGTTCGGCCGAGAACGGTTGCCAGGCTTCGTCATAGACCCGGTCGAGCACCGGCGACATGACAAAGAATGTCAGGAAAAGAGCGAGCCCGAGTAGAACCTGGGTGGGTGGGGCGGAAGGCGTGCTCATGGCGGTGCGCAGCAAGCCCAGCACGATGATGATCCGGGTAAAGCAGGTCATCATCAGCAGCATCGCCGGCAGAAAGGCGAGTGAGGACAGGAACAGCAGGGTCTGCAGACTCAACGACCAGCGCTGCCCGCCATCGGGCATCGGTTCGCTGACGATGCCGGAAAGCGCCTGAGCGCTGGCCCACTGGCTGACCATCAAAGTCCCAAGGGCCAACAGCGCGATCAGGACGCCACGCGATTTGTGTCGAGTCGCTGATCGAGGCACGGTCCGCGACGCTGTCATCATCGCTGCCATAGCCACTACGAATCGGCCCCGTCATCGTCGCGGGAATCGACGTTCCCGGGTTGCGAGGCGCGGCGTCCGAGCGGGTTCCGAACGCCGCGATCACGTGAGCCCACGGCATTCTGCTTGAGTGCCTGCCCCAGGCGACTGGCGAAAGAGCCGGTCAGCGGTGAAGAATCCGGCGCTGCAGGCGGGGCGGGCGGTGGCGCCATGCTTTCCAGCTTGGTGACCTGGCCGCCGCCGACCCCCAGCACCAGCCAGCGATCGTCGACCTCGACGATGACCACGCGCTCACGCTGGCCAACCGGGGTGCTGGCGACGACACGCAGATGCTGCGTACCCGCGCGTCGATTGGGGCCGAGACGCTTCAGCAGCCAGGCGCAGCCCAGAATGATCGCCACCACGATCAGCAGTGACACGGCGGTCTTGCCCATCATCAGGAGACCGATGCTGTCGCTGCCGGCACCGGCCGTCTGGGTCACCTGCCGTAGCGGTTCGTCGTTCATCGGTTCAGTTTCTGAACACGCTCGGACGGCGTGATGATTTCGGTGATCCGAATGCCGTACTTGTCTTCCACCACGACGACTTCGCCCTGCGCGATGAGATAGCCGTTGATCAGAATATCCATCGGCTCGCCGGCCAGACCATCCAGCTCGACGACCGAGCCCTGGGCCAGTTCGAGTAGCTGTTTGATGGTGATGCGTGTTCTGCCCAGTTCGACCGATAGCTTGACCGGGATGTCCATGACGACTCCCAGATCCCGAGACTGGCGTGCGTTGCCGCTGCCCTGATCGAAGGACTGGAACACCCCCATCTCGGCCGCGCGGGACTCACCGGAGTTCGCCGTGGCGGTAGGTCGGGTATCCGCCACGGGCTCGCTTGCAGTCGCAGGCTCGTCGGCGCCGGATTCATCGGCCTCGGGCTCGACGCCCTGTTCCGCCATGGCCGCCGCCCACAGGTCCTCAGCGTCTTCTTGGCTGTTAGCGGTATTCTCGGAAGATCCCTTCTGGGATCCCGGCTTCTGATCATCACTCATTGTCGAAGTCCTTCATGGCGGTGTACGTACCATGGTCAATAAGATGCTTTACCCGTAGCGCGCGTTGACCTTGTCGGGTCCCGTATTCGCAGGCCATGACCGGGACACCATCGACACGCACGTCGATGGCTCTGGGCAGATCGATGGGGAGAACGTCTCCGACCTCCAGCGACAGCACGTCGCCGATGGTCGAAGAGATTTCGGCAAAATCGGCGATCAGTTCGACCTGGGTCTGCTTGATCTCGCCTGCCATACGCGATTCCCACTGGGTATCGTCGCTATCGAGCGCACCGATCGGGCTGGACAGGATGTCCCGGATCGGTTCGATCATGGAAAACGGAATGCAGATGTTGAAGTCGCTGGCCAGATTGCCGACCTCGAGATGAAACGTGCTGTTGACGACGATCTCGTTCGGCGAATTGGTGATATTGGCGAAACGGACCTGCATCTCCGAGCGCATGTAGTCGATCTCCAGCGGATAGATCGACTTCCAGGCGTCGCTGTAACCTTCCAGGGCCAATGACATCAGGCGCTGGATGATGCGCTGCTCGGTGGCGGTGAACTCGCGACCGTCGGATTTGGTCAGGAATCTGCCGTCACCACCGAATAGATTGTCCACCACCATGAAGACCAGACCCGGCGGAAACACCAGCAGCGCGGTACCCTTGAGCGGCTTGAGACTGATCAGATTGAGGTTGGTGGGGACCGGCAGGTTGCGCGCGAACTCGCTGTAGCTCTGATAACGCACGCCGGAGACCGTGATATCCGCGCTGCGCCGGATCAAGTTGAACAAGGCCACCCGGAAGAGGCGCGCGAAGCGCTCGTTGATGATATCCAGTGACTGCAGACGCTCGCGAATGACCCGATGCTGGTTGGCCGGATCGAACGGTCGTGTGCGACGGTCACCCTGGGTGTCGTCGGCTGGCTTGTCGTCATCGCCGCTGACGCCGTTGAGAAGGGCGTCGATCTCTTCTTGCGACAGTAGATCGTCTTGGGACATGGTTGGCCTGGCGTCCGCTTACTGCACGATGAAATCGGAGAACAGCACGTCATCGATGGATAACGTCGGCTGTGGCGTCGTGATCGGCTCGTCGAACAGCCCGAGGATCTGCTGTTTCAACTGAACCTTGCCCTCGGGTTTGATCAGCTCCTGCGCACTCTTGCCGGACAGGAGCATCAGCAGACGGCTGCGGACCTCCGGCATGTGCTGGGTCAGAAACGCGCTGGTTGCGTCATCGCTGACACGTAGCGACAGCCCGACGTAAAGCAGACGGTCACCGTAGTCACTCTGCAAGTTGACGGTGAATGGCTGGATGGTGACGAAGATCGGTATCGGCGGTTCGCTCGGGGCCTGGTCGACCGTAGCGCCAGCTTCGGTGTCGTCGCGAGCATCGAGGAAAAAGTACACGGCGACCGAACTGGCAACTGCCAGCAGCACGAGGAGGAGTCCCACCAGTAGCATGGGTCGTTTTTTACGAGGTGCGGCCATTGCTTCTGCCATTACGGATCATCTCTGAAAGTTGCAGCGGAGTATGCGGTGCCAGGGGGTGTTGCGATCGACGGAAAAGACGCCTTCCGGTCTGCCAACTTCCGCTTTCATGCATACGGGAGGGTAGACCCAGGCGAGCCGATCGCGACCGGCGTCGCATGACGGGTATGGCGGCAGACCCAAGGTCGCCGCTATCCGTGTTATCGGCAGCGACGTCTAGGCGTAAAGGTTGATGTTGCCGTTACCGGACATGGCGACCTGGCGCAGCATGGTGTTATCGCCTGAGTCCACGCCCGACGTGGCAAGCAGCGGGCCGGAGACGTTGGGGGCCTGGCGTGGCTGCTCGTCGTTCGGTGACTGACCTTGCTGGAACTGCCCCTGGTCACCGACCATCGCTTCGCCCAGCGCGATACCGCTATCCGCGAGCGCCTGACGGAGCTGAGGAATGGCCGCTTCGACCGCGGCGCGAACCGGGGCGTGGGCCGACAGGATCTGGAGCTGCGCCTGCTGGTCCTGCACCGTCAGCGAGACGCTGATAGGGCCCAGTTCCTGCGGGTGGAGACGCAGCGACATTTGCTGATCACCGCGTTGATGCATCTGCAGTATCTGCTGGCCGAAGGAGGCCGGCCACTGGGGTGACTGCACCGGGGTGGTGAGGGTCCCGGTCGTTGCCGGGGCCGCCGACGACGACAATCCCGTCGTGTTCGACGGTGACGACGTCAGATTTGCCAGGGAGCCGGGATCGAAACGAGAGTTGGAAAAAGCGCTGCTGTCAGGATCGCCACCGTTGCCGTTGGCTGCCAAGGGGTCCGCCAGGGCACCGGTCAGCACCGCGCCAGCGTCACCCAGGGGGAGTCCTTGGCCATTGGCCGTCGCTAGCCCCTGACCCGAGCCCGGGTTGCCGCCGCGGGTGACGTCGATCGCCGAGAGCAGGCCACCGACTCCGGCCTGCCCGGAAGTCGAAGTCGTCTTGGCGTGACTCGAGGCGCCGGGGTGGTCTGCATCATCCGGCAGTTCCCCGGTGACCATCGCGGCAGCGTTTCGGGCGCCCTCGGTGAGCGTCAATGCCACCTGCTGCAGGGCAGGGGAACCGGTCGCCAGTGTAGCGGTACCATTCGTCCCGGCGGTTTCGCTACCGCTCGCGGGCTGAGCATTCACCGTCAGCGAAAGCGTGGCAAAGAGGGAGGCGAGATCGGTCGCGTCGAGCGATCCTGCTGCGCCCCGGCTATCCTGCCCGCTCGAGAGGCTCGCGCTGTCGGTGTCTTTCGACCCGGTTTTCCCCGAAAGACTCGCCAGCACCGCGTGCAGCCCCGACATGTCACCTTGCTCGAGTGCCTGCAGAATACGGCTGGTGTCCGTATCTGCCTCGGTGTCTGGGCCCGGGTCGCGACCTGGCCCGATTTCAGAATCCGACTGGCGTGAATTCGGTGCCGTCTGCTCCGCCGCGACACCGACTCTTGTCGGCTCGCGGGTTTCCTGCGCGCCCGCGGTCCGAGATGCCGAGCTTTCACCGCGCGCCTCGGATCGCTGAGGTTTTTCCGCTACTGCGGCTCGCTGCATGACGTCGGCGAAGGGGGCGCTGGCCGTGTCTCGGGACTCGCCATTTCTGGTCTCGGCGCCACGCGTCGAGGATGAGGTCACGCCGGTCAGGGAGGAGAGTTCCATGGGCAGGGCCGCCAGTTGCGTTGTCGGGTAGAACGTTGAATCGGTGTTTTGGCTCGGTGCCGTGAATCAGGGCATCGAACGGGCTTCACGTCAGTGCTCAGGATCATGAATCGTGCTTCAGTGATGATGCCCGGACTCGTGCTGACGGCGACGTAACTGCGCGGCCATCTCGTCACTGTGGCGTTGCTCGTGGCGGGCCTGATGCCGATCCGCTTCACGCATTCTTCGCGTGTGCAGCGTTTCGTAGGCGTTGAGCTTGCGACGTTCGCCTTGCCAGTGCTGCTTGCCGCTTTCGACCCGGGTCTGATGCTCACCGAGTCGACGTTGCTGCTGTTCGATCGCCTTGTCCAGCGAACCGATGAACTGCTGATAGTCGCGCCATTGGCTCGATGAGACACCTTGGGTCAGGCTGTCGTGGAGCTTGCGCTGGTACTCGTCGCGATAGCGCTGCAACTGCCCCAGCTGGCTCTCGGCATCCTGCTGCTGACGTTGCAGTTGACCCAGATTTTCGACGGCCTTGTCGCTGCTGCGCTGCGCCAGGTCCCGAAGCATCTGCATGGCTTGCATGTTGGCCAAAGCGTTACCTCCTTTCCGTCTATCGATACCCAATGAAACCATTCGCCGCTTGCCATTGTGACGGGCCCGGCATCGGCTCGAAGGTTCGATAAACGATCAAAAATGCCACTATTCTCGTGTCATACATGGTGGATCGGCGTTCGATGAAAGACGCCTGCAGAGGCGATCAGGGCTTGGTCGTCGATGGGGATGTGTCGTCGATGGGGATGAGTCGATCGAGCTCGGCCCGGGTATGCTCCAGTTTGGCGATCTCGTCCATGCGCTGTTGCAGGAACGTTTCGAGCCGCGGATAGAGCGCGACTGCGCGATCCAGTTGGGGGTCTTGACCGCTGATATAAGCTCCGACGTTGATCAGATCACGGTTGCGTTGATAGCGGGATATCATCTGCTTGAATCCCTGGGCCTGACGCAGACGTCTGGTGTCGACCACCGCCGGCATCGCCCGACTGATGGAGGCTTCGATGTCGATGGCGGGATAGTGACCGCTCTCCGCCAGCTGCCGGGAGAGCACGATGTGGCCATCGAGAATGGCGCGAGCAGAATCGGCGATGGGATCCTGCTGGTCGTCGCCTTCCGTCAGTACGGTATAGAAGGCGGTGATCGAACCGCCGCCGCGCTTGCCGTTACCGGCGCGCTCCACCAGTGCCGGCAGTTTGGCGAAGACCGAGGGTGGATAGCCCTTGGTCGCGGGCGGTTCGCCAATGGCCAGCGCGATTTCGCGGGCAGCCATGGCGTAGCGGGTCAGTGAATCCATGATCAGCAGCACGTCGCGTCCCTGATCGCGGAAATCTTCCGCCAGCCGCGTCGCGTACGAGGCGCCCTGCATGCGTTGCAGTGGAGAGGTGTCGGCCGGCGCGGCAACGACCACGGCGCGCGCCAGACCTTCCTCGCCCAGAATGTTCTCGATGAAGTCCTGAACCTCGCGGCCACGCTCGCCGATCAGGCCGACGACGATGACGTCGGCGTCGGTGAATCGCGCCATCATCCCCAGCAGCACACTCTTGCCCACGCCGGACCCGGCGAAAAGGCCCATGCGCTGGCCTCGCCCGACGGTCAACAGACCGTTGATCGCCCGAATGCCCACATCGATGGTGGTGTCGATGGGGGCACGAGCCAGCGGGTTGATCGGCGGAGTGTCAAGCGGGGCGTGCGGGGCATGTTCCAGCGGACCGTGATCGTCGAGCGGCCGGCCGTTACCATCGACGACGCGGCCAAGCAGCCCGTCGCCCAGAGGAAACCGCCTGGCGCTGGCGATGTCCAGGCGATTGCCGCTGAGGGCCAGCACGCGGGCGCCCGGCAACAAACCGCTGGTGTCAGCCAGCGGCATCAGGAACAGCTTGTCTCCGGAAAACCCCACCACTTCCGCCTCGGCGTAGCGTTCGTCGTCGCGTCCGCTGCCGGAAGAGAGTTCGATCAGACAGGCGCTGCCCAGAGGAAGACGAATGCCGACGGCTTCCAGCACCAGCCCGGTGGCACGCGTCACGCGGCCCTCATGGCGGTAGTGGGAGAGCGACTCGACGCGGTGTGTGACCTTACCCAGCGCCAGTCGCCAGCGTTGGTGATGCGCGGAGATGTCCGAAATCACTGAGGTATCGGCGGGCTCACTCATCGCTCGGGTTCCCGTCGTCCGCGCTATCCGGGCCGGCGTCTGCCGACCGGGAACCGGCTCGGGCGGCATTGTCAGGCCCGGATTCGTGAGTCTCCTGACTCTCCGGCGAGGCGGACGGCATCATCTTGCGCTGACGCCGCTGGTCGAGAATCGCCTTCCACTGGGTGCTCAAGCTGGCATCGAGCCCGCCGCCGGCACTGGTGACGCGACAGCCTCCGCGCTCAAGCGATGTATCGGGCTGGCACTCCCAGCCGCTGGCCATGAGTCGCTCGCCCATGGAGCCCGTGACCAGCTCGAGATCGTCCGGGTGCAGCCACAGGCGAGGCTTGCCATTCAGCGTGGTGTCGGCATCCAGCAGCTCGTGCACGACGGAAAGAATATGCTCGGGATTGGCGGCCAGGGACTCGCCAGCCAGTTGGCGGCCGGCAATCAAAGCCAGCTCGACCAGTTGATCGGCAATCTCGGTATCGAGCGTCGTCATCGCCTGGCGAAAATGCTCGGCGAGTTCGGCAAGCGGAACCAGCGTCAGTTCCAGGCGCTTGTGGAATTCCAGCTCGGCGGCCGCATCGGCCGCGGCAAGCCCCTCACGATAGCCTGCCTGATAGCCTTGCTCGTGGCCTTCGCGATAGCCGCTTTCCATGCCCTGACGCTGCGCCTTCTCGGCGATGGTGCGGCGTGCCTTTTCCTCGGCGTCGTGCTGCCGGCGGCGATGCTCGGCGTCGCCATTGGGGCCTGGCTTCTCGGACGCGGGGCCGCGTCCGAGATCCTCCATCTGCCAGCGATGCCATTCATCGCCGGGTCCGGGCGTGGCGTGCGGGTGGCGATCAGACGTAGCCATCGTCGCCACCACTCAAGGCGATCTCGCCGGAATCCGCCAGACGCCGCACGACCCCCAGAATCGACTTCTGTTCGTTCTCGACCTGAGACAGACGAACCGGACCGCGATTTTCCATGTCCTCGCGCATCAGCTGAGCCGCACGCTGGGACATGTTGCGAGTGAACTTGTCGATCAGTGCATCTTCGGCGCCGCGCAGCGCGATCACCAGCGAATTGGTCTCGACTTCGCGCAGGATCATCTGGATGCCGCGATCGTCGATATCCAGCAGATTTTCGAACAAGAACATCTCGTCGATGATGCGCTGGGCGAGGTCCTCGCTGTGGGCGCGGACCACGTCGATGACCTGCTCCTCCTGAGCCGAGTTCATCAGGTTGAGAATTTCGGCCGCGGTTCTGACACCGCCCATCTTGCTCCGCTTGAGGTTGGTGCCGTCCAGCATGGAGGTGAGCACTTCCGTCAGTTCCTGCAATGCCGCCGGCTGAACGCCACTGAAGGTGGCGATGCGAAGCATGACGTCGTCACGCAGCTTCTCGTCGAACAGCTCGAGAATGTCGGCGGCCTGGGAGCGCTCCAGATGGACCATGATCGTGGCAATGATCTGCGGATGCTCATCGCGGATCAGTTCGGCAACCATCGAGGCTTCCATCAGGTTCAGCGAGTCGATCCCCGATGCGGTGTTGCTGGTCTCGAGAATGTCTTCGATCAGGCTGCTGGCGCGTTCGCTGCCCAGGGCCTTGGTCAGGACCGCGCGGATGTGATCGTTGGAATGCAGGTTGATGGCGGTGAACTGCTCGGCTTCGTTGTGGAAGTCACGCAGCACCGCGGCCATCTCTTCGTGAGAGACCTGGCCCAGTTTGGCCATTTCCTGACTGATGTCCTGCACTTCACGACTGGACAGGTACTTGAAGACTTCCGCGGCGCTGTCTTCGTCCAGCGAGAGCAACAGAATGGCACCGCGTCGGGCGCCGGTCATTTCCACCGTCATGATTTGTCCATCCAGGTTCTGACGACCATGGCGACCAGGCGGGGATCTTCCTGGGCGATTTCGCGAACGTCCTTGAGATCCTGCTCGTAATTCGAGGCGCCACGACGATTCCGCTCGCGGGCTTTGGCGGCGCTGCCGGCGCGGCTACCGCTGTCGTCGACGCCACTGTCACTGACCGTCTGATAGCTTGCGGCGCCGGCGGTGGCCGCCGCGCCGCTCGCGGGCATCGGTGACGCTGCCGGGGCCGGTACGGGTTCCGGTGTCTGACGGCGCAGCAGCGGCTTCACTACCTTGAACCACAGGAACAGGGCAACCAGAGCAACGACCAGATACTTCAGCAAGCTCTTGGCGAGACTCCAGGCTTCCGGCGTTTGCCACCACGGCTGAATCTCGAAGTCGGGAGCGTTGAGCTGGAACGGGCTGTTGACGACTTCGAGCGCATCGCCACGTGCCTCCGAGAAGCCCATGGCCTGACGCACCAGGCCGCGAATCTGCTCCATTTCCGTATCGCTCAGGGCCACTCGGGTCGGATTGCCTTCGTCATCCACCCCGTCGCGATAATTGACGACGATGGCGGCGGAGAGGCGTTCGATATCGCCACTATGCTGCTTGATGTGTTCGACGGTGCGATCCACTTCATAATTGGTGGTGCTGTCGCGGCGTACCTGGCCGGTATTGGCATCGGTTTCGGTTTGGGTCGCGTCGCCTTCGGTGTCGGCATTTTCCCCATCGGCCTGATCGTCGTTGTTATCGTCCTGGGCCTGGGTGCCCGGCGCATTGATCGGCGACGCTGCAACGCCCGGCGGCTGATTGCTCATTGCGCCCGGTACGCCCATGGCGAGGTCGCTATTGCTCTGGAACGACGAACTGCTCTGCTGGCTGCGCACCGCGGCCTCGTTGGGCGACTGATTGGGGCCGTATCGCTCCGCGGTCTGTTCGCGTTGAGAGAAGTCGATCTGCGCGGTGACCTGAGCCCGCACGTTTCTCGCGCCGACGATGGGCGCCAGAATCGCTTCGATGCGTTCGGCGTACTGGTCCTCGAGATTGCTGACGTAATCGAGCTGGCTGCCATCGAGTTGACTGGCATTGCGATTGGAACGACTCAGCAGATCGCCATTCTGATCGATGACGGTGACGTCATCGACGGCCAGTTGGGGCACGCTGCTGGAGACCATGTGGACGATGGCATTGACCTGGCCTTCGCCCAACACGCGGCCCGGCTGCAGGTCGAGAACCACGGAGGCGGTGGCGGGTTCGCTCTCGCGAACGAAGACCGATGGCTTGGCCATGGCGAGATGCACCCGGGCGCGAGCAACGCTGCCCAGCGTGCCGATGGTGCGTGCCAACTCCCCCTCCAGTGCACGCTGGTAGTTGACCTGCTCGGCGAACTGGCTGATGCCGAATGCCTGATCGTCCATCAGTTCGAAGCCGACGCCGCTGGCTTCGGGAAGCCCTTGCTCGGCTAGCTTGAGGCGAATCGGGCGGACCTGATCGGCGGGAACGAGCAGGGCCTGTCCGCCCTCGCTGAACTCATAGGGGACGCCCATGGTGTCGAGCTGGGTGATGATGCGCCCCCCGTCGGCGTCCGTGAGCGTGGAGTAGAGGACGCGATATTCGGGGCTGCGGGCCCACAGCAACAGCGCCATCACGATCGCCACGGCTGCCGCGCCGGCGATGATCAAGGGAACGCGTGGATTTTTCTGCAGCTTGCTCAACCAGTCGCGGCCGCCAGCGGTCGCCTCCGAAGCGGCTTGCCGATTCGGATTCCGGGCGGAGGATGTGGTTGAACTCTGAGTGTCGTTGGACGACGTGGCCGTGCTCATGTCGGGCTCCGATCATGGCACGTGGTGCGACTCGACAACATAGCAGTAATCTGCTCCCTGCAACGCGTCTGCTCATCCGTCTCCTGGCACGCTCGGAGAGTCGTTCCGATGCGGTCCTGGGCGGGGCGTTAGTTTGATGGCAGCCATTATGTGTCGGTCTGTTAACGGTGAAGGTGGGAAAAGCCGCTGTTTTCAGGCGCATTTACCGCGATAGTGGTTGGCTTGCTGTTGATAGGCTGCGAGCGTCGAATCCACCGACGGTCCTGTCGCCTCCCGCACCGGCGCCGTCACACAGGAAAATCTTCATGAGTGCTCCAGCCATTCAAGCGGTGCTTCAGCAGATGCAGGCTCTGTCGGCCCAGGCCGGCGGACAGAGCGCGGGCTCGCAGTCTCCACTTGCCGAGACCAGCGGTAGTTTCGCTGGTGAGTTGCAGGCATCGCTCGGGCGCATCAATCAGATGCAGCAGTCCGCCAACCAGCAGGCAATGTCCTTTCAGGCAGGCGACCCCAACGTGGCGTTGAACGACGTTATGGTCGACATGCAGAAGGCCAGCGTGGCCTTCGATATGGGGGTCCAGGTGCGCAATCGTCTGGTGACCTCGTACAAGGAGATCATGGGGCTGCAGGTCTAACGCCGCTCGGCGATTCCGCTCGTGCTGTACCGATGCCCGGCCGTTGTCCACAACCGCCGGGCTTTGTTCGTGCTTCAGAGTGCGAGCTTGCGATGCTGACGCCAGGTGTCCACCGAGTAGAAGCCCAGCCCGATCCAGATCAGCACGAACGTCGCAAGCTGAGGCCAGGAGATTGACTCGCCAAAGACCCACAGCGCCAGCAGAAACTGCAGAGTCGGGTTGAGATACATCAGAAAGCCGACGGTGGAGAGTGTCAGTCGTCGTGCAGCGCCGGCGAAAGCGAGCAGGGGCAGCGTGGTGACGATACCGCTGACGATCATCAGCGCGGTGGTCCGCGCGGTGTCGCCAAAGTGGGATTGGCCGTGCCATGACAGCCAGATCAGCGCCGCCAGACTCAGTGGCAGCAGTAGACTCGTTTCCACCAGCAGGCTCGACAGGGCATCCAGAGAGACGCGCTTGCGCAGCAGGCCGTAAGTTCCGAATGTCAGTGCCAGCACCAGGCTGATCCAGGGTAGCTTGCCGAGCAGGACGAGTTGCAACAGTACTGCCATCAGCGCCAGGCCGATGGCCACCAGCTGCCAGCGGCCAAGTCGCTCGCGCAGAACGAGCATGCCCAGGGCGACGTTGACCAGCGGGGTCATGAAATAGCCGAGACTCGCCTCGAGTACGTGATGGGTTTCCACCGCGTAGATGTAAAGCCCCCAGTTCAGCGCGATGAGCAGCGCGCAACCCAGACTCCAGGCCAGCTTTTGGGCCAGTTCGCGAGGCTCGGAGAAACTTCGGCGCAGGGCAGACCAGCGTCCCATCAGCGTTACCACGACCGCCAGGAAGGCACAGGACCACAGGATTCGCTGGATCAGCACCTCGAAGGCCGGTACGCCATCGAAGAGAGAAAAGAACAGCGGAAAGCAGCCCCATAGAGTGTAAGCGGCGAGTCCGAACACGACGCCTCGACGCGCGTCGTCAGCGAGAGTCCGCGATGTCGCGGTTTCCGTTCCGCCCGCCTGGGGTTGCGACTCATCCATTACCGGATTTGGCATGATCGACGCTCCGTGTCTTTAGTCCGTAATCTATCATGACCCACAGGCGGTGGCCGCCTGTGGCCGACATGTCAATGGTTCTCGGCTTCGAGGGCGTGGCGTTCGTCGATCCGGTTATCGTGTTCCTGATTCACTAAAGACATTTCGCGACCCGTTCCTGGCGTGGCAAGATGCCGACACTTTTACTGGGATGACTGACAATGCGGTTGGATCGATTTCTTAGCGAGGCCACGGAACTCACGCGTAGCCAGGCCAAACGCGCGCTGCGCCAGTTCGAGGTCAGCGTCGATGGCGAAGTGACGCGAGACGCCTCCTGTCAGGTCTCCGATGACCAGGTGGTGCGATGGCAGGGCGACACGCTGGAGCGTGTCGGCTGGCGATATCTGATGATGCACAAGCCGGTAGGTGTCGAGTGTTCTCTGCGCCCGACACACCATCCCTCCGTGCTGAGCCTGATCGATATCCCGCAGATCGAACGGGTACATCCAGTAGGGCGGTTGGATCTCGACACGTCGGGGCTGCTGCTGATCAGCGACGATGGCAAGTGGACGCACCGGGTGACGTCACCGAACCGCGCCTGCGTGAAGCGCTACCGCGCGACGTTGGGTGAACCCCTGGTGGAAGGCGAAGCCGAGCGAATCGCACGGCAGTTCGACGAGGGCGTCGAGCTCAACGGCGACGAAAGACCGACCCGGCCTGCCACTTTCGAAGCCGTGAACGACACCGAAGTGCTGATCGGCGTGACCGAAGGTCGCTACCATCTGGTTCGGCGCATGCTGACGGCAGTGGGGCATACGGTCGAGGCATTGCATCGCGAGGCCATTGGTCCGCTGGAACTCGATCCGGACCTCGAGCCCGGCGAGTGCCGCTATCTGCGCCCGGAAGAGATCGCCGCGTTCTGAGCCGTAGAAGATAGGCGTCTGAAAGAAGTTGGGTGGGGAAAAATTTATACCGTTATCTTATGATATCGAACAAAGACACCTTCTTGATTGTCACGAGAGCGCAGAAGCCTCGATCAATGCTTGGGTATAAGGCGATCGAGGCGCTTCCAGCAGCGCCTCACACTCTCCCTGTTCGACGACCTTGCCATCTTTCAACACCAGCATCCGGTGCGCCATCGCTCGAACGACGGCCAGATCGTGACTGATGAACAGGTAGCTGAGGCCGTGCCTGGTCTGAACGTTGCGCAGCAGCTCGATCAACTGTTTCTGCACCGTGCGATCGAGTGCCGACGTGGGTTCGTCGAGCACCAGCAGTCTCGGCTTGAGAATCAGGGCGCGTGCGATGGCGATGCGCTGGCGCTGGCCACCGGAGAATTCATGCGGGTAGCGGCGGCCGCAATCCGGCGGCAGGTCGACGTCCCGGAGCGCTTCGGCAATACGCTCGGCCACGGCCGCTTCCTCGAGCTCGGGATGGTGGAAGCGCAGGCCCTCGCTGATGATATCGGCCACCGGCATTCGCGGTGACAGCGAACCGTAGGGATCCTGAAACACAATCTGGAAGCCGCGCCGCTGTCGTCTCAGCGCATCGCCGCTCAGTAAGTCGAGACGTTGGTCGGCGAAATGGATCTCGCCGCTGGCCGGCAGCAGCCGAATCAGCGCCGATGCCAGGGTGGTCTTGCCGGAGCCGGATTCACCCACCACGCCTAGCGTCTCTCCCTGACGCAGTTGCAACGACAGCGGTTCGACCGCGACGAAGGCGGGCGGCCGGGGGCGCAGGAAGGGCTTGGGCCGAGGGAAGGTGACGCTGAGCTGGTTTGCCTTCAGCAGTGGCTTGGCGTCATCTTGCAGCGGAACGGGCCGTCCGTCGGGTACGGCATCGATCAGCTGACGGGTATAGGTCGCCTGCGGCGAGTCGAAGACGGTCGGTGTGGGGCCGGACTCCACATGTTCGCCATGACGCATGACGACGACGCGGTCGGCATGACGACGCACCAGATTGAGATCGTGGCTGATCAGCAGCAGGCCCATGGCGTAGCGATCACGCAGATCGCCCAGAAGTGCCAGAATGTCCCGCTGAACCGTCACATCCAGCGCCGTGGTGGGTTCATCGGCGATCAGCAATTGTGGATCGTTGGCGATCGCCATCGCGATCATCACCCGCTGGCGCTGTCCGCCGGAGAGCTGATGGGGCCAGGACGACATCAGTTCATCGACTCTGGGCAGCTTGACCTGAGCCAGTAGCTCTCTAATGCGGCGTTTGGCGGCTTCGCCTCGGAGCCCTTGATGCAGACGCAGGGTTTCCCCCAACTGTTTGCCAACGCTGTGCAACGGGTTGAGCGACGTCATCGGCTCCTGGAAGATGAAGCCGATCTCACCGCCGCGTAGCGCGTTCCATTGGCGAGCCGAGAGCGTATCGAGATCACGCCCGTCGAAACGCCGCTCGCCCTGGATTTCGGTGCCTGCCGGCAGCAAGCCCAGCGCTCCCAACGCGCTGACCGACTTGCCCGACCCGGATTCCCCGACCATGGCCACCGTCTCTCCGCGATCGACATGCAGATCCAGTGAATTGACCGCCGTGTGGGCACCGAAGCGGATAGTCAGCTGACGCAGTTCGAACAGTCGCTTGTCGCTCATGGCAGGCTTTCCTGGCGCGGGCTATCGGATGGGCGCCCAGTTGGACTCCCGGCGCGCTTGATCTGAGTCGAAGTGGGAATGTGGCGCGGATCGAAAGCATCACGCAGACCTTCCCCGATGAATACCAGCAGCGACAACATCACGCTCAGGGTGAGGAACGCAGTCACCCCGAGCCACGGCGCCTGAAGATTGTTCTTGCCCTGGGCGACCAGCTCGCCCAATGACGGCGAACCCGGCGGCAGCCCGAACCCTAGAAAGTCCAGTGCGGTCAGGGTGGTGATCGCGCCGGTGAAGAGAAACGGGATGAACGTCAGCGTCGCGACCATCGCATTGGGCAGTACGTGCCGACGCATGATCAGGCGCGAGGGCAGGCCCATGGCGCGAGCGGCTCTGACATATTCCAGATTGCGGGCGCGCAGAAATTCCGCACGAACGATGTCCACCAGGCCCAGCCAGGAAAACAGCAGCATGATGCCCAGCAGCCACCAGATGTTGGGCTCGACCAGGCTGGCGAGAATGATCAGCAGGAACAGCACCGGCAATCCTGACCAGATCTCGATCAGACGTTGGCCGATCAGGTCGATCTTGCCGCCGAAATAACCCTGCACGCCGCCGATCACGACGCCCAGAAAAATCGAGCCGATGGTGAGCGCGAGGGCGAAGGCCACCGACAGTCGAAAACCGTAGAGGACGCGGGCAAACACGTCACGGCCCTGATCATCGGTTCCCAGCCAGTGGCGGCTGCCGGGCGGCGAGGGCACCGGGCCGCGCACGTCGCGATCGAGCGTCTGGTAGGAAAACGGCACCGGTGGCCACAGCATCCAGCCGTTGCTGGCGATCTGCTCGAAAACCACGGGATCGCGATAGTCCGTCGTCGTTGGCAGGAAACCGTCGAATTCGGTCTCGGGATAGTCCACCAGCAGCGGCACGTACCAGTGGCCGTCGTACTGCATCACGATCGGCTTGTCGTTGGCGACCAGCTCGGCACCCAGGCTGACGATGAACAGCAGGCCGAAGATCCACAGCGACCAGACGGCGCGACGATTGCCGCGGAAGACCTCGAGACGGCGCTGAGTGATTGGCGACAATCGCCTACGGTGGCTCGATATCATCAGGACTCCCGGGTGCCGAAATCGATGCGAGGGTCGACCCAGACGTAGGTCAGATCCGAGACCAGCTTGAGTACCAACCCGATCAGCGTGTAGAGATAGAGCGTGCCGAAGATCAGTGGATAGTCGCGCTGCATCACGGCCTCGAATCCCAGCAGACCCAGGCCGTTGAGGGAGAAGATCACTTCGATCAGCAGCGAGCCGGTGAACAGGATGCCGATCAGCGCCGCCGGCATTCCGGCGATGATGATCAGCATGGCGTTGCGGAAGACGTGGCCGTACAGCACGCGGCGTTCCGAGGCGCCCTTGGCTCTTGCCGTCAGCACGTACTGCTTGTGGATTTCGTCGAGGAAACTGTTCTTGGTGAGCATGGTCAACGTGGCGAAACTGCCGATGGCCGAGGCGAGGACCGGCAGCGTGATATGCCAGAAATAGTCCTGGATCTTGCCGAGCAGCGACAGTTCGTTGAAGTTGGACGACGTCAGCCCGCGCAGCGGGAACCAGTTCCAGTAGCTGCCGCCGGCGAACACCACGATCAGCAGGATGGCGAACAGGAAGCCGGGAATCGCGTAGCCGATCACCACCGCGCCCGACGACCAGACGTCGAAAGCGCTGCCATGGCGTAGCGCCTTGCGAATGCCCAGCGGAATCGAAATGAGATAGACCAGCAGCGTGGTCCACAGCCCCAGCGAGATCGACACCGGCAGCCGATCCAGTACCAGATCGATGACCGGCTGGCCGCGGAACAGACTGTCGCCCAGATCGAACGTGGCGTAGTCCTTGAGCATCAGCCCGAAACGTTCCCAGGCTGGCCTGTCGAAGCCGTACTCCTCGGTCAGCGCCTGGCGCAGCTCTTCGTTGGCGCCGCTGAAACGCTGCGAGCTGCCGCCTGTGTTGCCACCGCTATTGCCGTCACCACCGCCACTTTCCAGACCGGTGCTGGCATTGCTGTTCAGCCCCTCGAAGCGGGCCATCATCTGATCGATCGGGCCGCCGGGTGCGGCCTGCACGATGATGAAGTTGAGCAGCAGGATGCCCAACAGGGTCGGGATCATCAGCAACAGACGGCGAACGATATAGCTGGCCATGATCGTCAATCACTCCTGGCCGCGCTGGCGCGCGGTGATCGCCCGGGCCCGATCGGCATCGACCCACCACACCGTGAAGTCGGGCGTATAGCTCGGGAATGGGCGAGGGTAGCCGAACTTGTCCCAGACGGCGACACGAGTCCCGTCGAAATTCCACTGCGGGACGACGTAGAAGCCCCAGCGCAGCACCCGATCGAGGGCTCGGGAGGCCGTGTCCAGCGTGCTCCGGCTGTCGGCCTGGATCAAGTCGTCGACCAGGGCGTCGACGACGGGATCGTTGACGCCCGCCAGGTTGCGGCTCTGCGGCACGTCGGCGTACTCGCTGGTCCAGAAGTCCCGCTGCTCGTTGCCAGGGTTGGCCGACTGAGGATAGCTGCCGACGATCATGTCGAACTGGAATCGGCGGAGGCGATCGAGGTACTGGTTGACGTCGACCACGCGAATCTTGCTCTGGATGCCGAGCCGCTCGAGATTGCGCGCGAACGGCTGGGTGATGCGTTCCCACTGACTGTCGTAGAGCAGGAATTCCAGGGTGAACGGCTGGCCGGTCTCGAGATTCACCAACGTCCCGTCCCGCACGTCGTAACCGGCCTCGCGCAGCAGATTCAGTGCCTCGCGCAGTCTCGGACGCAGGGCTTGCGGGTGCGGTATGGGAAGCGGCTGGTCGAATACGGCGGCCGGTAGTCGGTCGCGGTAGGGCAAGAGCAGCTTCAGCTCTTCTTTACCGGGCAGACCTTGCGCAGCCATCTCCGAGTTCTGGAAGAAACTCTCGGTACGTTGATAGGCGCCGTAGAACAGGTGCTGGTTGATCCAGTCGAAGTCGAATACCAGGCCGAGCGCGCGGCGAACCTTGGGATCCGACAGCTTGTCGCGGCGGGTGTTGAACACGTAGCCCTGCATCCCCGCTGGCTGACCGTCGGGGACGATCACCTGCTGGATCGCTCCGTCGTCGACGGCCGGCGTGTCGTAGGCCGTGGCCCAGTTCTTGGCACTGCTTTCGACGCGCATGTCCAGTGCGCCGGCAAGGAAGGCCTCCAATGCCACCGACTGATCGCGGAAGTAGTCGTAGACCAGCCGGTCGATGTTGTAGCGTCCGCGATTGAGCGGCAGATCTCGGCCCCAGTAATCATCGACCCGGCGATAGACGATGCGTCGGCCGGGATCGACCTCGGCGATTTCGTAGGGGCCGGAACCCATGAGCTTGTCGAGCGTCGGCTTGGTGAAGTCCCGGTTTCGCCAGTAGTGTTCCGGCAATACCGGCAATTGACCCAGGATCAGCGGGAGTTCCCGCGATTGATTGTTGGAGAACACGAACCGCACGGTGCGCTCGCCGAGAGCCGAGACCGATTCGACGCTGGCGTAATAGGCGCGATAGAAGGGCGATCCCTTGTCTCGCAGCAGGCGAAAGCTGAATACGACATCTTTTGCGGTGACCGGCGTGCCGTCGTGGAAACGCGCTTCCGGTCGGATATCGACTTCCATCCAGTGACGATCGGGATCGAGTCGGATGCCGCCAGCCAACAGCCCGTGCATGGTGAAAGGCTCATCGGCGCTGGCTTCCATCAGCGTATCGTAGATCTGGTTGAGACCGTCGGCGGGCGTCCCCTGGATGATGAACGGGTTGGTGGAGTCGAAGCTACCGTTGGCGGCGCGACGCAACGTACCGCCTTTGGGGGCGGCAGGATTGGCGTAGGGCAGATGATCGAAGTTGGCGGGGAGCGCCGGATCGTCATAGAGCGCGATGGCATGCACGGTCGCCACGCGGTCGATTTTCCTATCTCCCGCCTCCCCGGCATCGTGCTGCGGGGCGTTGGCAGAGGCGGACAGCGGGATGGCCAGCGCCAGCGTGGCAGCGGCCACGAGCCATCGGAATCCAGCCATCGTCGACATCCTTCTCTGGGTACGGGCGCCAGTGTGGACGCTGAAAAGTGTGGAACGCAGTAGCGGTAACCAGCACATCGGCCATCATCGCAGCATCGGGAATCTCCGCAATGGAACCCGTTTTACTGGCAATCGTCGCGACATCAAAGCGATATCTACTGCGCGTTCTGTGCCTGCGCCGTGGCCGGGACGGCCAGCGTTTGTCCGATGCGGATCTTGCTGCCGTGGATACCGTTTTCGCGACGGATCTCGCCGACGCTGGCACCAAAGCGTGCGGCGATCGCCGACAGGGTATCCCCTTTTCGGACGACATAGCGATTGAGCACCGTGCGCTCGGTGGCGGGTAGCGTCGCCAGATTGGCGAGGAACCGCTGCTTCGCCGCCACCGGCAGCAGGATGGTGGCATCGTCGCGAGGACGAGTCGACGCCCGTTTGAAGCCCGGATTCAACTTGCGCAGCGTCTGCGGATCGACACCTGCGAGATTGGCCGCCAGCGATAGCGTCAGCGGGCCGTCGGTCGCGACCTGGGCAAACTGGGTCTTGTCGGGAATCGAGGGCAGCACCACGCCATACTGTTCCGGCTTTGCAATCACTTCCGATAGTGCCAGCAGACGCGGAATGTAGGCCATGGTCTCGGCAGGCAGGCGTAGATGCCAGTAATCGATCGGATCGCCGCGATTGGCTGCGGCGTTCCGGGCGGCGTTCACTGTGCCGGCGCCTGCGTTGTATGCGGCCAGCCCCAACAGCAGATCGCCGTCATACCAGCGATCGGCCTGCTGTCGGATATAGTCCATGGCGGCTTTAGTGGCGGCAACGACATCGTGGCGGCCGTCGTACCAGGCCGTGCGCGAGAGACCCATGGCATCGCCGGTGCCGGGCATGAATTGCCAGAGACCCGCCGCGCCTCCGGGGTTGGTGGCCGTCGGATCGTAGCCGCTCTCGATGAACGGCAGCAGCGCGATCTCGCTGGGCAGATGGTGAGATTCCAGCTGCAGAGTGACCCAGCGCAGCCAGGGTTTTGCCTGGGCCGCCACTCGCTCGACGTGTCGGGGATGCTCGCGATACCACTCCAGCCACTTGGCAACGCGTGGATTGTCCGTCTCGTGAGAGAGTCGCAGCCCTTGACGCAGACGAGTCCAGGCGTCGGGGGCGTGCTGCTCCTGGAGCGCCAGTGATGACCAGAACGTGCGTTGTGGAGCGCTGCCCACGGCATCCGCCGCCGTGGCGGCCACGGGAAGGGCGGAAAGTAGAAGGCCGCCGGCAATGCCCACAAAGACATGGCAGCACTTCGATCGGGAATTCATGCGTCGTAAATCCTTGATGGCGCTGCCGGAGTGGCGTGCGGGCCGGCAGCGAGTCACGTCGTCTCTCGCCATGATGTTAGAAGCGATCTTTCCACGCACGTAGCGTGGTGAAAGCCTCCAGACTGTTATCGGCAGGTCCCTGCTGACGTAAAGTTGTCAGCAGACTGGGTTCGTCGATGCGCAGGAACGGATTGATATGGCGCTCGCGTCCCAGCGTGGTCGGTAGCGTCGGCCGATCCAGATCGCGTGCCGTCTGGCATTCGGCGCGATAGGCATCGCGAGCGGCGTTGTCGGGCTCGGCCGCCGCGGCGAAGGCAAGGTTGGCCAGCGTATATTCGTGCGCGGCGAATACCAGCGTGTCGTCCGGCAGGGCGTCGAGTTTTGTCAGCGACTCGCGCATCTGCGCGGGAGTCCCTTCGAACAGCCGGCCACAGCCGCCAGAGAAGAGCGTGTCACCGGCGAACAGCAGTCCCGGTGTGCCGGGAGCGTAGAAGGCGATATGATCGAGGGTATGGCCGGGAACGGCATGGACTTCGAAGCGACGCCCCAGAACGCGACATTCATCGCCCTCGCCGACGTGATGGCGAATACCGGAAATGGCGTCATTGGCGGGGCCGTAGACCTCAGGGGAATAGCGTTCGATCAGTTCGCGCAGACCGCCCGTATGATCCTGATGGTGATGGGTGACGAGAATGGTGTCGAGCGTCAGATCTTGCTGTTCCAGCCAGGCAATGACGGGCTTGGCGTCACCGGGATCGACGACAACAACGCGGTCCTGGTTGTCCTGTTGCAGCAGCCATATATAGTTGTCCTGGAACGCGGGAATCGGTTTCACCGTCAACATGTGGCATCCTTCTCCGGCAGGTTCGAACGTCAGGGTTCGGATGTCGGTCTGACCGATGTGGCGCGCGCGGGTTCCCGCAAGGGGCCGCCTTTTCGCCGCGGGTTCAGAATCGAACCACTGACCGTCAGAGTCGAACCACTGTAAAAAAGCGCTAACCTTGGGGAGTAAAGCCGTCCGTGTCAATCTCGCCACCCGATCCAACCCTGCAGGCAGCTGTCCGCGAGGGTCGCCAGTTCTGGGAGTCATCACCCGGAGTGGCGCTGTGGCGGGCGGAGCGTGCGTGCCTGGGCCCTCACTGCGAACAGCACCGCGGCATCCTGAGTCTGCAACTGGGCATGGCGCCGCTGATGAGCGATATGTGTCCGATCCGCCATGCGCTGGACTGGGCACCTTCCGAGGAGCTCGCTCGCACCCGCAACAGTCTGGTCTGTCTGCCTGACAGCCTTCCCCTCGCCGACGACAGCGTCGACCTGGTACTGCTGCATCATCTACTGGAAGCCGTGGATCGACCACATCATGTGCTGCAGGAAGCCGTTCGCGTGACACGCCCCGATGGCCGTCTGCTGGTGTTCGGTTGGCATCCTTTCGGACCGGCTGGCGTTCGCCGACGCGAACGACCGATGCCCTGGCGGCATCCGTGGCGAACGCCCGGTCGGCTGCGCGACTGGCTGGCGTTTGTCGACTTCGAGATCGAGCGGGTAGACTACTGCGGCTTCCGGCTGCCGGGCCGCGAAATGGGCAGCGATCGCCTGGAGACGCTGGGACGTCGCTACAACGTGCCGCTGGCCTCGGCCTACCTGCTGGTGGCGCGTCGACGCAGCATCCCCGTTCAGCCCATCAAGTTGCGCGATCCGGTTCTCGGTGGTAACAAGTCCGGCGCCTGGCTGGGACTGGCAAAGGAGACCGCGCCGGCCAGCCATCGCGGTCGGGACGAGTCGAATCGCAGACCGGTCAGCGCTGTCGGCCTAGTGGCGGTCGAAGACTCGGCAATCTCGGTCGATACGCTGAAAGGTGAGTCGCGGCCTGCGACAGAGCCGGACCACGGCGAACGTCGCTCCGTTGCGCGCGCCCGATCTCCTCGGTCGATTGCCTGAAGTTGATATCCGCCTGATGCCGTAAACCGGCCGGTATCAAGCGCGGTCTGACAATCAGTGCCCGCTGCAAACCCAGGTTCGCTGTGAAACCAATCCCGCTTGAAAGCTCAGGCCATTTACATCGAAGAGAGTTAACGTCTTGCCAGCTCCGAATTCCGAATCGTCGACGATGCCCGCCGTGACCATCTATACCGATGGCGGTTGCCGCGGCAACCCCGGCCCCGGCGGATGGGGCGCACTACTGGTCTCCGGCCGACATGAAAAGCCGTTGAAAGGCGGCGAGGTTGAAACCACCAACAACCGCATGGAACTGATGGCCGCGATTCAGGCGCTGCGCGCGCTGGATCGCGCCTGCCGGGTGTCGCTGTGGACCGACTCTCAGTACGTCCGCAAGGGCATCACCGAATGGATACATGGCTGGCAGAAGCGCGGCTGGAAGACGGCCGCCAAGCAGCCGGTCAAGAATGCGGAACTGTGGCGAGAGCTGCTTGCCGAAACCGAGCGCCACATCGTCGAGTGGCATTGGGTCAAGGGGCATAGCGGCCATGAGGGGAACGAGGCCGCCGATCGCCTGGTCAACGAGGCGATCGATGAAGTCATCGCCAAACGGCGGTCGTCGGCGCAGTGACTCGATCATCGAGGGCGAGCCCCGCCTCGTCAGCAAGACAAACGACTGTCGCCAGGCACAAGCGAGGATAACGTATGCGCCAAATCGTCATGGATACGGAAACCACCGGTATCGACCCGCGAGAAGGCCATCGCATCATCGAGATCGGCGGTATTGAACTGGTCAATCGCCGCTTCACCGGGCGCACTTACCATCAGTACGTCAACCCGGAGCGGGACATCGAGGCGGAAGCCATCGGGATCCACGGTATCACCAACGAACGGGTTGCCAACGAGCCGGTTTTCGCCGAAATCGCCGATGGGCTCTGGGAGTTCATGCGCGGCGCGCAGCTGGTCATTCACAATGCCCCGTTCGATGTCGGCTTCTTCGATCACGAATTCAAGCTGCTGAAGGCAGCGCGGGGCGAGCCCGTGCTGGGACCGGTAGCCGAGCACTGCAGCGTACTGGATACGCTGAAAATGGCGCGGAAAATGCACCCGGGGCAGCGCAATAGCCTGGACGCGCTGTGCAAGCGCTACGACATCGATAATGGCCAGCGCGTGCTCCACGGGGCGCTGCTGGACTCGGAAATCCTGGCGGAAGTCTATCTCGCCATGACCGGCGGGCAGACCGCATTGTCGCTGGCCGGCAGTGATACTGGCGACAGCCGCGAATCGGGCGGAGCCAGCGGGTTGCGCCGGATCGAGCGAACCGGCCTGCCGTTGACGGTGCTCAAGCCCAGCGATGCCGAGTGGGAGGCCCATCAGCAGCGTCTCGAACAGATCAGACAGTCGGCAGGCCAATGCCATTGGGACACGCTGAAAACGCCGGGGACCCAGCACTGATGCTACAGCGCGAAATACCGCCGATGGACGTCGTCGGTGGCTGGTTGCTACGTATGAACGCAAGCGGCGTGGCGCCGGGGGAGACCGATGACATGCTCGTCTACCGGGAGCGGTGGCCCGGGCAAGCACTGCGCCTGGGGTATTGGCAGGGTGAGCCGGTCGCCGTCGTGGTCGAGGAGGATGGCGAGGAGTGGCCCGCCTTTCGCGACTGGTTGGCGCAGCTATCCGCCGCGCAAAGCGAACTGCTGGCGACGGCTCTGCAGGTAACGCACTGGCAACGGGACCATCGTTTTTGCGGACGCTGTGGCCACGCCGCGAAGCGGCTATCGCACGAGTTCGCCATGCATTGCGACAACTGCGGACTGCGAAACTATCCGCGCATTTCGCCATGTATCATCACCCTCGTGACCCATGGCCGGGATATGCTGCTGGCACGCAGCCCGCGATTTCCGCCGCAGCGCTACTCCACGCTGGCCGGATTCATCGAACCCGGAGAGGCCGTGGAGGCGGCGGTCCGGCGGGAAGTCATGGAGGAGGTCGGTGTCGACGTGGGGCGGGTCAGCTTCTTCAAGAGTCAGTCCTGGCCTTTCCCGCATTCGCTGATGATGGGCTTCTTCGCTGAAGCGGCTAGTCGGCGAATCCGCATCGATGGCGAGGAGATCGTCGATGCCGCGTGGTTCACACCGGAAAAAATGCCCCAACTACCCCCGGCCTACTCGATTTCGCGGCAATTGATCGAGACTCATCGTGGCGCGGTTGCGATCCGCTGAGCGTATGGGTCACGGAGAGGATCTGGAGAAGAGTTTGGGGAGCCGACTGGCAAGCCCGATATCTCCCTTGACCTTCACTTTACCTGTCAGCAGTGCCTGCATCGCGTTGAGCTCTTTCTTCACCAGGGCCATCAGCGTCGTGGTGTCGCTGGAAATGGTGACGCTGGGATCCGGGTGACGGCCCGGCTGGATGTCGAGCGAGCCATGATCGATAGTCATGTGATAGTCCTCGACATCGTCGAGATCGAATTGATAAATGGCCGAAACGTTCTCGGCGGCCTCGGCATCGAATCGGGCGCGGAGTTTGGCGATGAGTTGATCGTCATCCATGATGATGTCTCCCGTGACAGAAACGCCAAGCAAATCATTGCCGCTATCCCCATGCAAGGGGCAAAGGCGGGGGTTTTGGTTCATTCCGACGCGCGCAGAGCGCGACACACTCTCCCAGGTCCCGCGAATTCATCGAACCCGGGGTATGCCCGGACAGAACGAATGCCTTGAACAAGGAGCATGACGTGATCGAATGGTTGGCCGACTACGGTCTATTTCTCGCCAAGACGGCGACGCTGGTGATCGCCATCGGCGTGATTCTGATGCTGATCGCCCGTGGTCGGCACAAGGGGCAGGGCGGTGGCGGTGCCACGCTCAAGGTCGTCGAGCTGGATGAGCGGTTTCAACGCCGGCAGCGTCAACTGCGCCTCGCCGCAGTACCCAAGGCGGGCCGTCGTCGGTTCGCCAAGCAGTTGCGAAAATCCGCCA
The DNA here is from genome assembly GCF_003206035.1 of Salinicola sp. CPA57. NCBI lineage: Bacteria > Pseudomonadati > Pseudomonadota > Gammaproteobacteria > Oceanospirillales > Halomonadaceae > Salinicola > Salinicola sp. CPA57. Next base: position 353,142 of record NZ_PZJR01000003.1, read on the forward strand.
AACTGGCCACCAAGCGTGACGCGGAGCGCGACGCCGAGCGGGTCTGGGTACTCGATTTCGACGGCGACTTGAAGGCCTCCGGAACCCCGGCTCTGGCCGAGCTGATATCGCTGCTGCTGGAAGAGATTCAGCGTGGTGACGAAATCGTGCTGCGCCTGCAGTCAGGTGGCGGCCTTGTCCATAGCTATGGTTTCGCGGCCGCTCAGCTGGATCGCCTTCGCGATGCCGGCGCGCGTTTGACCGTTTGCGTCGACAAGGTTGCGGCAAGCGGCGGCTACATGATGGCGTGCTGTGCCAGTCATCTGATTGCCGCGCCGTTCGCGGTCATCGGTTCGATCGGCGTAGTGGCGCAGATACCCAATGTCCATCGCCTGCTCAAGAAGCATGATGTCGATGTCGAGCTGCTGACGGCGGGCCGTTACAAGCGAACCTTGACGGTGCTGGGCGAAAACAGCGAAGAGGGGCGGGCCAAGTTTCTCGAGGATCTGGAATCCACGCACGATCTCTTCAAGCGTTATGTGGCCGAACGACGGCCTGCATTGGACGTCGACAAGGTCGCGACCGGCGAGATCTGGTACGGCAGCGAGGCGCTGGAGGCCGGGTTGATCGATGCCGTGGGCACCAGTGATGCCTATCTGCTGGAAAAACAGCGTCACCAGGCACGGGTGCTGAACGTATCGCTGGCGTCGCGTTCCGGCCTGATGGGCAAGTTGAGCAAGAGCATGGAGAGCGGCCTGGAAAGGAGTATCGATCGCCTGCTGCAGCGGGTCGAGGACCTTCGCTGGCAGCGTCGATAACCGCTTTCCGGGATCCGGCTCAGGCGATATCCAGCTCACCGAGCGTCTGGATCAGGCGCTTGGCCACGTTGCCATTCAGCGAGTAATAAATTACCTGGGAGCTACGGCGGGTCGCCACCAGCTGTTCCTGCCGAAGTACGGCAAGGTGCTGCGATAACGCTGACTGGCTCAGCGTCATCTCCCTATTGATCTGGGTAACCGAATGTTCACCCTGCATCAGCAGGCAGAGAATACGCAACCGGCTCTCGTTGGCGATGGCCTTGAGGGTGGCGGTAGCGGGACCGATCTGGTGGTCGCTAAGCGGGGTAACCGTTGTCATCATCGTAAAATTCCGCAGGCGCGTTGGGCAGATTGCCCGTACTGAACCCACTGTTCAGGGTATGCTGATATTAGCTTATTGTAACTTATAGTTACAATACTTTTCCGATGTATCTTGAGCGTTGTACTGGCGATCCTGGGTCGGGATCCCTATAATTCGCGCCCGCTGCAGCGTGCTGCAAGCTATCCGTCATCCCAGAGGGTTCCCTAACCCCTCGGCCCGGCACCGCCGCTTCATTCGCACCGGCGCCCGGTAAGCTTCCGTTGACGGTCGTTCGTTACGCTAGAACGCCCGTGACCGAAAGCCCGGCAAACGAAAAAGGCTTCCCATGTTGAGACTCGATAACCGCCAGCTCCGACTTGCGTTACTTTGGCTGGTCAGCTTTCACGTGATGGTGATCACCGCCAGCAACTATCTGGTTCAGTTGCCATTCACGCTTTTGGGGCTGCACACCACCTGGGGCGCTTTCAGTTTCCCGTTCATCTTCCTCGCTACCGATTTGACGGTTCGTCTGTTCGGCAAGTCATCGGCGAGACGAATCATTGCCGGCGTCATGGTGCCGGCATTGCTGATTTCCTATGCGGTATCGGTGCTGTTCCAGCAGGGACGGTTTCAGGGTTTCGAGGCCCTGGCCCAGTGGAATCTGTTCGTCGGACGCATCGCGTTGGCCAGTTTCATGGCTTACGTGCTGGGGCAACTGCTCGACATCCATGTTTTCGACCGCATGCGTCGGCTTCGTGCCTGGTGGGTCGCGCCGACCTTATCCACGATCATCGGCAACCTGGCGGATACCTTCGCGTTCTTTGCCATCGCCTTCTGGCAGGGTCCCGATCCGTTCATGCGTGAACATTGGGTGGAGATCGCCTGGTTCGATTACGCCGTGAAGCTGTCGATCAGTCTGATCTTTTTCCTGCCACTGTACGGCGTGCTGCTGGCCTACCTCGGTCGGCGCCTGTTGACGCAACGAGACCAGGTCAATCTGCCGGGGGCGTCGCGCCAGCAGGGGTAACCCCCGGCGGCATTTTGTTATCCTGCAACTTGCAACGGCGGCTGCCAGGGTTGCCGAACCGGCTTTCAGGAGGGATGACGTGCAACTTTACTGTATCGATACGGGCGTGCCGGAGAACGGCGACGCGACGCTACCGCTGGTCATACTTCACGGACTGTTCGGTAGCGCCGACAACTGGCGTTCCCACATCAAGCAGTGGCAGGACGAGCGTCGGGTGATTGCCGTCGATCTGCGCAACCATGGCCGTTCGCCGCATGCCGACGGGATGCAATATGCTGCGATGGCGGCCGATGTCGTCGCGCTGCTGGACGAGCTCGAGGTCAAACGATTCGACCTGCTGGGCCACTCGATGGGCGGCAAGGTTGCGATGACCCTGGCCCGCTTGCATCCAGCGCGGGTGGCTCACCTGATCGTTGCCGACGTCGCGCCGGTTGCCTACGACCACGGCCACGATGACATATTTACGGCAATGCGCCGGGTCGAGGCGGGAAGGCCGACATCGCGCCGCGACGCCGCAGCGCTGATGCAGGAAGAAGTCGATGACGCGGCCACGCGCCAGTTTCTGGCCACCAATCTGCTCCGCGGTGACGACGGGATCATGTACTGGCGAGTCGGTCTCGACGAAATCAGCGCGGGGTACGAGGCGATCATTGCTCCACCCGACGGCGATCGGCCATTCGAAGGCGCGACATTATTGATCCGGGGAGGCGCCTCGCACTATGTTCCGGATCGGTATCGCGAGTCTGTCGATGCGGTCCTGCCCAATGCCGAGTGGCAGACGCTGGATGGCGCCGGGCACTGGCTGCACGCCGAACAGCCGGAAGCGTTTCGGGATGCGGTGAACCGCTTCCTCGCCGCATCCTGACAGCGCAGCAATCAGGTCAGGACGGGGGCGTTTCAATTCGGTCTCATATCAGGTCAATTTCGCCATCGATCGGAATCGGTTCGATGGCTGGGCTCGGCGTCGAGATAAAGCGGTTGAGAATGCGATAGGTATCGATATCGAAACCGCGCGTATCGGGCAGCGCATGCAGGTCGTCTAGCCGTTCGACGCTACCCAGGTAGTGCCAGTGATCGACGATATGCAGACCGATCTCGCCATGCTGGTTGCTTTCTCGAAAGGCGACGCGCCCCGGCCATGGCCAGTTTTCGATACGCAGTCTTTCCATCGCCTCACGCGCTCGCTGGGCGTGAGCCTCCAGGCTCTCAGCGCCACAGCAAGCGCCTCGGCAGCGCCCGATCTGGTAGCCGAAACAGCGACCGCTACCGGCCTCCAGTCCCAGAACCCGCAGGCAGAGCGATTCGTCCGTGGCGATATCACGCAACGTCATCTGGGCGTCGCGGCGATTGCGAAACAGCCCGAAGAACTGCGTCCGCGCCGTTACGATCCATTGGCCGTCGGTGAGTGTCGGTCGGTCGTCGCCGTCTGGCCAGTTCCAGCTCACCATCCGCACGCGCTTGCGCAACTGACGGTTGTAGAGCGGCATCCAGCGTTTGATCAGGTCCGCTTCCAGCAGCTGGGCGCCTAGATCGCCGCTGGTTCGCAGCCACGCGATGCGTCGGGTCTGCGCTACCATCTGAGCGTGTCGCCTGGAAACCGGCTGCTGGACATGACTGCGGACGCGGCTGCGAATATTGACGCTTTTGCCGACGTAAAGCGGCAGTTCGTTGTGACCGAAAAAGACATAGACGCCCGGGCGTGCGGGCAGCGCGCCCAGTGAATCGACGTTCGTGCTGGGCAGCGCCTGGATCGGATCCTGCTGCGGATCGTAGTGCAGCAGGTCGTATTGCAATACGTCGTAACATGATGATCTTGAAGTCATATCATCAATCTAGTCGATTTTCCTCTACGGCGCGTTGAGATCGACCGCCAGACGAGAGATCGGGCTTTGCGCTTTGATCTGGCCGCGCTCGAGCAGAAAGGCTTCGAATTCGCGGTAGCGTTTGGAATCCAGTGCCGCGGGACGCAGGGCGAAGCGCGGCAGGGTAGCCTTCCACGCTGCGGCGTTCAGGGGCGTATCCAGCGAGGGGTCGTAGGCGATGAAACTCTGCCACGCGTCGTCCGGGTGGTTGATGATCCAGGACGTTGCTTCACCAATGGCATCCATGAAGCGCCGGTCGGCGTCGCGGTGCTCATCGAGCGTCTCGCGATTGGCGACAAAGATCAGTTCGTCGTAGCTGGGAACGCCCTGTTCCTCGATATAGAACGCCTTGCCCTCGACGCCTTCCTGCTTCATCTGCGCTGGCTCGAAGTTACGAAACGCGCCGGTCACGCCGTCGACTTTTTCGCTGATCAGAGCCGGTGTCAGCGAAAAGTTGACGTTGACCATCTCGACATCGTCCAGGCTCAGGCCGTTATGCTCGAGCATGGCCGACAGCAGCACTTCCTCGACGCCACCGACCGAATACCCGATTTTCTTGCCCTTGAGCTGGGAGATATCCTCGATGCCGCTGTCCGCTCGTACCAGCAGGGCGTTCAAGGGCGTCGCGATCAGCGTGCCCACACGCACGATGGGCAGACCCTGATCGACCTGCAGGTGCAACTGGGGTTGATAGCTGACCGCCAGGTCGATTCGGCCGGCGGCGACAAGCTTGGGCGGAACGCTGGGGTCTGCCGGCGCCTGAATGTCGACATCCAGACCGCGCTTCTCGAAAAGCCCGCGCTGCTTGGCGATGATGATCGGGGCGTGAACCGGATTGACGTACCAGTCGAGCATGACGCTCAGCGGAATCATCTGCGGCGCCAGATCGTCGTCGGCTTCCTGCGCCAGGGCCGGCATCGCCAGAGTCAGGGCAAGCAGTGCCAGACTCATCGCCAGACCGCGGCGCCAAGATGTTGAACGTTGGGTTGTCATCGGGAATTCCCCTGTTGTTTCGATGAAATCATCAAGCCTGCATGGATGAGGCGGTAGCTTGCGAAAAGAGCGGTCGTGGAATGCTTCAGGGTTCGGATTCCACACGGTCATGGTGCCAGGGCATTGCCAGTCTCAGCGCGGCATCGACGCCGAAGTAGAGCAGTACGGCAAACGCCACCAGCACGACGAGGGCGGCAAACATCAGGTCGATCTGCAATCGGGCATTGGCATTGAGCATCAGATAGCCCAGGCCCTGGCTGGAGCCAACCCATTCGCCGATGACCGCGCCGATCGGTGCCGCGCTCGCTGCCATGCGAAGGCCGGAAGCGAGCGACGGCAGCGCGGCCGGCAGCTGGACTTTCAACAGCCGCTGGCGCCGGGTCAATCCGAATGTCTGGGCCAGGTCCAGCCAGCCCTGCGGTGTCTGTCGCAGGCCGTCATAGCCGGTGGAGGCGACCGGAAAATAGATGATGACCATGGCCATCAGAATCTTGGGGCCCAGCCCGTAACCGAGCCACAGCATCAGAATCGGTGCCAGCGCGAACAGCGGAATGGCCTGGCTGATCAGCAGTAGCGGCAGCAGCGTGCGCCGCAATGCCCGGAATCGAGCCAGTGCCAGTGCTGTCGTCAGCCCCAGCAGGATACCGCCGATCAGTCCGGCAACGATCTCGATGGCGGTGATCCCGGCATGATGGGCAAGGAGACCACGCTGGTCGATCAGGGCGCGTCCAACGGCCATGGGTGAAGGCAGAATGTAGCGTGGTACGCCGGTCAGGGTCAGCACCAGCTGCCAAATGGCGACGATCGTGACCAGCGCCAGCAAGGGCCGAACCAAGCGTTTCAGCAGTGCGCGTTCAGGCATCGTCCGTCTCTCGCAACTGGGTCACCAGTTCGGCCTGACGACGCTGTAGCTCGCTGTCGTCGAGCGAGCGCGGCCGGTCGCCCGGGGGAACCGAAATCGATACCAGGCGTGCGGGTTCTCCCTGCAGGATCAGGATTCTATCGGCCAGGCGCAGCGCCTCGAGCGGATCATGTGTCACCATGAGCACGGTGCGGTCGGCCAGAAGCCGGCTAGCCAGATCGTGAAGTTCGAGCCGGGTGATGGCATCGACGGCGGAGAAAGGCTCGTCCATCAGAACCACGCTGGCGTCCGCGAACAGGGTGCGGGCGAGAGCAATACGCTGGCGCTGGCCGCCGGAGAGCTCGTCAGGCCATCGATCGGCCTTGTCGGCAAGACCGACCTGGGCCAGCAGATGCTCGGCGCGCCGTCGATCAGCCGCAGTGGGTCGTCCTTGCCAGTGGGCGCTGAGCATGACGTTACCCGCCACTCTTTGCCAGGGTACGAGCAGGTCCTGCTGGGCCATCCAGGCAACACGGCCTGCCAACGGGATGCCGTCACTGGTCTGGAGATCGAGATGGTGGTTGTCAGGCAGTCTCAGGCTGGCGATCATGCGCAGCAGAGAACTTTTGCCACTGCCGCTGCGACCGAGCAGGCAAGTCCAGCTGCCCGCGTCGAATCGCGCCTGAAGCGCTTGAAACAGCGGGCGATCGCCGAAAGTCAGCGAAGCGTGGCGGAGGACGAGTCCGGGCGGTGACATGACAACTCCCATCAGGGGGAAACGGGCGAAGTCATGCGAGAACAGCTGGCATTTCCTCCGCCGGTACTAGCCGGTTCAGGTTCCAGGGTTGTGCATGACCGCACTCTCAGCCCGTCGCGCGGGCACCCCTATCCAGTGCCCGGGATTGTACGCCGCCCGACGCCGCCTGCCCACCGGCGATAGTCGAACCGACGCAAGGATGAAGTCCATTGACGACCCGAGATCGCCCGATCCGAGCGGATGCCGAACTGACTCGACGGGTATCGGTGTTGACCGGCAAATCGCTGACGCCGCTTGCGCTGCGTTGGCCGGACAGCGCCAACTGGCTGTGGCGAAGCGAGGAGCTCTCCCCGCAGCTGCTCAAACTGGCCCGAAGGTCGCCGGCGACCGACGGGTTCTGGTGGGGGATTCAGCAGCTGTTCGGCCTCGATCGCTGGCAGGCGGCCGAAGCGCTGACCCAAGTGCCGGGACTGCTCCCACCGCGCCTGCCGATGGCGCCATTGCCGATGACGTTTCTTGGCCGATTACAGGGCATCCCGCTCTGGAGCCTGCCTTGGCGTCATGCCGTTTCCCCTCCGATGAGCGTGGCGTTGGCAACCCGGCTCGGCGAGCAGCTCGCGATCCTCCATCGGGAAGCCCTGCCGGGCTTCGGCCATCCCAGCGCCGACGTCTGGCCGCTATCGAGCTGGCCCCAACGGGCTCGCGCGTTCGTCGAAGGGCATCCCGGTCGTCGCTGGATTCCGGAAATGCCGAGCTGGCCGCAGCCCTCGAAAAGCGTCTGGTCGCTGCCGGATCTTCGCAGCGATCAGTTTCTGGAAGGCGCGACGGACTGGCTATGGAGTGACTGGGAAGCGTTGGTGTGGGCGCCACTGGAGCTCGACCTGTGCCTGCTCGAGTTGCTTCTGGAAAACGCCTCTCAGCGCGATGCCTTCGTCGCGGCCTATGGCCGTCTCCAGACGCTGCCGGATCTCGCGCGCTTTCGCCCCGGGATGCGAGCGCTGGCGCTGTTGTTGTCCCTGCACGGGGAGAACGCCAAGGATCGGACAATCGATCACCCGCATTGGCTAAAAGATTAAATTTCCTGCTATTTTTCGCCGCGCATGGCAACGTCTGCATGGCATACTGGGTCATCTCAACTCATAACCGATGGCTGAGACTTGGACTCGATCAATAGCCTGTTTCTCGTGTGCGGGGCGCTGATAGCCCTCAGTATTCTGGCCAGCCGGGTGTCGTCCCGGATCGGCGTACCGCTGCTCGTTCTCTTCCTGGGCCTGGGCATGCTCGCGGGTGAGGAGGGCGTGCTGGGACTACAGTTCGACGACTACTCCCAGGCGTTCCTGATCGGCCATCTGGCGCTGGCGATGATACTGCTCGATGGTGGCCTGCGCACGCGTTTGCGAACCTTTCGGGTGGGCCTCAAACCGGCGCTGTCGCTGGCGACCATCGGAGTGTTTCTAACCAGCGGCATCGTCGGCCTGCTGGCCATGTGGCTGCTCGATCTGACGCCGGTCGAAGGTCTGCTGGTCGGGGCGATCGTCGGATCGACCGACGCGGCAGCGGTGTTTTCGATGCTCAAGGGGCAGGGCGTCAATCTCAACGAGCGAGTGGGGGCCACGCTCGAAATCGAATCCGGCACCAACGACCCGATGGCGATCTTTCTCACCATCACGCTTGCCGACCTGCTCACCGGGGCGGTCGGTGGCGTCTGGGAAACGTTGATGCGCTTCGTCCTGCAGTTCGGGCTGGGGCTCGCAGTCGGCTTGGGTGGCGGCTGGGTATCGGCGAAACTGCTGCGCTATCTGGATCTGGCCCCCGGGCTCTATTCCCTGCTGGCGCTGGCGCTGGGATTCTGCATTTTCGGCGCGACCAGCGCCGCCGGTGGCAGCGGGTTTCTGGCGATCTACCTCACTGGGCTGATGATCGGCAATCAACCCGGACGTCATCTCACCCACATCCTGCCTGTCCATGACGGGCTGGCCTGGTTGAGTCAGATCGGGTTGTTCCTGGTCCTGGGGTTGCTGGTCACGCCCTCCGAGATGATCGATTATGCGGTGCCGAGTGCCATTCTGGCCGTGGCCCTGATCGTCGTGGCGCGCCCGGTCGCGGTGATGGCCTCGCTGGTACCTTTCTTCAGTTTCCGATGGCGGGAGATCTGCTTTATCTCGTGGGTAGGGTTGCGCGGAGCGGTCCCCATCGTGCTGGCGATTTTCCCGGTCATCAGTGGCGTCGAAAACGCCTCTCTCTATTTCAACGTGGCATTTTTCGTCGTGCTGATCTCGCTTCTGCTACAGGGGTCGACGCTGGCGAGAGTCGCCCGCTGGATGCGTGTGGTGCTGCCGGAAACCACGACGCCCGATCGCCGGGGACAGCTGGGCGTGCTGCCGGAAAACGATTACGAGATGTTCGTCTACAAGGTCGAGAATGAATCTCTCGACGACGTGCCGATTCGCCTGCTTCGACTGCCATCGGGCACGCTGATCTCGGCGATCTTTCGCCAGCACGCGATGCTGCACCCCAAGGGGAGCACCCGCCTGCGCCTGCGCGACGTGATCTGCCTGATCGGGCGAACAGGGGATTTGCCGTCCCTCAATCGATTGTTCAACGGCGAGGCGAAACTGAAGCGAGAGCGTGCCTTCTTCGGCACGTTCACTCTCGATGGCGAGGCCCTGATGCAAGAGGTGGCCAACGCCTACGGTCTGACCCTGAGCCCTGGCGAGCAGGAAATGACATTGGGAGAATTCGTGGCACTACGCGTCGGCGGCCATCCCGTTGTCGGGGATGACGTCGACTGGCACGGTTTTCACTGGGTCGTCAGCGAAATGGAAGGGAATCGCGTGACCCGAGTGGGGCTGCGTCTCTACCACTGAAATAGTCAGTGAAGCCAGTGATGGGCTGTATGGCTGGCAATGGATTGCCGCTATTCGACCTCGGCCTCGTCGGTCGGCTTGTCCAGGCGCTTGCCGGTCTCGCGAGAGGTCATGCTGTTCATGCTGTCGGCGCGTTGCTGAGCCTGAGTCGCGTCTTCGAAATGCCCCAGGCTGCCCCCGGTGTCTCCATCATAAACTTCATAGCAAACCTGTTCAGGGTTGCCGGGTTTATGAGTCTTTCTGATCTCGACGAACGGTTCTGCCATGATGGAATCCTCCAGTAAAGACATCGATCTTCAGGTTAGTTGGGCTTTCGCTGTCGTGCAGCGGGTCTTCAGGCTGGTGCGCAGGCGCGACGATGCCATGAGTGATCAGTCCGGATCCAGATCCCACTGCAAGCCGAATTGAAGACCATTGATCGCATCGTCGAGAAACCCGTCGTTACGATCGTTGCGGCTATCATCCGCCTGCTGCATGGCGGTCTGCTTCTGCGGATCGGGCCAGCCCAGACGTGCCATGCACAGCTGATACTCCGGCTCGCCGGCGATCTGGTGCGACTGCCGCTCGCAAGTATTGCTATCCCGCAGAAAGTTCGTGGCAGTCAGCCGCGGTGTCGCCGACACACAGCCAGCCAATAGAAGAAAAGAGATGAAAAGGATTAACGCGCGGTGCATTGGCAACATCACTGGAGACTCGTTGCAGGGTAGCACCGTTCAGTCCTGCATCCTCACCGTCGATCAAAAAAAGCGAACATCGACCGTATCCGGTCGACGCCAAAGCCTTACATAGCCGCTCTTACTTCGTCTGGATCACGAGGCGAGACCCGACGTCGGCGAGCACCAGTTGAGCAGGATGTCGTGGCGGGTGATATGAATCACGCGGACTCCCTCGCTGTCATCGAACTGCTCGACGAGGTTTTCCCAGACACTGACGGGTTCGAGCTCTCGTCGGCTGATCGTCACCTGATGACGATGATTGGCCTGCGCCTTCGCGATTAGCTTTTCCACTCGGCGTGTGAGTCGGGCTTCGGGCGTAGGGAAAGGAATGACCATCGAACACTCCGCGATAACTGTTTATTCATACAGTATCGATCATGACAGAGACGAAAACAATCACGACGACGAAAATGAAAGAGGGCACGGCGGCGCGTTTCGCCAGACCCACTTGCCCAGATGACAGCGACCGGTACCGACCAGAACAATCCTAGGCCATGTCTGAAAAGTACTGTGCTTGCCCATACGGCCTTAAAAATCGGCTGGTGCGCCAGCCCGGTCCGTCTTCGCCGATTTCTGCCTTAGCTACGCGCCCCGGTCTTGCCTTCGCTCGTCGACTTTTCAGACAAAGCCTAGTGGGGATGACTCTCCATATAAGACTGAATGGCGGATATCGTGGTCTGCATGTCGTTGCAGAAAGACTGGGACGGCTTGAAATCGGCACCGCTGGCCAGTTTCTTCATCTCCCCGTCATGATCGGAGACCTGACCGTTTTCACGCAACCCCCTCGCCATGCTCGTCAGTGCCTGCTGGGTCTGCTGCGGGTCGTCGCTGCTGGAGATGTAGGAATCGATCTGCTGCGTTTGCTTGCTGACCTGCTTCATCAGGCTGTCCGAAGAGCACTCGAAATCGTCTGCGGCCGCGTGGGTTGAAGCGACGAGGATGCCAAGAACTCCGCCGGTAAATATTTTTGTCATGTAATTCAATGTGGTATCCAGTATCAAGACATGTACCACACACTATGGCACTTCTGACGTGAGCTCTCTAGCATCGTGATCAAAGGATGGCTTTGGAAAAGGATGGCTTTGAAAGATGGCGGCCCCGATTTCAGTGCAGACCTGAGTTCGTTGCCATCAATCAGTCGATAATCTGAGACTGTGCCGAGACCGGCGGGCAAGAAACTGACAATCCGAAACGAAAAAAGGCCAGCTAAGTAGCTGACCTTTTTCGAAAAAGTGGCGGAGGGACAGGGATTCGAACCCTGGGTAGGCTATTAACCTACGCCGGTTTTCAAGACCGGTGCATTCAACCGCTCTGCCATCCCTCCGGCTTACGGCGTGGAATACTACCAGCTCGTCTGTGGACGTCAATAGGTTCTTTAGCTTTCAACAAGTTATTTCGCTTTGGATCGGTCGTATAACGCTTGTCAGGGGAACTTTGCAAGGGCATTCTGGTCTACGGGTGAGTTTCAATAGAACTGAGGGGGCTACAATGGAATTCCGGACTTCGCACGACGTCACAGATCGTCGATCAAGCGCGGTCAGCACCAACAAGGTGTTGCGTAACACCTATATGTTGCTGGCCATGACGCTGCTTTTCTCGGCCGTGACTGCCGGCGCCGCTGTGGCGATGGGCGTCACGCAGCTCAATATCTTCGTATTCTTCATCGGCGCCTACGGCCTGATGTTTCTGGTTCACAAGACTGCCAACTCCGGCGCAGGCATTGCAGCGATCTTTGCCTTCACCGGTTTCATGGGGTTCACGCTGGGGCCGATCATCGACCTCTACCTGTCGATTCCCAATGGCGCGCAGCTGGTGATGACCGCGCTGGGCATGACTGCGGCGACGTTCCTGGGGCTGTCTGCCGTTGCGCTGATCACGCGCAAGGACTTCAGCTTCCTGGGTAACTTCATGATGGCAGGTGCCATCGTGCTGGTGCTGGCCATGGTTGCGGCGATGGTCTTCAACATCCCGGGGCTGGCTCTGGCAGTGTCTGCCGGTTTCGTGCTGTTCTCGTCAGCGGCCATTCTGTACCAGACCAGCGAGATCGTGAATCGTGCGGGTGAGACGAACTATATCCTCGCGACCGTTACGCTCTACGTCTCGATCTACAATCTGTTCATCAGCCTGCTGTCGATCCTGGGCGTCATGTCTCGCGACTAAGCGCAGAAAGCGGTATCGGCTGTCTCGAGGCCCCACTACGGTGGGGCCTTGTCGTTTGGTACCATGGGCCTTTCCAAATTCGGTTTGGTCGATCGGAAGGAGCTGTCGCCAGAGTCATGCTCAATTACGCGTTGTTGGTACACGCTGCGCCCTACAGCCATCAGGCGGCACTGTCGGCTCTGCGTTTCGCGGAAACCGTCGTGGCGGGCGGCCATCGGTTGAAGACGGTCTTTTTCTATCACGACGGGGTTCATAACGCTTCGGCGTTGATGGCTCCGCCGCAGGACGAAGTGCATCTGGCCGATGGCTGGAAGCGACTTCATGATGAGCACGGCGCCGAGCTTCTGGTTTGCGTGGCAGCGGGCTTGCGCCGCGGGTTGCTGGATGCCGGCGAAGCCAATCGCCACGGATCGGCTTCACACAGCGTCGAGCCGCCATTCGAACTGACCGGCGTTGGGCAACTTGTCGACGCCATGCTCACCAACGACCGACTGATCACGTTTGCGCCATGACGACGCATCCCTCATTCGACATCGAACCTCAGGATCTGCTGGTCGTGCTGCGCCATCCCCCCCATGGCACTCAATGGCTACGCGAGGGTCTCGACGTGGCGCTGGTCGCAGCGGCGTTCGGCCAGCGCGTCGGCTTGCTGTTTCAGGGCGACGGTATCTTCGCGCTGCTGAAGGACCAGCAGGCGGGGGCCCTGGGGCAGAAAGGCACCCATTCGCAGATAGCGATGCTGGAAATGTACGATATCGAAGCGTTATGGGTCAGCGAAGCCGCGCTCGCGGAACGGGGACTTGCGAGAGAAGACCTGATGTTGCCGACGACGTCCCTGAACGCCGAGGCGGTGGCAAAACTGCTTCGATGCCATCCCCACACCCTGATTTTCTAGCCTCGGGACGACGCCAATGCTGCTGCATCTGCTTAACCGGTCCCCGCAATCGCCCTCGGTCTATCGGGACCTGGGCGAAGCTTTCGGTGCGGGCGATCATCTGCTGTTGATCGAGGACGCTTGCTACGCGGCGTTACCACCGTCCAGCGCGGTGCTCGAACCCTTCGCCGGACGGGTATCCGTACTGCGGGAAGATCTGATTTCGAGAGGGTTGGCCGAACGGGTCAGCCCAGACATCGCCGTCGTCGACATGAACGGATTTCTGGCACTGACGGAAACCCACGAACGCTGCGTGAGTTGGTTCTGATGGTTACGACAACGGCAAGAACATTGATGGTCGAGGGACGGCCTATCGGGCTGGACCCGGAGGGCTATCTGGTATCGCTCGACGACTGGTCGGAGCGTGTCGCCGAGGCGTTGGCGGCGGATGACGATCGGGAGCTGACTCCCGCCCATTGGGAGGTGATCGAGGTGCTGCGGGATTTCTACCGGCGCTACGAAGCGGCGCCAGCCATGCGTCCGCTGGTCAAGGCGGTCAAGCAGTCGCTGGGCGAAGAGAAGGGCAGTTCGATCTACCTGATGCAGCTTTTCCCCGAGAGCCCGGCCAAGGTCGGTGCACGCCTGGCCGGCTTGCCCAAGCCGACCAACTGCCTCTAGTGCTCGATCAACCGAGAGTTCCATCATGAACTTTCTTGCCCATGCCTGGCTCTCGCGTCACGGTAGTGACGACTTCCTCTATGGCAACCTGATCGCCGATGGTGTCAAAGGATCGCGTCTCGAATCCTGGCCGACGGCGATCGCCTCGGGCATTCGCCATCATCGTCAGGTCGATGCCGCGATCGATCGCCATGCCGAAGTATTGCGCCTGCTGCAGATGGCGCCGAGCGCGCAGCGTCGTTTCACGGGAATCGCGCTGGATCTGGTCTGGGATCATTTTCTGGCAAGCCGCAGCCCCGATGTAGCGCTGGTCGAGCGTTGCTATCAGGTGTTGGGCGAGCGGCAGGCACCGGAGCGCCTGGCAGGAATGGTGCCGGCAATGATCGACGGCGACTGGCTACAGCGGTATGCGGACTTCGACTTTACCTGTCGTGCCATCGCCGGCATCGGTCAGCGCCTGCGCGGGCCCAACCAACTCGCCGCACTGACGCCCTGGTTGCGCGACGAATACGATAATCTCGAAGCCGCCTTCTTTTCGCTATGGCCCGATATGCAGCATCGCTTCAGCGAATGAATCGATGCTGCACATTCCGGCAGAGCCGAGAACGCCAGCCCGGTACCGGGCTCATTGACCCTGCAGCCACAGACAATCGACGCGATCGCCGGGGCGAACATGGCTTCCGGCCGGGATCACGGCAAACGCATTGGTCGCGGCGCAGGAGGTCAACACCGCCGAACTCTGCTCGGGGTAGATGCTTGCCACGACGCGCTCTCCCTGAAACTCGAGATGGGCGCGCATGTAGTGGCGCCGCCCCTGAGTGCGAGTCTCGAATTGTGCCTCGGCTTTGACCACCGGGAGCGACTCCCTGTCGCGGCAACCCTGCAGTCGCCCCAACAGCGGGCGCAGATAGAGCCAGGCGCCGACGTAACTCGACACCGGATTGCCGGGCAGGCCCACCAGTCGAGCCTTGTCGATCGTTCCCAGTGCCAGCGGTTTCCCCGGCTGCATCGCCAGGCGCCACAGCGAGAGTTCGCCAAGCTGCTCGAGCGCCGGTTTGACGTGATCTTCCTCGCCGACACTGACACCGCCCGTGGTGACGATGACATCGGCCCGGGCCGCGGCTTCCCGCAGGCGCTCCCGCGTGGTGTCGAAATCATCGGCCACCTTGATCTGACTGACCAGATCTCCGCCGAAGCGTCGAATCAGCGTCGCCAGCATCGGGCCGTTGCTGTTGTAGATCTGTCCTCGGGACAGGGGCTGACCGGGTTCGACGATCTCATCGCCGGTGAGCAGCAGCGCCACTCTGGGCCTTTTGACCACCTCGACCGTCGAAAAACCCTGCCCGGCCAGCAAGCCCAGCGCCGCGGCGCCAAGGCGCGTGCCAACGGCGAGCAGTGGTTGCCCCGTGGTGACGTCCAGCCCCCGACGACGCACGTTCCGGCCGACTTGCATGGTCGGAACGATGGCACTGTCACCATCCAGCTCGACGTTCTCCTGAATCGCCACGCAATCCGCGCCGGGCGGTATTTCGCTGCCGGTGAAAATTCGGGCGCACGTGCCGGGGGCAAGCGGCTGCGGGGGCTGACCGGCGGGGATGCGCTGGGAAATCGGCAGGCGCTTGCCGCTATCTGCGCTGGCAAGGGCGTACCCATCCATGGCGCTGTTGTCGGCCGGCGGCACGTCGATGGCAGCCAGCACGTCGGTCGCGAGGATTCGGTCGTCGGCGTCGAGACAGGCAATGCGCTCGCTGTCGAGACGGTCGACGCCGTGGAGGAGCGCTTCCAGAGCACGCTCGACGCTCTGAAGTTCACTCGTTGGTCGTGCGGCGCTGGACTGGCCCGCAGGAGATGGCTCAACCATGAATGTGCGTGCCTCGCTCGGGAATCACCAGATTGGCGAAGTTGCACGGCCGATGGCGGCTGTCCAGCTGCTCCTCGAGTATGCGCTTCCAGCCTGTACGGCAGGCGCCGGTCGAACCCGGCAGACAGAAGACGACGGTGGCGTTGGCCAGCCCACCGAGGCAGCGGCTCTGGACGGTAGAACTGCCGATCTCCTCGAACGAGAGCTGGCGAAAGAGTTCGCCGAAGCCCTCGATGCGCTTGTCGAGCAGCGGTCCGATCGCTTCCGGCGTAGCGTCGCGCCCGGTGAAGCCGGTACCGCCGGTCGTCAGCACGACCTGTACGTCGGCATCGGCGATCCACCCTGCGACGACGGCGCGAATCCGATAGATATCGTCCGGCACGATACGCTTCTCGGCGAGGCGATGCCCGGCCGACTCGAGGCCGTCGATGAGTGCCTGCCCTGAGCGGTCGCTGCTCTCGTCCCGGGTGTCCGAGATCGTCAGCACGGCGATCGACAGCGGGATCATGGCCGTTTCGTTCATGACGCCCCCTCGGAGTCGTTGGCTTCACGCTTGCGTGCCTGGCGCGCTTCCAGCGCGGCGAGCTGTTCATTGCTCGCCGGCGCCTGATAGTGGGTTTTCCACTCGGCGTAGGGCATTCCGTAGACGTACTCGCGAGCCGTTTCATAATCCAGCTCGGTGCCGCGGGTCTCGGCCGCGCTGACCAGCCACTTGGACAGGCAGTTGCGACAGAAGTCCGCCAGAATCATCAGGTCGATGTTCTGGACGTCCTTGTTGTCGTCGAGATGGCGAAGCAGGCGCCGGAACGCGGCCGCTTCGAGCTCGGTGCGGGTCTCTGGATCGAGATGATTCATGAAGGACTCCCGTCGTTGCGGATGATTGGCATCAGAAGGAATAACAGTAGTCGAGCTGTCAGCCGGCGTCGCCGGGCGTGCAGACCGATAGCACCACGGCATCGCTCTCGCTCGTGGAAACCAGGGCATGCCCCATGTCGCTGTCGAAATAGAGCGAGTCGCCGGCAACCATCGCCAGCGGTTCGTAGAACTCCGAGTACATCAGGATTTCACCCTCGAGAATCATCAGAAACTCTTCTCCGTCGTGGCGAACCCACTCATGGAACTCCTCGAAGTGGCGAGCGCGAACGATCGTCTTGAACGGAATCATCCGCTTCTGCGCCAACTGACACGACAGGAGCTCATGTTCGTAGGTCGGAGTCGGGTGCTGCTTGCCGTTGCCGCGCGGGGTGAGATCGCGCCGGCCGCTGGACTGACGTTTGGGCTTGGTGGGCTTGAGCAATTGGGGCAGGTCTATGCCCAGCCCGGTAATCAGTTTCTGGACGGCGGTGAACGTCGGCGAAATCTGATTGTTTTCGATTTTTGACAGCGTCGAACGCGCCAGTCCGGTCCGGGTGCTGACGTCGCCCAGCGTCCACTGGTTCGAAAGCCGTATCTCCTTGAGCCGCTGGCCCAGGCGAAGGGGTTCGACGAAGGCTTTGCGTCCGGCGGCGATGCGCAGCGCGGCATCCTGATCGTTACTGGCGGCCATGAAACTCTCTGTCGGAGCGTGGAAAAACGATGTGTCGCGTGAAGGCGCAAGAATATCACAGCGAGACGCGCGGACTGCGCGCTGAAACCGACCCCGTCGACACTTCAAGGCGAGTAGGGATGCCCCAGCAGCGCGGTCAGATGAGCCTCGACGCTCAATGGCAAGGTTTTCAAGTGGTATCCACCTTCCAGTACCGACACCAGCTTGCCGCCGGCATGGCGGCGCGCGATATCCATCGCGAACGTGGTGATCCAGTGGAAGTCTTCGTGGTCCAGCGCCAACTGCCCCAGCGGATCGTCGCGATGGGCATCGAAGCCGCTGGAAAGCAATATCAGTTGCGGCCGGTGCCGCTCCAGCGCCGGCAGCCATTCACGCTCGACCGCGTTTCTGAAGCCGAGGCTTCCGGTGCCGGCGGCCAGCGGCGTATTGACGATGTTGGGCCAATCTCCTGCCAGATAGCGCCAGGGATAGAACGCCTCCTGATAGCTGCTGCAGACCAGTATCGCCGGATCATCGTGAAAGATGTCCAGGGTGCCGTTGCCCTGATGGACATCGAAATCGAGGATGGCGATTCGCTCGATGCCATGAACGGCGCGCGCGTGGGCGGCGGCCACGGCGATGTTGTTGTAGAAGCAGAAACCCATGGCCAACGCCCGCTCGGCGTGATGGCCGGGCGGGCGCACGGCACAGAACACGTTGTCGGCCCGGTTGCCGCAGACCAGGTCGACGCCACGAACGGCAGCGCCGGCACCGAGCGCTGCGGCTTCCAGCGAGTGGGGCCCCATTCGCGTGTCGCTATCGAGCTGCTGAAGGCCGCTTTGCGGTTGCTGCGCGTCCAGCGCGCTGAGGTAGTCTGGGGCATGCACCCGTTCGAGCTGGAGTCTCGTCGCCGGGCCCGGCTCCGATTGCATCGTCTGCTGTAGCAGCCCGCTCAGCATGAGCCTGGCGCGAATGGCCTGGAGGCGCATGGGAGATTCCGGATGGTGAGATCCCATGTCATGCAACGCGATGTCAGGGTGCGTGAGATACGAAGTGATCATGAGTCTCGCCGGCCGGTTCGAAGTCGCTTCATTCTGAGCGAGAGTGAAGCGCCGCGTCACACCATCAGGCATCGACTTTAGTCTATTGGCTAAACCTTGTCGGCCTGACCGTGTAGGGTTGAAACCCTCATAGCCGACCTCGTGAGGTCCAGCGTGGCCACGCAATTCCTGCGCCGATTTTTCGCTCCGCGGTCACTGGTAGTGATCGGAGCCTCCCCCAAACCCGAATCGACCGGGGGAGTCGTCCTTCAGAACCTGCTTCAAGCCGGGTTCCCCGGTCCGATATGGGCGGTCAACCCGCGGGGCTACAAGGAGGTGCATGGCGTGGCGTGCTTTCGACGTATTGCCGATCTTCCCGAAACGCCGGATCTGGCCGTCGTCTGCTCGCCCTTGAGCGGCGTACCCGAGGTGCTGGAGCGGCTTGGCGCCAGGGAGGTCAGGGCCGCCTTGATCGTTTCCGGCGGGGCCTCGCTGAGCGCTGACTCGACCTCGGGCAGGTCGCTGCGCGCGCGGCTGCAGCGGGCGGCGTTGCACTCTGGCATGCGGGTACTGGGGCCGGAGTGTCTGGGCGTCGCCGTTCCCTTCGTCAAGCTCAACGCCACCTACGCCAGTCAGCCGATCCGCGACGGGAGCGTCGCCTATCTGGGCCAGTCAGGCATGCTGGGCAATGCGATGATCGACTGGGCCGCGGGTCGCGAGATTGGTTTTTCCCATCTCGTGACGCTTGGAGACAGCCTCGACGTTCAATTGCCGGATGTGATCGACTACCTGAACCAATCCGCTCGCTGTCGCGCGCTGTTGCTACATCTGGAGTCGTTTCAGAATGCGCGCCATTTCATGACGGCACTGCGAGAGTCGTCGCGCAATCGCCTGGTGCTCGCCATCAAGAGCGGGCGTACCGCGGAGGCGACATTGAGCCCCGTGCCGCCGACTGCCGGTATCGATCGACGGGACGCCATCGTCGACGCCGCGTTGGCCCGCGCCGGAGTGGTGCGGGTCAGTGATTCCGACGAGCTGTTCGACGCCCTGGAAACACTTTCGCGGTTCAAGCCGCCGAAAGGCGATCGTCTGGCGATCGTCTCCAATGGCGTGGGGCCGGCGCTGCTGGCCATCGACAAGTTGATCGACGGTGGCGGTCTGTTGGCCGAGCTCGGTAAGGCATCCGCCGAAGCCCTGATAGAACAGAAGCTGGATATCAGCCGGCCGGGGCGCAATCCGGTCGATCTGGGTGGCAGCGCCACACCGGAGGACTATCTGGATGCGCTGGCGATCGTGACCCGTGATCCCAACGTCGATGCAGTTCTGGTACTGCACGCGCCGACGCGGCTGGCACCGTCGTTGGCAACGGCCAACGCCCTGATCGAGGCGCGCCAACGGTTTCGGCACCGCCTGCTGGTGAGCTGGATGGGATTGAAGGAGGCGTTGGACGCGCGTGCCGCCTGCAACCGCGCCGGTATTCCCAGCTACGTCTCTCCGGAAAAGGCGGTGAGGGCGTTTCTGCACCTGGTGCGTTATCGCCAAGTGCAGCATCTGCTTCAGGAGACGCCGCCATCGCTGCCCCTCGATGCGAGCGCCGAGCGGCGTCAGCGCTGTCATGCGCTCATCGATGATGCGCTGGCGCGTCAACGGGATCGGCTGACCCACCAGGAAACCGGCAACGTGCTGGACGCCTATGGCATCGAATGCGCCCCCAGCGAATACGTGTTCGACCTGGAACAGGCGGAGCGCGCGACCGAAAGATTGCAAGGCCCGTGGGCGATCAAGATCGTGCATCGGGATAACTGCGAACCGTTCCGTTATGACGGCGAGTCGCGTCGGCAGGCGGCCTGTTTGATCCAGGATCTGGAGCAGCCCGGCAGCGTCGTGGATGCCGTCGTGCGTCTGGAAACGCGGATCAGCGACACGCTGCCAGAGAGCCCGATCTACAGTTACTGCCTGCAGACGATGCAGCGTGGCAAAGGGTCGCTGCAGCTGTGCGCCGGTATCACCCGGGATGCGGAGTTCGGCCCGGTCATCGTGTTCGGAACCGGCGGATACAAGATCGACGTGATGGCGGATCGCCAGACGGCGCTGCCGCCGCTCAACCTGCGTCTAGCGCAGGAGTTGATCGATCGCACGCGCGCTGGCCGACTGATTCGTGAGCACAGTGAAGATCCGCCCCAGGCGGTCGCCTGGGTGGCTCGCCTGCTGGTCAAGCTGTCTCAGATGGCTTCGGATCTGCCGCGGCTCAAGGGGCTCGAGATCAACCCGCTACTGCTCAATCGTGAAGGCTTGATGGCGGTCGATTTCGCGCTGGATCTGGGGGCGTCGTCGACGCAGGCGATCATGCCGTACCCGGAGCAGTTGCGCGAGACGCTGGTGCTGGCAGGAATGGACGTCGAGATCCGCCCGATCCGCGGTGAAGACGCGCCGTTGATCACTCATTTCCATACGTTTCTATCCGAGCAGAGCATCCGCTATCGCTATTTTCATCACAAGGCCGTGCTGTCGACCCGGGATCTGGCCCAGTTGAGTCAGATCAACTACGACCGCCAGATGGCGTTCATCGCCGTTCGTCATCGAGAACAGGCCATCGCCAGGGACCAGACGGCCGACGAGGAGATGCTGGGCGTGGTCCGGGTCTGGAACGATCCGGACAATATTCGTACCGAGTTCTCGATCATCATCCGCGATGACTTTCACGGTATCGGTCTGGGGCGGCTTTTGATGCGAAAAATGATCGACTACAGCCGGCAGGTAGGAACGCTGACCATGGTAGGCACGATCCTGAGCGACAACCTGCCGATGCGGCGGCTGTTGGCCGGTCTCGGGTTCGCGCTGCGCGTCAATGTCGAGGAGGGGGTACTGGAAGCCACGTTGCGATTGAATGAACCGCAGAGCGATTGGCAGCGACACCGCCTGGAGGCGGCACTGGATTGAGATGAGAAGGGCGCAAGCGGCGGATAAGCGCGATGACCAGCGGCAATTGAACGCTCATTCAATTATAGGATATTGTCGTTTGAAGGGTTATTGATAAAACCGTATGATACGAAACCTAACAACACTAACAGATACCGTTCGACACGCGTCTTAACGGCGGCGTTAAGAACTTCTTCTGCTTTGCCAACCTAGGCCTGACATGACCGATACACAGCAAACCAAGATTCAAGTGCGGAACTTGAGCAAGGTGTTCGGCGACGATCCCAAGAAAGCGCTCAAGCTACGTGACGAGGGGCTCAACCGCGCCCAGATCCTCGAGAAGACCGGGCAGACGCTCGGGCTTTCCAATATCAACTTCGACGTCCGGGAAGGCGAGCTTCTCGTCATCATGGGGCTCTCCGGCTCCGGCAAGTCGACGTTGATTCGGTGCCTGAACCGACTGATCGAACCGACCGAAGGCGATATCATCATCGGCGGGGAGAACATCCCCCAGCTCAACGACAAGGCGCTGCTGCATTGTCGTCGGCGCCATTTCTCGATGGTGTTTCAGAACTTCGCGCTGTTCCCGCATCGCACGGTGCAGATGAACGCCGAGTACGGGCTCGAGATCCGCGGCATCGCCAAGGGCGAGCGTGCCGAAAAAGCCAAGAATTCGCTCAAGCAGGTGGGCCTCGAGGGGTGGGAGCATGCCTATCCCAGCCAGCTCTCCGGCGGCATGCAGCAGCGTGTTGGCCTGGCGCGCGCCCTGGCCAACGATTCCAGCGTGCTGCTGATGGACGAAGCCTTCTCGGCGCTCGATCCGCTGATTCGTCGGGACATGCAGCAGGAGCTGATCGAGCTGCAGCACAGAATGAAGAAGACCACGATCTTCATCACCCATGATCTCGACGAAGCGCTCAATATCGGCGACCGCATCATTCTGCTGCGGGATGGCGAGATCGTGCAGATCGGCACGCCGGAAGAGGTGCTGACCCGGCCTGCCGATGACTACGTGGCGCGCTTCACCGAAGGCGTCGACCGCTCGCGAGTGGTCACGGCGCGACGCGTGATGCGCCCGGTTCGCGCCACGGCCCGTCACGACGACGGCCCGCGCACCGTACTGCGCAAGATGAGCGAGAATTCGCTGGATTCGATCTACGTCGTCGATCGCGAGCGCAAGCTGCTGGGGATCGTCGAGGCCGATAGCGTCGACGAAGCGGCCAAGGCCGGCAAGGATTCGATTCAGGAGATCGTGTCGACGGATTTCCCGCATATCGGTCCGGACGAATCGCTGGCAACGCTGTATCCCATGTTCCAAGGCAAGAGTTTCCCCGTTGCGGTCATCGATGACGAACAGCGGCTGCTCGGCGTGGTCGTCAAGGGTGCCGTACTCGAACAACTCGCGCAGACGGGAGAACACTGATGGACTTCGATATTCCAAGAATTCCGCTGGGCGACTGGATCGAAAGCGGACTGGATTTTCTGACCACCGAGTTTTCCGGTGTCACTCGAGCCATTTCCCGCGGTACGCAGACCGGTATCAACTTGCTCAACGACGGGTTGATGTGGGTCCCGGAGTGGGCGCTGATCGCGCTCGTGACGCTGCTGTGCTGGAGAGTCGGCGGCCGTCGCCTGGCCATTGGCGCCTTGCTCGGTCTGGCTCTGATCTGGAACCTCGGGCTCTGGAATCCGATGATCCAGACGCTGACGCTGGTGGTCATCGCAACACTGATCGCCATCGTGATCGCGCTGCCGCTGGGCATCCTGGCCGCGATATCCGATCGCTTCTACCGGGTGATCATGCCGATACTCGATTTCATGCAGACGATGCCGGCATTCGTCTACCTGATCCCGGCGATTCCTTTTTTCGGCATCGGTTCGGTGTCCGGCATTTTCGCCACGGTGATCTTCTCGATGCCCCCGGCCATCCGTTTCACCACGCTGGGGATTCGGCAGGTGCCGAAAGATTTGATCGAGGCCGCGGACGCATACGGTTCCACGCGCAGCCAGAAGCTGATCAAGGTCCAGCTGCCGCTGTCCCTGCCGACGCTGATGGGCGGTATCAACCAGACCATCATGCTGGCACTGTCGATGGTGGTGATCGCGGCGATGATCGGCGCCAACGGTCTGGGTAGCGAAGTGTGGCGCGCCATCCAGCGTTTGCGTCCCGGCGAGGGCTTCGAGGCCGGTATCGCGGTCGTCATCATGGCGATGCTGCTGGATCGCCTGACGCAGTCTCTCAGCGGCGGCAAGAAAAAGCAGTAGACCGAGACAGCATCGGAAGAGAATGAGAAACGAAAGAGAAACAAGACAGAGTCCAATGCTGTCGGCGGTTCGCCGGCAGCATGACTGGCGGTACGCAAACCACAAGAAGGGGAAAGTCGATGACACGTAATGCAATGTCACAAGCCGTTCGCTACGGTGCCTTGATGATGGCAGCCGGCGTCAGCATGAGCGCCGGTGTCGCGCAGGCGCAGGATGACAAGGGAACCATCAAGCTCGCCTACGTCGAATGGGCTTCTGAAGTCGCTTCCACCAACGTGATTCGCGCCGTGCTCGAAGAGCAGGGTTATGACGTCGAAATGAATTCGCTGGGTGCTGCCGTCATGTGGCAGGCCGTGGGTACCGGCGATGCCGACGCCATGGTCGCTGCGTGGCTGCCGACGACACACGGCGATTATCTCAAGCAGGTGCAGGACGATGTCGAAGACCTCGGCCCCAACCTGGAAGGGACCAAGCTCGGGCTGGTGGTACCGGCTTATACCGATATCGACTCGATCGATCAGTTAAATGACCATGCCGATGAATTCGATGGCAAGATCGTGGGTATCGATCCGGGTGCCGGGCTGATGGCGCAGACCGAAGACGCCATCGACGCCTACGGTATCGACAATCTGCAACTGCAGTCGAGCAGTGGCGCCGCAATGACTTCCGCGCTGGCCAACGCGGTCAAGAACAAGGAAGACATCGTGGTGACCGGCTGGACGCCGCACTGGATGTTCGCCCGTTGGGATCTCAAGTATCTCGACGACCCGAAGAAAGCCTATGGAGACTCCGAGCATATCAGCACCGTCGTGCACAAAGGGCTCGAAGACAAGATGCCGCAGGCCTACGCGATCCTGGATAACTTCCACTGGACGCCGGATCAGATGGGCGAAGTCATGCTCATGAACCAGGAAGAGGGTTCGGATCCCTACGAAAATGCCAAGAAATGGGTCGACGAGCATCCCGACGTCGTCGCCGAATGGACCGACGGTACCGCCGAGTAACGAAGCGGATATCGACCGTCGACCACATTTCATGTGTCGTGAAAAGAACGCCCGGTCTCATGGCCGGGCGTCTCTGCGTTCAGCGATCACGCAAGTTAGCCGTTAGGCGGCACTCGTCCTGAGTCAGGGCGCCAGGCGGGTGCGATGCCACTCCGTTGCCTGGCTGTCTCGGCGCGTGTAGCGCACGCGATCGTGCAGCCGGCTACGCTGTCCCTGCCAGAATTCGATCGTGTGGGGCACCAGAAGATAGCCGCCCCAATGTGGCGGTCTCTCCACGTCCTGATCCTTGTAGACCTGTTCGAAACGCGACAGGCGTTCTCTCATCCAGTCACGGTTGGGTATTTCGACGCTTTGCTGCGAAACCCAGGCGGCTAGCTGGCTCTTGCGCGGGCGGCCGGCGAAGTAATCGTCCGACTGCTGGGCGTCGACCCTCTCGACGTTTCCTTCGACGCGAACCTGGCGCTGGAGCGCCGGCCACCAGAACACCAGAGCCGCACTGGGGACGTGGGCCAGCTCATTGCCTTTCTGACTCTGATAGTTGGTGTAGAAGCGAAAGCCCTGCGAGTCGAATCCCTTCAACAGCACGATGCGTGCGTGAGGGTGTCCTTCGCTATCGACCGTTGCCAGGGTCATGGCGTTGGCATCCAGCCCTTCGCTCTCGGTGGCCTGTTCCAGCCACGCTTCGAACAGGGAAAGTGGCGTATCGGGCGTATGTTCCGGCGCCAGAGCTTCGCCCTCGTAGTCTCGTCGCATACCGGCGAGGTCGCTCATCAGTGGTTCTCCGTGCGGACGCTGTGAATGAAGGCCAGTGTAACCCGAGCCTCTGATTGAGGGTGCCTTTGTGTCTCAACCATTAGGCTAGGCTATGTCTGAAAAATACCGTGCTTGCCCATGCGGCGTTAAAAAACGGCTGGTGCGCCAGTCCGATCAAGATGCTCATTGACACCCCGTAAACTGGTACGCCAGCCCGGTCCGTCTGCGCCGATTTTTGCCTTGGCTACGCGCCCCGGTCTTACCCTCGCTCGTCGACTTTTCAGACAAAGCCTAGCGCGGCGTGAAGCGCCAGTACGACGCCGCAACAGCCCCAGCCGAGAACGGCGTAGGGCAGATTCCAGCGCAGCATGTCTCGAACGGCAATCTGATAGCGCACGCAGATGGCCAGATTGCTGCCGGACAGCGGACTGCTGCCGGTTCCCAGCGCCCAGCACATCAGGAACAGCATGCCGAGCAGGGTAGGGTCAGGATGCAGCGGGGCGATCAGCGGCGCCAGCGTGGCAATGCCGATCAGCGGATGGATACCGGTAAAGGAGATAACCACGATCAGGCCGAGCGCGAACCAGGCATGCCAGTGGCCGAAATGATCGATCGGCAAATCGAGTCCGTCGGGGAGACTGGCCAGCAGCGCCGCCAGTCCGGTAGAGATGACGCCAGCGCCCAAAAACAGCGCGAATTGAGGCGCCAGGCGCTGCAATCCGTGGGTGAACTGGTGGTGCATTCGCTCGCGCCGATTGTCGCGCGGCATCAGGAGGAACGAGAACAGCGGGGCAACGATGGCGATGATCAGTGGAATGGAAAGACTCGGCGAGAGCAGATGCAGCGTGACCACCACGACTGCCAGCGCGCAGGGCATTAGTAGTGCGCTTTTCTCGATGGGATAGCCGATGAACGGGGCCTTCAATCGCCAGACATCGATCCAGTTGAGGATCAGAAGCAGCGCGGCCGCCAGAAGTCCCCAGGGCAACAGGCTCAAGTAGTCGAGCCCCGGTGCGTAGGTCAGGGCCACGCCCATCGCAACGAAAAACGGCGACCAGGCCGCGGCGGCGGTGAATCCACGCCCGACGATGAGCGCCTGCGACCGCGTCAGTTTTCCGTCACGCTGCATGCGTTCGCCGAACAGAAAGACCACGGAAAGATTGATGGCCGCGCCGAACAGATGCGCCCCCAGCATGGTACCGACCATGCTCCCCGGCTGCTGGTGGTCGCTGCTGACTCTGGGTGTGGCCATGGTCAGAAAGCTGACCCCGGCGAACATCATCAGCAGCGACTGGTTGATGGTCAGCGCGTTCAGCAGGGGATAGGGGGTTCCGCGA
Organism: Salinicola sp. CPA57; assembly: GCF_003206035.1. Lineage (NCBI taxonomy): Bacteria > Pseudomonadati > Pseudomonadota > Gammaproteobacteria > Oceanospirillales > Halomonadaceae > Salinicola > Salinicola sp. CPA57. The sequence goes on from NZ_PZJR01000003.1 coordinate 379,719, forward strand.
ATCAGCGCGACTCCCCATAGCAGCAGGCCGGCGGCAAATAGCGTTCCGGCCTGCCGCCGCGCGGTTCGTGGCAGCGTTCGGAAAAGTCGTAACGTTGCCAGCCAGGCCAGTATCGCCGCCGGCCAGATTGGCCAGCCGACCAGGTTGCAGGCCACGCTGAGGGTCAGCATGGCCAGGATCAGGATGGAAGAAAGCCTCATGCGCCGGCGCGATCGAGCCGGCCGCGCAAGCGAACGTAACGATAGGCCATGATTGCCAATGCACTAGCCGCCAGTATTTCGGCGATCACCAGCACTGATCCGCCGCCCTTGGCGATGATCAGGATGCCCTGAATGACATAGAGCACGCCCAGCGCCGTCAGCCAGACATGGCCGCGACGGCGTTGCATCAGCAACGTCGGCAAGAACAGCACCAGCGGCAGGATCCTCACCAGTAGCGCGGCGGCCTGGGCATGCTGCTGCAGGTAATGCCAGATACCGCTGATCACCAGCAGCGCCAGCAGTGTCGCGTAGGCGATCCAGACCGAACGGCGGGCGACGTCGAGTGCCGCAGTGTCCTGCTGTCGAGGAGATGCCTCGCTCATGAGCGCGCATCCCGCATCGACTTCAGTGCCAGCGAGAGTTCGGCCAGGCGGCGACCCTGTGCAACCGCCAGCCTGCGCTCATCGGCATCGACCTCTCGGTCCGCATTGGGCCCGGCCAGATGGCTGGTGCCGTAAGGCGTACCACCGCTCCGGGTGCTCAACAGCGTCGTCTCGCTGTAGGGTACGCCAGCATAGACCATGCCGTGATGCAGCAGCGGAATCAGCATGGTCAGCAGGGTGCTTTCCTGGCCGCCATGGAGACTGGCCGTCGACGTGAACGCGGTTGCGGGTCGATCGACGAGCGCGCCGTTCATCCACAGCCCACTGGTAGTATCGAGAAAGTACTTGAGCGGGGCGGCCATGTTGCCGAATCGGGTCGGACTGCCCAATGCCAGGCCTGAACAGTGTCGTAGATCGTCCTCGTCGACGTAAATAGCGCCTTCCGCGGGGACTTCCGGCGCGGTCGCCTCGCAGACCGGGGAAACCGCCGGCACGGTACGCAGCCTCGCTTCAACGCCGGAAACGCTCTCGATGCCGTTGGCCAGCTGCTCAGCCAGTGTCTTTGTCGCCCCTTGCCGCGAGTAGTAGAGGACAAGAACGTAGGGCGCGGCGTGCCCGCTGGAGGTCGTGTGATCGATCATGGAGTTTCCTCGAAGGCGCTTTAGATCAGTTGAAGAACGGCCTGCGGCGGACGGCCGATAACGGCATAGTCGCCGTCGTCGGCAATCGGTCGCTGCATCAGCCGCGGATGCTCGACGATGGCATCGATGAGTTGCGCACGCGTCGGCTCGGCGATCCCTCGGGCTTGCCACTCGGTTTCTTCGCGCCGCAACATTTGATCGGCATCGTCGCCGAGACGGCCGGCCAGGCCTTCCAGTTGCTCACGCGTCAGCGGATCGGTGAGATAGCGATGTTCGATGACCTCGACGCCTCGAGACTCCAGCAGGGTCAAAGCCTCACGTGACTTGGAACAGCGAGGATTGTGGTACAGCGTGAGCGTTGGCATCGGTATGGCAGAACCTTCTATGGCGGTACGGCGGTTTCGGCAGGGCAGGCCCGCATTGTAGCGGTTGTTACGACGTGGCCTCAATTATCGCCCCGGGTACGCCTGCTCGAGCTCATTCCGGCAAGCGCTTGTAGACCCAGGCGGTATCACCGTTCTCGAGCTTGACGCTTTCGCGCGTGTAGCGGACCCCGAGACGTTCATAGCGGTCCAGAGCCTTCAGGGCATCGGGAGTGACGGTGAGAACTTCACCCGGCACCTCGGCGCCCGCTTGTGGCTGGATATCGAGATCCTGACGTCGATAACCCTTGAGCGTTGCCTCGCGCGTCTCGGCCGGTGTGCCCATGATGATCCAGCGCAGCCAGTCGTAGCGCAACGTGCCGTAGACGAAGACGTCCTGCTCCGGGATCCGCTCGTCGATGATCGCCGGCTCCGCGGGGTGGTAACCATAGGGACTCATGAAGGTGTACCAGAAGCCGCCGGCGGCGATGGCGATACCCGCGATCGACAACACGGCCAGCCACTTGAAAAGACGTCGTATCATGAACAATCCTGATCTACGTGGATTAGGTCGAGAGACTGTCAGAACAGCCTGCACCGGGGCTCGGTGCGTTATGTTGTCGGGATGGACGACACGCCGTTGAATACGGTCTTGAACCCCATGCTAGCATTTGAAGTCGAAGCGCTAACGACGTTATTGCCGGAGGAACGCCATCATGAGTTACGCCGCCGACGACTACCAGGCATTCCGCGAAGCCTTGGGTAACGATGTGCAACCTCTTACGAAGAGCCGGGACAAGATCGCGCTGGCCCGGAATCAGACGTCACCCTCCGATGCTCAGTTGGCACGCCGCGAGAGCGCCCAGCAAACCAGCCGTGACGAACGCGATTTCCTCTCGGATGAGTTCGTCGATCTGATTGGCGCGCACGATCCGATCGAGTTTCGCCGAGACGGCATTCAGCTCGGCGTGCTCGAGCGATTGCGCCACGGCGGTTACGATGCCGAGGCACGTCTGCACATCATGCGCATGCCGGTGATCGAGTGTCGCCGCGCCGTATTCGGTTTCGTGCGCGATGCCTACGAGCACGATCTACGCAGCGTCCTCATCGTTCACGGGCGCTCCCGCGAGGACGATGGGCACTCCAATATCGTGCGTTCCTATCTAAATCATTGGCTCCAGCAGCTCGAGCCGGTTCAGGCGTTCAGCTCGGCACCGGCTCGACAGGGCGGCATCGGGGCGACCTTCGTGATGTTGCGCAAGTCCGAACGAGCAAGATCTCGCAATCGCGAGCGCCAGCAGAAACGCCGTGGCTGAAAAGACCGACGATTGACGGAGGAACCGTGCAATGCAATGACCCCGGCCGAAGCCGGGGTCATGGTTTGCAAGCATGCGCCGTCGCGATTGGCTCACCGCTCCCGAAGGCGGCGAGCGAACAGCGGCTCGTCGAGGTCCACGGCTGGCTGATAGCTGACGCTGAACGCTTTCAGTGCATTCAGGGCGGGCTCGAGCTCCTGGTCCGCGCGCAGTGCCATCGCGTCGAAGCCACAGCGGCTCATGTAGTAGAGCTGATCGATCAGCACATCGCCGATGGCGCGCACTTCGCCGGCGTATCCGAAACGCTCCCGCAGCAGTCTTGCCAGCGTATAACCACGGCCATCGGTGAAGGCGGGGAAATCGATCGCCACCAGTGCCGTCTGTTCCAGCTCAGCGACCAGTTCCGGTGTCAGCTCGGTGTCGCTCGGCAGCCACGGGGCCAGGTCGTCCTGATCCGCATGCTGTTGCCAAAGCGCCAACGGGACGATGGCCGGACGCGTCGACGGCAGGGTCTCCTCTTCCCGCGACAGCACCCAGGTATCGGTCACTTGCTGGCCCAGCTTGATCAATACGCTCGTCGTGGCCACGGCGGCTTCCTGAGTCTCTTGAAGTTCCTGTTCAGGCTGCATAGACACGCTCCTTGAAAACCTGATGGCCGACACGGCGGTAGGTATCGAGGAAACGCTCTTCATCCAGACGCTTCTCGACGTAAACCTGCAGGACCTTGTCGATGACGCCGGGAACGTCTTCGCGGTAGAAGGAAGGGCCCAGGATCTTGCCTAGCGAGACATCGTCGTCGGCATTGCCGCCGAGCGAGATCTGGTAGTACTCCTCGCCTTTCTTGTCGACACCGAGGATACCGATGTTACCGACATGGTGATGACCGCAGGCGTTCATGCAGCCGGAGATGTTCAGGTCGATCGGGCCGAGGTCGTAGAGAAAATCGAGATCCTCGAAGCGCTCCTGAATCGCCTGGGCAATGGGGATCGAGACAGCATTGGCCAGCGAGCAGAAATCACCGCCGGGGCAGCAGATGATATCGTTGAGCGTGCCCACGGTGGGATTGGCCATGCCCAGCGCGTCGAGTTTCTGCCATAGCGTTTCGAGGTCGTCGACGGGGACGTCGGACAGAACGAGGTTCTGTTCATGCGTAACGCGGAGTTCGCCGAAGCCGAAGGTCTCGGCAAGATCGGCCACGGCGTCCATCTGGTCTGCCGTAATATCGCCCGGCGCCGCTTCGCGACGTTTCAACGACAGGGTGACTGCCTTGTAACCCGGCACCTTGTGATCCATGACGTTGTTGGTCACGAATCGCGCGAAGGCTCGGTTGTTCTGTCGCAGCTGATCAAACGCAGCGATCGCCGACTCCGCTACCGGGCGGCGCTCGGGCTCGGGGAAGTGGGTCTTGGCCTCGTCCACCGCGCCTTCGTTCAACGTCTGCGGACCATCCTTGAGATGGGCCCATTCGGCTTCGACGCGACGGGCGAACTCCTCGACACCCAGCGCCTTGACCAGAATCTTGATCCGCGCCTTGAACTTGTTGTCGCGACGACCGAACTGGTTGTAGACGCGAACGATGGCTTCCAGATAGGTCAACAGATGCTGCCAGGGCAGATCGGCGCGTACCACCTCGCCGATCATCGGCGTGCGGCCCATGCCGCCGCCGGCGAGGACGCGGAAGCGAAGCTCGCCGTCATCGTTCAAAAACAGCCGAAGGCCGATGTCGTGAACGTGGATCGCAGCGCGGTCATGGGTGGCGCCGGTGACTGCAATCTTGAACTTGCGCGGCAGATAGGCAAATTCAGGGTGCAGCGTGGACCATTGACGAATCAGCTCGCACCAGGGGCGTGGATCGACCACTTCATCCTTGGCAATACCCGCGAACTGGTCGCTGGTGGTATTGCGGATGCAGTTGCCGCTGGTCTGGATCGCGTGCATCTGCACCTTGGCGAGATCCGCCAGGATATCGGGCACGTCTTCCTGCGCCGGCCAGTTGAGCTGCAGGTTCTGACGGGTGGTGAAGTGGCCATAACCGCGATCGTAGCGACGAGTGATGGTCGCCAGTGCGCGTAGCTGATGGCTGCTCAACATGCCGTAGGGGATGGCGATACGCAGCATCGGCGCATGGCGCTGAATGTAGAGACCATTCTGCAGCCGGACCGGGCGAAACTCCTCCTCACCGAGCTTGCCGGCGAGATAGCGGTCCATCTGGTCACGGAACTGCGCAACGCGCTCGTCGACGAGCGTCTGGTCATAAGAATCGTAGCGATACATCGGGCCTGATCCTGCTAGTCATGGATTGCCAATGAGTGCACCTTACCCCGGGCGCTTTATTCTACAAAAGAATAAATACTCATAATTTATTGCTTTATCGTTATTACAGCCATGCGATCACGATGCCAGTGCCGAGCTTGGGTCCCGTTCATCGTCACCTGCTTCGGATACATCCGGATCGTAGGAGAGCACGGGGGACAGCCACCGTTCGAGCTCCGCCAGCGGCATCGCCTTGTGTCGCGCCAATACCTCGACCTGATCGCGGCCGATCTTGCCGGTGGAGAAATATTTCGACTGAGGGTGGGCGAAATACCAGCCCGATACCGCTGCCGCCGGCCACATGGCGAAACTGTCGGTCAGGGTGATACCGGTATGGGCCGAGGCATCCAGCAGCCGGAACAGGGTGGCCTTCTCGGTATGATCCGGACACGCCGGATAGCCGGGGGCGGGGCGGATACCCTGATATTTCTCGGCAATCAGGGCGTCATTGTCCAGTGTTTCTTCCGGAACGTACCCCCAGAACTCCTTGCGCACGCGTTCGTGCAACCGTTCGGCAAAGGCTTCCGCCAGACGATCGGACAGCGCCTGAACCAGAATCGCATTGTAGTCGTCACCGGCGGCTTCGTAACGCTTGGCCAGTTCGTCGGCGCCGTGGCCGGAGGTCACTGCGAATCCGCCGATCCAGTCGAGCTTGTCGCTGAGCTCTCCGTTCTCTCGATAACGCGGCGCGATGAAGTCGGCCAGGCTATGGCAGATGCCGTCGCGGCCCTTGGTGCTCTGCTGTCGAATATGATGAAGCCGTTCGACCACCGTTCCGCGATTCTCGTCCGCATAGACCTCGATGACATCGTCGTCGACGCTGTTGGCGGGCCACAGACCGATCACGCCACGGGCCTGGATGTGACGCTCGTCGATCAGCTTGCGCAGCATGACCTGGGCATCGCGGAACAGGTTGCGAGCGGCTTCGCCGACCACCTCATCCTCGAGAATCCGCGGATATTTGCCCGACAGCTGCCAGGTCATGAAGAAGGGCGTCCAGTCGATGAACTCGACGAGCTCGTCGAGATCGTAATCGTCGAACACGGTGATCCCTGGCTGGATCGGCTTGATCGGTTCGAAATGGTTCCAGTCCACCTGAAAGCGCCGCTCTCGGGCCGAAGCGTAGGGCAGGTCGGAAGCCTTGGGGCGACGCTTGGCGTTACGCTCGCGGACCTGGTCGTACTCCTGCCGGATATCGGCAAAATAGGCCGGCTTCTGCGTCGGCGAGAGCAGTCGGCTGGCAACGCCTACGGCGCGGGAGGCGTCGCTGACGTAGATCACCGGTTCATCGTACTGGGGTGCGATCTTGACCGCGGTATGGGCCTTCGAGGTGGTCGCGCCGCCGATCAGCAGCGGCAACTGGAAGCCTTGACGCTTCATCTCCTTGGCGACGTGAACCATCTCGTCGAGCGAGGGGGTGATCAGGCCGGACAGGCCGATGATGTCGGCGTTTTCCTCCCGTGCGGTCTTGAGGATCTTCTCGGTGGGGACCATCACGCCAAGGTCGATCACATCGTAGTTGTTGCACTGCAACACCACGCCGACGATGTTCTTGCCGATATCGTGCACGTCGCCCTTGACCGTCGCCATCACGATCTTGCCCTTGGACTGCACCTCGCCGGACTTTTCCGCCTCGATGTACGGGATGAGGTAGGCGACGGCCTGCTTCATCACGCGGGCGGACTTGACCACCTGGGGCAGGAACATCTTGCCGGCGCCGAACAGGTCGCCGACCACGTTCATGCCATCCATCAGCGGGCCTTCGATCACCTCGATCGGGCGATCGGCGGCCGCGCGGGCCTCCTCGGTATCGGCTTCGATATAAGCGGTGATCCCCTTGACCAGGGCGTGCTCGATCCGCTTGTTGACCTCCCAGCTGCGCCATTCGAGATCTTCTTTCTTTGCCGCGCCGCTGCCATCGCCCCCTCCGTTCTGACGATAGCGTTCGGCGACGTCCAGCAGTCTTTCCGTGCCGTCGTCGCGGCGGTTGAGCACGACATCCTCGACGGCTTCGCGCAGCTCGGTCGGCAGATCATCGTAGACGGCCAGCTGGCCGGCGTTGACGATCCCCATCGACATGCCTGCCTTGATGGCGTGATAGAGGAACACCGAATGGATCGCTTCGCGCACCGCGTTATTGCCGCGAAACGAGAACGAGACGTTGGAAACCCCACCCGAAATCATCGCGTGGGGCAGGTTCTCGTGAATCCACTGGGTCGCTTCGATGAAATCGACGGCGTAGTTGTTGTGTTCCTCGATCCCGGTGGCGATAGCGAAGATATTGGGATCGAAGATGATGTCCTCGGCCGGGAATCCGATATCGTCGACCAGCAATCGATAGGCGCGCTGGCAGATTTCGGTCTTGCGCGCGAAGGTATCGGCCTGACCCTGCTCGTCGAATGCCATCACCACGATGGCGGCACCGTGACGTCGGCACTCGTTGGCCTGATGGCGAAACGCGGCTTCGCCTTCCTTCAGCGAGATCGAATTGACGATCGCCTTGCCCTGAATGCACTTGAGGCCGGCCTCGATGATCGACCACTTCGACGAGTCGACCATGATCGGGACACGGGCGATATCGGGTTCGCCGGCGATCAGGTTGAGGAAACGCACCATCGCTTCCTCGGACTCCAGCATGCCTTCGTCCATGTTGATGTCGATCACCTGAGCGCCGTTCTCGACCTGCTCGAGGGCGACCTCCAGGGCAGTGGTGTAATCCTCTTCCTGAATCAGGCGTTTGAAGCGCGCCGAGCCGGTCACGTTGGTGCGCTCGCCGACGTTGACGAACAGCGAATCCGCCTCGATGTTGAACGGCTCGAGGCCGGAGAGTCGGCAGGCGGCGGGGCGCTCGGGGATGGCCCGTGGCACGACCCCGTCGACGGCGCGCTTGACGGCTGCTATGTGCTCCGGCGTGGTACCGCAGCAGCCACCGATGACGTTGATCAAGCCGCTTTCGGCGAACTCGCGAACGATCTCGGCCATTTCCTCGGCGGTCTGGTCGTATTCGCCGAATTCGTTGGGCAGGCCCGCATTGGGGTGGGCGGACACGAAAGTGTCGGCCTTGGCGGAAAGTTCCTGCAGATAGGGTCTGAGTTCTTCGGCACCCAGCGCACAGTTGAGGCCCACCGAGAACGGCTGCGCGTGACGCACGGCGTTCCAGAACGCCTCGGTGGTCTGGCCGGAGAGCGTGCGCCCGGAAGCATCGGTGATGGTGCCGGAGATCATCACCGGCAGGCGCTCGCCACGCGTTTCGAACAGCGCCTCGAGGGCGTAGATGGCGGCCTTGGCGTTGAGCGTATCGAAGATCGTCTCGATCAGGATCAGATCGGCGCCGCCTTCGATCAGCGCCGTGGCGGCTTCGATGTAGTTGTCACGCAGTTGATCGAAGGTGACGTTACGCCGGGCCGGGTCGTTGACGTCCGGCGACAGCGACGCGGTGCGCGAGGTCGGGCCCAATACGCCGGCGACAAAGCGTGGAACGCCGGTTTCCGAGGCCACGGCGTCGCACACTTCCCGTGCCAGGCGGGCCGCCTCGCGATTGAGCTCCGCCGTCAGCGATTCCATGCCGTAGTCCGACTGCGACAGCCGGGTGCTGTTGAAGGTGTTGGTCTCGACGATATCGGCGCCAGCTTCCAGGTAGGCGCGATGGATGGATTCGACGATATCTGGTCGCGAAAGCGTCAGCAGGTCGTTGTTGCCCTTGAGTTCACTGGGCCAGTCAGCGAAGCGCGCGCCGCGAAAATCCGCTTCCTCGAGACGATAATCCTGCAGCATCGTGCCCATGCCACCATCGAGAATCACGATGCGTTCACCAAGCGTCTGTCTCAGCGCCTGACTCAATGCATCGGGCGAGGGAGTGGCGGTAATGGCAGTCATGGCGGTGACTCTCCAACAGCAGGGGAACGGATCGCGTCCCGTCCGAGACGCCGAGGGGCCGCATGGTATCAGAAAGGCACGATTGGCGGGACTTTGGCAAGGGGCTGTAGCAAAGGGCTGTAGCAAAGGCCGTGACAACGATCAGTAGTGACGGCCTGGCGACCGTTCTGCCACAAGCCTGACTAAATCACTCGGGATTGTTTTGCTGCGCGCTTTTTCCTACCATAATGCTAAATCTCAAGCAGAGTTCCCAGTCATGAGCCAACCGATTCAGATTACCGAGAGCGGCCAGGAATATCTGGCCGAATTGCTGTCCAAGCAGGGCGTGGATGACATCGCCGTGCGTGTCTTCATCACGCAGCCCGGCACACCCTATGCCGAGACCTGTCTGGCCTATTGCCGTCCAGGCGAGGAAGAGCCGAGCGACGAGCGGGTCGAGCTGGAGAAGTTCAGCGTCTATCTCGACAAGAACAGCCTGCCGTTTCTGGAAGAAGCCGTCGTCGATTTCAACGCCGATCGCATGGGCGGGCAGCTCACCATCAAGGCCCCCAATGCCAAGATGCCGAAGGTCAATGCCGACAGCCCTCTCGAGGATCGCGTCAATTACATCCTCTACAGCGAGATCAACCCGGGGCTGGCGTCACACGGCGGCGAGATCCGGTTGATCCAGATGACCGAAGAACAGGTCGCGGTGCTGCAGTTCGGTGGCGGGTGCCAGGGCTGTGCGGCGGTCGATCTTACCCTCAAGGAGGGGGTGGAGAAGACGCTCATGGAGCGGATTCCCGAGCTGGCCGGGATTCGCGACGTGACCGACCATACCGACACCACCAATGCCTACTACTAGGTCTATCAGGTCTACCAGGTCTTTCTACTGAAGCCTCTCCATCGAGGTTCTTTCACCCAGGCTCTTTCAGCCAGGCCTTTCCACTGGGTCGGCACACTGAGCCCGTGGCTCGGAAAGTCATGATGAGGCTGATGGAAGCGTCATGGGCAATCACTGGACGAGAGGGTGCTCCAGTGAGTGCCCTTTGGCGGCTCTCGGCGGGTTTCAGCCTGGCTCGATGACATTCGTATTTCAGCCGCACCCGGCGTTGCCGATACTCTGGTTGATCTCGGGGTTCAAATCATTGAGCAGATTGTGGCAGCGGAGATGAGCGAATGCGTTTCATGCGTACCCGGTGGGCTTGCCGTCATTCCATCGCCGTCGTCATTACGCTCTGGTGCGCGCCCGCCTGGGCAGAAACGCCGGTGGTAATCGGCACCGGAGGCACCTCCGGCGTCTATTTGACAGTGGGGCAGGCCATCTGCGAGCTCTATCGGCAGGGGACCGGTGCCACATGCCAGGCGCTACCGACGGGTGGCTCGCTGTACAATGCCAATAGCATTCGCAACGGCGATCTCGACTTCGGCATCGTCCAGTCTGACATTCAGTATGCCGTCTCTCAGGGCACGGCCGAATTCTACGATAGCGGCCCCAGCCCCGATTTGCGGGCGCTATTTTCGCTGCATGCAGAGGCCTTCACCATCGTCGCCAAGCCGTCAGATGTCCAGGTGTTCGACGATCTGTCGGGCAGGCGTGTCAATGTCGGCAATCCAGGCTCTGGCCACCGCGCCACGCTCAACGCGCTACTGGCGGTGAAAGGCGAGACGGAAGGGATGTTTGCTCTGGCGAGTGAACTGAAGCCTGAAGACATGACCCGAGTGATGTGCAGCGGCAAGCTGGATGCTTTCTTCTACGTGGTTGGCCACCCGTCGCAGGCGATCACCGAAGCGACCCGACGTTGCGGAGCTCACCTGGTCGGCGTCGCGAGCGAGGATATCGATACCCTGATCGATAGGGCGCCCTACTACAGCGTCACCGTGATTCCCGGCGGCACTTATCCCCACACACCCGATGACGTCATGACCTTTGGCGTCCGGGCCACCTTGATGGCCCGGGCGGATGTCGACGAAGAGCGCGTCTATCAACTGGTCAAAGCCGTGTTTGGCCATCTGGATGCCTTCCGCCAGTCACATCCCTCTCTGGCGGCACTGACCCCGGAGGGCATGGTCCGGGAGGGGTTGACGGCGCCGCTACATGACGGCGCGCGGCGCTATTATCAGGAAATCGGATTGCTGCCCGGTAGCAGTGATTGATCCGCTTGGCGTTGGCTAGCTCGCCGTGGGCGGCAACGACGCACGAGACAATCGGTCGTGCAGTTCACGATTGGCGGCTCGCAGGTTCTTGAGTTCGCTCTCCAGACGCTGTCGCTCCTGCTGCATCGATTTGACCCGGTCGTCGCTCACGCGCTTCTCGCTTTCGGCCTGCTCCATATGCACCTTGTCGGCGCGCAATGACTCCTGAAGCTGGCCGTACTGGCGGCGCTGCTCGGAGAGGTCCTGTTGCAGGCGCTCACAGCGCTGATCCAGCGAAGCCAGACGCTGCTCGTACTGCTTTTCCTGCTTCAATCGCTCCTGGCGGGCGTCTTCCAGCAACCCCATGAGGCGCGTCTCGGCGGATTCATGCCGTTTCTCTTCCTGAGCGAGCTTGGCCTGATTGGCTTGATGCTGCTTGGCCATGGCATCGCGGTGCTGTTTCTCGGCCTGTTCCAGGCTGGATTGATGGCGTTGGAGGGTCTGCTCGAGCTGAAGGATTCGTTTTTGCTGCTGACTCTGTGCAGACTGCAGCGACTGCAGTTCGGCCTGAAGGTGGGCGGCTTCGGTCGTCTTGTTCTCGAAGCGCTCCTGAACACGAAGCATGTGGTCGTTGAGCGCCTGCAGTCGCTGCTCTGCATTTTCACACTGGCGCTGCGCCTGGTGGCTGACGTCGTCCGCTTCGCGAATCTGTTCGTCTGCCTCCTGCCGATAGACGGCCAACTTTTCGTAGGCGGCCTGTTGCGCCTTGTCCCAGATATCGGCCACCCATTTATCGAGACCCTCGGGGCGCTCGAGATTGCGGGGAATGGACTGAACCGAGTCTCCGTTCTGACGAAGCCGCCAGTCCCGTAGATGGTCGCTGATCGTGGTGTAGCTACCGGTGCCCAGAAGCTCGCGTATCTTCTGAACGCTGACCGTTTCGTCACGTTGTTGCAACGTGTCGATGGCGCGGCAGACATCGTCGTACCGAATACCATTTCGTGCCATGTCGAATTCCCTTGCGTTGCTGATGTCGCTGGAGGCTCTTGGGGCTCCTGACACACAGCATAGGCGATTTACGTAAACTGTATACGTAAAAATTTTTGAGCATCGTTTCGGCTAATCGTTGCTCGATAGTTCCCAAGTTCGAGCTCGCCTGCTATGGGGATACGCTGGCTCAGGCTCTATAATGAGCGAATTCAAAGAGGGAGGCGCTATGAGTATTGGACAGGCCCAGGCCGAACTGCGGGACGAGTTCTCGATGTTCGATAACTGGATGGATCGTTATCAGTACATCATCGACATGGGGCGGCAACTCCCGGACTATCCGGAAGCGGACAAGGCGGCGGCTTACAAGATAGAGGGCTGTCAGTCGAACGTGTGGCTGCGATCCACGCAAGAAGCGGGGCGGCTACGTTTCCAGGCGACATCGGATGCCGCCATCGTCAGCGGACTGATCGCCATCTTGATGCGTATCTACGATGACCGCGAGCCGCGGGAAATTCTCGAGGGTGAACCGCAGTTTCTTACCGAGCTGGGGCTCGATCAGCATCTGTCTCCGACCCGCAGCAACGGTTTGCATGCCATGATCGAGCGCATCTACGGTATCGCTCGTGAAGCCCACGCCAATCAACAGCTTCACTGATCACTCCTGGCGTTGGTCGCCGCCGCCCGGTGGGCAGCGGCAGGTTTTCCGATCGGGCTCGGGTACCGGGTCGACACCACCGGCGTGGAACGGATGGCACTTGAGCAGTCGACGAAGGGCAAGCCAACCGCCACGCCAAGGCCCATGCAGCTGGATCGCTTCCAGCGCATAGCTGGAACAGGTCGGCCAGAATCGGCAGCGCGGGCCGAGAAGCGGGCTGATCCCGTAGCGATAACATTGAATCAGTGCCGTCATCAGCCACGTGGCAATCCTGGCGATCACATCGAATCTCAGCGGTTCATGCCGTAGAGCTCGTCGGCGGACATCAGCGGCTCCCGGTCGATTTCGGCCATCGATGTGCTCAACCTGAGGTAAAAGCAGCTGCGACGTCCGGTATGGCAGGCAGGGCCCGATTGGTCCACCTGCAACAGCAGGGTATCTCCATCGCAGTCGAATCGTGCCTCGACGAGCTGCTGCTGCTGACCCGACGTTTCGCCTTTGCGCCAGAACGCCTGGCGCGAGCGGGACCAGTAGCAGACTCGCCCGGTCGACAGCGTCTCTTCCAGTGCGGCACGATTCATCCAGGCCATCATCAATACTTCGCCGCTGTCATGCTGCTGGGCGATGGCCGGTATCAGGCCGTCATCGTTCCATTTGGCGGCCGAAAGCAGTTCGTCCAGCGCCACCTGGGTGTTCGTCGGCGATCGTTCGAGATCATGGAAAAGACCGGACATGAGTATTTCCGTGGTACTGGGGTTGAGCTAGGCGCGATCAGGCTTTTTCGAGGCAGGCATCACAGGCGCCGAGCAGCTCGATGGTCTGACGCTGGATAGTGAATCCGCGTTCGCGGGCCGTGGCGGCCAGCATTTCACCGACGGCTTCCTGATGCAGTTCCTCGACACGACCGCAGTGACGACAGATCAGCAGCTGAAATCGATGAACGTGCTCGGGGCAAGGACACGCAATGTAAGCATTGAGCGACTCGATGCGATGAACCAGACCTTGCTCGATCAGGAAATCCAGGGCGCGATAGACCGTCGGCGGTCTGGCCGCGGCATGTTCGTCCGATAGGCGATCGAGCAGATCATAGGCCTTGAGACCGCCCGGCGTACCGGAGATCATTTCCAGTACGCGCCGACGAATGGGCGTAAAGCGGACGCCGCGTTCCTGACACTGTATATCTGCCTGTTTGAGCAGCACTTCGGAATCGAACATCGACATTCCCGGCAAGTATCGAGAGGGCTATATTCTACGCGCTCGCGCTGGCTGGAACCACCGGACGAAAGGAAACGGCCGAGGCGAAGGAGCCGTATGAAGGATCGAGATCCGCGACTGGATAGCACATTTAACATAATATATATTATGCGAACCTAAGGGGCCGTCGCTCGAAGCGGCTCGGTCCCGATCATCACTGCACATCTGACCTGATGCTGCGAATCGCCCCGACGGCGTTCATCTCGAAAACCACTTGGGTCGTTACCGAGTTGCGCTACGCTTGAGGAAGCATCATCGAGTGAGCTGCGACGGTCTGCGGCAAATCGCCACACTGGCGGGAACTTTGTCGCCACCGTCTGATCGTCAGCCATTTTTTCGGTACAATACCGACCGCGAAATCCCTACTTCTGTTGGCGACATCCGATGCTGGATACGTCATTTTGCGTCGTGTCAGAGTTGTCAGTCCTGGCTAGCGGCGTATGATGCAGGCCGCTAACCGATTGATGCAGGGCCGAAAAGCTTTCCTCCACTGGGGTCGTGAGATGAGAAAAAGGAACTCCCTCAAATATTTGAGTGTGATGACGTGGCTAACCGCGCCATTATTGTTGAGTGGCTGTGGATCAGCGTTGATGGACCCGACCGGTGAAGTGGGTCAGGGCCTGAAATCGTTGATCATTACGTCTTTTGGCTTGATGTTGATCGTGGTGATCCCGGTCATCGTGATGACCATTCTGTTTGCGTGGAAATACCGCGGGACCAACCTCGCGGCCAAATACACGCCCAATTGGGAACATTCGAACATCATCGAGATATTCGTCTGGGCCATCCCGTGCGTCATCATCTTCTTCCTTGCCATCCTGACATGGCAGACGTCGCACTCCTACGATCCGCACAAGCCGATTGCCAGTGAAGAGGAAACCATGACCATCGATGCGATTTCGCTCGACTGGAAATGGCTGTTCGTCTATCCGGACGAAGGCATTGCTACCATCAACGAGGTTGCAATCCCCGTGGATACGCCGGTTCACTTCCGTGTGACCTCCGGTACCGTCATGAATTCCTTCATGATTCCCACGCTGGGCAGCCAGATTTACGCCATGGCTGGCATGAACAACGATGTCTACCTCGAAGGCAACGAGATCGGCAACTTCCGCGGCCGTTCGACCCACTATAGCGGTGAAGGTTTCTCGGAAATGCTGTTCGATACGCACGTGACATCGGACGAGGATTTTCGGGCCTGGGTCAACAAGGTCAAGCAGTCTCCCAAGAGCATGAGGTTCCCGGAAGACTACAACCAGATCGCGAAGCCCTCGATTGCCAATCCGGTGGAGTACTTCTCGCAGGTCTCGCCCGATTTCTACGGCGACCTGATCAAAAGTTACAAAGCGGGTCATGGCGGCACCGATAGCCATGGCGAGCACAACGAAGCACGGGAGTCTTCAATGCCCATGAGTGCGCAGGCAGCGGAGTAACGTCATGTTTGGAAAACTCAGCTTAGATTCGATTCCATTCCACGAGCCGATCATCATGGTCACTGCGGCGGCCATCGGGATCATCGGTGCGCTGGTCGTCGGTCTGATTACCTATTATCGCAAATGGGGCTACCTCTGGACCGAGTGGGTAACTTCCATCGATCATAAGAAGATCGGTGTGATGTATTTCCTGGTCGCGCTTGTCATGCTCATCCGCGGTTTCGCCGATGCCATCATGATGCGTACCCAGCAGGCCATTGCAGCGGGCGGGTCGGAAGGCTTTCTGCCACCCCACCACTACGATCAGATCTTCACCGCTCACGGTGTGATCATGATTTTCTTCGTCGCCATGCCCATGGTCATCGGTCTGATGAACCTGGTGGTGCCGCTACAGATCGGTGCCCGCGACGTGGCCTTCCCGTTCATGAACAACCTGAGCTTCTGGCTGTTCGCGGTGGGCATGATTCTGGTCAACGTTTCACTCGTCGTTGGTGAGTTCGCCAAGACCGGCTGGTTGGCCTACGCGCCGCTATCGGAGTTGCAGTACAGTCCGGATGTCGGGGTCGATTACTGGATATGGGCGTTACAGTTATCGGGGATCGGCACGACGCTGACGGGGATCAACTTCTTCGTCACCATCCTGAAGATGCGCACCAAGGGCATGACCCTGTTCCGCATGCCGATCTTCACCTGGACTGCGCTTTGCACCAACGTCCTGATCATTCTGTCGTTCCCGATTCTGACCGTGACCGTCGCCCTGCTGACGCTGGATCGTTATCTGGGCATGCACTTCTTCACGAATGACATGGGCGGCAGCCAGATGATGTACGTCAACCTCATTTGGGCCTGGGGCCATCCTGAGGTCTACATTCTGATCCTGCCGGCATTCGGTGTCTTCTCCGAGGTCATCGCGACCTTCACCAAGAAGCGTCTGTTTGGCTACAAGACGATGGTCTGGGCCACCGCTGCCATCACCGTACTGTCGTTCATCGTATGGCTGCACCACTTCTTCACCATGGGTGCAGGTGCCAACGTCAACGCCTTCTTCGGCATCATGACGATGATCATCGCCATCCCGACCGGGGTGAAGATCTTCAACTGGCTGTTCACGATGTATCGCGGTCGTATCCAGTTCACCACGCCTGTGCTCTGGACCATCGGTTTCATCATCACCTTTACGCTGGGTGGAATGACCGGTGTCATGCTGGCCGTACCGGGTGCCAACTTCGTGCTGCACAACAGCCTGTTCGTCATTGCCCACTTCCATAACGTCATCATTGGCGGTGTGGTGTTCGGCATGATGGCCGGTCTCACCTACTGGTTCCCGAAAGCGTTCGGTTTCACGCTGAGCGAAAAATGGGGCAAGCGCTCCTTCTGGTGCTGGCTGATCGGCTTCTACGTGGCGTTCATGCCGCTCTATGCGCTGAGTTTCTTCGGTGCCATGCGTCGCATGCAGTCCTACGAACAGACCGAATGGCAGCCGTTGATGATCGTGGCCTGGGTCGGTGCCGTCATCATTGCCATGGGCATCGCCTGTATCGTCATCCAGATCGTCGTGAGTATTCGCGACCGCGAGAAGAATCGCGATCTGACCGGCGATCCGTGGGATGGCCGTACGCTGGAATGGGCCGCTGCATCACCGCCCGCGAAATACAACTTCGCTTATCTTCCCAGCGTCGAATCGATCGATCCCTTCTGGGAAATGAAGCAGCAGCCCGGCGGCTTCAAGCGGGAGCTGGCGACCGAGTTCGAGGACATTCACATGCCCAAGAACACGGCCGAGGGCCCGATCCTGTCGCTGTTTGCCCTGTTCTTCGGTTTCGCTCTGATCTGGCACATCTGGTGGCTGGTGGGTCTGGGCGCCATTGGCATGTTCGTGACGTTCATGTTCCGTATCTTCAACGACGATACCGACTACCACGTCAGCGCCGCCGAGGTCGAACAGACCGAACGTGAATACCACAAACGGTTGGAGATGCAGGCTTAATCATGGCAACCGACACAATCAAGCAACATGACGCTCATGCCCACGACGGGCATGAGCACCACGACGCGGGTGCAATGAAGGTCTTCGGGTTCTGGATTTACCTGATGAGCGACCTTGTGATCTTCGGCACCCTGTTCGCGACGTTCGGTGTTCTTTCGACGGCGACAGCCGGCGGCCCGACCTCGCAGGAAATTTTCGAACTGCCGTTCGTGCTGGTCGAGACGTTTCTGCTGCTGATCAGCAGTTTCACTTTCGGACTCGCGGTTCTGGCTCAGAATGCCGGTGACCGCGGGGCCGTGCTGAAATGGCTGGCCGTCACCTTCCTGCTGGGCGCAGGCTTCGTGTCGATGGAAATCTACGAGTTCCATCACCTGATCGCCGAAGGCGCCGGTCCGGATCGCAGCGCATTCCTGTCGGCGTTCTTCACGCTGGTCGGGACACACGGCCTGCACGTGACGTTCGGGTTGATCTGGATCGCGATCATGTTCTTCCAGATATCCAAGCGTGGACTGGACAGCGTGACCAAGCCGCGGATGCTCTGTCTCAGTCTGTTCTGGCACTTCCTGGACATCGTCTGGATTTGCGTCTTCTCCTTTGTCTATCTGCTAGGAGCCATGTGACATGAGCGATATTCACACTTCGCATGACGGCGCCAGTCACGGCAGCTACAAGTCCTATATCATCGGTCTGATTCTCTCGATCGTGCTCACGCTGATCTCCTTCGGCGTGGTCATGACCGGCAGTTTCGGTATCCCGGCCATGATGATCACGGTCGTCGTGACCGCCGTGCTTCAGGTGCTCGTGCAGCTGATTCTCTTCATGCACCTGAATACCAAGTCCGAGGGTGGCTGGAACGTGATTTCCTTCGTCTTCACCGGCGGTATCCTGGTGCTGATCATTGGTGGTTCGCTATGGATCATGCACAACATTCACGTCAACATGATGCTGGGTTAAGCCCGCAGATGGCCTTGAAGCCTTATCTGGCGCTGACCAAGCCCGGTATCATCTTCGGCAATCTCGTCACAGTCATCGGCGGCTATTTCCTGGCCGCCGGTGGCCGTTTCGAGCCCTGGTTGTTCCTGGCAGCGGTACTCGGCACCTCGCTGGTCGTGGCGTCGGGTTGCGTTTTCAATAACGTGATCGACCGCGATATCGACGGTCATATGGCGCGGACGCAGTCCCGGGCCATGGTGACCGGCGAGATTTCGATTCCGATTGCCCTGCTGCTGGCTTGCGCGTTGGGTATCGCCGGCTTCGGCCTGCTGGCAGGGATGACGACGCCGCTGGCGACGGGGTTCGCGGCATTCGGTTTCGCCATCTACGTCGGTGCCTATAGCCTCTATCTCAAACGCCACTCGGTATACAGCACGCTGATCGGCAGTCTGTCCGGCGCCTCGCCACCGGTGATCGGCTACTGTGCAGTAACGGGACAGTTCGATCTGGGTGCCCTTCTGCTGCTGATCATTTTCAGCATGTGGCAGATGCCGCATTCCTACGCGATCGCCATCTTTCGATACGACGATTACGCATCGGCGTCCATCCCGGTTCTGCCGGTAAAATGCGGCGTCGCCGTGGCCAAACGACACATCGTGATCTATACCGCGTTGTTCGTGATCGCCTCGGTCATGCTTTCCGTCGCCGGCTATACCGGCTGGGCCTATGCGATCGTCGCCATCGCGGTCGGCGTCTATTGGCTCAGCGTGACGCTCAAGGGCTATCGGACCACCGATGATCGAGCCTGGGCTCGCAAGGTCTTTGGCATCTCGATCATGGTGGTGACCGCTCTGAGCGTGATGATGTCGGTGGATAGCCGCATGCCGATGACTGAATCGTTGCTGTCGTTCGCCTTGCGGTGAATGGTGTCGGGTAGACGTTGTTCAATAAAAAAGACCGCCGAGGCGGTCTTTTTTTTGTATCGCGCTCATCGAGAGCTGACGCTGGAGGTCGAGAGCTGACGCTGGAGGCGCCTGGACCTCAGTCGTCCGCCGGCGCGTAGGAGCCATCTTCACGATGCACTTCACGACCGGTCAAGGCCGGGCTGAAGACGCAGGCAACGGTCATGCCCTTCTCCTTGCCACGCAGCCAGTGTTCGTCGTGCTGGTCAAGCAGGTACATGTCGCCGGCCTTGATGGTGTGGATCTTGCCATCGGCGATGGTTTCCACTTCCCCTTCACCCTCGTAGCAGAACACCGCTTCGATATGGTTCTTGTAGTGAATATGGGTTTCCGTACCCGGATGAATACGTGTGATGTTGAACGAGAAACCACAGTTGTCTTCGGCCAGCATCAAACGGGTGCTATCCCAGTTGCCGTTTTCGGCTTTGACGAAACGGTCGGTTTTCCGGCATTCATCAAGATTACGTACGATCATCGATTACAACTCCTGGTGGGTGACTACGTTAAGGGGAACATCAGAGATGAGCTGAAGGGCGAAAAAAGTGGCCCGGGCAGGGCCACCTTTCCAGCGCCGGTTTCCGATTCAGCCCAGCGCTTCCTGAACACTGCGCTCCAGAATATCCAGGCCTTCGAGAAGGTCTTCATCGCTGATGATCAACGGGCACAAGCATTTCACGACCTGGCCATCCTGGCCTGCGGTTTCGATGATCAAGCCGTTTTCGAAGGCCTTCGCGGTGATCTTGTCGGCCACGCCACCGTCGCGCACGTCGATACCGCGCATCAAGCCGCGTCCTCGCTCGCTCGCGGGGTAACCCATTTCGGTCAACGATGCGGCAATCCTGGCAAACCGCTCTTCGACGATGCGGCCTTTACGCTGGATATCGCGTTCGAAGGTGTCGTCGCTCCAGAAGTGTCTGAGCGCGGCTGCGGCGGTCACGAAGGCCATGTTGAAACCGCGGAACGTGCCGTTGTACTGGCCCGGCTTCCATTTATCCAGCTCGGGGCGCATCAGCACGTGGGCAAACGGCAGGCCGTAGGCGGAGAGCGATTTCGAGTTGGTGATGATGTCGGGCACGATGCCGGCATGCTCGAAGCTGAAGAACTTGCCGGTACGGCCGCAGCCTGCCTGGATATCATCGATGATCAGCAGGATGTCATGCGCGCGGCAGATGCGCTCCAGACGCTTCAGCCAGTCCAGACCGGCGGGGTTGATGCCACCTTCGCCCTGCACGGTCTCGACGATCACGCCAGCCGGAACATCCAGCCCGCCGGACTTGTCACCCAGCAGCTTTTCGAAATAGTCGAGCGTATCGGTGTCTTCGCCAAGATAACCATCGAAAGGCAGGAAGCTCGCGCCCTGGGTAGGAATGCCCCCGGTCGCTTCGCGGAACTTGCGATTGCCGGTCGTGGCCAAGGCCCCCATGGTGACGCCATGGAAACCATTGGTGAACGTGACGATGTTGTGACGACCCTTGGCAACGCGAGCCAGACGAATGGCCGCTTCGACGGCATTGGTCCCGGTCGGCCCGGGCAGGTGAACCTTGTAGTCCAGGCCACGCGGCTTGAAGATCACCTCTTCGAGTGTCTCGAGGTACTCGCGCTTGGCGGCGGTCCACATGTCCAGTCCATGAACGATGCCATTGGACGTGATGTACTCGACCAACGCTTCCTGCAACTTCGGATGATTGTGCCCGTAGTTGAGCGTGCCGGCACCGGCGAGAAAATCGATGTACTCGCGGCCGTCTTCGGCGGTCAGGCGTGCGCCCAGTGCCTTGGTGAAGACGATCGGAAAGGAACGAGAATACGTCCGGACTTCGGACTCCATGCGTTCGAGAATCTGGGTCTGCATGCAACCTCCTTGATGGGAGCGTGAATGTGCGGGAACGGGGATGAAGCCGCCTGAAACAGGCGTGCACGATGACGCAGCCTTCACCCGCCTTGGATACGCTGGGGATCGAAGGGACCAATCCGGACGAGATTCTCCGGATCGTGTTCCCCGCCCAGTTGATCGGTCGAAAAGTATTCGCGGCTGATGAGCGGCGCTCGCCATCGATCCGCAAGACGCTTGAACAGGCCCCAGGACGCCTGGTTGTCCGGAGTGATGGTGGTCTCCAGATGGTTCAGGCCGGCCAGTTCCGGGCGCGTCAGCACGGCTTCTACCAGGCGTCGGGCCAGGCCGGTACCGCGAGCCTTCTCGCCGACTGCCACTTGCCACAGGAAGTAGATATCCGGTGCCGCGGCCTTGACGTAGCCGGAGACGAATCCGACGATCTCGCCGTCTTCCGTCGTCGCCACGGCACAGCTGTCGCGAAACTGCGTTGCCAGCAGCAGATAGGCATAGCCGGAATTGACGTCGAGCGGCGGGCAGGCCTTGACCAGTTCGTAGATCCCCCACCCGTCTTCCGTGGTGGGCTTACGTATGAAGAGCGGCATACCGGGTTTGCCAACGACGGCGTCAGCCACGGTGGGTCTGGCCAAGTCTGCCGACGGCGTGAATGCCGGATTGGGGTTGGTCATCGTCATTGTCGCTATGGCGAATTTGGGATCAAGGATAACAGCGAGGCACCCAAGCTTCAAACGGCAGGTTATTTCACTACATCAATTCAATAATGAATATTTATATCCGGGCGCCCGGCGGGAACCCGAACATCGTGAGTGTAGATCAAGGTCAGCGACAGGTTGGAAAAGATGACTATCGATGAGGCGGGGAACGAACAGGAACGAGGATATCCAGAGCGGAGACGGTCGGGTTCCCAGCGACAATCACCGCCCTCTCGGGCGGCCATTGTCCTGCGAGGCCGATAGGCGACGATCAGCGGCGAGTCAGGCTGCGCATGGTCACGAACTCTTCCGCCGCCGTCGGGTGGATCCCCACCGTGACGTCGAAGTCGGTCTTGGTCAGTCGGGCCCGCACGGCGATCGCGATTCCCTGAATGGTCTCTCCCGCTTCGTCGCCGACCATATGAGCCCCGACCACGCGGTCGCTGGCATCATCGACCACCAGTTTCATCAGGCAACGTTCGTCACTGCCGGACAGGGTGTGCTTCATCGGTCGGAAGTCCGCGCTGTAGATGCGAACCGCCCCCAACCGCTCACGCGCCTCCTCTTCGGACAGACCGACGGTCCCGATGTTGGGATGGCAGAACACGGCCGTGGCGATGTTCTGGTAGTCGAGTGGCGCCGGGGGCTTGTCGCCTGGGTCTTTGGGAAAATGGTGCTGAACCAGATGCATTGCTTCCGCCAGAGCGACAGGCGTCAGTTCCGGGCCCCCGGTGACATCGCCCAGCGCCAGGATCGACGGTACGGAAGACTCGTAGCGCTCGTTGACCTTGAGCGTGCCATCGGTATCGAGCTCGACACCCAGGGCGTCCAGCCCGAGACCTTCCAGGTGCGGGCGTCGTCCGGTGGCGGAGAGCACGGCGTCCACCTCGAGCTGCTCGCCATTGGTCAACGTCACTTCGAGCCCGCCTTCGACCTTGCGGATACGCTCGATATTGGTCTCGAAATGCAGATTGACGCCCTTCTTGGCCATCTCGTCACGCGTGAATTCACGAACTTCCTGATCGAATCCGCGCAGAAACAGTTCGCCCCGGTAGATCAGATGTGTATCGGCACCCAGACCCTTGAAGATACTGGCGAATTCCACGGCAATGTAACCACCGCCCAGCACCAGAAAACGGTTGGGGAAGCTATCGAGATCGAAGACCTGATTGGAATTGACGGTAAGCTCGCTACCTTCGAACTCCGGCGTCCAGGGCCAGCCGCCAACGGCGACCAGTATCTTCTCGGCAGTGATGCGCTCGCCGTTGATCTCGACCGCATTGGAGTCGATGACCTTGGCACGGCCGTTGATCAGCGTGACGCCGGCGCCTTCCAGCAGGCGGCTGTAAATGCCGTTGAGGCGCTTGATCTCTTCGATCTTGTTGTCGCGCAGTGTCGCCCAGTCGAAGCTAGGCGCTTGCGGAATCGTCCACCCGAACCCGTGGCTGTCCTCGAACGCATCATGAAAATGCGCCGCGTAGGAGTAGAGTTTCTTCGGCACGCAGCCGACATTGACGCAGGTGCCGCCCAGGTAGCGATCTTCGGCAACCGCCACTTTCGCACTCGTTGCCGCGGCCGTGCGCGCGGCGCGCACACCACCCGAACCGGCTCCTATCACGAAGAGATCGTAATCGTAATTCGCCACGGTAAAACTCCTTGAGACATGATGCGGCGATGATACCAGCCTCGGTCCGGTGTCGGAAAAGTCCCTCCCTATCGGGGCGATATAAAAATACCTTGTGAAGGGCGCCGACACCGACATCGCCGAACTCACTTCGAAAACTTCGTCGAATAGCCTAGAATCATGGCCTTAACCGTGAAACACGACGTTCGCCAACCCCGTACCTCAGGTTACCGTCATGAGCGATATTCAGACTCTTCTCGAACAGAATCGGCGTTGGGCCGATGGCGTTCAGCAGCGCGATCCGCACTTCTTTGCGCAGCTCTCGCAACAGCAGAACCCGGACTATCTATGGATCGGTTGCTCCGACAGCCGCGTTCCTGCCAACCAGATCGTCGATCTGCCGCCGGGCGAGGTTTTCGTCCATCGTAACGTCGCCAATCTGATCTATCACAACGACATGAATGCGCTTTCGGTGGTTCAGTTTGCTGTCGACGTGCTCAAGGTCAAGCACATCATGGTCGTCGGGCACTACGGCTGCGGCGGGGTCAAGGCTGCGATCACCGGTGGCGAGCACGGTATCGTCGACTACTGGCTCAACAGCATCAGCGAGCTCTACCAACAGCATCGCCCGACTCTCGAGTCGCTCCCTCTGGAAGAACAGATCGATCGCATGTGCGAACATAACGTTCGCCTGCAGGTCGCCAACCTGTGTCGCACCAAGATCATCCAGCGCGCCTGGGAACGCGAGCAGCCGCTGTCGGTTCATGGTTGGGTCTACGGCCTGACCGATGGCCGCGTCAACGACCTGGGGTGCACGGTGTCGCGTGCCGATCAGATGGGAAGCATCCGCATCCAGCCCACTTTTTCCGCTCAGGAGTGATTGCCAGTCCGGCCAGCCGAGCAACGGTTCAACGCAACGCCATACTCGATAACAACACCAATAACGACGACGGGACTCTCATGCGTCTCAAGACGATCATGCTCGGCTTGCTGGTCGGGGCCCAGTTGCTGCCGTCAATGGCGGCAACGGCCCTGGCAGATGACGACAAGGGCATCACGCTCCGTGTGGCATACGACACCGCCCCTGTGTCGCTGGACATCCAGGAGCAGCTCTCGATCGGCATGCTACAGCTGTCGCATCTAGCCTTCGATCCGCTGGTTCGATGGAACCGGGATCTCGAATTCGAACCTCGTCTCGCCACGAGCTGGGAACGTCTCGACGACACCACCATGCGGCTGCACCTGCGTCATGGCGTTACTTTTCACAGCGGTAACGCCTTCACGGCCACGGATGTCGTCTGGACGGTGCGACGCCTCAAGCGAAGCCCCGACTTCAAGGCCATTTTCGACCCTGTCGAGCGCATCGAGGCGGTCGATGATTTCACCGTCGATCTCATGACCCGTCAGCCCTATCCGCTGCTGCTCAATCTCGCGACCTACATCTTCCCGATGGACAGCCGGTTCTATACCGGGATGTCAGCGGACGGGCGCGACAAAAGCGAGATCGTCAAGAACGGCAATTCGTTCGCGTCGAGCCACCTGTCGGGTACCGGACCTTTCGAAGTGGTAAAACGACAGCCAGGCACCCGAACCGAGTTCATCCGTTTCCCGAACTACTGGGATCAGCATTCGCCGGGCAATGTCGATCATCTGGTGATGACACCAATCGCCGAAAACGCCACTCGTGTGGCTGCCCTGCTTGCCGGCGATGTCGACTTCATCTCGCCGGTGCCCTTCAATGCGGTGCAGCGATTGCGTCATGCCGATGGTTTCGAGCTGGTCACGATGCCCGGCACGCGTATCACCATGCTGCAGCTCAACGAGCAGCGGGTGCCGGCATTTCGCGATCCCCGCGTTCGCCGCGCGTTCGCCTATGCGGTCAATCAGAGCGCGATTGCCGAACGCCTGTTGAAAGGCTTCGCGACGCCCGCCGGGCAGATGTCGCCCGAGGGATATGCGGGCCATGTCGCAGCGCTGGAGCCGCGCTACGATCTCGCCAAGGCCAGGAAACTGATGCAGGAAGCGGGCTACGCCGAAGGTTTTTCGGTCACCCTGATGGCGCCCAACAACCGCTACGTTAACGATGCCCAGACCGCGCAGGTCGCATTGGCGGTAGCCGCCATGCTGGCCAGGATCAACGTCACTGTCGAGTTCGAGACACTACCCAAGAATCAGTACTGGGCCGAGTACGACGAGCGCGCGGCCGACATGATGATGATGGGGTGGTATTCGGATACCAGCGATTCCGCCAATTTCTTCGAATATCTGACCTTCTGTCCCGATCCCGTTACCGGCGCGGGCCGATACAACGCCAGCGAGTACTGCAATCCGCAGATCGACGCGCTAGTTCGCCGTGCCAACCTCACCATGCAGCCGGAGGCTCGCGCCCGGCTGCTGAGACAGGCAGAGCGGGCAATTCATGACGATGCCCCGTTCATTCCCCTGTATTGGCAGAATCTTGCCTGGGCGTCGGCCGATCGCGTCGAGATTGCGCCAGTGTTGAACGTGATGAACATGCCCTACCTCGGCGACGTGGTCGTCCACCCGCGATGATCATGTTTCTGATTCGGCGGCTATGCCAGGCGCTCGCGGTGATGTTCGTCATCAGCGTGATCGGCTTTGCGATTCAAGGCGGGCTGGGGGACCCCGTGCAGCAGATGCTGGGGCCGACGGCATCCGAAGCGGAATCAGCGACGTTGCGACACTCGCTTGGCCTGGATCAGCCGCTATGGGCTCAGTACCTGCATTTCGCGGGCAATGCCGTGCGCCTGAACTTCGGCAACTCCTACTTTTTCCACGAACCCGCGCTCAGCGTGATCGCCCGCTATCTTCCCGCCACCCTGGAGCTGGTGGCGGCCAGTGCGCTGCTCACGCTCGTGCTGTCGGTGCCGATAGGTGTCTTCTGCGCCATCCGTCCACGCAGCTGGCCGTCGAAAGCACTGATGGGGCTGTCCGCGCTCGGCATCTCGGTGCCGGTATTTCTGTCGGCCATGGTATTGATTCAGCTCTTCTCGATCGGCGTGCAGGTGACGCTGTTCCCGGCGGACACCCAATGGGGAGACTGGCTCAATCAGCTTCTCTCCATCGAAGGGGGAATGCCGGCCTACGGGCGTGGCAATCCGGTTCATGTCTGGGGCGTCTGGTATACCAATTTCGCCTCGCTGCAGGGTCTCGTCTATCTGCTACTTCCTGCCCTGTCGCTGGCATTCGTCATGCTGCCCCTGTTCGTGCGTCTGATTCATGCAGAGATGCTGGATGTATTGGAATCTGACTACGTGAAATACGCCAAGGCCAGGGGGCTGCGGCCGTCGCGCATCTATTTTCTGCATGCGCTGAAGAACACGTTGCTGCCGGTAGTGACCCTGGGCGGGGTCCAGATCGGCACGCTGGTGGCCTATACCCTGCTGACAGAGACCGTGTTCCAGTGGCCGGGCGCGGGGCTGATGTTCCTGGATGCCATCGAACGCGCCGATATGCCGCTGATCGTGGCCTATCTGATGGTGATCGGTTTGATGTTCGTCGTGACCAACACTCTCGTCGATCTGGTTTACCGGCTGCTGAATCCGCGAGTGATATTGACCCGGAGCGTGGCATGAGTATCCAGGATCCGTCGTCGCCAACGACCTGGCGTCGTTTTCGCGACTCCTATTTCCTCTACCGCCTGCAGCGAGATCGCCGGGCCCAGATCTGCATGACGCTGTTCGTGGCGATGATGGCCAGCCTTTTGCTCACGCCATGGCTTGCGCCGAGCAATCCCTACGATCTTGCTCAGATCAGCCTGCTCGATTCCGAATTGCCGCCGCTGTGGATAGCGGGAAGCGACCCCGCTCACCTGCTGGGGACCGATGCGCAGGGGCGGGATCTGCTCTCGACAATGCTTTACGGCGCGCGGGTGTCGATTGCGATCGGTTTCGGGGCGGTGCTGGTTCAATCGCTGCTGGGAACGGCGCTGGGTCTGCTCGCAGGCTACCGCGGGGGAGTGATCGACACTCTGCTGATGCGAATGGCCGATATCCAGCTGTCGTTCTCCACCTTGATGATGGCGATCGTCATCGGGGCGGTGGTCAAGGCCGCGTTTGGCGGCGCGTTCTATGGCGACTACGGCGTCGCGATCCTGATCCTGATCATCGGCTTGAGCGAATGGCCTCAGTACGCCCGTACCGTCAGGGCCAGCGTGCTGGCGGAAAAGCAGAAGGAGTATGTCGATGCCGCTCGCGTGCTGGGCTTTTCGAATTATCGCATCATGTGGCGCCACATCCTGCCCAATGCCCTGGCACCGATCTTCGTGCTCTCCACCGTCCAGATCGCCAATGCCATCATGGCCGAGGCGGCGCTGTCGTTTCTGGGCCTGGGTATGCCGGAGACCGAACCGTCACTGGGCTCACTGATCAAATCCGGGTTCGATTATCTGCAGTCCGGCTCCTGGTGGATCACATTGTTGCCGGGCCTGTTGCTGGTAGCGTTAGTGCTGGTCATCAACCTGCTGGGGGATTGGTTGCGCGACACGCTGAACCCCCGTCTCCACCGGGCTCGGCACGAAGACTCGCGATAACCGCCCAGCCCAAGAATTCAGCTCAAGGAACCGCTGCCATGGCGTTACTGGAAGTCGAGCATCTCGAGGTGTGCTTTCCGTCGAGAGACGGGGAGATACGAGCGGTGCGCGATGTCAGTTTCACGCTAGAACGTGGCGAACGTCTGGGCATCGTTGGCGAATCCGGTGCCGGCAAGTCGGTGCTCGCCTTCAGCCTGCTGAAACTGCTCTCCCGCCCCGGGCGTATCGTCAGGGGCCAGGTTCGGTTCGAGGGGCGCGAGCTGACCCCGCTGTCCGATCGCCAGTTGCGCCGGATCCGGGGCAATCGGGTGGCGATGATCTTCCAGGATCCGCTGACGACGCTCAATCCGGTGCTGACCATCGGCCAGCAGATGATCGAGAGTCTCAAGGCGCACCGCCGGATTGCCGCCCGCGACGCAAGGATCCTGGCGCTCCACAAGCTACGCCAGCTGCAGGTGTCGTCACCCGAACAGCGCCTCGAGCAGTATCCGCATCAGCTTTCCGGCGGACTTTGCCAGCGCGTCGTGATCGCCATCGCGCTGCTGCTGGATCCCGACATCATCATTGCCGACGAGCCGACCACTGCCCTCGATGTCACCATCCAGGCCGAGATCATCGCCCTGCTCAGGCAGCTTTGCGACAAGCACAACGTCGGTCTGATCGTGATCTCTCACGATCTCGGTGTCATCGGTCAACTGACGCAGCGCCTGCTGGTGATGTACGCCGGCCGCATCGTCGAGCAGGGCCCGACCCGTGAGATCATCAATGACGCGCAGCATCCCTACACCCAGGGGCTGATCAACGCCCTGCCCCAGATGACGCTGCCCCGTCAGCGTCTGGCGCAGATCCCCGGCAACATGCCGACGCTTTCCCGGGCGCCGGACGGATGTGCCTTCCACCCCCGCTGCCGATACGGATTCACCTCCTCCGGGCAGCCACGCCAGGACTGCCGCGAACGGGTTCCCGGGATCATCGTATCCGGTGACAGCCAGGTCGCCTGCCACTGGGTGCAGGAGCTGATAGCAACCGCGCCCGTCGAGGAGGATATGCCATGAACCCGATCGACGCATTGCGGACGCTGGGTCGCGCTGCCGACGTCCCCGCACCGCTGGTCAAGGTGCTTAGCCTGCGCAAGCGTTTCGCGCTGTACCCGGATCGCCTGCTGCCCTGGCGTTTCGATAAGCACAGCCGGGCTTGGCGTCGTCAACGGATTCATGCCGTGAACGGCGTCGATCTGGAGATCCAGCGCGGCGACGCGCTCTGTGTGGTGGGCGAATCGGGCTGTGGCAAATCGACCCTGGCGCGGCTGATCATGGGGCTGCTGAGGGCAAGCGAGGGGGAAGTTCACTATGACGGCCAGCGCATCGATCACCTGAGTGCCAAGCAGTGGCGCCCGTTTCGCCAGCGCATGCAGATGATCTTCCAGAACCCTTATGCGTCGCTCAACCCGCGGCTGACGGTACGACAGAGCCTCGAGGAGCCGATTCGCCTCCACCATCCGGGCTGGTCGCGTTCGCGGATTCGTGACAGAGCCGATTCGCTGATGGCCGACGTGGGCATCGATCTCGGCTGGAGCGAACGCTTCGCACACGAGTTCTCCGGCGGACAGCGGCAACGCATCGCCATCGCTCGCGCGCTGAGCGTGGACCCCGAGTTCGTCATCGCCGACGAGCCCGTCTCTGCCCTCGATGTCTCGGTCCAGGCTCAGATCCTGAACCTGCTGATGAATGCCCAGGCGGCGCGACGCTTGACCTATCTGTTCATCACCCACGACCTGGCGGTCGTCGAGCACTTCGCTACCCGGGTGGCGGTGATGTATCTGGGCACGATCTGCGAACTGGCGGACACCGACACGCTATTCGCCCACCCTCGGCATCCCTATACCCAGGCGCTGTTGGCAGCCAGTCCACGGTTGGAAGATGGGCATGTGGCGCCGCTCCGGCTGGGAGACGAGGCTTCCATGCCGATCGCGCCGCCGAGAGGCTGCGTGTTTCGCGGACGTTGCCCCCACGCCGACGCGCGCTGCCAACGAGAGAATCCCGAGCCGCTCGCCCTTCGGGGCGATCATCAGGTTGCATGCCACGCCGTCGAGGAGGGACGCATCTGATGGTCGTCTTCAATAGTCGACTCGGGGCGTATCGGGTAGGCTGTTTCGAATCGGTTCTATGCTGACGAGTCGATCTGCCAACCCACCGTCCACCGCATCGAAACCGTGTGATTGACGATAGAGAACACCATGGAACTACGTTGGCTCGAGGACTTCATCGTCCTGGCCGAAACGCGTCATTTTTCTCGTGCCGCCGATCAACAGAATGTCACCCAACCGACGTTTTCGCGACGCATCAAACTGCTCGAGGAATCGATGGGCACCACGCTGATCAATCGTCAGACGCTGCCACTCAGCCTGACGCCGGCCGGCGAAGAGTTCCTGATTCTGTGCAAACAGATTACCGAGCGCGTGCGGGTAACGCGGGAGCGGCTGAAAAACCTGGGTCGAGAGGACGCCCGTCGCGTCAAACTCGCAGCGCCCCAGAGCCTGTTGACGCATTTCATTCCCGGGTGGGTGAAAGCGAACGCGATCGAGCCCCAGATCGAACCCTATCTGCGAGCGACGAGCTGGCTGATCGCGGAGTATTTCCAGGCGCTGGAGCGCGGCGAGGTGGATCTGGCGCTGTGCTACTGGCCGGAGGGGCGTACGACACTGGATATCGATCTCAGTGGCGTGCGTTATCTCGAGATCGGCGAGGAGCGACTGGTGCCCGTCAGCGTGGCCAATCTCGATGGCCACCCTAGTTTCGCGCTGCCCGGCAGCAAGCGCGAACCGGTTCCGCATATTGCCTATCATCCCAGCGGATTGATCGCCGCGGCGCTGCAGGCGCATTGGGGGCGTTCCCGTCAGGAGGTGCATCTGGCCACGCTCAACGAGAACGTCCAGACCTCCAACATCCGCGAACTGGTGCAGCAGGGTTATGGGCTCGGATGGCTGCCCTGGCGGACGGTTCGGCATCTGCTCGAGACCGGCGAGCTGACGCGGGCCGGTGATCAGCGCTGGGATGTGCCGCTATCGCTGCGCCTCTACTTTCGCCAGGACAGCCGACACCCCACGTTGCCGGGTCTGCTGACCCAGCTCTCCGCCGGCGCGACGACAATGCCGGCGACAGCCTCGACGTCCGTTTCAACGTCCGTTTCAACGACAGGAACCGCACAATGAACCTCCCCATCGACACCCTCGAAACCCTACAGCGCGCGCATCTCGAACGTCTGAAGGCGTCGTACGCTGATGTTCTGGCCGCCCACAAGTTCGATGCCGTTCTCATCTACAGCGGTCACGCCGGCGTTCACTTCGCCGATGACCAGGAAGCCTCTTTCAAGAGCTACGGTCATTTCGTGCACTGGACCGGCGCCAGTCACCATCAGCACGACTGGCTGCTGATCCAGCCCGGCAGTTCGCCCCGCTGGTACTACTACGCACCGGAAGACTTCTGGCACCTGGCCACACCGGCACCCCAAGGCGTGTTGGCGGAAGTGCTGACGCCACAGCCGCTCCGTGATACCGGCTGGCCGCCCCCGCGAGACCTTTCCGCCCGGCGACTGGCGGTGATCGGCAATCTGGAAGCATCGTCGATGCCTCTCGGGGCCGAACTCAATCCGCCGGCACTGTTAGCCGCGCTGGATGAACTGCGCATGCGCAAGGACGACTACGAACGACACTGCCTGTTCGTCGCCAACCAGTGGTCGCTGGCCGGCCATGATGCCGCCAGGGAAGCCTTCGCGCTGGGCGCCGGCGAGCTGGATATCCAGCTCGCCTATCTCGCGGCGACTCGCCAGCGGGAATCCCAGGTCCCCTATCAGAATATCATCGGCATCAATCACCATGCCGGCACTCTTCACTATCAACACTACGACGTGGATGCCCCCGATACGCCGAAATCGTTGCTGGTCGATGCCGGCCATTCCCATGCGGGTTACGCGGCAGACATCACCCGTACCTGGGCCTCCACTCGAGCCGACCCGCTGTTCGAGCGGCTCATCCAGGGCGTGACCGACTATCAGCAGCATCTGATTTCACGTCTGGCTCCAGGGCTGGATTTCATCGAGCTGCACCAGGAGATGCATCGCCATCTGGCCGAGCTGCTGATCGATACAGATGTGATATCGACCAGCACCGAAGCCGCCATGGAGAGCGGCCTGACGCGCGCCTTCTGTCCGCACGGGCTGGGGCATAGCCTGGGCATTCAGGTTCATGACGTGGGAGGGCGTCAGCGGGATGGCTCGGGTGCACCACTGCCGCCTCCGGCCGCGGACCCCGCTCTGCGTCTAACCCGCACCCTCGATGCCGGCATGGTGGTTACCATCGAACCGGGGATCTACGTGATTCCGATGTTGCTGGCACCATTTCGCGAGGGGCCGCAGCGTGATGCGGTGAACTGGGCCGCCGTCGACCGGCTCCAGGATCATGGTGGCATCCGGGTCGAGGATAACGTGATCATCACATCGGAGGGGCACGACAATCTGACCCAGGGCAGACCGGTCGCCGAGGACTGAAGCTTTCCATGGCAAGCACGATCGTATCGGCTGACTTTCGCCCGCCGTCGGGGCTGCACAATGCGCATTTCCAGACAATGCTGCCGCGGGTACTGCCCTTGAGACCCGTAGCGAGAGACACGGAAATCGTCAATCTGCCGGATGGCGATTTCGTGGAACTGGCCTGGATTCGGCCAGCGCCTCAGCACCATGACGCGCCGATCTTTCTGCTTTTCCACGGCCTGGAAGGATCGTTCGATTCACCCTACGCCCGCGAACTGCTCCACGCTGCGGGCCGAATGGGCTGGCGCGGCGTGCTGATGCATTTTCGCGGCTGCGGCCAGACGCCGAACCGGCTGCCGCGAGCCTATCATTCGGGGGACACCGCCGATGCGTACTGGATCATGGGTCAACTGGCCCAGCGCTACCCCCATGCACTGATGGCCGCGGCGGGCGTTTCGCTGGGGGCTAACATGCTGCTCAAGCTGGTCGCCGAACAGGGTGGCGATGGTCTACCGCTGGAGGGGGCCATCGCGATCAATGCACCACTGGATCTTGCCGCAAGCGCCGACACCCTCAATCAGGGCGTTTCCCGCCTCTACCAGCACTACCTGCTGCGTCAGCTCAAACGCAAGGTGCTGGCGCGAATGGAAGCCATGCCCTTGCCCCTCAAGATCAATGCGCAACAGGTTCGCCAGCTGAACAGCTTCTGGGCGTATGACAATGACGTCACCGCCCCGCTGCACGGGTTCCACTCCGCGAGTGACTACTATCGCAGAGCTTCGGCAGGTCCGCTGTTGGGGGAAATCGAGTTGCCGACACTGATTCTGCATGCCGACGACGACCCGTTCATGCCGGCAAATCTGTTTTCGCGATTGCCGCCACCCTCGCCATCGGTGCGGGTGGAAATTGCTCGCCACGGTGGCCACGTCGGGTATGTGGAGAGACGCGACGGGCGCCTGTGCTCCTGGCTGACCCGGCGCGTCGAGGCGCAACTACAGCAGTGGGCGCCTCGCAGACAGCGCCTAACCGTACCTTATCCTCAGCACGATCGATAAGCGTTGCCGAGAGGCAGTCCCTTCGGGATCAGGCGGGTAACGGACAGCTGACACCGGTGCCCTTCAGGCCGCAATAGCCATTGGGGTTCTTGGCGAGATATTGCTGATGATACTCCTCGGCATAGTAGAACGTTTCCAGTGGACGGATCTCGGTCGTGATCTTCCCCAGCCCTTGAGATTGCAGCGCCGCTTGATACTCGTCGCGGCTCTGCTCGGCCGTCGCACGCTGACTCTCGCTGGTGGTGTAGATCGTCGAGCGATACTGGGTGCCGAGATCATTGCCCTGGCGCATTCCCTGGGTGGGGTCGTGGGCTTCCCAGAACGTGCCCAGCAACGACGCCAGCGACACGCGGGCCGGGTCGTAAACGACCCGCACGACTTCGGCATGCCCGGTCTTGCCGGTGCAGGTCTCTTCGTAGGTAGGATTCGGCGTGACGCCGCCGGCGTAGCCCACTGCCGTGACGACCACGCCATCCAGCTCCCAGAACAGACGCTCGGCGCCCCAGAAGCAGCCGAGCCCCAGTACGATCTGCTCGGTACCGGCCGGAAACGGTGGCAGCATCGAGGCGCCGTTGATCAGATGTTCGCCGCTGATGGTGATCGGCGTGTTGCGGCCAGGGAGTGCTGTCTCCGCGGTTGGCAACGATTCGGAACGTCGTTGAAACATGGCTTATCTCCGAGTGATCGAAGTGGGCGCACGGCATGGCCGGACGCCGACAATGTCAATGTGGGAACTCAGGTGCCACTCGCCCGACCCAGGCTGAACGTGTAGATCAGGTCGACGGCCTGCGCTGCCCCTGAAACGGCCTGCAGATAGAGGTTCTGGATCAGGCGGTAGCGCAAGGTCAGTTCGGCGATGGGAGAGAATATGCCGACGCCATAGCTCACCTTCAAGTCGTCGAACACATAACCGCTGACGACCACCTGGCTGTCGTCACCCGAACCCGAGGCATCCAGGCTCAGATCCTGCACACCGAAGGCCTGGCCCACCTGTCCCACGGCGCTACCGGTCTGGGATAGCGAGAGCCCGATCAAAGCCGAGGTCAGGGCGTCGTCCCCGCTACCGGAATCCTCCGGGGCTCGGCCCCGTAGAATGTAGGAGAGTGCTCGACTCTCCGTCATTGCCGGCTCGGAGAAGATCGTCAGGCGCGGCGCCGATGCCGAACCGGTGACTCGCAACCCGGCCACCACGTTGTCTTCGGTGGTATCCGGGTTGCGGATGGCTTCGAACTGCAGACTCGGTTGCGACGCCGGCCCGCTGAACAAGACCTGTCCCTGACGGATGATCAGGTCCTGTCCGAACGAGGTGTAGGTGCCGTCGACGAGATTGACGTCGCCATACAGCTGAACCGGCCCCGTGCCCTGACGCACCTGCAGCTCGCCCCTGAGGCCCGCCTCGAGCCCGTAGGCTTCCAGTTTCATGTCCGGACCCAGGTGAAGGTTGACGCGGACGTCGAGCTGCATCCCCGCATCGGCCAGTGCCTGGGCGGTACCGGCGCCCTCTTCGTTCTGGCGGGCGGCGGCCGCGGCCTGCTGCTGGCGATCCTCCTCCTCGGTGATGATGACGGCATCGCTGCTGGGCGCCTGGGCCGACGAGGGAATCTGACCGATCTCGAGGCGCGCCCACGGCACGCTGACGTCACCTCGCACCTGCAACCGCTGCGGCATGGCATGGATCTGGAGATCCGGGGCGATTCTCAGGCGACCGTAAGCCGGCATCGCCACCAGCAGCGGCGATTCGGTGCCATCGATGTTGACGTTGGCCCGCCACTCGGCCGGCTCCTGCCAGTCGGCGTTGCCCGTGAGATCGAGCCGCCCTTCATCGCTCTGCACGAAACCCTCGAGCGTCGACGACTGCCCCTGTAACGCCAGAGTCAGTCGGGCGTCCGTTACCGCGATCGGCGAGACGCCACCCTTGACCTTGACGCCATCGATCACGATATCGCCATTCAATGCCGGCATGGCCAGCGTGCCACCGAGCGAGACATCACCGTTGACGGCGCCTTCCAACTGATCGATTCCCGCCACCAGCGGCTGATATGGGCTGAAACGAAGATCGTTCAGCTGCAGTCGACCCTGCAGCGCACCATCGCCGGCCGGATCATCGATCCGGGCCTGCAGCTGAACCCGGCCCGCGTCTTCCAGTTGCAGATCGAGCCGGGTTTCCGCCCGCTGCTGGTTGGCATCCAGCGACAGTGACATCGTCGCTGCCGGCACCTGCCAGGGTGCACCCCTCGCGTCGACGCCGCTGACCGCCACGTTACTATCGATGTCGGCGTTGGCAGCCCAGGCCTGCCCCCCTCGTGACCAGCTGGCGACCACGTTGCCATTCGTCTGGCCATCGATCTGCCAATCGCTCGGCATGAAGTCGTTGAGCAATGCCATTGGAATGTCATCGATGGACAGCGCGGCTCGTCCCTGATCCTTTGAGGCATTCATGCGCTCGGTCAGGCAAAGCGCACCGCCTTGCTGACGAGCGAGACAGAACGGCGCGATCGTGGCGCTTGACTGGGTCAGATTGGCGTTGAAATTCAGCGAGTCGCGCAGTCCAATATCGCCGTAGTCGGTCGAGGCCGACAGTCTCGAGAATGCGCCCTGGTAGCGCTGATAGGCGCTATCGAGTCCACCCTCCAGGCGGATGGACGCTTGCGAGACGGGCAGGCCCTCGCCACCGCTCATGTCGAGGGATAGCTGATGCCGGGACAGGCGGCCGGCGAGCCCCAGATCGACGGAGCGAATCTGCTGGCCTCCGGTCTGAATGCCGCTTGCCGCGAGATCGACATCGAACTGTGGATCCTGAGTGCCGGTGGAATTGGCCTTGAGGGTCAACTGTTCGAGCCGATTCTCGGCATAGCCGACATCGTTGCCCTGAAGATCGATCGCGATCTGCGGACGCTCCAGTGTTCCGCGGCCCTGAAACTGACCCCGCAACGCACCAGAAAGATCCGGCAGTATGGTGCCCAGCGCGGGAGCATCGATCCGACCGTCGATGTCGAGATTCTGATCGATACGCCCGCGGGCGGTAATCCGGTTGTCACCCTGCCGGAAGTCGAGTTCGCGAATATCCCACTGCATCTCGCTGTTACCGTCGACCTGCGCGTTCAACTTGAGTGCCCGCTGCTGCAGCTTGCCATCGATCGCCAGTTGCGGGACCGACAGCTGCCAGCCGCCGTCGTCACGCATGGCGAAAGCCGCGCGCGTTCGGCCGTTCAACTGCCCGCTGACGGCCTGGGTGAAGGCCCCGAGTGGGAGATTCTGGAAATCCAGATTCAGGCTGGCGGAGAGAGCCGGCGCCCAGCGCACCGTCCCCTGGCTCTGGAGTTTGCCGCCCTGGCTTGCCAGCTGCATCGGTTGCCAATGGAAATGATCCAGATCCCCCTCGCCCGCAAGATTCAACGTGACGGGCGGCAACCCCTCGCCCTGACCGGCAAGATCGATGGCGGCACGGTAGTTCCGTAACGTGCCATCGACATCCAGTCCCAGATGGTCGAGCTGGTACTGGATCGCGGGTTCGGACGGGGCCCTGCCGACGGGTGCCGGGCCGCGTAGTTCGCGTGCCGCGAGGATCGCATTCTCGTCGATGCCTCCGTCCAGATCGGTAAAAGGCGCAAAGGGCCGTGTGGCCAACGGCCAACGCAGTCGACCGGTGTCGACGTGAAGCGAGAACGGTACTCCCGGTTCGAAGGCCTGAACTCGCGCATCGACCGACGCCTCGGCATGACCGACGGTGTGCAGCTTGACGTTCAGATCGGCAAGCGTACCGTCGGCGTCGAGCGTGACCGTCTGTCCGTAGACGGGGGCCCGGGTCACCCGCCCCTGTATCGACAGCGAGAGCGGGATATCGCCCTGAAGCTCCGCACTGGCGGTGAGCTCGGCATGACCCTCCGGCGACTCCAGCTGCAGCCGTTGGATCTCGATCTTGCGATCCATGGCCGAGAATGAGAGCGCCAGGCGATCCAGCTGTTGCGGGGTCGGGCCGTCCAGCCTTAGATCAGTGACCGTTACGTCCGGTGCCTCGATCTCCAGCGGCAACTGGATATCGGGCAGTTGCTCGCGAAGCGCCTGGAGACTCTGCTCGATCTGTTCGAGACGGGCGTCGGGCTGCTGGGTATCGGCGTCGGCGACATTGGCCGCGGCGGCCAGCGTCAACGGTGACAACGCCATCGTCGGCGAATCGTCGGGGAGCGCTGCCGGTCGCATGCGCTCTGCAGGCGTCTCCGGCGCTGTCGTGTCCTCATCGGGCGCATTGATGGCGACCGAGGCATCGATGGCGTCCGGGCTCAGGACGCCCGTGCCAAGCTCGGGCATGGCGAGCGTCTGCCCCGGGCTTCGTGGCAACTGAATGCGCGTCTGTTCCAGCGTCGTCGGCAGCAGTTTCAGGTGATTGCCGGACATGTCGGCACCGGTCTGGAAATGCTGCCAATGGATGTCGGTACCGTTGGCCAGGCGAATGCCCACATCATCCAGCCGAACCTGACGGATCTCGATGGGTAACGGTACGGCAATCGACGGCATGCCTCCGCCATCCTCCGCCTCGGGCGGCGGCGGGGCCTGGGTATCGCTCTCCCTCAGCCGAATACGCGCCCCGGCGATGCTCAGATCGTCGAGACACACTCGCCCCTTGAGCAGGCAATCCTCGGCCCACGCCAGGTGGAAGTGATCCACGGCAAGATCCAGCGTGCCGGCGGAGAGACGCAACCCGTCGATGGTCAACTCATCGAGCGGCGCACCCTCGAAACGCTGGGCTTCGACCCAGCCGCGCGACTGGGCCTGCTCGAACAGCCAATGGCTGCCCCAGGGTGACAACCCCAACCCGACGAGCGTCAGCACCAGACCCAGCAGCCACAGGATCAGAAACACCAGAAGCCGAATCAGAACTCCGGTCCGATGGAGAAATGGAGACGCCAAGAGTCCTCCTCGTCGTCAAACGGATGGGCGATGTCGAAACGGATCGGCCCGACGGGTGATATCCAGCGCACGCCGACCCCGGCGCCGGTCTTGAGTTCATCCGGCCACCATTCATCGAAGGCGTTACCCGTATCGACGAACGTGGCGCTCCAGAAGTTGCCGGTCAGGTGGCGCTGATACTCGATACTGCTGGTCAACATGTGCTGGCCGCCGAGAAGTTCGCCATCGTCGTTTTCAGGCGACAGGCTCTCGTAGGAGTAGCCGCGGATGCTTTGATCGCCGCCGGCGAAGAAGCGCAGCGATGGGGGTATCTTGTCGAAAGTGTTGGTCGCCATGGCACCGCCACCGATTCGACCGACGAAGCGGTTTTCGGTGCCCAGCATCCGGATCCATTGCGAATCGAACGTGGTTCGCACGAAACGCGCCTCCGAGCCCCAGGCCGGGTCCGACCACTCCAGCGTCAACTGCTGCTTGTCCCCCCAGCTCGGAAAGGTCTGGTTGCGCTTGCGCGTGCGCGACCAGCTGATGCCGGGATAGAGCAGCAGCACGGCATCGTCCTGATCGGCCTGGGTAAAGTCCTCGTAGGTCGTCTGCCAGTAGAGATCCTGGATCCAGCCATTGGAAAACTCCCAGTGGCGGGCCACCTGCACCGAACTCTCGAAGCTCTTGGTATCTTCATTGTCGATGTTCTTGAGCCCGTAGCGAACCCGGTAGCTGTCCCTCAACGGATTCTCGAGCGGGATCGTGTACTCCCCCGAGAAGCGCTGTTCCGGCGCCGAGAGATACAGCGAGTTGGTCAGGCTGTGGCCGTAGCGATTCAGCCAGGGCATGGTCCAGGAAAACTGCGTCCGCGGTCCGACGTCGGTGGCATAGCCCACGCCGACCTCGAACTGATGGCGATCCGCCGGTGTCAGTTCGACATCGACCGGCACCACCGTGGGGCGGCTATCGGTCAGCTCTCTGGCGGCGTTCAAACCGGGCCCGCCCAGCACCGCGGAGGTATCGGCAGTAGTATCGCGGCCGGTTGCCTCACGCCACCACTGGCTGGGTGCGGCCGGCGATGACTCTTCGTTGACGCGCGGGCGCACCGCGACGCCACTGAACCAGTCGGTCTGCCCCAGGTTCTGGTTGAGCGTCGCCAGGTCACCGGCGAGATAGGGATCTCCAGGCGCGAACGGAATCATCGCCTTCAGACGCCGTTGTTCGATCTGGCTCCCCTGGAAGTGGACCTGTCCAAAACGGTAGCGTTCGCCACTGTCGAAATCGAGGAAGA
The DNA here is from genome assembly GCF_003206035.1 of Salinicola sp. CPA57. Classification (NCBI taxonomy): domain Bacteria; kingdom Pseudomonadati; phylum Pseudomonadota; class Gammaproteobacteria; order Oceanospirillales; family Halomonadaceae; genus Salinicola; species Salinicola sp. CPA57. The sequence continues at coordinate 419,619 of NZ_PZJR01000003.1, forward strand.
TACGGGCGCTGTTTTCCCATGGGCGAACTTCGATCCGCTGCTGACGGAAACGGGAATTGAAGTAGCCGCGCTCCAGCGACAGGGTCGAGATTTTTGCCTTGAAGCCGTCATAACGGGAATGCAGTAGCGGGTCCCCCACCTTGAGCGGGTTCGACTGCACGACATCCTCGAACGCCTCGTCCTTCTTGGCATCCCCTTCGAGCGAGACATCGACCTGAGTGATCTTGGTGCGCTCGCCAGGCTCGATGTCGATGACGACCTGCTCGTTACTCTTGTCGGGATAGCGAGTGGCAAGCGTTGCGTTGTAATAACCGAATGCCTGAAGCGCCTGTTGGGCACGATTTCTCACCACACCATCCAGGCGCTGCCTTGTCGACTGACTATTGGCATCCAGTTCGGAGAGAATGTTGACGACGTTTTCCGCGGGAGCGCCGCTCAATCCGTTGACGGTCACGTCCAGTGCCCAGGCTTGCCCCGCGGCGGGTAGCGCAAGGCAGATCAGTCCCGTCCTTAGGACCTTGAGGTGGATCATCGACTCAACCCCCGCCGCGCTGTAGTTCAGACACATTGGTGATCAACGAGGCGACACGGCGCGTCAGTTGGGCGCGGCTGGCCTCGAGTGACCCCAACCTTTCGTTGAGTTCGCGAATCTGGGAAGCGCTGGCGCCGGAGGGCAGATTGCCGATGCGCGACTGCAGGGATTCGAGTCCCGCATTGAGAGCGGTCTGCCCCTGTCGAAGTTCCGTCACCGAACGACGAATCTGTTCCAGCGCGTCCGAGGAGGGCGTCTCCTGCTGCGCCAGCGTGTCGACACGAGTCTGAAGTTTCGAAAGCGAAGATTGCAGGTCCGTCATGGCCGTTCGTGTATCCGAGCCGTCGTTTGCCTCGACCTGCTGTGAAAGATCCTGCTGATTCTGGCGCAATGTCTCGAGCGACGCGGTGAGCTGATCGGACAACTTCTGGTCGGCCTGCTGCTGCCGATCGAGCGTCTCATCGACTGAGTCGAGACGGTCGTCCTGCTGCTGCTGGCTACCCTCCAGCGTGCCAAGGCGAGCAGCCAGCGCGCCCCGTTCATCTTCACCGGTGCTTTCGAGCGCAGTAAACGAGGACTGCAGCGTTGCGATCAGATCCCGAAGATCGTCATCGGTCTGCTGCAGCGATTCGAACTGCTTGGCGATCTGATCGCCCTGCCGAGAATCGGCGACCCGGGTTTCCAGACTGCCCACCGCCGCCTGGGTGGATTCGAGCTGATCGCGCAAGCGATCGAACTCGCCACGCAGGCTCTCGCCGGAGGCATCCAGTGTCGAACCGGTGGCGTCCAGGCGCTGGTTGAGCTTGGCGATCTGGGCATCCTGCGCCTGCAGTCTCTGCCAGAGCTGCCAGCCGCCCAGGCCGGCGCCGGCGATCAACAGCAGGATAAAAATCCATAGCGGCCATACCCTGGGCGGACGCCGGCCCGGCGAACCCTGGTAGTGGCGGGTTGTCCGGCGCGGTGACGTCATGTCGCCGCGATCGGGCACGATGGTCGGGGATGCACGATGCTCGTCGGATGGTGATGGCATTGCCGTCGTATACCTTGCCAATAGTGATGCTGACCTGACCCAGAAGCGGAGACAATGCTCGGTGTCCAACAGCTCAGACCCCGAGTTCTCGAGATATCATCACCGCGAGCCGATCTCGAGCCGCTAACTATGATTACGTTACGTGAAAGCCGGGGCAAAGCCTAGGCTTGGCAGCGCAGGGTTCGCATGTTAACAGCAGGAGCCGGAGAAGCGACCGGCGCATTGGCGAAAACGGTGCCATTCGCGATAGCATGCCCCGGCAATCTCCTGGCTTGGCCTGTTGACTCCCACTCTTGCCTCGATCACTCGCTGTTGATTCACGGATGGCTTCGACCCACTTTTTCACCACACCGATGAGTACGATGTCTCACTTAGCGGCCCGATTCGAACTACCCGCCCTTCCCTTCGAGCGCCATTCGCTGGAGCCAGGAGTGTCTCGGGCTCAGGTAGATCTGCTCTACAGTCATTGCCATCGCCGTCATATCGATGCCCTCAATGCAGCTCTGTCTCCAGAGGACGATCGATCCCTGGCAGCGCTGGCAGAAGCCGGTGATGAAACCGTGCGCCATCACGCCCAGGAGGCCTGGAATCTGGTGTTCTTCTGGCATGGGCTGAACGCGCGGAGTGTGGATGTCCCCGGCGCACTGAGTCGACGGATCGATGCCGCCTTCGGCGGCGTGGGAGCGCTTCAGTATCAGTGGCGGCAACAGGTCCAGAGCAGCGCTGGCGGTTGGTCCTGGCTGGTGGAGGGTCCTCGAGGGGAGTTACTGCTGGCGACCTCGGCGCCGGGGCAGGCGCCCGCGGGATCGACACCCTTGCTGGCCATCACGTTGGCAGAGGACGCCTACCGGATCGATCATGCCCAGCAGCGTGGGGCGTACTTCGATGCGCTGTGGCCGCACCTGAATTGGGAGTACGCGCAGCTCAACAGTGAGGTTGCCGAGCGCGCGCCAGACTGACCAGCCGGCGCGCGTTCGGGCAGCCGCCGCCTCCCGGCTAGGCGCGACGGCCAATACCGCGGTAGACGAATCCCCGCGAAGCGACGTAGGCCGGATCATAGATGTTGCGTCCATCCAGGATCAGCGGCGTGTTAAGCGCCTGCAGCAGTCGTCTCCAGTCCGGGTTCCAGTAGCACTTCCATTCGGTCACGAGCATCAGGGCATCGGCCCCCTCGCAAGCGCTGTAGAAGTCGCCCGCGCACAGCTCGAGCTGCGGATGATCGGGATAAAGCTCTCCCAGCGCATGCAGCGCAGCCGGGTCATGCACCTTGACCGTGACACCCTGGGCCCAGAGCGCTTCCAGCAATGTCAGCACCGGTGCGTGATCGATCCGAGCCGTGCCCGGTTTGAACGCCGCCCCCCAGATAGCGACGGTACGGCCTTCGAGCTCGCCCTTGAAGTGGTTCCAGAGCTTGCGGAACAGCGTCTCTTTCTTGCTTTCGTTGATGTCGAGAACATGCTCGAGCAGATGAGACTCGCGGCCCGTGGAGTGCTGGACATCGGCCAATCGGACCAGATCACGAGAAAAGTTGGGGCCACCGAAGCCGCAGCCGGGATAGAGATACTCGAAACCGATACGGGTATCGGCGCCCATTCCCTGACGTACGAATTCCACATCGACATCGAGGGAATCGGCCAGACCCGCCAATTCGTTCATGAAGCTGATGCGGGTCGCCAGCATACCGTTGATGGCCAGCTTGGTCAGCTCTGCGGCGCGCCGGGGCATCAACTGGAACACTTCGTGACGCCGATTGAAGGCGCGCAGCAATTCGCGAATCTGCTGCGTGCCCCACTCCTCTTCGCTGCCAAGCAGCCAATGGGCCGGCCGGGTAAACGTTTCCCAGGCCCGCCCCTCCTCGATACGGTCCGGCAACGCGACGGCGACCTGGCCGGAGTGCCCCAACAACGCTTCCAGCTTTTCCGTCTGCCCCACCGGAAAGGTGGAGTTGTTGACGATGACCAACGGCGTGGTCTGGCGACCCGGTACCTGCTTGACGTAACGCTCGGCGGCGTCGCGCTGGTCCGGCGACAGGGCCAGCCAATGCACGTCAGCATCGGTATCGGCAGGAATGTCTTCGACGATCGTCAACTGGCCGGAGGCTTCGCCCGCCACGATCTGATCCTTGAGTCCGGGCTCGCTGATCACCCAGTCGGCATTGGCCAGACTCTTCCAGGGGAAATCGGCATGTGGCATCCAGGTAACCTGATGCCCAACCGAGCATAATGCGGCCGCGGCAGTCGCCGCGGCCAGTTCGCTACCATGTACGACCACCCGCATCGACTTATTCCTCGGCTGCGTATTGTTGAATCAGCTGCCGGAAGCCTTCACCCAGCGTCGGATGCTTGCGTCCCAGTGCCAGCGTCGCTTCGAGATAGCCGAGCTGGCTACCGCAATCGTAGGTCTGACCCTGCATCCGATAGGCGGCGGCGCCACTTTGCTTGCGCAGTGTCTCGATCGCATCGGTCAGCTGGATTTCGTTACCCGCGCCGGGAGGCGTCTCGGCCAGAATCGGGAAGATCTCGCCCGGCAGCAGATAGCGTCCGATCACAGCCAGCGTCGACGGCGCTTCCTCGACCTTGGGTTTCTCCACCATGCCGGTCAGCGGCGCGCTCTTGCCGGCAACCGGCTCCTCGCCCTCCAGCGCCACGATACCGTACTTGTAGGTCAACTCCTTGGGTACGGTCTCGACCATGATCTGTGCCTTGCCGGTCTCGTCGAAGGCTTTGATCATGCCGGTAAGGTCATTACTGGCCAGGCCGTCATCGTCGATGACGACATCCGGCAGCAGGACCGCGAACGGGTCGTTGCCGATCACCGGACGGGCGCAGAGAATCGCATGGCCGAGACCCAGCGCCTCGGGCTGGCGCACGCTGATGATATTGACGTCGTCGGGAATGATGTTGCGAAGTTCTTCGAGAAGTTCGTTCTTGCCCTTGGCTTCCAGCTGCGTCTCGAGCTCGAAGTGCTTGTCGAAATGGTTCTCGATGGCGCTCTTCGAGGAGTGCGTGACCAGAACGATCTCCTTGATACCCGCCTTCACTGCCTCGGTGACCACGTATTGAATCACCGGCTTGTCGACGATAGTGATCATTTCCTTGGGAATTGCCTTGGAGGCGGGGAGACAACGTGTGCCGAAGCCGGCGACGGGCAGTACAGCCTTGCGAATCATCTTTTGAGTCCTTCCCTTCCTGGGTATGTAATCAACGGAAGTCAGCGTCCCGATATCGAATCCTCCCGCTAGCTTAGCGGGCGAGAAGCCGAAAGCACAGTCGCAGAACGACGACACCAATCGTGCCGCCTGTGCACCATCCAGTTTTTGCTAACTTGGCATCCAGTCAAGCTACCGTCCATAGTAGAATATCGTAAAGCCACGCATTGCTGCACCGGCTCCGAGTTTTCACGACGTTTAGAGCGGTTCGGTCGGCAAGGCGATGATATCTCCCGGAAGGAATCTATTCATGACTCAATCGCATCACGACAACGTCGCCCTCCACGGCAATGTGGATCAGGCGGAGATTGCCAAGTTCGATGCGCTGGCCAGCCGCTGGTGGGATCGTGAGGGCGAGTTCAAGCCGTTGCACGACATCAACCCGCTGCGTCTCGGCTTCATCGACGCACAGGTTTCTCTCGCCGGCAAGCGCGTCATCGATGTCGGTTGCGGTGGCGGCATTCTGAGTGAAGCCATGGCAATGCGTGGCGCCGAAGTCACGGGTATCGATCTGGGCGAGGCCCCGCTGGCCGTCGCCCGCCTGCACCAGATGGAGAGCGGCGTGGAAGTCGACTATCGCCACATCAGCGTGGAAGCGATGGCTGCCGAGCACGCTGGCGAATTCGATGTCGTGACCTGTCTCGAGATGCTCGAGCACGTTCCCGACCCGAGTTCGGTCATCGAGGCCTGCGCCAAACTGGTCAAGCCGGGCGGACATCTGTTTTTCTCGACGATCAACCGCAACCCGAAATCCTACGCCTTTGCCATTCTCGGTGCCGAATACGTGCTGGGCCTGCTACCCCGCGGGACGCATGAGTATCGTAAATTCATCCGCCCCTCGGAGCTGTCCAGTTGGTGCCGACTGCACGGCCTGCGGCTCCAGAATCAAACCGGACTGACCTACAACCCGGTGTCGCGACGCTATCGCCTCACGGCCAATGACGTTTCGGTCAATTACATGGTGCATGTACGTCCGGAGTGGACCGGTAACGGCGACGAGAAATGAGTTCGAGTGCATTGCCGCAAGCGCTGCTGTTCGATCTCGACGGCACCCTGGTCGATACGGCACCCGATCTGGCGGAAGCCACCAATCGGCTGCGAGAGCATCATGGCCTGGAACGGCTACCCTATCAGGTCATCCGCGAGCAGGTCTCCAACGGGGGCAGCGCGCTGGTGACGCTGGCTCTCCAACTCTCCAACGATCACCCTGCACATGCGGGTGCTCGCCAGTACCTGCTGGACCGTTATGCCGAGGTCGTGGCTGACAACAGCTGCCTTTATCCGGGGCTGGAAGCGCTCATCGCGCGCTGGGAAGCCGACAATCGGGGTTGGGGTATCGTGACCAACAAGCCGCGGCTGTACGCGGCGCCGCTGATCGAGGCGCTCGGATTGCGTCCTGGCGTCCTTGTGTGCGCTGACGACCTGCCGGTCAGGAAACCCGATCCCGAGCCGTTATGGTTTGCCGCTCGCGAGCTTGGCGTAGCACCCGCGCAGTGCTGGTACATCGGTGATCATCGGCGAGACATGGAGGCGGCCCAGCGTGCAGGCATGACGGCGATCGCCGTGCGTTACGGTTATATCCCCGCCGACGAGGCCATCGATGAGTGGCCAGCAGTACGCTGGTTCGATACGTCCGAACTGCTCGCCAGCGAGCTCATGACGTCAAGCGCCAAAACCCAGCGAACCTCATGGATGGGACGCTAGTGTGGCGTCTCGCAAGTAACGCGAAGAAATATCGGATGCATGGCGTTGCCAGGCCAGGCGCGAGGAGGCGTCATAGTGGGGTCTATGGCAACGACGAGCAACGCCGCATGGCGGCGCCAGGGACCGGTATTATTGGATGGTGTTTGTGAGACACCACACTAGTTTCGTCTGGAAAGTCGACGAGCGAGGGCAAGACCGGGGCGCGTAGCCAAGGCAAAAATCGATGAAGACGGACCGGGCTGGCGTACCCGTTTACGCGGTGTCAATGAGCATCTTGACCGGGCTGGTGCACCAGCTGATTTTTAACGCCGCATGGGCCAGTGCAGGCAGTTTTCAGACAGTGCCTAGACAAGATTGGGTGGATGCGTCAGCTCAAGGCTTCGGCGGCTGGGCATCGAAGGCCTGGCCACTGAGTCCTTGGCTATCCGGCCCCATCAGCCAGAGATACGTCGGCATGATCTCTTCCGGCGTGCGAAGCCTCTGGGGATCCTCGTCCGGGTAGGCGGACTGACGCATGCTCGTGCGTGTCGCGCCCGGATTGAGCGAGTTGAAGCGGATCGCGGAGCCTTGATGCTCGTCAGCCAGGATCTGCATCAAACCTTCGGTGGCAAATTTCGAGGTTGAGTAAGCGCCCCAGTTGGCACGTCCTCGGCGCCCGACGCTGGAGGACGTAAAGATGACGGAGGCCCCGGTCGAGCATCCCAATAGCGGTAACAGCGCCTGGGTCAACCCCAGCGTGGCGCTGAAATTGACCTGCATCACTCGAGCCCAGAGTGCCAGGTCATAGTCTTCGACCGTGACTCGGTCACCGAGAATACTGGCGTTGTGGAGCAGGCCGTCAAGACGACCGAACTCCTTTTCCAGCTTGGCGGCAACCGCCAGATAATCCTGCGGCGTCGCGCTCTCCAGATTGAGCGGAAATATGGCCGGCTGCGGCGCCCCCATGGCTTCGATGGCGTCATAAACCCCTTCGAGACGACTGATGCTGCGACCCAGCAAGATCACCGTCGCCCCGTGCCGCGCATAGCTCATGGCCGCAGCCCGGCCAATGCCGGCGCTGGCACCGGACACCAGTACGATCTTTCCGTCGAGCAACCCTGGAGGCGCTTGATAATCGATGTGGCAGGTCATACTCGTGTCCTGAGTCGCGAATTCGGGGTAACCGATGGACCGATTCGATCAGCCCATCTGATTGAGAAAATCGCTCGCCATCTGCGCCGCGTTGCTGTCGGGATAATCGCTGCGAACCCGCTCTAGCAGCTCGCGGCTACCCGCGGTATCCCCTTGACGTGCTTTCAGCAGACCGAGCTTGTAAAGCGCATCCGGCACCTTGCTGCTCTGCGGGTAGTCTTTGATGACGGTATCGAACGCGTCGGCTGCCTGATCCACCTGTGACTGGGCCGAATAGAGCTCGCCTAACCAGTAATGGGCATTGGGAAGCAAGCTGGACTGCGGATAGTCATCGATAAAAGTTCGAAAGGCATCGATCGCCGAGTCGAACTGGCGTGACTGCACCTGCTGAAACGCCGCCTGATAGGCATCGCGTCCTTCTTCACCGCCGCCGCTCGCGCCAGATTGCGCCGAACTGCCCGCCGAAGCGTTGACGCTGTCATTTGGCGGTTCACTGCCACCGGCGACATCATTGGCGCTGCCGCTGTCGACATTGGTACTGTCGACGTCATTGGCAGTGCCGTTCGAGCCTCCGCCGGAGCCTTCCTGACTGCCTGCCCCCATGCCACCGCCGGAAAGGCGATCGTCAAGGTCCAGGTACTGTTGTTGAGTCTGCTGCTTGAGCTGATCCAGCTGATATCGTAGCTCTTCGACCTGGCCACGAAGCTGTTGGATCTGCTGCTGGTTATCCTGCAGCTGATTGAGAATCGTCAGCGTTCCCCCGCCACTCTGGCGAGCTTCCGTCTGACTGTAGAAACCGTTCGACTGACCGGTGAGATCGTCGACGACGGGTTGCTGAGCCCATACGGACAGCGGGAGCACCAGGGCTCCCGCGCCGCACAGTCTTTTCAGACCGTGTTTCATGCTTTTCTCCGTCGGTACTTAGTACGAGAATACGACGCGACGGTTCTTGGCGTAAGCTTCTTCGGTGTGGCCCTGCATTGCCGGACGCTCTTCACCGTAGCTCACGATCTGGATCTGAGACGGAGACACGCCCTGGACAGTCAGATACCGCTCGACCGCCTGTGCGCGGCGCTCGCCGAGACCCAGGTTGTATTCACGGGTGCCACGCTCGTCTGCATAACCCTGCAGCGTCACGTTGGCGTTCGGGTTGGCCATCATGTACTGAGCGTGGCCGCGCAGTACGGATTCGAACTCGGGGCGAATTTCTTCGCTGTCGAATGCGAAATAGATGGTGTTGACGCTAGGCATCTGCTCGCCGGCGCCCATCTGGGAGCCTGAAGTGCCCTGACCGGAGTTCATGCCCTGTCCGGACATGCCGCCGGAAGTGCCATCCATGTCCCCTTCCTGGGTGCCGCCACTGCTAGAACAGCCAGCCACCACGGCTAGTGAAAGCGCGACTGCTAACGTCTTGGCGTAGGTCTTGATTTGCATTGTCATCTCCTTGCTCGGATGTCGAATGACACAATGACTGTAGTCGTTTAGTTCAGAAACGGCGACCACGCGGGTTCGCGTACGTCACCCTGCGCCGAAGGCAGTCGGAAAGACGCGCGTCCATCCGAAGAAACTGCCCCCAACACACCTTGCGCCCCTTGCTGGGTAGCGAAGATTATCATGGTGCCATTCGGCGCGACACTGGGCGATTCATCCCAACGTGAATCCGTCAAGACCGTGACACGACTGGTGTCCATGTCCTGCTTCGCCACGTGATAGCCGCTGTCGTCACGAGTCACCATGAAAAGCGTTTTGCCGTCGGGAGAAAACCGCCCGTCGGAGTTGTAGTTGCCGGTGAAGGTCACCCGCTGGGCCTGACCGCCGCTGGCAGACATGCGATAGAGCTGCGGAGCGCCACTGCGATCGGAGGTAAAGATCAGCGACTGGCCGTCAGGCGTCCAGTCCGGCTCCGTCTCGATGGCGGAATTGTTGGTCAGACGCGTGAGCTGGCGAGATGCCAGATTCATGACGTAGATTTCTGGCTGGCCGTCCTTGGAGAGCGACATCGCCAGCTTGCTGCCGTCCGGCGACCAGGCAGGGGCGCCGTTGATTCCCCGGAACGAGGTCAACCGCACGCGCTCGCCGGTCGAGGCGTTCTGCACGTAGATTGCCGAATTGCCGGATTCGAACGAGACGTAGGCAATCTTCTGACCGTCCGGCGACCAGGCCGGTGACAATATCGGATCATCCGACGACAGAACCTGCTGACTGTTGTAACCGTCGGCATCGGCGACATAGAGGGCATACCGCGCGTTGTCCCCTGCGCCGCTGGCAGAAACGTAAGCGATCCGGGTCGAGAATGCACCGCGAATGCCGGTGATCGCTTCGAATATCTGATCGCTGATGTAATGGGCGCTGGCCCGTAGATTGCCATTGGACGAAGTCAGCGTCTCACCCAGCATGCGCTTGCCGCCAAGAATATCCATGAGTTCGTACTGGATGCGATATTGATCGCCCTGAGGCTCGATCTTGCCGACCACGAGGTAGCGGGCATCGACGCGCTTCCAGTCATCGTAGAAGACATCTTCGCTGCTGCTGGGCAGTGATACCAGCGCACTGCGGCTCAGCGGCGAGAACTGGCCGCTGTGCTCGAGGTCGTCGCTGACGATTTGCGCCACGTCCTGTGGCAGCCCACCTTGACCACTGAATTCGAACGGCACCACGGCGATCGGCGTGGCCTGATCGCTGCCGCGGGTGATCTCGATGGTCAAGTTCTGCGCCTGAGCCGTGGTCGTCAGGCACATCAGTCCCACCAACGACACCAGCCAACCGGCAGTCAGGGTTTTCCATCCTTGAGACATCCATCGTTTCATCACTGTACATCCCCGGGGGTGAATTTGAGATTGAAATCGCGAAAGCGCCGCTGCAGCCCGGCATCCAGCTGCTGAAGCTCGCGGAACGGCGCTGCGGCTTCCACTGCCTGCGTGGCCGAGCGATCGAAGCTGGGGTTGCCACTACTACGCGTGATGCTGGCTGCCAGCAACTCACCTGAAGGCCCCAGTCTCACACGCACTTGTGCTACCAAAGCATTGTCCGCGTTGGCCGGCAAGTGCCATCGATCCTCGACGGCCCGCTTGACCAAGTTGATGAAGCTGTTCGACGCCTGGTCGGACTGCTGGGCGTTGGCGATTCGCTCCTGTTCGTTGGCGATCGAATCACTCAGCGCATCAGCAGCGGCTTTCTTGGCCGCGGCTTCCGCTGCCTTCTTCTTCTCGGCCGCTTCGGCCTGGCGTTTCTTTTCGGCGGCTTCGGCCTGACGTTTTTTCTCAGCCTCGGCGGCCTTTTTCTTCTCAGCCTCGGCCTGGCGCTTCTTCTCAGCTTCGGCCTTGGCCGCTTCCGCCGCCTTCTCCTTCTCGGCCTTCTCCTTCTCGGCTTTTGCCTTGGCGGCGGCTTCAGCCTGACGTTTCTTCTCGTCCTCGGCTTTCTGCTGCTTTTCCGCTTCGGCCTTGGCAGCCGCCTCCGCCTGACGTTTTTTCTCGGCCTCTGCCTTGGCATTGGCTTGTTTCTCGGCTTCAGCCTGACGCTTGGCTTCGGCTGCCTGCTGCTGCTTTTCTGCTTCGGCCCGTTCGGCCGCTGCCTGTTCCGCCGCCTGTTGGCGCCGCTCCGACGCGGCCTCGGCCTGCTCTGCAGCGGCTTGTCGCGCGGCCTCCTGCTGTTGCGCCTGTTCTTGAGCCTGCTGCTCCGCTGCCTGCTGAGCGGCTTCCTGCGCCTGCTGTTCGGCGGCCTGTTGCGCCGCCTCCTCGGCCTGACGCTGGGCGGCACGTGCCCGCGCCTCCTTGGCGTACTGGGCCTGATCCGTCGCTGTCACATCGCTGACCAGCGTCGCCTGCACCACGGAGGACGAGCTTGGCGTGGGTTCGCTGTCCGGCAGACGCAGCATCGTCATCAACAGTGCTACCACGTGAACGGCAATCGCCAGAACGACGGGCAAGCCGTAACCGACACGGCGGTTTCGCTTCGCCATGCTGACTCCTTACCCGTTGTTGCCTTGCGGCGGCTCGGAAATCAATCCGACATTCGCCACACCTGCCATCTGCAGCGTACTCATTAGCGTCACGACCTGGCCATAGGAGGCGTTCTTGTCACCACGCACCATCACCGGCGTGTTGGGTTTGCGCTCGAGAATCGCCACGACCTGATCGCCGACGGTCTGCAACGTGACCGGCTTGTCCTGCTCGCCCAGCGAAATGAAATATTCGCCCTGGCTATCCACGGAGACGATGATCGGCTCCTGTTCATCGGTATCGATCGGTTCCGAGGTGACCTGGGGCAGATCGACCTGCACGCCCTGGGTCAGCATCGGTGCTGTGATCATGAAGATCACCAGCAGGACCAGCATGACGTCGATGAACGGGACGACGTTGATTTCGGCCATCGGCTTGCGCCGGTGATCGCGGCTATAGGGTCCACCCATGTTGAACCTCCGCCTCAGGTCGTCTGATTGCCACCGCGACCTTGCAGGTTACGGTGCAGAATCGAATGAAATTCCTCGGCGAAGTCTTCGTATTCGCCGAGCAGGCGACTGGCAATCGATGACAGGCGATTGTAGAAGATGACTGCCGGGATCGCGGCGAAAAGCCCCATCGCTGTCGCGACCAGCGCTTCGGCGATCCAGGGCGCCACCGTCGAGAGTGTCGCCTGCTGGGCCATCGACAGGCTCTGGAAAGAGCCCATGATGCCCCAGACGGTACCGAACAGGCCGATATACGGGCTGGCGGAAGCCACGGTCGCCAACAGCGTCAGATTGGCATTGAGGCTGTCCTCCTCCCGCGATAGGGCCACCCGCTGCGAACGCTGTACGCCATCCAGCACGGCTTCACTGCTGCGCGTCTTGGGCATCAGACGGTTGAACTCACGAAAGCCGGAGCGGAACACATGTTCCGAACCCTGCGCCTGATGGTTTTCCGGCACGTCGCGATAGAGCTCGTTGAGATCGACGCCCGACCAGAACCGCTCGTCGAATGCTTTCTGGGCCTTCTTGGCTCTGCTCAACGCGAAGCTGCGTTGGAAGATCACGACCCAGGATGCGATAGAGGCGGCCAACAGCAGGATCATGACCAGCTGGACCACCAGACTGGCGTTCAGGATCAGATGGGGGATGGACATGGAATCGTTCACGAAAATCCTCGAATCACTGGCTTGGAATGTCTGGCGTCAGAACCGCGCGAAGTTCGCGGGGCCAACGCATCGGTTTCAGGCGTTGCGCGTCGACACAGGCAATATCGACCGTCGCTTCGCATAATGTATCCCCGTCATACCGAACGGCCTGCTCGAACCGGATCGAGCAGGCAGCAAGACGACTGACGTTGACCGTTACCTGCAACGGATCATCGAGTCGAGCCGGGCGTGCATAACGGCAACTCAGGGAATGCACCACTAGCTGCACGCCCTGCTCGATCAGCCCGCGCTGACCGAAGCCCAGCGCGTTCAACCATTCGCTACGCGCACGCTCCATGAATTTCAGATAGTTGACGTAGTACACGATACCACCGGCATCGGTATCTTCGATGTAGACCTTGACCGGCAGGACGAATTCACTCACTGATGGCTCCGCCATCGTCCAAGCCTGGCGCCACCCGGTCGCCAGCCGCGTGCTCATGCGGGACGATGCCGAAGTGGGTGTAGGCGGCGCGAGTGACGACGCGGCCACGCGCCGTGCGCATCATGAACCCCTGCTGGATCAGATAAGGTTCGATCACATCCTCGATCGTATCGCGCTCCTCGCTGATCGCTGCCGCCAGGCTGTCGACACCAACCGGACCACCGTCGAATTTCTCGATCATCGCCAGCAACAGCCGACGATCCATATGATCGAGCCCGTGACTGTCGACGTTGAGCATGTTCAGTGCCTGATCGGCGACGGATGCGCTGACGCTGCCATCGCCCTTCACTTCCGCGAAGTCGCGCACCCGACGCAGCAGGCGATTGGCGATCCGTGGGGTGCCCCGTGCACGTCTGGCGATCTCTCTAGCGCCGGCCACGTCTGCCGGCACGCCCAGCAGACGGGCGGAGCGCGTGACGATTTCGGTCAGTTCCTCGATGGCATAGAATTCTAGCCGCTGAACGATGCCGAAACGGTCGCGCAGCGGCGACGTCAACAGCCCCGCTCGGGTCGTCGCCCCCACCAGCGTAAAGGGTGGCAAGTCGAGCTTGATCGAGCGTGCTGCGGGGCCATCCCCGATCATGATATCAAGCTGGAAATCCTCCATCGCCGGATAGAGCACTTCCTCGACCGCCGCAGGCAGGCGGTGAATCTCGTCGATGAACAGTACGTCGCCTGCCTGCAGGTTGGTCAGCATCGCCGCCAGATCACCGGCACGCTCGAGCACCGGGCCGGAAGTGGATTTGATGTCCACGTCCATTTCGGCAGCGATGATATTGGCCAGGGTGGTCTTGCCCAGTCCGGGCGGGCCGAAGACCAGGGTATGATCGAGGCTGTCCCCGCGCTTGCGCGCGGCGGAGATGAAAATATCCAGCTGTTCGCGCACTCGCGGCTGCCCGATGTAGTCATCGAGTCGGCGAGGACGAATGGCATGGTCAACCTGCTGCTCGCCCTGCTGCGGTGGCGCCGCAATCAGGCGGTCGGGCTCGATCATGGGGCGTTATCCAGCCAGCTGGCGTGATAGCGCCGCTTTGATCAGCGCTTCGGTCGAAAGGTTCTTGTCCAGACCGGAGAGCATGCGGGAGGCTTCCGTGGGCTTGTAGCCCAGAGTGACCAGCGCGGCCTCGGCATCGGCTTGCGGATCGGACGCTGGGCGTGCTGCCGAGATGCCGTCGTCCAGCAGCGATGCCTGCCCTTCCTGCCAGTGTGGAAAGCGATCACGCATTTCGACGATCAGGCGATCTGCCGTCTTCTTGCCAACGCCGGGCAATTTGGTCAATGCCTTGCTGTCACCTTCCATCACGCAGTGGATGAAAGCGCCGGTATCCATCCCCGACAGAATCGCCAGCGCCAGCTTGGGGCCAACGCCATTGACCTTGATCAGCGCCCGAAACAGCTGCCGTTCCTCATCGCGCGCAAAGCCGTAGAGCAGGTGAGCATCGTCACGCACGCTGAGATGCGTATAGACGCGCACCTCTTCCCCCACACCGGGCATCGAGACCAGTGTGGTCATCGAGGCTTCGAGTTCATAACCGACACCGTGTACATCGATGACGATCCAGGGGGGATGCTTCTCCAACAGCGTGCCGTGCAAACGTCCAATCATGCCATCCGTGTCCTTACTATGACGGCGTCCACTATACGCATCGCCGATTCAACTGACTAGCTGCCGCGTACACCGCAACCAAGCCATCGCCACCGGCAAGCGAGCAGCGTCATCGCCTTCCCTGTTCAGGGCCGTCCCCGACTGACCAACCCGGCGTCGCGATGGCCTCCGTCGTCTTGCCAACGCTTCTCAAGCAGTGAAGTGATCATCGAACGAAACGCGGCTTTCGTTTTTCCTTGACGCCTCCAGTATCGAACCGATTCGGTTCGATTCGAAATTCACTTGGCAAAACCATCGGCACGCCTTATAAACAATTCGTAACAAAACGGTACAAATATGCCAGGCCATTGATCTTGACTTCAGCGCAACTGGGGCGGGCGGTAGCGTTCTCCAGTACAGCGCACCTTCTGGATACGCTGCCATGACATCTCCGCGCGCCCTACTGTTGGCCATGATGACGTTTGTGTCTCTCGCTGGACCGTGCCAGGCCCAGATGCCCGCCACCCCCCTTGGCCTGGATATTCAGCGGGATCGTCAGCAATCGTTGCTCGACGACGCGCAGCGTCAACGCGAATCGCTACAGCGGGGGCTGGAGATCGTACCGCAGGCCGAACCGGCAGAGCCGGATCATGCTGCCCCCTGTTTCGTGATCGACCACTTCGAGTGGCAAAACGCTCCTCATCTGTCCGACGCTCGCCGACAGGCGATGACACACCCGCTGGAGGGCCAGTGTCTGAGTCTGACGCAGATGCAAGCACTGGCGCACAGGGCCAGCAATGCCTACATCGAGAAGGGGTATGTGACGTCGCTCGTGCACCTCCCCGACCAGGATGTCAGTGACGGCACATTGCGCCTGCAAGCCCAAGAGGGACGCATCGAAGCCATCACGCTGGACGGACAACAACCGCGCGGACTCGAAATGATCTTCCCGCATGCCCGAGGAAGCGTCCTGAACCTGCGCGCCCTAGAGCAAGGCATGGAGCAGATCGACCGCCTGCCCTCCCAACGTGTGAGCATCGACATCCAACCGGGCACCCGCCAGGGCTACTCGCGTGTCGTGCTGCATCGCATCCATCAGGACAAGCCCTGGCGAATCGCACTAGGCATCGACAACAGCGGCCAGAAAGGTACGGGAACGCGGCAAGGGACGCTCGGCCTGGCGCTGGACTCCCCACTGGGGCTGTTCGACCAATGGCAATTCGAAACCAGTCACGATCTGGATGGACGCCAAGGCCATCTCAGTCGCGGTCTCGCCGCCGGCGTCACGCTGCCATACGGAGACTGGAGTTTTGGCTATCGCTACGCCCGTAGCGATAGCGAACAGCCGTTGCGGGTGGCCGATCGCCATTGGCCTTACCTGGGCAGCGTCAGCCAGCACGTGCTCGACCTGCACCGGAATCTCTACCGCGACGGGGATAGCACACTAGGCTGGGCGCTCTCGCTGACGAGACGAGACGCTCGCACCACCTTTGCGGGGCAGCGGCTCAATGTGAGCAGCCCCAAGCTGGCCATTGCCGGCAGCAGGCTCGAGTACGCGACGCGTTTGGGATCGGGATACTTCACGCTGAACCCTTCGGTCTCGCGAGGACTGCACGCTCTTGGTGCCAGTGCTGACCAGCGCGGCCTTCCACCCTCCGATTTCACCCGCATCAGCCTTGCGGCGAGCGGCTTTCTACCGCTCACACCAACGATCAGCTACCTCACCTCGGGTTACCTGCAGACCACACCGGATGACCTCTACCCCAGCGAGCGCATCAGCATCGGTGGCGAGTATTCGGTCCGCGGCTTCAAGGACACCTTCTTCGACGCCAACCGAGGCGCGTACTGGCGCAATCAGATCGACTGGAGCACCCAGGCCCTTCCGCTGATCGGCCAGCCGACGTTGAGTGTCGCGCTCGATGCCGGCGGCACGATGAAGAGCCGCAGTGCCAAGGGCGGCGGGCTCCTGGGTAGCGCCATCTCGCTGGCGCTGAGCCAGCCGAACCTCACCCAATCATTCAGTCTCGGCAAGCCGCTGCTCTCCCCCCCCGAGGACTGCACCCCGCCCGCTGGGTCGTCTATTGGCAAGCCAGTTTCACCTTGTAATACCGCAAGGCCCCTTCCACCGCGTACATCACTCGAGGAAACATCCGATGAAAAGGTCGGGAACTGTCGCCCGCTGGACCTGCTGGGCCGTCATCGCCACCTGGCTACTGCAACCGCTGCAACCGGTATGGGCCGCCGGCATCGCAGCTGCCGACAAGCGCACTGCGGTCACCACTCGTCACGGCGTGCCGGTGGTCGAAATCGCCAGGCCCAATGCCAGCGGCGTCTCGCACAATCGCTACCGAGACTTCAGCGTCGGCCACGCCGGCGCCGTACTCAACAACGCCACGAGCGCTACCAAATCGGCGCTGGCGGGCAAACTTCGCGCCAACAGACATCTGAAAGGGAAGCCAGCGGCGCTGATCATCAACGAGGTCACAGGCAAACGTCGCTCTCAGCTCGCTGGCCAGTTGGAAGTGGCCGGCCACCGAGCTGAGGTGATGATCGCCAACCCCAACGGCATCACCTGCAACGGTTGCAGCTTCCTCAATGCCCCCGGTATCACGCTGACCACGGGTAAGCCGGGATTCGACCGCCATGGAGCGCTCAGTTCACTGAACGTGGACAAGGGCGACATTCGGATCGGTCGTCAAGGCCTGGACAGCCGATCACAGGACTACACGGCGCTGATCAGTCGCACGGCAAGGCTGGAAGGCAAGCTGCAGGCCAAGGCGCTGGAAGTCACGCTCGGTCGCAACCGTCTGGACATCACCAATGGCACCCTCGATCCTCTCGCGGCGAAACGCAAGGAGACGCCACCCACGCTGGCACTCGATAGCCGCGCGCTCGGGGGCATGTACGCCAATCGCATCCGCCTGATAGCTACCGAGGCGGGTGTCGGCGTCAATGCCGGCCATCTGCAGAGTCACAGCGGGGACATACTGCTCGACGCCAAGGGGCGACTGGGCGTCGCCAAGGCCTCCTCCGCCCGGGATATCGGTATGCGTGCCGGCACTATCACCCTTGCCAAGGGGGCCGATATCGAGGCGAAACGCGACGTGACCCTGGTCACCCCCAGGCTCGACAACGCCGGCACCTTCACCGCACAGCGTGACATGCGGCTCTTCACCAAGCGGCTCGACAACCACGGCGACACCGCTCGCCTCCAGGCTGGTCACGATCTATGGATTCAGAAAAACCCCAAAGGTGACAAGAGCGCTGTGGTCAGTAACCGCTCGGCGACCATCAAAACCCAGTCCGGGAATCTGGTGATCCGCGCGCACAACGTCATCAATCAGCGGGAGCGATTCGCCACGAAGTCTCAAACCGTTCAACCGAACTCTACCGGCATCGATACCGCGGTTTCTTCAATCGTCATCCCTCCCGGCCCAGGGCCAGGAGGGCCCAATCAGTTTCCCCGGCAGGTCATCAGCAATGTCGACGTCCAGAAGCTAGGCATTGACAAATGGTTCGGTCATGTCGATCTCCATGATGACCCCAACATCAATGTGCAGCGTACCTACGACAAACGTATCGCCATAACCTCACCCGCCAGGATCCAGTCGGGCAAGAATCTTTATATCAATGCCGGATCGCTGAATAACGCAAGCAGCCAGATCAGTGCTAGACAAGACATGTTCTTGGGCGGCAACCAGCTCAAGAACACTGCCGGGAAGGTTCTGGGCGAATGGAATCGATACATCGTCCTCGATGGAACGACGACTCCGCTGCCTGTTCGACACATGCCCACCATCCAGACAAAAGCCACTGACTGGAAGCAAGTCGATCAATACGGAGTCTGGCGCTCGAAGCAGGTTCTGCCCGCGACCATCGCGGCTGGCAAACGCCTGGTAATGGACTTTGCCAACAGCATTGATTTGCAGACTTTGCCCAGGGTGCCGACTTATGAAAACCATTTGGCGCACATGCCCACCAGTATCAGCGCCAACGACATCCTGGCAACCAGCCGGCATTTGACCCTATCGAGCGGTGTCTCTGCCAAACACGACCTGACCCTGATCTCGAGCGGCCAGGTGAAGGCTACGAATGCTTCGCTACATGCGGGAAACCATCTGGCACTCGCGGCAGCCAAGAGTATCTCGCTGCATCAGACCAGCCTGACAGGCGGTGACATATCGCTGCTCGCTCGCGGCGGCAATATCACGCTCGGCAGCAATCCCTATGTCTACGATACTCGGGGCAAGGCCCGAGCACCGCTGCTTGCCGCCAGACGCGGTCTCGATCTGGTCGCCGGCGGTGATATCAGAGTCCGGGACATGGGCAGCCTGCAAGCTGCCGATATCGCCCTTCAGGCCGGCCGGGACATTGGGTTCTCGATCACTGATCGGCACCTCGCGACCTTGGGCAAGGCCAATGACAAGATCGCCAATCGCGCCGATATTCGGCGTGATGTCCTGACACAGCGTCTCGCGCAGACGAACCATGTCGCCGCAACACAGTCACTGTCGATGGTGGCCGGCCGGGATATCGATATCCCGCTGGCGCGCCTCGACGCCGGCAATAGCCTTTCGCTTCAGGCCGGGCAGGACATTCAGCTCGACGCCTACCCCCTGAGCGATCGCTTCGCTCCGCTATTCGACGTCACCCACTCCGGTGCGCTCACCGCGCGCGTTGCCGCGGGTGGCGACCTGCTGCTCAATGCCGGCCGCGACATCGATACGCAAGCCGCCAAACTCGCGGCCAAGCGCAACCTGACGCTGCTATCCGGCCGTAGCATGGCCTTCGATCATCTCGCCTATCGTGTCGGGTCCGACCGGGACTATCAGGACCGGGACATTGTCGCTCGTCTCGGTGCCGGCCGGGACCTGACCCTGGCTGCCAATGGCAAGATCGACACGCTGGGCAGCGATCTCGGCGCCAGACGCGACCTGCGCATTGCCTCTCTCGGCAATCTCTCTTTTCGTGCGCTGGAACAGACCTTCCATCGACCGATCAAGCATGGCCACCGGGAAGGTAGCACCCAACGTGAGTCAACGCTGAAGAGCGGGCGCCATACCGTGCTCGACAGTCGTGGCAGCATGCTGTTCCAGGCTACCCGGCTCAACGCCGGCGGCAACCTGAACGCTGCCGCCAGGGGCGGATTCCTGTTCGCTCAGGCGATGGAAGAAAACTCGATCTACCAGACCAAGAAGAAGAAGAAAAGCTGGCTGGGACTGCGCAAGAAGACCGTCAAGCGTACCGGGCACAGCGTCACCCACAAGGTGGTCTCATTCACCGCCAAGCAGAATATCGATCTGCTCAGCCGCGACGACAGCACTTATCAGGCCAGCCGTATCAGTGCCGGCAAGAATGCCAAACTGACCAGCCTGAAGGGCAAGGTACGCTTCGAGGCGGTCAAGGAGAGCCGCCTGGAGCAACGCATCCGTCAATCCCGCGGGTTCTATATCAAGACCGCCGACAAGGGATATCGGAAGGACACCTGGCGGCTACCCAGCCTGCAGATCGGCGGCAGGTTACGAGTCGATGCCGCCAGGGGCATCAGCGCAGACTACAAGAAGCAGCAGGGCCAGCAGCTCGATCGGGCCTTGGCCCAGTTGGCCAGCACACCGGGGACCGAGTGGCTCAAGGCGCTCAAGGGCAACAAGAAGGTCCACTGGCGCGAGGTCCAGGACGCCTACGCCAAGTGGCATCACACCGAAAAACATCTCAACCCGACCGTCGGCGCCGTCATCGCCATCGCGGTGGCGGCTGCCACCAGTGGCAGCGGCCTTGCCGCCTGGGCCGGCAACGCCGCCGCCGGTAGCGCCACAGGCACCGCGGGTGCAGCGCTCTACGGCATGGGTGCTGCCGGCATGAGCGCACTCACCTCGCAAGCGGCAGTCGCACTCGCGGACAACCAGGGCAACCTGTCCAGGACCTTCAAGAGCCTGGGCAGTAGCGCAACGGTGAAATCCATCACCACGGCCATGCTGGTCAGTGGCGCCATGGCCGGTTTCGATCAGAGCGTGCTGGCCAAGGCGCCCACCCCCGACTCCCCTCGCCTGCCGGTACTCAACGACGGTGACTGGACCCGAGTTGCCCAGCGTGTCGGTGCCGAAAGCCTGATCAATGCCGGCGTCAGCCAGGCCGCCTACGGTGGCAGCTTCAACGACCGTTTCCGAGACGCGCTGCTGGGTAACATCGGCGCCCAGGTCCAGGCCCAGGGCGCCAATCTCATTGGCGACAACGGCCAGATTCTCGGCAGTGGCGGCAAGGCCATTTCCCACGCGGCGTTGGCCGGGTTGGCCGCCGAGATCGGCCGCGGCAGCGCCAAAGGTGGCGTCGCCGGCGCACTTGCGGCGGAAATGATGGCCACCCGTATGGGCAATGACGCCGTTGCTCCCGAACAATGGAACCGCGACGCCAATCGACAGGCTCAGCTTGCCCGTCTGCTCGGCGGCGTTGCCGGTGCCGTCTTCACCGGTGACGCCAAGGGCACCTACAGCGGTGCGGATAGTGGCGAGCGGGTCTATCGCTACAATTTCCTGAAACACGCGCAGGTCGCAGAATTCGTTAAGGAATCAAAACAGTGCAAAGCAAACAGAAATTGCGACGAAGTGCAGGAAAAATACCGTGAAATAAGCCTCTCGCAGCAAGACAAGCTGATTGCCATCTGTGCCACAGATAGCAAGAAATGCCATGATCAATATCAGGAACTAGTAAAGGATCATGATAAATTTCGAAAAGAACTGGACGAACTGGCTGGAGGCGAGGTGCCATGGCGAATCAGCCTAGACGCTGGCCCGCTACTCGGACAATATGTAGAAGCTGAAGGCGCGGTTTCTCAAGCTGGGTTCGCTCAAGCAATCAAACAAAAGTATGGCTTAGACGATGAGCAAGCTTCGATCGTATCGGCCGCTGCCCTCTCGGCAATGGGTGGAGTCGGGTTTAACAGCAGGATACGGCCTGTAAATGACAGAGCGCCAATCAATAGCAAATACGCCAACACGACAATTCCTTTGAAAGATTTGCCGGAGAAAATAAGAGAAAAATACCCGCACAGCGTTCATTTTAACGGCGCAGGCTTTCCCGACTTCTCTCGATACTCAATCAAAAATGTTGTCATAGAACCTGGAAGATCAAGAAAAGTTGATTATCGAAGAGCAGATATAGCAGCAGGCTATAACTCAGAAAAACCACGACCGAAAGGCTATATCTGGCATCACAATGAGCATGTCGGGTATATGCAACTAGTTCCAAGTGATCTTCACGAAGCGGTTAAGCATACAGGTGGTATAGCTAAGCAAAAATAGGAGTGCCATCATGTTAAAAATAGTTGGCCAGGGCCCAAAGACCGAAGATTCTGCATTAACCACCCTGGAAAAGAAAATAAGAGCACAGCTCCCTTCAGAGTATAGAAGATTTTTAAAAGAAAACAACGGAGGGAAACCCATTCCGGACACTTTTAAATTTTACAACACCATATCTGAAAGAGAAGATGAATCCGATGTTCATCTATTCTTCTCTTTGGAGAAAAACGAATATGATTCAATCTTTAACATGCTAGAGGTATTTGAAAACAGAATTCCAAAAAGCTTTTTGCCAATTGCAAGAGACTCAGGGGGCGGAGTGATCATTATGGATCTGACTGGCAAAGAGGAAATATGCTTCTGGGATCCAGATTACGAGGCTGAAGACGGAGAAGAGCCAAGGCAGGACAACATCTATCATATCAGCAACAATTTCTCGGAATTTCTTCATTCGCTTTATGAAATAGAGGATTTTTGATTTAAAAAAATCGTTACAGGCGTCTTTACACAAGAGCAAGCTCGCGCCGGAAGCGATGCCTACCGACATAGGTGATGGCGTCGGCGCCTCTAAAAATGGAACCGCGAAGCCAGCCGTGCAGGACCCGCCTGCGCGGCGGCGTTGCCGGTGCCGTCTTCACCGGTGACGCCAAGGGCGCCTACAGCGGTGCTGACAGTGGCGAGCGGGTCTATCGCTACAACGCGCTGGCGCATGATCAACTAGTGGCAGCCGCCAAGGAATTGAACCATTGTGAAACCAAGACTCAGTGCAAGCCCGAAGCGATATATGAGCGCTATCTACGCCTGAGTGCCGAGCAAAATCGCGAGGCTATCGAGGCTTGTCGAACGGATCCCAATCGTTGCGCAGCCCTGAGCCGAGTGTTCCAGGAAGCCACTGTCAGACTGGATGAGGTTTATGGTCAGTACAATGGTGGCAAGCGCTATCTTCTCGACCGCCTGATAGATGAGAACATTGGCGTCCAAGAGCAGTTGGCAGAAGTCACCACAAGGCGTCAGGCTAACATCTATGCATCTGCCGTCCTCAAGGCGCTAGGTCTTCCAAGCAGTCGGAAAGCCGTAATTACCGATGGTCTGGTCACTGTGGTCACGGCGATGGGAGTGGTTGGGCCTGGTAAGCGCGGAGTCAGTGTTAAAGCGCCTATTGTCATTGAGGGGAAAATCTACAAACAGATGGGAAAAAGAGGCTGGTCGATAGATTCAATAAAAGAAGCCATTGCAAAGCCAAGCAAAACTGTAGCCACTAAAGATACGAGATTTGACCCGGCCACAAACAAGCGTCTCAATGATCCGGCCACTGGCTATATCACCAAAGACGGCTCTTATGTCGTTCAGAATGACCGGACCGGAGCCATTGTCCAAATATCCAACAGGAATAATAAAAAATGGAATTCACCATGGGAGGAAAATCATGACTGAATACAAAATGCCTCGGCCAGATCCGAAGCCAACGAAAATTTTGGGAAATATGGAGCTATTCAACAAAAAGGATAGCGAAAAGCTGCTAAATTTTTGCGAACATCAAAAACTGGCGATTCTTGGGATAGAAGGATTCAACATTTCTGGTGATAAAATAACCCCCGATCTTGATTTTATTGCAGACTTTTCTTGCTTAGCCACCACTGACAAAAAATATTTTATAGACACCTCAATAAAATCGGCAAGGAAATTCCTTGAATTAATTACAGATAACGATCTATTGCTCGAATTTGTCTTGGTGAGAAACTAGGTATTTTTAAAGATCAAAAGGTGAGGAACGAGCAATCTCAGCGTTAAGGGGCTACAAGCCAAATACAAAAAGTGTCTCAATTAAAAATTAAGACACATACTCTCGCTCACCAGAAAGTTCTCGGGGGGATGGTTCAATCGCTTCTTTATTCGCCGTTAAAACCACGGGTGAGATCTTGGGCCTGCGCAGTGCAGCGCGGTAAGTTGAGCTGACAAGCTGGTTTACGTCCACTCATTCCGGGCGAAAGTCCCGCCACCGCCCGCCTCGCGAGGATTTTCCACGACGCTTGGGCGCCACGGCCAGCAAGCCCTGACGGGCGTATCCATGGGTCAATGCAATCGCCAACGCGTCGGCGGCATCGGCCGGTGGCGGGGCGTCGAGAGACAGCAATGCCATTACCATGTGTTGAATCTGCGACTTCTCCGCCCCGCCATTGCCGGTGATCGCCTGCTTGACCTGGCGAGCGGCATACTCATGCACCGGCAGGCCATGGTTGGCGGCGCAGACGATGGCGCTACCGCGGGCCTGACCGAGCTTGAGTGCGGAGTCGGCATTCTTGGCCATGAAGACGCGCTCGATGGCAAATTCCGTCGGCCGGTAGAGGCCGATCAACTCGCTGACGCCGGCGTAGACCCGCGCCAGTTTCTGGGCAAGATCTTCGCCCTCGATACGAATGCAGCCGCTGGCGACATAGCGCGGCTTGGCGGCAACATCGATCACACCGTAGCCGGTCACCCGCGATCCGGGATCGATCCCCAGCAGAATCAACAGCGGGACTCCGCTACCCGCTGAGCAATATCTCTCATCCCCAGATCTCCTGTCGCGTCGGCGAACACGCTTCTAGCATGCCAACAGGTTAACGCGCATTTCAGTGACGCGCCGTCGAAACAACACCGGCGCCCCTGGGGACGCCGGTGTGATGACAGCCAGGCTCGCTATTCGCCGGCGTTTTCCGGCTGCGCTTTCTGACGCAGGCGGATGTGCAAGTCGCGTAGCTGCTGGTTGGTGACCTCGCCGGGGGCATCGGTCATTAGATCCGCGGCGCTCTGCGTCTTGGGGAAGGCGATCACGTCACGGATCGTGCGCGACCCGGTCATCAGCATCACCAGACGGTCGAGACCGAAGGCCAGGCCACCGTGAGGCGGTGCGCCGTACTGCAATGCGTCGAGCAGGAAGCCAAACTTTTCCTCGGCCTCTTCCTTGCCGATACCCAGCACCTCGAAGACGGCACGCTGCATCGCCTGATCGTGAATACGGATCGAGCCGCCACCGAGCTCGGTGCCGTTCAGCACCATGTCGTAGGCGCGGGACAATGCCGTGGCCGGCGATGACTGGAGTTCCTCCGGCGAGCAGGACGGCGCCGTGAACGGATGGTGCAGCGCGGACAGGCGGCCATTGTCATCGGCTTCGAACATCGGAAAGTCGACGACCCACAGCGGTGCCCATCGGGCAGTGTAGAGATCGAGGTTTTCACCCAGCTTGACGCGCAACGCCCCGATCGCCTCGTTGACGATCCGCGTCTTGTCGGCTCCGAAGAAGATGATGTCGCCATCCTCGGCACCGACGCGATCCAGCAACTGCTCGACGATGCCTTCCATGAACTTGACGATCGGCGACTGCAGGCCCTCGAGTCCTTTCGCGCGTTCGTTGACCTTGATCCAGGCCAGCCCTTTGGCACCGTAGATGCCGACGAACTTGGTGTAGTCGTCGATCTCCTTGCGCGACAGCTTGGCGCCACCGCTGACCTTGAGCGCGGCGACGCGACCGTCCTCCGCCTTGGCCGGGCCTGAGAAGACCTTGAAGTCGACAGACTGCATCAGATCGTCGACGTCTACCAGTTCCAGCGGAATGCGCAGGTCCGGCTTGTCGGAGCCGTAACGCTGCATCGCTTCGCTGTAGGGCATGCGCGGGAATTCCGGCAACGCCACGTCAAGGGTTTCCTGGAACAGCTGGCGCACCATCTGTTCGGTGGTGCCCATGATGTCCTGTTCGTCGACGAACGACGCTTCGATGTCGATCTGGGTGAATTCCGGCTGCCGATCCGCACGCAGGTCCTCATCCCGGAAGCACTTGGCGATCTGATAGTAACGGTCGAAGCCGGACACCATCAGCAGCTGCTTGAACAGCTGAGGCGACTGCGGCAGCGCGAAGAAATGGCCATCGTGGGTCCGGCTCGGCACCAGGTAGTCACGTGCCCCTTCCGGCGTGGCTCGAGTCAGAATCGGGGTCTCGATATCGAGGAAGCCCTGATCCTCGAGATAGGCGCGGACGCTATGGGTGATACGCGAACGCAGGCGCAGCTTCTCGATCATTTCCGGACGGCGCAGGTCGATATAGCGATACTTGAGCCGCACCTCTTCGCCCACTTTACCGTGCTCGTCGAGCTGGAAAGGCGGTGTGGCGGCGGTGTTCAGGACATCGACCTGCTTGGCCAGCACCTCGATCATGCCGGTGGGCATGTTGGGGTTCTGGGTGCCTTCGGGGCGCAATCGAATGCGACCGACGATACGCAGCACATACTCGCTACGCGCGCGGTCGGCATTGGCAAAGGCTTCTGCAGTATCGGGATCCACCACCACCTGAGC
Organism: Salinicola sp. CPA57; assembly: GCF_003206035.1. NCBI lineage: Bacteria > Pseudomonadati > Pseudomonadota > Gammaproteobacteria > Oceanospirillales > Halomonadaceae > Salinicola > Salinicola sp. CPA57. The sequence goes on from NZ_PZJR01000003.1 coordinate 446,029, forward strand.
GACACCATCTCGATCGCGCATATCGAGGAAAATGACACCGCCATGGTCGCGGCGGCGATGCACCCAACCGCAAAGCGTGACTTCGTGATCGATCAATGACTCGTTCAACTGGCCGCAATAATGACTGCGCATGCTGGATCCTAAAATTGTGAAGCCTAAAAATGTGAAGACGGTACTCAGGCCGACGCTTTGCTATCGCCGCTCGATTTGCTGCCGCTATCGCCTGACGGTGCGGGACTGGCGCTATCGCCCACGAGATTCTTCTTGCTGCCCGATTTGAAATCGGTTTCATACCAGCCACCCCCGGCCAGCCGAAATCCGGCCGCCGAGACCAGCCGGGAAAGCGCCGAACGCTCACAGGCCGGACAGTCGGTCAACGGCGCCGCGCTGAGCTTTTGAAGCTTCTCCAGGCGATGGCCGCAGGCCTTGCACTCATATTCGTAGATGGGCATGGTTTCATCACTCCAAGACGGGATAGCGCCGCTTCATGTTTCGGCACCGCCCTGCTGTCGACGCGCCCCGGTGTCGGGGCCTTCTGGCGTATTGCCGTGACACCGCAAGCGGTGAGGCGTCGCCTTCCAGATCGCTATTGAAATCGGGGCCGAGCCGGCTTTTTCAAGGACTGCTTCCGCAGGTCTCGAAGCCCGCGAAGCGCTGTCCGAACCCGCACTTGCCAGATTGGATTCGAAAGCCGCGTTCGAAAGCCGCATAGTATAGCGCGCAGCAGCCGGTCGCGGGCAATATTACCGGCTGATAACGCCGATGTCGTCGTTCGCACGCCAGCGATTGTGAGACGACGACGCAAGAGCACGGTCGATAGACAGAAAAGAGACAAGGAAAAGAAGCATGAAAGCCGTACTTCTGGATGCCGCCTCACTGGGTGACGACGTCGATCTCGCCCCGATTCGCACCCTCGTCGACAATCTCGACGTTCATCAGCTCACCTCGGCCGAGCAGACGCGGGAGCGTCTGACCGGCGCCACGATCGCCCTGACCAACAAGGTCGTCATCGACGCCGAGCTGATCGACACGCTGCCGGACCTGAAGCTGATCTGCGTGCTGGCGACCGGCACCAACAATATCGACATGGTAGCCGCCGAGCGGCGCGGGATCACCGTGCGCAATGTCGCGGCCTACGGTACGGCCAGTGTCGCCCAGCACACCTTGATGCTGATGCTCACACTGGCCGCGCGTCTTCCACTCTATCAGACCGATCTTCGCGCGGGTGCCTGGCAGCGCAGCGACATTTTCTGCCTGCTCGATCACCGCACGCTGCAACTGGCCGGCAAGCATCTGGTCATCGTCGGTAGCGGCGTGCTCGGCACCGCCGTGGCCAAGCTCGGCGAAGCCTTCGGCATGCGGGTCACCTTCTGCGCCCGCCCTGGCAACGAGGCCCACGATTCACGTCCGGCGCTGGCCTCCTTGCTCAGTGACGCAGACGTGCTCAGCCTGCACTGTCCGCTGACCGACGCAACGCGTGGTCTCATCGATAGCGATGCACTGGCTGCGATGAAGTCCGATGCGCTGCTGATCAACTGTGCTCGCGGCGGGATCATCGACGAAAGCGCGGCACTGGGCGCGCTGCGGGATCGGCGTCTTGGCGGATTGGCCGTCGACAGTCTGCCCGCCGAGCCGCCGCGTCAGGGGCATGCCCTGCTCGATGCGCTTTCCAAACCGCTCAACCTCATCGTGACGCCCCACAATGCATGGATCACACCGGAAGCACGCCAGCGAGTCGTCGAGCTGACGGCGGACAATCTACATGGCTGGCTGGCCTGAGGGACGACGACATGGCAAAAGAGACACCGACGATTTACAACTACGGCTCCATCAATATCGATTACGTCTACCGGGTCCCTCACCTGGTTCGGCCGGGCGAAACCCTGGCGAGCACCAGCGTGCATCAGGTGCTGGGCGGCAAAGGCGCCAATCAGTCACTGGCGCTGGCGCGGGCCGGCGGCAAGGTCGCCCACTGGGGCCGACTCGGTGAGAGTGATCGCTGGGCGCTGGCCCCGCTCGAAGACGCGGGCGTCGAGGTGGCCGACATCGAATTGGTCGCCGAAGCGAGCGGTCACGCGCTGATTCAGGTGGACGACGCTGCCGAAAACGCGATCATCCTCTATCCTGGCGCCAATCACGGCTTCGATGAAGCGCGCCTGGAAGCCTTGGTCGGCTCCGCGAGAGCCGGCGACTGGGTGCTGTTGCAGAACGAATGCAACGCCGCCGAACGCCTCCTGCGCCTTGCCGCGGCTAACGGGCTTTCCATCGCCTTCAATCCGGCTCCGCTTTCGACAGACGTTACCGAGCTTCCGCTCGAGCTGTGCCGGATCCTGTTTCTCAACCGCGGCGAAGCGGCCGCGCTGGCTGGGCAGGAGGAATCCGCCGATGCCGGCACGCTGCTCGAAACGCTGTCAACGCGCCTGCCGGAGGTGGAGATCGTGCTGACGCTGGGCAGCGAAGGCGTGTGCCATCAGCACCGAGGCGCACGCGTGACATTGGCGGCCCATGCGGTGGCTGCGATCGACACGACTGCGGCCGGCGATACTTTCATCGGCTACTTCATGGCGGCCAGGCAACGGGGGGACGATGTCGAGCAGGCACTCCGTCTGGCGACGACTGCCTCGGCGCTGTGCGTTCAGAAGGCCGGCGCCGAGCCCAGCATTCCGACAAGCAAGGATGTTGAGGAAGCCCTGCAGACGCTGCCCGCTCTCTCGCTCGAAACCTGAACGACCGAACACCCGAATGATTTTACGTGACCGGCTACGGCTGGCACACCAACAGGACCGAATCCAGGAAATATCATGCCTACGCCCATCATTTTCGACACGGATCCGGGTGTCGACGACGCTCAGGCGATCGCCATCGCTCTGGCGCATCCCGACATCGAGCTGCTCGGGCTGACGACGACGTTCGGCAACGTCACGATCGATGTCGCGACCCACAACGCACTGCTGCTCGCGGAGCTGGCCGGGCAATCGATTCCGGTAGCTCAAGGCGCGGCAGAGCCGCTGGTCAAGCCAAAGAATCCGCCGCCGGGACATATCCACGGCGATAATGGTCTGGGCAACATCGCGCTTCCGGAGATCACCACGCAAGCGCTGAAACAGAGCGCGGCGCAGTTCATCGTCGATCAGGTCAATGCCCGTCCCGGTGAGGTCGTGCTGGTCGCCGTCGGGCCACTGGGCAATCTCGCCGCCGCGTTGCAGCTCGACCCCGGCCTGGTCGACAAGGTCAAACGCGTGGTGGTGATGGGAGGATCGATTCGGGAAGGCGGCAATGTGACCCCGGTTGCAGAAGCCAATATCTTCAATGATCCCCACGCCGCTGCCAAGGTGCTGCAGGCTAGCTGGCCGTTGACGCTGGTCGGGCTGGACGCAACGCATCGCTGCGTGCTGGACCCACAAAGCATGGCGCGGATCGTCGATGCCCAAGGGCCGCTGGGGAAAGTGCTGGGCGAGAGCTATGCGTTCTACCGCCAGTTCTATCGGCAGGCACTGGGGATCGACGGATGCTGCCCCCACGACAGCTGCGCCCTGGTCTGGTTGCTGCGACCGGATCTCTTTACCGTCGAGCGGGGATATCTGAGCGTGGTGACCGAGGGATTGGCCGAGGGGCAGACCGTGATGGCGCCGGAACGGCGGGAATTCGTGGATACCCGCTGGTCGCAGGGTACCCCGGCAGAGGTGTGCCTGAATGCCGACGGCCCCGCCGTGATCGAATGGATCGTCGAGACACTCACGACTACCCCCGCTCGCTGATGTGATCTGGTCCGATCGCGAGCTGCAGCGCTCGGACCAGATCGTTGCCGTCAGGCTTCAGCCTGTGGTGAAGCTCGCCGGCGCCGCGAACGTAGCGTCTTCCACCGTCACATCGGTGACATCGGCCGCCGGCGAGCCATCCCACAGTTGATCGATCAGCTCGGCGATGGCAATGGCCTCGCCATGGGCCATCACCTCGACACGACCATCCTCGAGATTGATGGCGTGTCCGGTGATACCCCAGCGCTCGGCATGGCGCCGAACGTGTTCACGATAGCTCACGCCCTGAACTCTACCGCTCACCCAAGCCTTGATCGTTCGGTGTGTCATGAGCTGGGTCCTCCTTCTTTATGACTTCATGGCGTATCAGTACGGCCGTGTTGCGTGGCACGATTCGACGTCCCTTCGCAACGACGTGAGTTCGCGTGAATGCGGCGCCGAACAGCAGGATCAACGACGAGTAGTAAACCCATAGCAGGACCAGCACCACCGAGCCCGCCGCCCCATACGTCGAAGCCGTTGCGGTGTGCGCCAGATAGGCCGCAATTGCGTTGCGCCCGATGATGAACAGCACCGCCGTCACCAGGGCGCCCAGCAGCACGTCGCGATAGGACAGCACGACGTCCGGGAGCACCTTGAAGATGGCAGCAAAAAAGAGCGTGATGACCACGATCGACAAGGCGAACTGAGCGATCTCGAGGAGAAACACGCTGCCAGGCACCCAGTCCCCGGCGTAACTGAACGTCGCCTGTACGATGACGCCCAATATCAGTGACACAAGCAGCACGAAACCGATCGCCAGTACTACGGCCATCGACAGCAGGCGCTTCTTGGCAAATAGAAAGATGCTGTTGCGATCCGGATTGGGGGCAACCCCCCAGATGGTATTGAGTGAAAACTGCATCTGACCGAACACCGTCGTCGCCCCGATGAGCAGCGTGACGAAGCCCGCCACCGTGGGCAGGATGCCCGAAGCCTGAATGCTGGATTGCGCGACGGCGCTCTCGATCGCGCTGGCAGCGGACGGCCCTAAAGTATCCTGCAGGCGCGTCACGATCTCGCCGCGCGCCGCATCCTCGCCCAGCCACAACCCCACCACGGTGACCGCGATGATGACGGTCGGCGCCAGTGAAAAGAGCGTGTAGAACGCCAGTGAGCCGGCGTAGCTGAAAGCGTTGCGATCGAGCCAGAGTTTGATGGAATCGCGGACCACGGCGAACCAATACTTGCCGAAAGAAACGACGCTGGTATGAAGGGCTGTCACGTTGGATCCTTATGATTGGCTCCACCTTGCTCGGTGCAGACGAACTTTGGGGAATCGCTGGCCGATAGGCCGTTTCCCGATGCTGTTTCTCTGTACATCAGCAGTTTAGCCGAGATTACAGCAATGCCAGTCTCACCGGCTGAAATCCGCCGCGCCGTTTCTGCCGGTCGACCAGCCTCATGCACGCAGAAAATCACTGGGGAGCTTCATCATCCGCCTCCACAGCTTTTCGACGCCGGGCTTGTGTACCAGCGAGCAACGATAGAGCCGGATCTCCAGCGGGATATCCCAGCTTTCGTCCGCCGCGCGAACCAGCTTGCCGGTGGCCAGCTCATCGCGAATGCAGAAATCGGGAATCCAGGCAAGGCCGACGCCCTGCAGCGCCATCCCCTTGAGCCCCTCCGCCATGGCGGTCTCGTAGACGGTCTTCAGCCGCATTCGACCGGGCTCGTTCTTGAGCAACATGCGAACACTGCGACCCAGGAAGGCGCCCTGAGTGTATGAGAGAAACGGTATCGGCCCTTCCCCTTCGAACGAGAATTTTGGCCCGCCGCTGCCATCCGGCACGCTGATGGGCACCATCTTCACCTGACCTATGGAGAACGAAGGAAATATCTCGGCGTCGAGCTGCATCGTGGCATAGGGATCGTGATACGCCAGCATCAAGTCGCAATTGCCTTCGCGCAGCACATGGATGGCGTCGCCGACATTCATCGCGACCAGACGGGTCGGCAGTTCACCGACGCCCTTCTGCAATCGTGATATCCACGGGGGATAGAAAGCCAGCGCCAACGAGTGGGCCGCAACGATGTCCAGCGCTTCGTTGTCCATTGCCAGGCCGCGAAGATGGGCCAGGCTGTCGTTGAGCTGTTCGACGATATTGCGTGCCGTGACCAGAAAAAGCTGCCCCTCCGGCGTCAGGCTGACCGGGGTCGTCGAGCGATCCACCAGAGTGGCGCCGACCACCTGCTCCAGCGAGCGGATCCGGCGGCTGAAGGCAGGCTGAGTAACGTGTCGCTGACGCGCCGATGCCGAAAAACTGCGCGTGTTGGACAAGGCAACGAAGTCCTCGAGCCACTTGGTTTCAAGATTCAATGACGCCTCCCGGCATCCATTTCTCCCCACGTCCAGCGGATCGACGCAGCGTCAGTCGCGTCGTCATTGGACGGGTGACAGCAGATAGGTCGCCCGTGAGAGCAGCTTGCGCCAAAGGGGACGCTCGGACAGCTCGCGCTGGCTGACTTGACGGCTATTGGCAAAATCCTGTTCGAGCATATCGCATACCGAGGCAGCGAAGGCTTTATCGGGCACATAGGCGGTCACTTCAAAGTTGAGCCTGAAAGACCGGTTGTCGAGATTGACCGTTCCAACCATCGAGGTGTGATCATCCACGAGAAGCACTTTCTGATGCAGGAAGCCTGGTTGATAACGGTATATTTTTACGCCATTGCTGATCATCTCCGGCAGAAAGGCGAACGCCGAGAGAAATACCAGCAGATGATCCGGTCGCTCGGGAATCAGTACCCGTACGTCGACACCCCGTAACGCGGCCAGAGTCAGTGCGTCCTGAACGCCGTGATCGGGAACGAAATAGGGGCTGGTGACCCAGAGTCGGTGGCGGGCACCGTGGATCGCGTGCTGCACCAGAAGACTGGCCGTTTCGCGTCCATCGGCTGGTCCGGATGGCACGATGGCCACATGCTGGGACGCGTCGGCTACCTGCCGAGGTTGCCATCCCAGGGCGAGGATATCGCCCGTCGCCCAGTACCAGTCTTCCCAGAAAGCTTCCTGCAGCGCCAACACGCTCGGCCCCTGGAGCTTGAGATGGGTATCGCGCCACTTGCCGTATCGCTCGACACGACCCAGATACTCGTCGGCCACGTTGAGTCCGCCGGTCCAGCCCTCGCGACCGTCGACGACCACGATCTTGCGATGATTGCGGAAATTGATCTGAAACCGATGTCGCCAGCCCCGGGATGAATTGAACGCCGACACGCGTACGCCGGCCTCTTCGAGATCCCGCAGATAACCGCCGGACAGCCCCCGACTACCGATCTCGTCGTAGAGAAAGTAGACATTGACGCCATGCTCCGCCTGATGGATCAGCTTGCGCTTGAAGGCCAGGCCTATCTCGTCGGCGCGCACGATGAAGAACTGGACCAGGATGTATTCCTCGGCGCGGTCGATGCCGTCGAACAGACTCTCGAAAGTGGCGTCGCCATCGATCAAAAGCTCTGCCCGATTGCCGCGGGTCATCGGCATCCGCGCCAGCTCCTCTACCGCGCGAATGCGACCGCTGACCGCTTCGGGCCGAGAGATATAGGGTTCCATCTGGGGTCGATAACGCTGCAGTACCTGGCGCAGCACGGTATCTCGCTCACCGCGGGCGGAAACGTAGCCGTAGAACCGCGGTCGGCCGAAAGTCCAGAAGATCGGCACCGCAATGTAGGGAAAGCTGATCAGCGTGACGATCCAGGCCACGGCGCCCTGAGAGGTGCGACTCGACATCAGTGCCATGACGGCGGTGATGATTCCGGCGACATGAGAGACGAACAGCAGCCAACCGATCAGCCAGGTCATGTCCGCCCTCTTTTGCCATCTCGCGTCATCGTCATCGCTTCCGCCGAAATCGTTAAGCTAACCAACATCATACCGAAAAAAAGAGAGAGCCCCACAGGGGCTCTCTACCATAGCTGTTCACAAGAACTCTCTGAAGCAGTTCTCTACGGCAGCCCTCTTGCGCAAGCATCCTCCGATGACCTTGCCACTGAGATCGCCAACGTTGGTCATCTGGCCACCGTGGTGTCGCCGCGGGTATCGATCAGACGCGCTCGGCGATGATCTCCTTCCACCTGGCGGGCCCGGTCTGGTGGACCGACGTGCCCAGATGATCCACGGCCACCGTCACCGGCATATCCTCGACCTCGAACTCGTAGATCGCTTCCATGCCCAGGTCATCGAAAGCGATCACTTCCGCTTTCTTGATGGCCTGGGCCACCAGATAGGCCGCGCCGCCGACCGCCATCAGGTAAACCGCCTGATTGTCGCGAATGGCTTCGATCGCCAGCGGCCCCCGCTCTGCCTTGCCGACCATTCCCAGAAGCCCGGTCTGCTCGAGCAGCGTGCGCGTGAACTTGTCCATGCGTGTCGCGGTGGTCGGCCCCGCAGGTCCCACGACTTCATTCCCCACCGGGTCGACCGGACCCACGTAGTAGATGAAGCGATTTCTGAGATCGACCGGCAGGCTTTCACCCTTGGCCAGCATATCAATCATCCGCTTGTGGGCCGCGTCGCGGCCGGTCAGCAGCTTGCCGGACAGCAGTACGGTGTCGCCGGGCTGCCACTCCCGCACGGCTTCCGGCGTGACGTCGTCGAGATTGACTCGACGCACGCCCTCACCGACCTCCCAGGTGATCTCCGGCCAATCGTCGAGCTTCGGTGCCGGCAGCTCGGCCGCACCACTGCCGTCGAGACTGAAGTGGACGTGACGCGTCGCGGCGCAGTTCGGAATGATCGCCACCGGCTTGTTGGCCGCGTGGGTCGGGTAATCCTTGACCTTGATATCCAGCACCGTGGTCAATCCACCCAGCCCCTGGGCACCGATGCCACTCTGATTGACCTTCTCGAACAGCTCGAGACGCAGCTCCTCGCCTCGGTTACTGGCACCGCGAGCCTGCAATGCCTGAATATCGATGGGATCCAGCAGCGCTTCCTTCGCCAGTATCATCGCCTTTTCCGCGGTGCCGCCGATGCCGATGCCGAGCATTCCCGGCGGACACCAGCCGGCCCCCATCTTGGGCAATTGCTCCAGCACCCAGTCAACGACGCTATCCGACGGATTGAGCATGGCAAACTTGGATTTCGCCTCGCTACCGCCGCCTTTGGCCGCAACGTGGACTTCGACGGTATCGCCCGGCACCAGCTTGTGATGGATGATCGCCGGCGTGTTGTCGCCCGTATTCTGGCGTTTGCCATCGGGATCGGCCAGCACCGATGCGCGCAGAATGTTATCGGGTAGCGTGTAAGCGCGACGAACCCCTTCGTTGACCATGTCATCGAGGCTCATCTCGGCTTCCCAGCGGACGTTCATGCCGACATGAACGAACACCGTGACGATACCCGTGTCCTGACAGATCGGGCGGTGGCCGGTCGCACACATTCTCGAGTTGATCAGGATCTGGGCGATCGCATCACGCGCGGCGGGATTTTCTTCCCGCTGATACGCCGCGTGCATGGCGTCGATGAAATCCTTGGGATGGTAGTAGGAGATGTACTGCAGTGCGTCGGCCACGCTTTGGATGAGATCCTCCTGGCGGATCACGGTCATCACGGTACTCCTGGCTGGTCACGGTAACTGCTCGGCGGGTTCATCGCCCGCGAGTCGGTAACTTCAAGCGCGGCAATCATACCGTAAAGACTTGAATTTGGCAGTTGTGACGAATGCGATGCCGCATAAGATAACGGTATAAATAGGCTTGAGTATTGGCCGCGCGCCAATACGTTTACTCGGGCTGACAGGACGGGCATCGGTAGAGTCGACGCGAGGCAACGGATTCGCGCAGGATGATGGAACCGCAGACGTGACAAGGTTGATGCTCGCGATTGAAAACGGCGAACCGCCATTCGGACCGGCGTTTACCCGCCTGCTGCAAGCGTTGGCGCCAGGCCGGCCGGTTGGTCACACCCGCCTCTCGATACGCCTGATCAATCGTCGCTAGGATGCAGTGCGCCAGTCTCTTCCGTTGGGCACCGGATAGATCCTTGGGACGCTGCCTTGGCCCAAGCCCGGCGAAGAACAGAATCTCCGAACGCAGGTAATTGCCGATCCCGGCATAGAAGCCCTGGTCGAGCAGCAAGCTGCCCAGGCCCCGGCTCGCAAAGCGTCGCTCGGTCAATCGCGCCACGATATCCTCGCTTGCGACGTCATGCGTTAGAAGATCCGGACCGAGACGCGCCAGAAATGGCTGTTGTGCCAACGTCTCCGTGGTCCACAGCGAGATATCCGAAGCACTGTAGAGACTGGCGGCATGATCTGCGGTCGTCAGGCGAGCGCGCAGCTGGCGGCCCGTCGAAGGCGGCTGGTCGCGCCGATGGAGGCGCCAGACACCGTAGAGCTGGTTATGGGAATAAAGCACGTGGCCGTCGGCGAAAGTGATCAGCAGCGCCTTGCCCCAGCAATCCACTTGGGTCACGTGACTGCGGGACAGGCGCCCCGCCGCCGCTTCGATCTCGGGAAACGCAAACCAGACCTGGGTCAACGGCGCATTGATCAGCACCCGGCCCACGCGATCCGCGACGCGGCGTATTTCTGGTCCTTCCGGCATAGAATGGCGCTACCTCGATCGGGCTTTCAGCTTGTCCCGCTCTGATTCATCCCCGCTTTGATTCATCCCCGCTTTGATTCATCCCCGCTTTGATTCATCCCCGCTTCGACTTATCCAAGTTCCAGCAGGCGGGATTTCAGCGTCTGCAATTGATCGCGCAGCTTCGCGGCCTGCTCGAATTCGAGATTCTGCGCCGCTTCGTGCATACGATCCTCCAGCTTGCTGATCTCCTTGGTCAGTTGCGGCGCATTCATCGCGCTCAAGGCCTCGCGGGTATAAGCACCCGGCGCTTCCGCCACCAGTTGCTCGCTCCGCTTACGACCACTCTTGCGGCTGCCCGGGGCCTGCGCGCCTTCCATGATATCCGCCACCGACTTGGTGACCGTCGTCGGTGTGATGCCGTGTCGCTCGTTGTGCTCGATCTGCTTGTTGCGACGGCGTTCGGTTTCATCCATGGCTCGGCGCATCGAGTCGGTGACCCGGTCCCCGTAGAGAATGGCCTTGCCATGGGCGTTACGGGCGGCGCGGCCGATGGTCTGGATCAACGAGCGTTCGGAACGCAGGAAACCCTCCTTGTCGGCATCCAGGATGGCCACCAGCGAAACCTCCGGGATATCGAGACCTTCGCGTAGCAGGTTGATGCCGATCAGCACGTCGAACTTGCCCAGACGCAGATCACGAATGATCTCAACCCGCTCGACGGTATCGATATCCGAGTGCAGATAGCGGACCCGCACATCGTGCTCGTCGAAGTACTCGGTCAGATCCTCGGCCATGCGCTTGGTCAAGGTCGTGACCAGCACGCGCTCCCCTACATCGACACGCAACCGGATCTCGGAGAGCAGGTCATCGACCTGAGTGGTCGCCGGGCGGACTTCGATCTGCGGATCGACCAGCCCCGTCGGGCGCACCACCTGCTCCACGACCTGGCCTGCGTGCTCCGCTTCGTAGGGTCCGGGCGTCGCCGACACGAACACCGTCTGCGGCACGATGCCCTCCCACTCCTCGAAAGTCATGGGTCGGTTGTCCAGCGCCGAGGGCAGGCGAAAACCGTACTCGACCAGAGTTTCCTTGCGCGAACGGTCGCCCCGGTACATGCCGCCGACCTGGGATACGCTGACGTGGGATTCATCGATGAACAGCAGCGAATCATCCGGCAGATAGTCGAAGAACGTCGGCGGCGCCTGGCCCGGCGCTCGCCCGGAGAGATAGCGCGAGTAGTTCTCGATCCCGTTGCAGTAACCTAACTCCAGCATCATCTCGATATCGTAGAGCGTGCGCTGCTCGAGACGCTGCGCTTCGACCAGACGCTCGTGCTTGCGTAGATATTCGAGCCGGTCCGCCAGCTCCTGCTTGATCGCATCGATAGCGCCCAAAATCGTGTCCCGAGGCGTCACGTAGTGGCTCTTGGGGTAGATCGTCATGCGCGGTACCTGACCGCGAACTTCTCCCGTCAGCGGATCGAACAGCCGAATCGAGTCGATCTCGTCATCGAACAACTCGATACGTACCCCTTCGTCCTCGGCATCCGCCGGGAACACGTCGATCACATCGCCGCGGACCCGGTACGTCCCGCGCCGAAAGTCCATGTCGTTGCGTGTGTACTGCAATTCCGCCAGCCGGCGCAGGAAGCTGCGCTGATCGATCTGCTCTCCCCGATTGAAGTGCAGACGCATCTTCATGTACTGCTCGGGATCGCCCAGCCCGTAGATTGCGGATACTGACACCACGATCAATGCGTCGCGACGTTCCAGCAGCGCCTTGGTCGCCGACAGGCGCATCTGTTCGATGTGATCGTTGATCGAGGCGTCCTTCTCGATGAACGTATCCGACGACGGCACGTAGGCTTCCGGCTGGTAGTAGTCGTAATAGGAGACGAAATACTCGACCGCGTTGTCCGGGAAGAAGCTCTTGAACTCGCCGTAGAGCTGAGCCGCCAGCGTCTTGTTGGGCGCGAGCACGATCGTCGGACGCTGCAGCGTCTCGACGACGTTGGCCATGGTGAAGGTCTTGCCGGAACCGGTGACACCAAGCAGCGTCTGGTGCGACAGGCCTGCCCCCAGTCCACGCACCAGCCCTTCGATAGCGGCGGGCTGGTCACCGGCCGGACGGTAATTGGAGTGAATCTTGAAAGGTTTGTTCATGGTCACTAATTAGGGTCCAAACTATCGTCATTCAAGGGGCAAGCTCGATTTTCCCGGCACGACCGTCTCCCGGCTACCTTTCACTCCGCGCCGAAGCCCGATTTCAAATAATCGATGGCCTTTATCAGCGCCTCGCGGTTCGCGCGACCTTCGACTTCCGCCCATTCTCTGCCGATCTCGACACTCTCGACGCCATCCACCATCATCAGGGCAGTCGTAACGCGATTGAGGTCTTCCGGGGTCGCTACCCCTTTCAGCGTCAGATTGATCCGGGACATGCAGGGCTCTCCACAACGGTCTGTTGGCAAATGCTTTTCACGGCGTTCCCGTTACCAGGATCTCTTCACGATTGCACGTTCAGGCAAACAGCATAGCGTAGCATGGGGTTTCCGCGACCTGACGTTGCAATGCGACCGAATCGACACCATCTTGACGCCAGAATGATTGGCAGACGGATATCTCGATGGCGTTCCAGGAGCGCTGAGTTCCGGGGCTCGCAACCGGAGATTGCCATTCGCGCACAGACATCAATATTTTCACGGGAGGGATCGGATGGACGATTGGCTGGCACATCTCAGTATTCTTGAATGCGATGGCCCGGATGCAGCGCGTTTTCTGCAAGGCCAGACCAGCGCCAATATCGATCACGCCGATGGCGAATTCGCGCCGTTGACCGCATTCTGCACCCCCAAGGGCCGGATGATTGCCAATGCCGAGGTGCTCAAGGTCGCCGCCGAGCGATACTGGCTGTTGCTGGATGCCTCCCTGGCCGCGCCGCTGGCGACGCAACTGGGAAAGTACGCCCCGTTCTACAAGATGACCCTGCGTCATCGCGAAGACCTCGCGCTGATTGGCATGATCGGGGAACCCGAATCCTGGGTCGGTAATGCCACCCTTCCCGTACTACCTGATCTCGACTGGCATATGTCTCGGCAAGGAGACACGGTGGCGCTGCGCCATCCCGCCAACCGTCCCCGGTTCCTGCTGATACTACCCATATCCGAGGTGCCCTCCCGCTGGCAGGCTGCGAATCTGGATGTGCACGGCGCGACCACGGCGCAGTGGCGCCATGCGGACATCGAGGCGGGTGTGGCCTGGCTCACGGCCGAGCATAGCGATACGTTTCTGCCGCAGATGATCAACTGGGAAGCGCTGGGCGGCATCAGTTTCCGCAAGGGCTGCTACACCGGCCAGGAAATCGTGGCACGCGCGCATTTTCGAGGGCAGGTCAAACGGCGCTTGCAGATCGCCATGCTGGAGGGCACCTCGGCCCCCGCTATCGGCGCGGACATTCGCAGCGCCGATGACAAGCGCGTGGGCGAGATTTTCCAGGCCGCGATCGGTGAGGATGCCACGCACTGCGACGCTCTGGTCGTGCTCAATACCAGTCAGACCGACGCATCGGCGCTGTTCGTCGGCGATCGCAACCTGACGCTGCGCGAACTGCCCTATCCTCTGGAGCGCCTCGATCCCGAGAAGGTCGTGGGCGCGTAGGCGCCGGTTACGACGCTCGACCGTCAGCGTCCAGACCGAACAGTCGACACGTATTGGACCACGCATTGGCAGCGACAGAGTCTCGCGTCTGCCCCCGCAGCCTCGCAATGGTGGCGAGAGTCTCCATCAGGTAGGCGGGTTCGTTGCGCTGGCCCTGGCGCCCGGACAGCGGCATATCCGGGCTGTCGGTTTCCAGCACGAAGCCGTCATCAGGAATCATTGTTACCGCCCGATGCAACCGCTGAGCCCGATCGTAGGTCGCGGCGCCCCCCAGCCCCAGCGTGTAGCCCAGATCCAGAAACCGCCTAGCCTGCTGGGGACTGCCACCGAAAGCATGAACCAGGCCCCGGCGCGGCAGGTCGAGCTGCCTCAACCGCTTGGCCACCTGATCATCAGCATGAACGCAGTGAATGACGACAGGCAACCGATGCTGCCTGGCCAGTTGAAGCTGGGCTTCGAACAGTGCCCACTGCTGCACCAGCGTCGTCTCGAATCTGGCGTCGATCCCACACTCGCCGATGGCGACCAATCGGTCGTGGCGCCCCAGTTCCTCCGCCAGCGCCTCCAGATCACTATCCCCATGGGAATCGATGAAGTACGGATGCAGCCCGAGCGATACGGCGACGCCCTCACGCGCGCCGAGCGCCAGAACGTGCTTCCAACGTCGGCGCGTCGTGCCCGGCACCATGAAGCGACAGACGCCGGCCGCACGGGCTCGTTCGAAAACGGCCCCGCGGTCGGCGTCAAAGCAGTCGAAATCCAGATGACAGTGAGCGTCGAAAAGGGGCGCGTTAATAAGGGGCGCGTTGAAAAGGGGCGCGTCGAACGGCACGATTAGGATTCAGCTCGCGATGCTCTCTTCCTGTGGCGGAAGATCGGCGGTGCAATGACCGCACTTGGTCGCTCTGACTGGAATCGTCATGAAGCAGTGCGGGCAGGCCTTGTCAGACGGTGCCTTGGGCGCGACCGCCTCTTCGCGCTTCATGCGATTGATGCTTCTGACCAGCAGGAAAACGGCAAAGGCGACGATGAGAAAACTGATTACCGCGTTCAGAAACAGTCCGTAATCCAGCGTGACGGCCCCAGCTTCCTGCGCCGCCGCCAGCGTGGCGTACGGCCCGGGCGCGCCTCCCTCCTTGAGCACGACGAAGAAGTTGGCGAAATCGACACCGCCAATGAGCAACCCTAGCACCGGGTTGAAGATATTCTTCACCAGGCTCTGCACGATCAAGGTGAAAGCGCCGCCGATGATGATACCCACCGCCATATCGACGACATTGCCCTTGACGGCAAATTCCCGAAACTCTTTGAGAAACTTGGAAGCCATCGCCATTTTCCTTTTTCTGGTCGACCGGGTTGTCTTGAAGTGAACCATCGCGCCTGCCTGGCACGTGGGGTTCACCCGATTCAGCATGGCGCAAGCGCCAGGGGGCGGCAAGATGAATAGCCTCACTGGCTATCGCCGGTGGATTCCGACATCGAGGGCTCGCTGCGATATCGGAAAACGGCCTGCAGGCCGAGTCGATCAGGCCGCCCGGCGAATCATGCCGACTCTCGGGCTCAGTGCTCGCGGGTGGCTCTGAACTCGATGTCAGGCCAGCGTTCCTGGGTCATCTGCAGATTGACCCGGGTCGGCGCCAGATAGGTCAGGTAATCGCCGCCATCCATCGCCAGATTGGTGCTCGCCTTGCGCCTGAACTCGTCGAGCTTCTTGGCATCCTTGCTGTAGATCCAGCGCGCCGTGTGGACATTGACCGGCTCATAGAGACAATCGACCTTGTACTCTTCCTTGAGCCGATGCGCGACGACATCGAACTGCAACGTGCCCACCGCGCCGACGATCAGATCGTTGTTGTCCAGCGGCAGGAATACCTGGGTCGCGCCCTCTTCGGACAGCTGCTGAAGGCCCTTCTGCAACGCTTTCATCTTCAACGGGTCGCGAAGTCGAACACGACGGAACAGTTCCGGCGCAAAGTGCGGGATACCCAGGAACCGCATATCTTCACCCGCCGTGAAGGTGTCGCCGATCTGGATCGTGCCGTGGTTGTGCAACCCGATGATATCGCCCGGCCACGCTTCTTCCACATGGGAGCGATCGGAGGCCATGAAGGTCAGCGCGTCGGCGATCTTGACCTCCTTGCCGATCCGCACATGGCGCATCTTCATGTTCCGCTCGTACTTGCCCGAGCAGATCCGCAGAAACGCAACCCGGTCCCGATGTTTGGGATCCATGTTGGCCTGAATCTTGAAGACGAAACCGGAAAAGCGGCCGTCGTCGGCGACCACTTCACGGGCATCGGTTTCCCGCGGCTGCGGCGTCGGGGCAAACTCGACGAACCCGTTGAGCATCTCGCGAACGCCGAAGTTGCCCATCGCGGTGCCGAAGTAGACCGGCGATAGCTCTCCACGACGATAGGCTTCCAGGTCGAAGACGTGGGAAGCGCCTCTCACCAGCTCGACTTCCATCCGGAGCTCTTCCGCTGCGCTCTCGCCCAGCACCCGATCGACGTCGGCGCTGTCCAACCCCTCGATACGCCTGTCTTCCGGAATTCGGTTGCCCTGGCCCTGGGTATAGAGATGAACCACATCATCATAGAGATGATAGACACCCTTGAACTGGCGCCCCATGCCGATGGGCCAGGTCATCGGTGCGCACTGGATGTTCAGGACCGTCTCGATCTCGTCCATGACTTCGATCGGATCCCGGGTGTCCCGATCCATCTTGTTGACGAAGGTCAGAATCGGCGTCGTCCTCAGTCGACAGACTTCCATCAGCTTGATGGTCCGATCCTCGACCCCCTTGGCCGCATCGATGACCATCAGCGCGGAGTCCACCGCGGTCAAGGTGCGATAGGTGTCCTCCGAGAAATCCTCGTGGCCGGGCGTATCGAGCAGGTTGACGATGCGTCCGTTGTAGGGAAACTGCATCACCGACGTGGTGACCGAGATGCCACGTTCCTGCTCCATTTTCATCCAGTCGGAGGTGGCGTGGCGCTCGGCCCGCTTGCTCTTGACCGAACCCGCCAGCTGAATGGCGTTACCGAACAGCAGCATCTTTTCGGTGATCGTCGTCTTGCCCGCATCCGGGTGACTGATAATGGCGAACGTGCGGCGAAGCGCCGCTTCCTGGGCAAGCTGAGCATCTGACATGTGTGGCTTCACTGACTAGAGGCGACTCACGCGAACCATTGGAAGAGGGTCGCGAGTGCGCGGAGAATCGAAGATGGCAGCGATTGTACGCGTTGAGCGGAAAGAGTTGTAGCCGCCGCCGGGCCCACGTCGGCGTGACCAAGCGGCGTTAACTGCATCATCTCAAAGTGGAAATCGCCCCGATCCTTTTTAAGGTACCGGCGACATCGCCTTGACGGGCCGCCACCTGCGACAAACGGGCGCCCCGCTTTCCGTCAATGACTGGCACCCATGGGCTCACGCCCGATCCTGGCATGCGGTAACATGACGCGTGCCCGGGCAGCGATATCGAGTCAGCCGCCCACCGGCATTCGACCGACGACCGTGCCCCGACTCGATCCGGAGAGATCATGCTGCAGCCGCTTCCGCTCGCGACGCCGAACCGCAACCTGGTTCGCCTGACGATCGTCCGCGGGATTACCTGGACCGGCTTTCTCGCCGCCATCATCTTCGGTATCGAAGTGCTTGGCTTTCAGTTGCATGTGCTGCCGGTCATCAGCGTCATCGTCGCGATGGGTCTGTTCAACGTGGCCACATGGTGGCGCCTGGGTCGGCCGCGCGCCGTCACCGATACCGAGTATCTGCTGCACTGGCTGATCGATATCGCCGGGCTGAGTCTGCTGTTCTACTACACCGGCGGCTCGACCAACCCCTTCATCACCTATCTACTGGTTCCGCTGGGTATCGCCGCGGCCACGCTCCCCTGGTCCTATGCCTGGATCATCGCCGTGGCGGCCACCGCCAGCTATACAACGATGATGCTCGTCTATCAGCCGGTCCCCCAACTGACCAATAGCACCATCGTGTTCGGCGTACAGCTGCATACTCTGGGCATGTGGCTGAATTTCATCCTCTCCGGCAGCCTGTTGACCTTCTTCATCTTCAAGATGGCCCACACCCTTCGCCGACGGGACATGACACTGTCCCGGACGCGCGAGGCGGCGCTGCGCAACGAGCAGATTCTGGCGGTGGCAACGCAGGCCGCCGGCACCGCCCACGAGCTCGGTTCCCCCTTGTCGACGATGGCCGTCCTGCTCAACGAGATGCGTCATGAGGCCGGTCAGCAAACCGCGCTGGTGGAAGATATCGATCTACTGCGCAAGCAGGTCGATACCTGCAAGCAGCGGCTGCAGACGCTTGTCGCGAATGCCGACCGCCGCCGCCTCGAAAAGCCCGAAACGATGCGCGCAATGCCCTGGCTCGAGAATCTCATCCAGCGCTGGCTGGTGTTGCGGCCCGATGTCCAGCACCGGCTGGAGGTACTCGGCAAGCGTGGCCAGCCGAGCATTGCGGTGGATGCGACCCTGGAGCAGGCACTGATCAACCTGCTCAACAACGCCGCCGACGCCAGCCCCGATGCCATCGTCACCACTCTCGACTGGAATGCCGAAGAGGTGGTCATCGACATTCGGGATAAGGGCCCGGGCATCCCGATGTCGATCGCGGACCAGCTAGGCGACACCTTTATCTCGACCAAGAGCAAGGGCATGGGCATCGGCCTGTTTCTGACCCACGCCACCGTCAATCGCTTCGGCGGCGGCGTGAGTCTCTACAACCATGAAGAAGGCGGTACCTTGACCGAGGTCAAGCTCCCCCGCGTCATGGCTGGCGAAAGCCTGTAGCGTTGGCGTTCCCCGCCTGGCCCATGACATTCAGCGTCACGGAAATTCGCAACCATGGAAATTCGGGACCATGGAAATTCAGGACCAGAGGGATTCAGGGCCAAAGGAATCGACCAGAGCGTTTCAGATCAACCCGGTTCAGGGTCAGCAAGAACCCGTGCCGGAAAGATTCAGCGACAGGAGGATTCAGTGATGAATGACTCGCAACGAACAGGCGATCAGGAACGTCTGCTGATCGTCGACGACGACGAACAGCTCTGCTTTGTGATGGAGCGCGCCATGCGCCGCCGCGGCTACGACGTGGTCGTTGCCCATACTTACGATGAGGCACTGGCGGCGGCACGGGAGGCTCCACCCGCGCTGGCAACGCTCGATCTCAAGCTGGAGTCAGATTCGGGCCTGAAGCTGCTGCCTGCACTACTGGAAGTGGCCCCGTCATGCCGCGTGGTCGTGCTGACCGGCTACTCGAGCATTGCCACTGCCGTGGAGGCGATGAAACTGGGCGCGACCAACTATCTCTGCAAACCCGCCGACGCCGACGAGATCCTGCAGTCGCTCGAGCGCAAGAGCGGCGACGTCGATGTGGAAATCGCCGACAACCCGCCATCGGTGAACCGGATCACCTGGGAGCACATCCAGAAAGTGCTGCACGAGCACGACGGCAATATCTCGGCGACCGCCCGGGCGCTGGGCATGCACCGTCGGACGCTGCAACGTAAACTGCAGAAACGCCCGGTGAGACATTGATCGACAAAGCCCGTGACCGAAACCACAGGGCCGACAGTTCGGATCAGCCTTGCGAATTCATTTTCTCCGCCAGGAGCCTAACGTGAAGCACCCCCAACGCCTCGAGCAGATGATGCGTATTGCCCGCCAGGCCGGCGACATGATCGTCCAGGCACGTCAGCAGCAAAATTTCACCCGCCAATACAAGGGGGGTGACGAACTGGTGACCGAGGTGGATGTCGCCGTCGACCAGATGATCGCCGACGAGCTGGAATCGCTGTTCCCCGGCGAGGCCCGGCTGACCGAGGAGTTGGCGCCGGATCGCAGCCAGCTCGAACAGCGTGGCTCGCTCTGGATCGTCGATCCCATCGACGGCACTGTCAATTTCGCCTACGGTCACGCGCATGTCGCGATATCGATCGCCTGGGCAGTCGACGGGGAGGTCCATCTGGGCGTGGTTCATGCACCCTTCCTCGGAGAAACCTTTACTGCCGTACGCGGCCAAGGCGCGCAGCTCAATGAGCAGCCGATGGCCTGCAGCCAGTCGAAAACCCTGGAACGGAGCCTGGTCGCCACCGGGTTCCCGTACGCTCGCGACCGTCGCGCGCCGCTGATCAGACGTCTCAACCACGTGCTTCATGCCTGCCGCGACGTTCGTCGCAACGGCTCTGCGGCGCTGGATCTCTGCCACGTCGGCTGCGGTCAGCTGGATGCCTACTACGAGAGTGTTCTCCCGTGGGATTTCGCCGCGGGACTGCTGATCGCGCGCGAGGCCGGTGCCAGCACCAGCCATCTCTACGCGTGTCCCGAAGGGCTGCCCGCCGAGCTCTACGGTGAAAACCTGCTGGTCAGCGCCCCGGGTATCCATGCACCGTTGGCGAATCTGCTACGCGATGCCGATGCGGGACAGCGCTTCGACGCCGGGCACGCGCCCAATCCCTAGCTTCACGGCCAAGCCCGCCGACCGGGCCCGATAGCAGCGTGCAATGGGGCATGTAGCGAGACTCTATTGGGCCGGTTGGGTTTAATACGAAAGAATAACCCCCATCTTACTTTTCCGACCTTTTCACTATCCGATTCAGGAGAACCATCGATGCTGACCGTCATCTTCGGCCGCCCCGGTTGCCCGTTCTGCGTTCGCGCCAAGGAGCTGGCCGAAAAGCTGAAGGAAGCTCGCGAAGACTTCGACTTTCGCTATATCGACATTCACGCCGAAGGCATCACCAAGGCCGATATGGAGAAGACCATCGGCAAACCGGTGGAAACCGTACCGCAGATCTTCGTCGACCAGACGCATGTCGGTGGTTTCACTGAATTCGATCAGTACGTTCAGGACAAGGCCCTGATGCCCGAGAACGCCTGACCGAAGTCGATGTGAGATAGATCCCGGAAGCCGGCCTGTGCCGGCTTCTGTCGTTACTGGCCCGTCCTACCGAACCTGTCCTACCGAACCTGTCTCACCCACTCTGGATAGACCGTGGGCGTCGGTCTCGGCATTGCGGGCGCACGCGACCGCGTCAAGCCGGCGAATAGCCCGAGTCGTCATGTCCCGGCGCCAGGTCCCCTTCCAGATTCAGCTCGTATTGATGAGGTCCGTGGCGGGGATCCAGCTCATTGATGTAGTGGGTCGATTCCACCATCGGCACCAGCGGCATGTAGGGTTCCTGCTCTTCCGGCGCCATGACCGGTTCGCGGCGCCACAGGCGATAGGCGATGAAAGCCGCGAGTCCCAACGCTGCTGCGCCCAGGAACAGCCAAAGTCCATCCGGACCCATGCTATGCATCAGCAGTGATGCGCTGAACGGCCCGACCACCGAACCCACGCCATAACACATCAGGATCTTGGCGTTGGCCTGGATCGTCTCCTCGGGCTCCAGCCAATCGTGGGTGTGGGCCAGGCTCAGCGAGTAAAGCGTGTGCAGCATCGCGGTGTGGAAGCTGGCCACGAAAACCAGCAGCCAGTAACTCGAGCGCGCCGCGAAGACGATCATCACTCCGGAGATCGTCATCACCAGCGCCATGCACAGAATGACCTTGCGCCGATCGAAACGATCCGAGACGCGCCCGAGCGTCCACTGTGCGATCAGTGCCACCAGGGTCGTTATCGACATGAACTTCGCTGTCTGCGCTGTGGTGAGCCCGATCTCCTGCCCATAATATGGCGTCATGGCAAAGAACGCCTGCACCATCAACCCGGCGACGAAGGCCCCTACCAGCCCCACCGGAGCGCGTTTCATCAGTTCGCGCATGGAGATCTTGGCGGACACGTCGTGACTGCTGCGCAAGGGTCCCTGGATGCGATGGATCGACAGCGGTACCAGCGACAGGGCAAACAGCACGCCCGCGATGGAAAACAGCACGAAGGTGCCAGGATCGGCCATGTTCAGCATCCACTGTCCACCTGCCAGCGACAGCGTCGAAATCACCAGATACCACCCCAGCACCCGGCCCCGGTTCTCGTTGGTCGACTCGCCGGACACCCAAGACTCCATCACCATCAACAGCCCCGCCGTCGCCGCGCCGCCGAACAACCGCCAGACCAGCCAGGCCCAAGGATTGACCCACAGGCCATGAAGGATCGCGGTGGCGGACAGCAGCGCCGCACAGGCGGCAAAGACTCGGATATGGCCAACGCTGCGTATGCGTTTTTCGAGCCAGTAGCTGCCGGCAACGAAGCCAAGCGAGAAGCAGGACATGAGCAAGCCTGCCATCTGCGACGGGAACGCCTCCAACGACATGCGCACGCCGAGCAGCGTCATGATCAACCCGTGCCCGAGCAGAAAGCTGATTTCGCAAAGAAACAGAATCGGTAGAGTCGCGGGTAGTGAACGCAACAGAGTCTCCTGGCAGCGACGTTGAAAAATTCAGTCGACGAATGGCATCGATTAGGATCAATGAGCGGTGCTTCGCCGTAACAGGAGGCGAAAGCGCGCGGCAGTCTACCAATTCAAGGGCGATCTTGCCGAGATCATGCAGCATGGTTCTTCGCCGATGGCTGTCACGTCCACGATCTGTGCGCCGATCCGAATTATTCACATCTTCTGTGGATAACACTGTGCATTTCCGGTGGCGAAGCGCAGTGCTCGGCGGTCCCTATCCCTGCTTGTCTTAAATTGGTCAGTTTTTCGTCAATGGCAAATCTCATTCTTTATCGCCAGAGCTGGCTGGTCCCGCCGACTCGCTGTCGTTGCGGGCCGGCATTGTCGTCCGAGCGCTGTGCAGTCTGAAGACATTCCAGTAACATTGAACCCAAGTCATTGATGGAGAATGGCATGTCGACCCTGAAGGGTTGCATCAGCGTCCTGTTGCTGGTTCTCAATACGCTTTTCTGGGGCGTCCCCCTGGTCATGCTGACCGCGGTCAAACTGGTGACGCCCGTTCGGCGCTGGCGTTTGCGCGTGCTCGGCGGGCTGCATTGGGTCGCTCTTGCGTGGATAAGAACCAACAACGTCTGGATTCGGCACTGGATTCATCCACAGATCCGGGCCGACATTCCGGAAACGCTCTCTCGTCGCCAATGGTGGCTGGTCATGGCCAATCATCAGAGCTGGACGGATATCATCGTCATGCTCTACGTGCTGACGGGACGCATGGCTATGCCCAAATTCTTCCTCAAGCGGGAGCTGATCCTTGTCCCGATCGTCGGACTCGCCTGGTGGGCGCTCGAATTCCCCTTCATGCGCCGCTACAGTCGCGAGAAGCTCGCCCGCAATCCCGGGCTGGCCAGGCGGGATCGTGAGGCGACGTTGCGGATGTGCGAACATGCCCGCGAGATGCCGATGACGATCTACAACTTCGTCGAAGGGACTCGATTCACGCAGGAAAAGCAGCGCCAGCAGCAGAGCCCCTACCGCCATCTGTTGCGACCCAAGGCCGGCGGAATCGCCCAGGTCATCGGGCTATTGGGATCGCGTCTGGACGGCATCATCGACGTCACCCTGCATTATCGTCGCGGGACGCCCAACTTCTGGGATTTCCTGTGTGGTCGCGAGCGGGACGTCGCGATCATCGCGAAATGTCTCGACAGACCGGAATGGATGCTGGAGGGGAGCTACGACGATGCTCATTACAAGGAACGTTTCTACACATGGTTGAATTCACGGTGGCAGGAAAAAGACGCGGCGCTCTCCTCCTTCTCCTGGGAGTGATGCTCCTGCTTGGCGGTTGCGCCAGCGGCGGCGGCACCCGTATTGCCGACGGTGGCGGATGGGTGACCGTACAGCGCGGCGACACGCTCGGAAAGATCGCTGATCAGGCCGGAATCCCGCTCCTCCGCCTGCAACGTTTCAATCCAGGGGTGGATTCTCGCCGACTGGCGGTCGGCCAGCGCCTGATGCTGCCGTCGAGCCAGGAACGAGCCCCGGGCGGCGGACCGTACCGATATCAAGTTAGGCGCGGCGATTCGATCTATTCGATCGCACGCCATTTCGGTGCCAATCCCCAGCGTGTCCAGACCGCCAACAGCGGTATCGATCCCGCCGATCTGGCTGTCGGGCAGCTGATTCAGGTGCCGCTCAGTGGCGGTTCATCCGGCGGTACCCGTGCGGCGTCGACACCGGCGGCTTCGAGATCCCTGCCGGACCCCGGCCCGCTTCCCGCGTCGGCTCGCGGATGGCAGTGGCCTCTGGACAATTACGCTATCGAGCGCCGTTTCGGTCGGGATGCCCACGGCACCCTGCAGCCCATGATGATGTCGACACCGGGGCCGGCGGTTGCCAAGGCCACGACCTCGGGCAAGGTTCGATTCGCCAGCGGCATGCGACAGCTGGGCCAGGTGGTGATTCTCCACCACGCCGACAACATGCAGAGCGTCTATGCCTTCTGCGACAAGCTGATGGTCTCCGAAGGACAATCCGTCTCGAGCGGCGCCCCCGTTTGCGAAATCGGCCAGGAGAGCGGCAGTAGCCGCCATCACCTGTTGTTCGATCTTCGTCATGGCGGCAAACCCGTGGATCCCGCGCGCGTGCTACGCTGATTGGCATGTCATGCATTCGTCATCAGCGTGACACATTGACGTCATCGGTACCCCGCAGGATCGAAGACAGGATCAAACACGATCGGCGTCGGACCGGGGATTTCGGCAACTTCGCCGGCGTGGAAGGAGTGGTAACAATGCGTATAGCCCTGGTCAGTGAAACATGGGCGCCGGAGGTCAACGGCGTTGCTCACACGCTTAGCCATCTCGCCAGCCATCTGGTCTCCAAGGGCGTCCTGTTGCAGCTGATCCGCCCCGATCCGGCGGACGCCAAACTCGACCCTTTGGCGGAACGGGATGTCCATGTCCGGGGTATCGCGCTACCGATCTACGCCGACGTACACGTCGGCCTGCCGTGCCGGCGGCGACTGATGCGTCTGTGGCGGCAGGAGCGCCCGGATGCGATTTATATCGCGACCGAAGGGCCACTGGGGTGGTCAGCCCTGAACGCCGCCCGGCGCCTGCAGATTCCGGTCGTCAGCGGGTTTCATACCAATTTCGATCAGTACGCCAGCAACTACCACCTCGGCTGGAGCATCCCCATTGCCCGGCGCGGGTTGCGTTATTTCCACAATCGCTGCGAAGCGACGCTGGTTCCCACCTCGGCCCAGAAACAGACGCTCGAGCGTTCCGGCTATCGCCGTGTCTCGGTGCTGGCGAGAGGCGTCGACGCCGTTCGCTACAACCCGGGACATCGCGATGCCGAACTGAGACGTCAATGGGGGGCTGGCCCCCAGCAGCCCGTGGCGCTTTACGTAGGGCGGTTGGCCGCCGAGAAGAATATCGATCTGCTGGCCGAGACGATGGCCGCCATGCAGCGTGCCAATCCGTCGCTGGTGCAGGTGCTGGTCGGCGATGGCCCTGCCCGCAAGACGATCGCCAGACGCCTGCCGGATGCCATCTTCACCGGTTTCCAAACCGGCGAAGCGCTTGCCAGCCATTACGCCAGCGCGGACATGTTCATCTTTCCCTCGCTATCGGAAACCTTCGGCAATGTGGTACCGGAAGCCATGGCCAGCGGGCTCGCGGTGGTGGCTTTCGATCACGCCGCGGCCAAGGAACTGATAACCGACGGTGTCGATGGACGCCTGATCGCACCGGAGGGAAATCAGGATTTCATGGATGCGGCCAGCGAACTCTGCCGCCAGCCGGCGTTTTACGCCCGCCTGGGACGCCAGGCGCGTCAACGAGCCTCGGGCCTGAGTTGGGCCCATATCGGTGACCGCTTTCTTGCCCATCTGATTCAGGTCCAGGGAACTC
Source organism: Salinicola sp. CPA57 (assembly GCF_003206035.1). NCBI lineage: Bacteria > Pseudomonadati > Pseudomonadota > Gammaproteobacteria > Oceanospirillales > Halomonadaceae > Salinicola > Salinicola sp. CPA57. The sequence continues at coordinate 471,785 of NZ_PZJR01000003.1, forward strand.
AACATGCCGCCACGCATTCCACGTCCCACGTTTGAGCAGCTGGACCGCGCCGAAAGCCGGCTCAGCCACTGGTTGGCGGAATTCTCCCGTCATACCCCGACGCTCTGGCTGTTTCGCGTCGTCAGTCGACTTGGCGACTGGCCAGCCTGGGTCGCGTTCGCCTTGATCCAACCCCTGCTGCACGGGAATCAAGGCTGGCTGATCGCGGCACACTGGGGTCTTACCGCCAGCGTGGCAGCCCTGATATATCGTCTTCTCAAGACTCGACTGTGTCGCGAGCGCCCCTACATCACGTTTACCACGATTCGTTGCACGATGCCGCCGGTCGACCGCTACAGCTTCCCCAGCGGGCATACATTGCATGCCGTGATGTTCAGTTGCCTGATTGGCGCTACCAGCCCGCAGCTACTGCCTGTCGTGCTTCCTCTCGCTGGCCTGATCGCAGTCTCGCGCGTCGTGCTGGGACTGCACTACGTCAGCGACGTCATCGTCGGCGCGCTGATCGGGGCGATCCTGGCCTGGTGCAGCGGGCTTGCCGCTCTGTTCATCTGGGGCTGAAGGCCATCGTCATGCCCGATCCCGATAACAGCGAATGGCAACAGATTGAAGACTCTCCCCTGCTGGCTTTACACCCGCACTTCCTATCGACCGACGGAGCCTCACGTCTCCACGATGCACTCGATAACGAGATCGAGTGGGAGTCTCCCACCCTGCGACTCTACGGCCGGCAGCACACCATTCCTCGATCCCAATGCTGGATGGGAGACAGTGACGCCCGCTATCGCTACTCCGGCCGCACGTTCCAGCCGCGATCATGGCATCCGCTGGTCGAGAGGCTACGCGATCGGGTTCAGCGGAGCTTGCGGGCTCACGACTTGCCCGTTACCGAATTCAACAGCGTGCTGCTGAATCGCTACGCGAGTGGCGAGCAACGCATGGGCTGGCACAGCGACGACGAGCCGGAACTTGGTGAGAATCCCATCGTGGCCTCGGTATCGCTCGGCAGTGAGCGCCCTCTCCGGTTTCGGGAAAAAGCGGGTGCCGTTCGAGGCGCGTTCAACGTCTGGCTACCCCATGGCAGCCTTCTGCTGATGGGCCCCGGCGCCCAGACTCGATGGCAGCACGCGCTGGCGCCACGCGCCATCGAGGGTAGCCGCATCAACCTCACCTTCCGCCGCATCGTCTAGCGCTTCACCCGACGGCCATTCCCCTGGCTCTTCAACGAGATCTGCAGGACCGATAGCTGCAGGACCGAGATCAGCCCCCTGGCAGGGGTGATGACAAGTCCAGACAAAACGCCTCCCGCTTCAGGGAGGCGTCACCAATATAACGGTATAAATGATGACCTGGACTTTTCTCAGACAGATCGATTCGGCTCTTTGCGATGCATGCCGGCGTTAGCTTCGGTGGCCATTAACCCCGAAAGTAGTTAGCCGCCACGAAAGGCATTGAGCTGATCACCATCGGCAGGCGCTTGCCACGAACATCGGCGTAGAGCGTCGCGCCTTTCTCGGCCGCTTCGATGACGACGTACGCCATGGCGACGGGCGCCCCGACACTAGGGCCGAAGCTACCCGACGTGACGCGCCCGACTTCCCTATCGTCGGCGTCAAATAAGGTGGCTCCCTCTCTGACCGGCGCCCGACCTTCGCCAATCAGTCCGACCCGACGGCGACGATGATCCTTGGCCTGCAACTGATGGAGCACCATATCGGCCCCAGGGAAGCCGGCTTCGCGCTCGCCTCCGACTCGCCTCGATTTACCGACGGCCCAGGAAAGACTCGCTTCGACAGGTGTCGTGGTGGTGTCGATATCGTGGCCGTACAGGCACAGACCGGCCTCGAGACGCAACGAATCGCGCGCACCCAGTCCGATCGGCTCGACTTCCGGCTGGTCGAGGAACCATCGTGCCAGCGCTTCGGCTGCCTCGGCCGGCACCGAGATCTCGAAACCGTCCTCACCGGTATATCCGCTACGACTGACCCATATTTCATGGCCCATGACGTCGAAGCGAGCATGCTGCATGAATACCAGTTCGCAGGCAGCCGGACACAGACGCTGCATGACGTCCCGCGCTTGCGGGCCTTGCAGTGCCAGCAGCCCGCGATCCAGAGTTTCGACATCATGGCCGGTACCCAGACCGGTGCGCATCAATGCGATGTCCTGATCCTTGCATGCCGCGTTGACGACCACGTAGAGCGAGTCGCCGTGATTGACGATCATCAGGTCATCCAGAACGCCGCCCTCGCTATTGGTGAACAGTGCGTAACGTTGGCCACCTTCGGCCAGCCCGACCACATCGGCAGTGACCAGGGTTTCCATCGCCTTGGCAGGAGAGGGGCCGGTCACCTTCACCTGCCCCATATGGGAGACATCGAACAGACCACAGGCCTTGCGCGTGTGCTCGTGCTCCTTCTTGACGCCAAGCGGATACTGCACGGGCATGCTGTAGCCGGCGAACGGCACCATCTTGCCACCGAGCTCCTGATGCAGCGCGAACAGCGGGGTCTGTTTCATAGTCGACATCGATGTCTCCAGTTAAGGGCAGATTGAAGCATTCATGCTTACCGGTCGCGATCTTCCAGCGCCTCGCCCGGCAGCACCGTCTTGCCGGCGAAGTGATCGCGAGTCAGTTTGAAAACGACCGGCGACAGCAACGCCAGAGCAATCAGGTTGGGGATCGCCATCATCGCATTGAAGGTGTCCGCCACCAGCCAGATCAAGTCCAGTTTCGCCATCGCACCGATCGGCACCGCCAGCACGAACAGGATCCGATACAGCAGGATAGCCCGATCGCCAAACAGATACTGAAAGCACTTCTCGCCGTAGAACGACCAGCCCAGGATCGTGGTGAAAGCGAATATCGACAAGGCAATCGCCACGATGTGCTGCCCCACGCCCGGCAAGGCACTATCGAACGACAACGACGTCAACGCCGCACCACTCTCGCCATCCAGCCAGTGTGTCGAAGTCAGGATCACCAGGGCCGTCATGGTGCAGACGACAAGGGTATCGATGAAAGTCCCCAGCATGGCAATCAATCCCTGACGCACCGGGTTGCGCGTCTGAGCTGCAGCATGGGCGATGGGTGCGCTCCCGAGACCGGCCTCGTTGGAAAAGATCCCCCGCGCCACGCCGAAACGAATGGCTGCTGCTACCGCGGCACCGGCAAAACCGCCGCTGGCCGCGATCGGCTGAAACGCATGCGTGAAAATCGTACCCAATGCGCCACCAATCTGATCGGCGCTGATGATCAATACGACCGCGCCCGCCGCGAAATATGCCACGGCCATCAAAGGCACCAGTTTGCCGGCAACACTGGAAATACGCTTGATGCCCCCCAGAATGACCGCGCCGGCAAGTACCATGATGATGACGCCGGTCAGCCAGGCCGGAACACCAAACGACGTCGTCAGCGCATCCGCCACCGAGTTGGCCTGGACGGTATTGCCGATCCCGAACGCCGCCACGGCGCCAAAGAACGCAAACATTCCGCCCAACCAGGCCCAGCGCTTGCCCAGGCCATTTCGGATGTAATACATCGGCCCGCCGACGTGATCGCCATTGGAATCCGTCTGACGGTAACGCACCGCCAGTACCGCCTCGGCGAATTTCGTTGCCATTCCGACCAAGGCGGTCAACCACATCCAGAACACCGCACCCGGTCCACCGAGCGCAATGGCCGTGGCAACACCAGCGATATTGCCAGTGCCGATCGTCGCCGATAGCGCCGTCATCAGTGCATTGAACGGGGATATCTCACCTTCGTCATGGCTATCAGCGTCGCTGCGGCGTCCGCGCCATAACAGGCTGAAGCCGAGCCCAAGCTTGCGAATGGGCAGCAACTTGAGGCCCAGCTGTAGATAGATGCCGACGCCGAATAGCAGGATCAGCATCAGCGGGCCCCAGACCACACCGTTGATAGCGCTGAATATCGTGTTGAGTTGGTCCACGTCGAACTCCATTATCGCGTTATTGTTGCTGTCGAACGGGCTAACGTGTGCGTTGATTGCCGCGAACGATCTCTAAAGGTCAAAACGGGGCAACGATAGAGGATTCAACTACGTATTCACAATTATCCCAAAGCATTCATCCAGTATCATTCAGCGCCTGTCGGCGCTTGACGCCACCTTAGCGAATGGCGCCGGTGTTTCCAATAAGAAACCCGTGCCTTGGACCATCGGCGCCGTATCGTGAAGGCCTTGAACGTGATCGCTTGAACTGGCAACTGAAGACACCGCCTGGCAGAGAGGGATCGCCCGCCTCAGAGGCCGAGTCAACCGGGCATGGCGGAGAACGGCATTGCGAGACTGGACGTTTTTTGGATCTAGGCTCAATCTAGTAGCGCTAATCCCATCAGGCAGAGCGGGAAGCAGGTGAGGCTATGCCAATCGCTGCGGTATTGATGCATAATACTCACCAAAATTCCCCGTTCCGAAAATTGTTTCGTATAGGAAACCCTCATGAGCGACATTCCCAACAACCTGCTCTACACCGACAGCCACGAATGGGTGCTCGACAACGGTGATGGCACCGTCACCGTCGGTATCACCGATCACGCCCAGGAAGCGTTGGGTGACGTGGTCTTCGTCGAATTGCCGGAAGCGGGTCGCGAACTGGATGCGGGCGACGAGTTCGGTGTCATCGAATCGGTCAAGGCTGCATCCGACCTCTACTCTCCACTGGCGGGCGAAATCGTCGAGGTCAATGAGGCGCTGGAAGATAGCCCGGAGACCGTCAACGATTCCCCCTACAGTGACGGTTGGTTGCTCAAGCTGCAGCTGGCGGATCAGGCCGATCTGGAATCGCTGATGTCGGCAGAAGCCTACAACGAGCTGGTCGCCGCCGAGGAAGATCAGAACGACTGAGCGGCGCGCTTCCATCGTCTTCGCGTCCTGACCGTTCGGTGGCGATCACCACCGAGCGGTTTCCTCCCTCCCCTGCCCATTCCGCCGGATAGATTATGCCCACCGAGACTCGACCGTTAACCGAACTGGCCAACCACGCCGACTTCCTTCAGCGCCATAACGGCCCGGACCATCATGATGTCACCGAGATGCTCAAGGCGCTCGACATGCCGTCGCTGAAGACGCTGATCGACCGTACCATCCCCAAGGGGATCCGTCTCGAAGGGGATCTGGCGCTGGACGGACCGCGTGGCGAGTCGGAGGCACTGGACTACCTGCGTGGCCTGGCACGGCAGAACAAGGTGTTCAAGAGCTATATCGGCCAAGGCTACTATCCGACGCACCTACCGGCGGTGATACAACGCAACGTGCTGGAAAATCCGGGCTGGTACACGGCCTATACGCCGTACCAACCGGAAATTGCACAGGGCCGTCTCGAAGGACTGCTCAACTTCCAGCAGATGGTGATGGACCTGACCGGCATGGCGATCGCCAACGCATCGCTGCTGGATGAAGCGACGGCGGCAGCAGAAGCGATGGCGCTGTGCCGGCGCTCGAACAAGAAGCACAAGAGCCAGCGCTTCTTCGTCGCCGACAACGTGTTGCCGCAGACGCTCGACGTGCTGCGTACCCGCGCGGCCTACCTTGGCTTCGAACTGGTCGTGGCCCCCGCAGCGCAACTGGCAAATGAAGACGTGTTTGGCGCCCTGCTCCAATACCCCGGCATCGATGGCGAGGTCGGCGATATCGAGAGCGTCGTCGCCGATGCGCGGTCGCGCCAGATCATGACCTGCGTGGCGGCGGATCTGATGAGCCTGGTTCTGCTCAAGGAACCCGGCGCCATGGGCGTGGATATCGTTTTGGGCAACTCCCAGCGTTTCGGCGTGCCCATGGGTTACGGTGGCCCTCATGCCGCCTTTTTCGCGACCAGCGAAGCGCTCAAGCGTTCGCTGCCGGGTCGCGTCATCGGTGTCTCCAAGGACAGCCGCGGGCGCCCGGCGCTGCGCATGGCGATGCAGACCCGCGAGCAGCACATCCGCCGCGAGAAGGCGACCTCCAACATCTGCACCGCGCAGGCACTGCTGGCGAACATCGCGGGCTTCTACGCGGTCTACCACGGTGCCGAAGGCCTGCAGACCATCGCCGGTCGCATTCACCGTCTGACAACGCTGCTGGCCACGGGTCTCAAGCGACATGGCATCGCTCTCAAGCACGACAGCTGGTTCGACACGCTGACATTGACCGGCATCGACAGTCATCGAATCCAGGGGCGGGCCCTGACCCGCGAGATCAACCTTCGCTATTCCGCCGACGGCGAAGTCGGCGTCAGTCTCAACGAGACCACGACCGCCGCCGATCTGGCAGTCCTGTTCGACGTGCTGATCGGGGAAGAGCACGGCCTGTCCGTGAGCGAGCTCGATCGAGAAGCCGTCGAGCAGAGCGCCAGCGGGATCCCGGCTGACTATCGTCGCGACAGCGAGTTCCTTCAGCATCCCAATTTCCAGCGCTTTCGCAGCGAGACCGAGATGCTGCGCTATCTCAAACGCCTGGAAAACCGCGACCTGTCATTGACTCACGCGATGATCCCGCTGGGCTCGTGCACCATGAAGCTGAACGCGACCAGTGAAATGATCCCGATCACCTGGCCGGAATTTGCCGACATCCACCCGTTCGCGCCCAGCGAGCAGACGTCCGGCTATCGCCAGATGATCACCGAGCTCAGCGACTTCCTGATCGAGATCACCGGCTATGACAATATCTCGATGCAGCCCAACTCCGGCGCTCAGGGCGAATATGCCGGTCTGGTCGCCATTCGTCGCTATCAGGCCGCCGTGGGTGAAGGCCATCGCGACATCTGCCTGATCCCGAGCTCGGCCCATGGCACCAACCCCGCTTCCGCCGCCATGGCGCAGATGAAGGTGGTCGTGGTCGAGTGCGATCGAGACGGTAACATCGACATGGCCGATCTCGAGGCCAAGGCTGCCAAGCACCGGGACAACCTCTCGGCGATCATGCTGACCTACCCTTCGACCCACGGCGTGTTCGAGGAGAATATCCGTCAGGCCTGTCAGCTCGTTCATGACAACGGCGGGCAGGTCTACATCGACGGCGCCAACATGAATGCCCAGGTCGGCCTGTGCCGACCCGGCGACTACGGCGGCGACGTCTCGCATCTCAACCTGCACAAGACGTTCTGCATTCCGCATGGCGGCGGCGGCCCGGGCATGGGCCCTATCGGCGTCAAGGCGCATCTCGCACCCCATCTGCCCAATCATGTCGTGACGCCGCAGGAAGGCATCGAGAAGGATTCCGGCGCCGTCTCGGCGGCAGCTTTCGGCAGCGCCTCGATCCTGCCGATCTCCTGGGCCTACATCAAGATGATGGGGGCTCGCGGACTGCGTGAAGCGACCGAGCTGGCCATCCTCAATGCCAATTACATCGCCAGGCGCCTGCAGGCGCACTACCCGGTGCTCTACCAGGCTGCCAACGGCACGGTGGCCCACGAGTGCATTCTCGATATGCGTCCGCTCAAGGCAGCGTCGGGCATCAGCGAAGAAGATATCGCCAAGCGCCTGATGGACTATGGCTTTCACGCGCCGACGATGTCCTTCCCCGTCACCGGAACCCTGATGGTCGAGCCTACCGAATCCGAATCGCGCTATGAACTGGATCGTTTCTGCGATGCCATGATCGCCATTCGTGAGGAAATTGCCAGGGTCGAGTCCGGCGAATGGCCGAAGGATTCCAACCCGCTGGTGCTGGCACCCCACACCATGGCCGACGTGACCGAAGAGACCTGGGAGCGCCCCTACTCGCGCGAACGGGCAGCCTTCCCCACCGAAGCCGTGCGTGATGCCAAGTACTGGCCAGCCGTCAATCGGGTCGATAACGTGTTCGGAGATCGCAACCTGATCTGCAGCTGCCCGCCGATCGACGCCTACCGGGACGTGTCGTAGGCTCGAACCTGAACCGATGAAACGTGGAACGGCCGCTCAGTGAGCGGCCGTTCTGTTTTCCAACCCGCTTTCAGTGGTATGGGAAGCGTGGATAGCTAGCACCGGCAGCGGCCCACCCAGCCCCGACAAGTCAGGTCAGGTCAGGTCAGGTCAGGTCGTTTCCAGCGTGGGAAGCTCGCTATAGCCGTAGAGGGAATTGAGCCGCTGCTGGCGGAACGACTCCAGCAACTGACGATAACGCTTGGGCAATTCGACGTCCGTCCGCGATACCAGGTGCAGCGTCTCGTAGACCGGCTGATCCAGCGTCATCTCCTTGACCTGGCGCTGCCATGGCGACGTCTCCAGCACCGGGCGGGAAACCACCGTAAATCCCAGCCCGCGGGCTACCGCATCCAGCACTTGCCCCACCTCGTTGGTAAATCCCTGACGCGGAAAATGGCTCATGCTGCGGAACTCGCTGCCGAAGTTGCTCCGCAGTACCAGGCTCGCATTGGTGTTGCCGTCGTTGTAATTGACGAATCCCAACGCCAGCAGCTCACCGAGCGTGGTCCCCGTGAAATCCGCGGGCACCACCAGGCACAGCGGCTCCTGATGCCAGGCCTCGAAGCGCAGATCAGGATGCTTGCTGGTCTCGGTAACGATGCCAATGTCGTAGCGACCCGCCGCGACGTCCTGCGCGATTTCATGATTGAACGCGAAGCTGTAGTTGACCGTCAGACCCGGGTGCATCTGCTGATAACCCAGCAGAAATGGGTAGAACATCAGCCCCACGCTACCCGGAGAAGCAATGCGACATTCGCCGCTATCCGGCGAATCATCGTCCAGCGAGTGACGAAAATGCTCGTGCTCTGCAAACAGCTTGACCGCGTAGTCATATGCTCGGCGACCGGGATCGGTCAGCGAGAAGCGTCGACCATGGCGATTGAGCAGAGAGCGTCCGAGATACTCCTCGAGCTTGCGCACATGTTGACTGACACCGGGCTGGGTCATATCGAGCTTGCGCGCGGTCTGGGTGAAGCTTCCCGTCTCGACGAGCATCATGTAAGTACGAAAATACTGGGCGTTGAACATGGAAACGCGGATCACTCACGCTGTACGGCAGTAAAAGCGTCTCGACTCGGCGTGTTCCGCAGGCCGCCTTGCGATAACGCCCCGTTGTCGGCTAACGACTTTCCAATCATAGCAATTTATGGGCAGAGCCGCATCCCGCCAGAAGTGCCTGTACCGGCGGGCGCCCCCCACTGCGACGATCAGTCGCTCATGTTAGCATTGGCAGGCTCTCACTCAGGATTGAAAACCCTATGTCTGATCCCTTTGCGCAGCGCGCCAAGGCCGTGCAGCAAACCCTACTCGTGATGGAACAGAACGCCGCCGACGGCGAACTGTTCGCGCTGGGCTACATGATTCCGCAAATCGCTCTGGTACAGGAGATGGCCGAATACGACCCGGCCGAAGTCGACGCCGACGATTTCGATGCGACCTACTGGCAGTGGCTGGAGAGCACCTTCGCGCAGGACAACATGAGCGATGCCGATCAAGAGCAGATTGCCCAACTCTGGCAAACCGCTGCCGCTCGCGCCGATCTCTGAATCACCGTTATCTATTTTCATGAGGATGTCGTCCATGCCTGAGACGCTATCAACCATCGTGTCCCCCGAGGGTAGTCTCGAGGTGCTGTCCCAATCCGAAGTCAATCGACTGCGCGACACGTCGACGAGCGGGCTTCACGATCTGGTCAGGCGCTGTGCGCTGGCCATTCTCAACTGCGATACCCCTACCGACGACGGCCTGGCGGTCATGGAAGCCTACAAGGACTTCGACATCGAGGTTCTGCAACAGGATCGCGGCATCCGTCTCAAGCTATCCAATGCACCAGCCTGCGCCTTCGTGGACGGGCGAATGATCCGAGGCGTGCGGGAGCAGCTGTCCGCCGTGCTGCGCGATATCGTCTACGTCTACAACGAGATCCAGAGCACGCCCAAGTTCGACCTCGAGACCAACGAAGGCGCCACCAACGCGGTATTCCACATCCTGCGTAATGCCCGGACGCTGCGCACGGCGCAGGAACCGAGCATGGTGGTCTGCTGGGGCGGCCACTCGATTACTCGCGAAGAGTATGACTATACCAAGGCCGTGGGCTACCACATGGGTCTGCGCGGACTGGACATCTGCACGGGTTGCGGTCCGGGCGCCATGAAAGGACCGATGAAGGGCGCCAACCTGGCCCATGCCAAGCAGCGGCGCAAGGACAGCCGTTATCTGGGGATTTCCGAACCCGGCATCATTGCCGCCGAGTCGCCCAACCCGATCGTCAACGAACTGGTGATCATGCCGGATATCGAAAAGCGGCTCGAAGCCTTCGTCCGCATCGGTCACGGCATCGTTGTATTTCCGGGCGGCGTTGGCACCGCGGAAGAGATTCTGTATCTGCTCGGCATTCTGATGCACCCGGATAACCGCGACATCCCTTTCCCGGTCATCTTTACCGGTCCGGAGAGCGCGCGCGAGTATTTCCAGCGTATCGATGAGTTTTTGCGTTACACCCTGGGCGAGGAAGTCGGCCGCCATTATCGTATCGTCGTGGACGATCCAATCACGGTTTCCCGACTGATGCGGGATGGCATTCAGGAAGTTGCCGAATTTCGCCGCGAACAGAACGATGCGTTCTACTTCAACTGGCGACTCAACATCGAGCGCGGGTTCCAGCAGCCCTTCGAACCGACACACGAAGCGATGGCAGCACTGGCGCTTCATCACGATCAACCCAATCACTCGCTGGCCGCCAATCTGCGTCGAGCGTTCTCGGGAATCGTCGCCGGCAACGTCAAGGAACCCGGCATTCGCGCCATTGCGGCACGAGGCCCTTTCCGATTGCACGCCGAACCTGAACTGATGTCTCGTCTGGATGCGCTGTTGACGTCGTTCGTGGCCCAGGGTCGCATGAAACTTCCCGGCGCCGAGTACGTGCCCTGCTATACCCTAGGCTGAGTTGCACGCTCGACCGCCGAGGTACATCCTCGGCGGTCGAAGCACGATATGCCATCGACGCAATCGCGGAGCCCGGTGGCTCGGCCAAGCGATCCTGGAGACCAGAACAGTCATCGCGAAACGAATACGGCGGGCCCATGGCCCGCCGTATTCAATGGTATCTCTCAGCGACGTCGCCGCCAGAGTCGACTGATCACGTGCAGTAGCAGACCCAGCGCCGCACCTTGCGACAGGATCACCGACCAGTGATCCGACGCCACATCGACCCAGTGCCACGCGCCGATCAGAACACAGCCAATCAGCAGGCAACCACCCAGCTGCTTGATCGCGCTCGGGCACAGCTCTCGTTGCGTCGGCGCCATCAGACGCCAGAAACCGATCAGGGCCACCGCGACCGCGGCTGCCAGTATCACCAGCAACGTCAAGCGCGTCGAATCATGCTGATACCAATAACGCGGCAGCGACAGCAGCATCACCACGCACAGGCCCAGCAGCGTACTCCAGCGCGTAGCTGTCAACGTTCGTGCAGCCGCCGGTGAACGCAGCTCCGTCATGTCGCGAGCCCCTCGGCCTCGATCCACCCCTCTACCCAGGGAATGGCAGCATCATCCGCCATGAAGGTTTCCATCGCGTCGATCTCGAGACGCTCACCCAGACGTTGGCCGCCAAGGTCGGCGAGTATCTCGTCCAACGCCCTGCCGGAGCCGCAGAAGGTATCCCCATAGGAGCTGTCGCCCAACGCGATCAAACCATAGCGCAGAGCGCCGAGACTCGGCGACTGCGACTTCAGCTCCCGCACGAACGGAACGAAATCACCCGGGAAATCACCACTTCCGGTCGTGGAGACGCAGAATAACGCGAGATCCGGGGTATCGTCGGTCAGGTCTTTCAAGCTGGGTTGTTCGATGACCACGACATCATAACCCGCCTGTTCGAATAACGGCGAAACCTGTTCCGCGACATCCAGGGCACCACCATAAACGGTACCGACGACAATCTTTAGCTTGGGCATAACACTCAGTCAGCAATTGATTTGCGCGGGAGCTTAGCATATCCCGCCCACCGGCCTCACGCGACAGGGCCTGAAACACGACCGCCTGCCAGCGTCAGCTGACAGGCGGTATATGATGGATCACGGGCCGACTCAATCTTCCTGCAGTTCGCCGTCGAAGCTCTCTACCTTGGCCTTGAGTTTCTGGCCGGGGCGAAAAGTGACGACTCGCCGCGCGGAGATCGGGATCTCTTCCCCGGTCTTGGGATTGCGTCCGGGTCTCTCCCGCTTGTCTCGCAGATCGAAATTACCGAACCCGGAGAGTTTCACCTGCTCGTTCTCGCGCAGACAGCCGCGAATTTCCTCGAAGAACGTTTCCACCATGTACTTGGCCTCTCGCTTGGAGAAACCCAGTTCGGTGTGAAGATGCTCCGCAAGCTCAGCTTTCGTCAGCGCTCCCATGATCGCTCCCTTCGCGCAGGATGACAGATCAACTTCGCAGTCTGGCACCGAAGCGCGCTTGCGCGACTTCCACCACGTCTGCGATTAACTGATTGATTTCCTCGTCATTGAGAGTGCGCGAAGGATGCTGCCAGGTCAAGCCCAGGGCGATGCTCTTGTCACCATCGTCCACCCCTTTTCCTCGATAGACATCGAACAACTGCCATTGTGTCAGCCAGTCGCCGGCCCGACTTCGAATGCTCTCGATCAGCGGGGCGATCTCGACATCTTCCCGAAGCACGAATGCCAGATCCCGGCGTACCTCGGGATATCGTGACAGCGGCTCGAACTTGGGAATGACACCCTGGGTCAGCGCTGCCTGCTCCACTTCGAAGACGTAGACCTCAGGCTTGATATCGAGCTGAGCGCGAATCCCCGGATGCAAGGCCCCGAGCCATCCGACCACCTGACCATCACGGCAGAGGCTCGCGGAACGCCCCGGATGCAGCGCAGGATGTGCAGCCGGAACGAAGGTCCATTCCTCGGCGTTGCCACCCAACGCGATCAGGCTCTCCAGGTCGCCTTTCAGATCGTAGAAATCGACCGAATCGCGTCGAGAAGACCAGCCCTCGACGTCCCGGGTTCCACAAATCAGACCACCGAACATGGACGTCTGAACCAACTCGTCCAGTTCACCCTGAAATACCAGCCCGGTCTCGAACAGCCGCACGCGATGCTGCTGACGGTTGAGATTATGGGTCAGCGCTTTGATCAACCCTGGAAAGAGGCTGTGCCGCATCACCGACATGTCGCTGGAAATCGGATTGGCCAGTGTCGGCGAAACACCATTCGGAATGATCAATGCCTGAAGTTCCGGCGACACGAAGCTGTAGGTCACCGCCTCCTGATAACCGCGAGACACCATGTGGCGGCGCAGACGACGCAGCGGCCGAGTCGCCTCGTCGTCGGCCTTCAGCCCGAGGCGCGCCTGCGGGCGGCGTACCGGCAGCCGGTTATAGCCGTGAAGACGAGCGATCTCCTCGATCAGGTCCTCCTCGATGGAGATGTCGAAACGCCAGCTGGGGATCTGCACGCGCCAGCTCTGGCCCGGCGCGGAACTGGCCATCCCCAGCGATCGGAAGATACGGTGAATCTCCTCGTCGGGCAGACGAACGCCGAGGCAGGCAGAGAGGCGCTCCCGACGCAGTTCGACATCCGCGCGCCGGGGCAGATGCGCCGGCTGCCTCACTTCGGTGATAGGCCCCGGGGAGCCGCCAACGATGGCAGTCAGCAGCTGGGTAGCCCGCTCCATCGCCGGACGCGTGATATCCGGATCCACGCCTCGCTCGAAGCGGTGCGATGCATCCGTGTGCAGGCCAAAGTCACGAGCCTTGCCAGCGACGGCAAGCGGTGAAAAGTAGGCGGCCTCCAGAAACAGGTTGCGCGTCTCGCCAGTGACGCCGGTCGCCTCGCCGCCCATGACACCGGCGATAGCCAGCGCCCGATCATGATCGGCAATGACCAGCGTATCCTCGTTCAGCACCACGTCCTGACCATCGAGCAGCGTGAGCCGCTCACCGGCATGCGCTCGGCGAACCTGGATCCCGCCCTTCAAGGCATCGAGATCGAAGGCGTGCATCGGCTGGCCCAGCTCGAGCATGACGTAATTGGTCACATCGACTGCCGGGTCGATGCTGCGAATCCCGCCGCGACGCAGACGCTCACGCATCCACAGCGGTGTGCTCGCCGAGGCGTCGACATCACGAATGATCCGTCCCAGATACCGCGGACACCACTCGCTGTCGCTCACTTCGACCGCGAATTGGGCGTTGTTGCGCGCGGCGATCGGAGCGATGCTCGGCTCGATCACCTTGGCGCCCGTCACACACCCGACCTCGCGAGCGATGCCGCGAAGACTGAGGCAGTCCCCTCTGTTGGGGGTCAGGTCTACTTCGATCGTGTGATCATCCAGTTGCAACCAGGCCCGAAAATCCTTCCCGACGGGAGCATCGCCCGGCAACACGTAGATACCTTCCGAGCGCCCTTCCTCCAGACCGAGCTCGGAGGCGGAACAGATCATCCCGCAGGATTCCACCCCACGCAGCTTGGCTCGCTTGATCTTGAAGTCGTCGGGGAGCACCGCACCAACCCGAGCGAAAGGCACCTTCTGACCGATATCGACATTGGGGGCGCCGCAGACGACCTGAACGCGCTCGCCCGAACCGTCATCGACCTGGCACACATTGAGCTTGTCAGCATCGGGGTGCGGTGCTTTGGCAACCACCGTTGCCACGACAACCCCCTGGAAAATGGCGCCGACCGGCTCGATGCCGTCGACTTCCAGACCGGCCATGGTAATCGCGTCTGCCAGCGCCTGCGTACCGAGCGCCGGTGATACCCACTCGCGCAGCCACGCTTCGGAAAACTTCATCTTGATACTCCTTGACTGGGCGAGGGGCTCAGTTGAACTGACGCAAAAAACGCAGATCGTTATCGAAAAACAGCCGCAGATCGTTCACCCCGTAGCGCAGCATCGCGAGGCGCTCGGCGCCCATGCCGAAGGCGAAACCGGTATAACGCTCGGCATCGACGCATGAATGACGAAAGACTTCCGGATGGACCATGCCGCACCCCATCACTTCGAGCCAGCCACTGTGCGAGCAAACCCGACACCCGTTGCCCTGGCACATCACGCACTGAATATCGACCTCGGCCGAGGGTTCGGTGAACGGGAAATAGGAGGGCCGGAAGCGCACATCCAGATCATCCCGCTCGAAGAATGCCTGGAGAAAATCAGCGATCGTGCCTTTCAGATCCGCAAAACTGACGCCTTCATCGACCAGCAACCCTTCCACCTGATGAAACATCGGAGTGTGGGTCAGATCGGAATCGCTGCGATAGACCCGCCCGGGGCAGACGATCCGAATAGGGGGTTGCTGTGACTGCATGGTGCGCACCTGCACCGGCGACGTGTGCGTGCGCAACAGGCGCGTGGCATCGAAATAGAAGGTGTCCGCCATTCCACGAGCCGGGTGATGCGCAGGAATGTTCAGCGCTTCGAAGTTATGAAAATCGTCCTCGATTTCCGGTCCGAAGGCGACCTCGAAGCCAATATGCTGGAACAGCGATTCGATCCGCTCCAGTGTCCTGGTCACGGGATGCAAGCCACCGTTGGCCTCGCCCCGGCCCGGCAGGGTGACATCGATTCGTTCGGCTTCGAGCTGGGCCTGCATCGCCGCCTGCTCGATCACATGCCGGCGATGTTCCAGCTCGTGTTGCAGGGCTTGCTTGGCCTCGTTGATGCGCTCGCCGGCAGCCGGTCGTTCCTCGGGCGATAGCTGGCCCAGGCCTTTGAGCAAGGCCGTGATCTCGCCTTTCTTGCCCAGAAAACGCACGCGCACCTGATCGAGCGCCTGGGCGTCTTCAGCCGCGGCGATCGCCGCTTTCGCCTCATTGACCAGGGCGGGAAGATGATCCATCCGTCGAGCTCCGCTTGTCGTTCGTTACGTAGCGCCGTCGGTCAGGAACGACGCGGCGGTGCAATATAAAAAAACAGGGGAAGAGCAGCTGCTCTTCCCCTGATCGGTCACATCACTCATCACCCCGAAGGGCAAAAGTTGACCTGCTATGCAGCTTTGGCTTTTTCTACGATGGCAGCGAACGCCGCTTTCTCGTGAACGGCCAAATCAGCCAGCACCTTACGGTCGATCTCGATGCCGGCCTTTTTCAGGCCCGCCACGAAACGGCTGTAAGACATGCCATTGACGCGGGCAGCCGCATTGATACGCGTGATCCACAGCGCGCGGAACTGACGCTTCCGCTGACGACGGTCACGATATGCATACTGACCCGCTTTGATGACAGCCTGTTTGGCAACGCGGAAGACGCGCGAACGCGCACCGTAGTAACCCTTGGCCTGCTTCATGATCTTCTTGTGACGACGACGTGCGACGACACCACGCTTGACGCGAGACATAGTACTCTCCTGACGTTAAAGACTGACGACCAAGTGTTACAGGTTGGGCAGCATGCGAGTGACGAGCTGCTTGTCGGCAGCGTGCACCTGCTTCATCCCGCGCAGCTGACGCTTACGCTTGGTGGACTTCTTGGTCAGGATGTGACTACGAAAAGACTGCTTGTGCTTGAAGCCGTTACCAGTCTTCTTGAAGCGCTTCGCAGCGCCACTGTTGGTCTTGATTTTCGGCATGGGAAAAACTCCACTCCGCTTTTTTTAGAAAACCCGAGGCCGAAAGCAGCAAGCGTTTCGCTGGCCACTTTCCGTTCGACTTGCCTGCGGATCACTTCTTCTTGGGCGCAAGAATCATGATCATCTGCCGGCCTTCCATCTTGGGGAAGGATTCGACAGCAGCCAGCTCTTCCAGATCGGCGGCAATCCGTTCCATCAGTCGACGACCGATATCCTGGTGTGCCATTTCGCGACCACGGAAACGCAGCGTGACCTTACCCTTGTCGCCACCTTCGAGGAAACGTATCAGGTTTTTCAGCTTGACCTGATAGTCGCCCTCGTCCGTACCAGGCCGGAATTTCACTTCCTTGACCTGGATCTGTTTGGTTTTCTTCTTCTGAGCAGACTTCTGCTTCTTCTGCTCGAAGAGGAACTTGCCGTAGTCCATGATTTTACAGACGATAGGATCGGCATTGGAAATCTGAACGAGATCCATTCCGGCTTCCTCGGCGCGTTGAAGCGCCTCCTGCATGGGAACCACTCCCAACTGTTCACCCTCGGCATCGATGAGGCGAACTTCGTCTGCATGAATACGGTCATTAATGGGCGCGCGCTTTTCCTGAGGGCGCCCGCGCTGATTATTACGCTTGATCGTTAGATCTCCATCTGGCGATTAACGTTGCTGCTCCGGACGGTTGGCCTGCTGGAGTTGCGCTATCAGCGCATCCACAGCTACCGACCCTAGATCCTCACCGGACCGAGTCCGTACTGCAACGGCACCCGATTCGACTTCCTTATCACCGACAACCAGCAGATAAGGAATCTTCTGCAGCGTATGCTCGCGAATTTTAAAGCCGATCTTCTCATTCCTCAAGTCCGACTCGACCCGGAAACCCGCTTCACGCAGGGTTTTTGTGAGATTTTCGGCATAATCACGCTGAGCATCCGTGATATTGAGTACTACAGCCTGGACCGGGGACAACCATAGAGGCAAGGCCCCAGCGTAATGTTCGATCAGAATACCGACGAAACGTTCCATCGAACCGACAATGGCTCGATGCAGCATCACTGGAATCTGCCGCGATCCGTCTTCGGCGACGTATTGCGCTCCCAGCCGGCCGGGCATCATGAAGTCGACCTGCATGGTGCCGACCTGCCACTCCCGCCCCAGGCAATCCTTCATGTGATATTCGATCTTGGGACCATAGAACGCCCCCTCGCCCGGCAGCTCCTGCCACTCGACGTCACAGTTGCCCAGTGCGGCGCGCAGCGCGTCCTCGGCGCGATCCCATGTGTCGTCGCTACCCAGACGCTTGTCAGGCCGCAGCGCGATCTTTACGGCAATGTCCTCGAACCCGAAGTCACCGTAGACCTGAAGCGCCTGGCGGTGAAACGCCGTCACTTCGGGTTCGATCTGCCCTTCGGTGCAGAAGACATGGCCATCGTCCTGCGTGAATGCGCGGACTCGCATGATACCGTGCAATGCCCCTGAAGGCTCGTTGCGATGGCAGCCGCCAAACTCGCCATAGCGAATCGGCAATTCACGGTAGCTACGCAGCCCGGAATTGAAAACCTGAACGTGTCCGGGACAATTCATCGGCTTCAGCGCGTACTCACGCTTTTCCGATTCGGTGAAGAACATGTTCTCCGCATAGTTATCCCAATGCCCGGACTTCTTCCAGAGCGACACGTCCATGATCTGGGGGCACTTGATTTCCTGGTATCCGCTGCGCTTGTAGACGCCGCGCATGTACTGTTCGACGACCTGCCACAACGTCCACCCGCGCGGATGCCAGAACACCATTCCCGGCGCTTCTTCCTGCATGTGGAAGAAGTCGAAGCGACGAGCCAGCTTGCGGTGATCGCGTTTCTCGGCTTCCTCAAGTCGCAGCAGATAAGCCTTGAGGGCCTTCTTGTCAGCCCACGCGGTGCCGTAAATTCGCGTCAGCATGGGTTTCGATGCATCACCTCGCCAATAAGCCCCCGCTAGCTTGGTAAGCTTGAAAGCCTTCAGGAATCGCGTGTTCGGCACGTGGGGGCCGCGGCACATGTCGATATATTCCTGGTGATGATAGAGACGAATGGTCTCTCCTTCGGGAATACCTTCGACGATCTCCTGCTTGTAAGGCTCTTCTCTTGAAGCGAACGTGGAAAGCGCGTCAGCTCTCTCGACGTACTCCCGAACGACATCGTATTCGAGATCGATCAGCGACTTCATCCGGGCCTCGATCTTCTCCAGATCCTCGGAGGAGAGAGACTCTTCGAAATCGATATCGTAATAAAAGCCGTCTTCGATGACCGGACCAATAGCCATCTTGGCCGTCGGGTACAACTGTTTGATCGCATGTCCCAGCAAATGCGCACAGGAGTGGCGGATGATTGCCACCCCCTCTTCATCGCGCGCGGTCACGATTGCCACTTCCGCGTCATGATCAATGATATCGGCTGCATCGACCTCGACGCCATCGATCCTGCCGGCGATGCACGCCTTGGCGAGCCCGGGACCAATGGATTCGGCCAACTGCATGACACTCAGAGGCTCTTCGAAAGTTCTTTGACTGCCGTCAGGCAGCGTCACAATAGGCATGAAAACATCCTTACGCTCAGTGGTGATCTATACCAAGGATCACATGAGCTCATTTAAGAAGCTGAAGTATCTCTTTTGCGATCGGCCTGCATACGGGCAGGCCAACTGATGTGTGCGAGACATGAAAAATACCACCCGGCGGCAACCGCGGGAGCAGTAGACTATCAGCGAAAAGACGGCTTTGCCATCCAGGAGGAGTGGTCAGGCCCGCAGAGATCTGGTGCAGCTGCGAACGATATGGCTGCGAACCAGATAGATACGAACCAGGTAGATGCGAACCAGGTAGATGTGAACCAAGTAGATGCGAACCAGGTAGTCACAAACAATGAGGGCGCCCGAAGGCGCCCTCATGGTCACGTCAACCGTGTGTCGGGAAAGCTTATTCCCACTCACCCAGTTCGACGCGACGGTTCTGAGCACGGCCTTCAGCAGTATCGTTGCTGGCAACCGGCTGCTCTTCACCGTAACCGATAGTGGTGATGTTAGCACCAGAGAAACCCTTGCTAACCAGGTAGGATTTCACGGAATCGGCACGACGCTGAGACAGCTCCTTGTTGTAGGCAGCCGGACCAACAGAGTCCGTGTGGCCTTCAAGGCGGATGCGCAGCTGGTCGTTGGCCATCAGCTTCTCGGACACGCCATCCAGAATGGATTCGGCGCTGGGGGTCAGCTTGGCAGAGTCGAATTCGAAGTTGACGTCGCGCAGGACGAGGTCTTCTTCACAACCCAGCGAGTTGACTTCGGCACCAGCCGGAGTGTTCGGGCACTGATCCTGATAGTCCGGCACGCCGTCACCATCGGAATCCAGCGGGCAGCCCTGGGCGTTTACTTCAACACCGGCCGGCGTTCCCGGGCACTGATCCATGTAGTCAGGCACGCCGTCACCATCGGTGTCGAGCGGGCAACCAACGGCATCGACCGCTACGCCAGCAGGCGTGTTCGGGCACTGGTCACGATCGTCAGGCACGCCGTCGCCGTCGCTGTCCATGACGTCCGAAGAGTAGTCGGCGCACAGCAGGGCGCCGGCTGTCGCGCCAGCGACGCCGCCAATTGCGGCACCAGTATCTTCATCGGAATCACTGCTAGTGGCGTAACCAACGCCACCACCGATCAGGCCGCCGGCAATGCCGCAGACGAACGGGGATTGATACCAAGCCTGGTCGGACGAGCTGCCAGTAGATTCCATACCGGAACTGGCACAACCAGAAAGACCGACTACCAGAGCAGAACCTAGTAGCAAGCCAGTCGTTGATTTTTTCATGTAAGACTCCTTCTTAACACAGCGCTAGTCGTAACGGGCGTTACCCAGCGGCTTCGAGTATAGAAGCCGAATTCGTCAAGAGAAAGATGTTCCTTCCCTCACGGCAAAGAAATCTCTCGGCGACTGCAGTGCACGTCGACTTGAGCAGTGGTCAATGTTCCCATTGTCCCTTTTCTTTGCAGCTCCGTAACAGCATTGTCGATTCCAGCCCGAGTTGCAAACCCGTGTCGGGAAACACTGTTCTGTTTTAGCATCATTTCCAAGATTGGCAAAGGGATTAGAAAAAACTTCGCGTTTTTTCCTCACCCTTGGACCTTGCGGATACCGACTCGCCAAGATTACCTCTTCGGGTCAACGAGTCTTGTCAGGACCGAAGTGCGCTGGTTTTCTGCCACGAGCGCTCGCGCTATTTCAAAGCGCTGGCATCCTTGGCTGCCGCCCAATTTCGGCAGAAGGTCTGAAGCTCGATCGCAGCAAGATGAAGAGCCTGATCGTGGCGTTGCGCAATGTCTTCGCGCTTCACATCCTCACGATGCCGGTCACGAGGCGACAGTTCTCGACGCGCTTGATGCGTATGCAATGTCTCAGCCTCGACGGCCACCTCGTCAAACACCCGCCGTGAGTCAGGCATCACCGAAGGGTGATCAAGAATATCGAGCAGCACCCTGCAACGTAACGCGCCTTCTACCAGATCCACCTGCCGCGCCACCATCGCGTCTGAAAGCGCGCTCAAGCTGTCGATGCAATTCTGGTTCGCGCGGGCGATCTCAGCGGCCCGAAAGGCACTCCGTCGCTTGACTTCACGCGATAGGCGCCAGGCATAAGCGGCAAGCAGGACAACGATCACAATGGCAAGGACGCAAAGCCCGACCGTGAGAGGTAACGACATGGGTTAAAAGGCAGCCTTCTAATGAGTCTCGTTCGCAGGTGCCTTCAGGATAACAGCATCCACGGGCTCTCCTGCACTATCTATCCGAATTCTATTCATTCGCGCCATCTGCATTCTGTTCATCCGCGCATCTTCTGCATTTACGGATCTTCCATCGGCACACTCTCAATCCTTCGACTGGGTTCGTAAAGCGCATCCAGAAGCAGCACCAAGCGCCATTCGACGAAACGCAGACGAGAGTGGAATTCAACAGGCGCCCCCCAGTAACGGCACACCGACAGCCCCCTTTAGACCAAAGACTAAGCCGCTGTTGCCACGAAGCACTCTACATCTTTAGTAGAATCGAAACGATTCAAGTCTCCGGAAAAGGACGCCACGACATGACGCACGTATCCGACCAATCGCCAAATGGGCCTCCGCTGGCCGCCCGCATCGGCTTGGTTCTAGGGCCAATCTGGGTCATCTTGACGCAGGTCACGCCGCCCCCCGCCGGCATGGAACCTGCCGCTTGGCACTGCGTCGGATTGGCTCTGCTGCTGGCGACCTGGTGGGCTACCGAGGCAATTCCCATTCCTGCCACCTCGCTACTTCCCATACCATTGGCACCTGCACTCGGCATTGCCGACCTCAAGAGCACCGCCGCCAGCTATGCCAATCCGACGATCTTTCTGTTCCTGGGTGGCTTTTTGCTGGGCATTGCCATGCAACGCTGGAACCTGCATCGGCGAATTGCGCTACGAATCCTGAACGTCGTTGGCCAGAAACCCAAGCAGCAGATCGCAGGCTTCATGCTCGCAACCGGGTTCATCAGCATGTGGGTTTCCAACACTGCGACCGCGATCATGATGCTGCCCATCGGCATGTCGGTGGTTTCGCTGTTTGCCAGCGCAGAGTCTCGAGAGGTGAAGCGCTACGCCACCGCCCTGCTGCTGGCCATTGCCTACTCGGCCAGCATCGGCGGCATTGCCACACTCATCGGCACACCTCCCAACGCCATCCTCGCCGGCTATCTTTCGAGCGAGCAGAACATCGAGCTGGGCTTTGCCCAGTGGATGATCATCGGACTGCCGGTCAGCATTGCGATGATGGTCGTTGCCTGGTGGTGGCTGACTCGTGGCGGTTTCACGCTCAAACTCGATGACAATGACGGTGACGTCATCGGTGACGAATTATCCAAACTCGGCAAGCTTAGCTCGGCAGAAGCACGGGTAGGCATCGTCTTCCTGCTGGCGGCGCTCGCCTGGGTCACACGGCCGCTGCTGAACGACTGGGGAGTCGAATGGCTGTCCGACACCTCAGTCGCGCTGTTTGCCGGTGTCGCCCTGTTCTTGATTCCCAGCGGCAACGAACGGCATCGCCCACTGCTGTTGTGGGAGGACGCCAAAGATCTTCCCTGGGGAATTCTGCTGCTGTTTGGCGGCGGCCTGGCTCTGGCCAGCACCATCAGTGGTTCCGGCCTGGCGGACTGGATTGCCAACCAGCTCGGCATTTTTGGCACGCTGCCGCTTTTGCTGCTGATTGGCGCCATCGTGTTGGTGGTCATATTCCTGACCGAACTGACCTCGAATACCGCCACGGCGGCCGCGTTCCTGCCATTGCTCGGCGCTCTCGCCATGTCGCTCGACGTCGACCCGCTGCTGATCACCGTGCCGGCTGCCATCGCCGCCAGCTGCGCATTCATGATGCCCGTGGCGACGCCACCCAATGCTATCGTCTTTGCAACGGGGCAGATGACGATTCAGTCGATGATTCGCGCCGGCTTTTTCCTCAATGTCATCGGCACGATTCTGGTCACACTGATCTGTCTGGGCCTGATCCAACTGCTGTGGCTGTAGCCCCTATCCACAGTCGCCTGGCGGGAGCTCGTCAGGCGACCGATTTCTACCGTCGCCGTGGCAATCCCGACGCCATACCGACGCAAGCTCGGGCCAGCGAAACGGCATAAAAAAATGGCCATCAGACAGAATCTGATGGCCATTTTCATATTTGGTCGGAGCGACAGGATTCGAACCTGCGACCTCTGCAACCCCATTGCAGCGCGCTACCAAGCTGCGCCACGCTCCGGCTTCGATCGGGCAACCTGCAGCTGTCCCCGCGAAACGCAGCGTATACTACCGTGCAGTCCGAAAAATGAAAAGCGCTTCTTATGGCTTTTTTTTCAATCGCTTGCGAAACCCGATCGGCGCCCTATCCCGGCAGCACGCACGCTCGCCCTCGAAGCGCTGCCGGCGCTGGCGTGGTCGACTCTCGTCTCTGTGGCCAGCCGCGCGTACAATGCCTCGCACCAAGACCAAAGTCTAAAGGTAGTGTCATGGCGTTGATTATCGGCATGAGCGTTCTGCTCGGCTGTCAGTTCCTGGGCGAGGTCATCAGCCGCGCCCTTTCACTTCCCGTGCCCGGCCCGGTTCTGGGCATGCTGATCCTGCTGATCGGTTTGACGATACGGGGCAGTGTCCCGCAAAGCCTTCGAACCATGGGCGAAGGGCTTCTCAAGTATCTGACGCTACTGTTCGTGCCAGCTGGCGTCGGGCTCATTCAGCATTTCGGTCTCATCAGTCGGGAAATCTGGATCCTGGCCATCACGCTGATCGTTTCGACTTCGCTCACCATCCTCGTAACCAGCCAGACGCTGCAACGAGTTGCCCGCAAAGAGTTCCAGCCGAAGGAGCGTGACACGTGAGTGGCGCCGGCCTCGAGCAGATCTGGGTCTACCTCTCCGCCAGCCCACTGCTGCATCTCCTTGCCACCCTACTGGCATTCCTCGTTGCCACCCGCATCAATCGCTGGGCCGGCGGGACACCGTTGCTGCATCCGGTCATCGTCGCCATTGCGTTATTGATTGGCTTTCTGCTGTTGACCGATACGGACTACGCCACCTATTTCGAAGGCGCACAGTTTCTGCATTTCCTGCTGGGGCCGGCAACCGTCGCACTGGCGATTCCCCTATACGATCACCGGGAACGCGTGCGCCGGATGCTGGGGCCGATCGTCGTCGGGACGATGACCGGTATCGCCACGGCCGTCATTTCCGCTGTCAGCATTGCCATGGTGCTGGGTGCCGATACCGAGACC
The DNA here is from genome assembly GCF_003206035.1 of Salinicola sp. CPA57. Lineage (NCBI taxonomy): Bacteria > Pseudomonadati > Pseudomonadota > Gammaproteobacteria > Oceanospirillales > Halomonadaceae > Salinicola > Salinicola sp. CPA57. The sequence goes on from NZ_PZJR01000003.1 coordinate 496,064, forward strand.
CTACTGTCACTGGCTCCCAAGTCGGTGACTTCGCCCATCGCCATGGGCATCGCCGACAAACTGGGAGGCATCCCGTCATTGACGGCAGGGCTGGTACTGCTGACCGGCGTGACGGGATGCATCGTCGGCCCATGGATATTCCGGCTGACCCGGATCAGCGACCCGACAATCCAGGGATACTCGATGGGTTTGGCGGCTCACGGCTTCGGCACGGCCTATTGCTTCGCCTCCATCGGTGCAGTGGCCGGGGCCTTTTCCGGACTGGCGATGGGACTGTCCGGCCTGGTCACAGCCTTTGTCTTGCCGCCGATCATTCATCTTTTCGGGCTATGACCCATGCGCCAGCCCGAACCCATCGGCGGCAAGGTCAGCGTCTTGACCCTTTCAAGGATTCACCAATGACAACGAAATTCCTGACATTCACCTTGATGGGTGCCTTGCTGGCGCTAACCATCGGAACGCTGTTACCAGGCGAAGAGACTGCAGCTATTCAGCGCTGGCTTGGTGCGAACAATCAAATTCATCCGCTGGCGCATTTTGTCCTCTTCATCTTGATAAGCGCTCTGCTGACCTCTCTACTGCGGGGTCGCGCAGCCTGGTTGCCTCTGGCGATCTGCCTAATACCGGCAATAGGGACCGAATGGTTGCAGCACTTTTCTTTTCAGCGCCATCCGAGGCTTGCCGATGTGGGCATCGACATGGCGGGCGCCAGCATGGGTTGGCTAATGGTCCAACTCGGACGCTCCCATTTTTGCAGACGCTGAGAATGGACATGAACGCCCAACCGTGGACATGACCGAAGATTTACCCACTGAACCAAGTCATTACAAAACGACAACGGCGAGCTAAGGTGATTGCTTCCACGTCCCTGGATAATCGTACCTATCAGCTTTGGACTAGCGAGCAGGGTTTTCATGGAAGTCAAAACGTTCTTCGCTCAAAGCGCCGATGGCCGAATCGTTCCCCATGCCGAGGTGGCAGTATATCGGCAGGGCGAAGAATCCTTGGCAAGCGATCTCGAGGACGGGCATGGCCAACCGCTGAAGAATCCTTTTCGCGCAGGCATGCAGGGACAGATTCAGTTCGCGGCACCCAATGGTCACTACACCATCGAGGTGGTCAGTCAGGATGCCAGACAACGCCTGAGCACCCAATTCTTCGATCAGGCCGCCGTGGCTTCCGCTTCGGGCACGCAATCGTTGACCCAGGCACTGGATCAGCGCCTGATCGCCCTCGATTCCGTCGACACGTTGAAAACCTGGCCCGGGAATCGCGTTTCCGACAGTTACCGCGTTGTATGTCGTCGCTTTTACCGCGACCTACCCTATGAGCTGAATATCGAATTGCAGCGCTGCACCGCGATGGACGCTCCCGAACGCGCTGGCGAAATGGACTGGCTCCCGACCGACGATCCACGGCACCAAAGCTTCCACGTTTTCACACTTTGGGGTGAGGATGGGGCGGCCTACATTCAGCCGAGTCGCGATATCAATCTGCTCAAGGTCGGGTTTCGAGCCGACTACCACATGTCCCGGGGTACAAAGGACAAAGGCACCGATGAATCTCGATGGTTTCAGAAAACCATCGATAAAACCCGGTTTCGTACCAAATACCTGCCCGACCTGGCTGACGGCGCGGGCCTCTACCTCGGCAGTACGCGCATCGAGTTGTGCTCCGGAACCCGGATCGTCGGTGACGGCCCTCAGGCTAACAGTCGGCTCATCAGCGATTACCCCGCCACGTCTTTTCGCGATGGCCTGCTGTGGTTGCGGGAATCCCACGTCGTCGATGCCTGGGCCGAGGGGCGTCCAACTGGCGATATCGACGATGCGTTCAGCCACGATATCGAGCTGCGGGGGCTGACGTTCGAGGCGACGGACTTCGCCAGCGCCGCCGTGACGCTGGTTAACGTTCGAAATGTCCTCTACAGCGACAATCATCACGTTCGTTGCGGCGGCATCAAGTTTTTCCATGAGCTTGAGCTCAATCGGCGTTACTCCCTCGGCCACGAGGATGATCCCGAAACCGACAATGCGGTGATCGCAGGCTTTCATCCGCAAACGCCGGACGATCTCAATCAGAACGTTCGCATCAGTCACCTGTCCGGCAGTGCGGGACGCTACAGTTCTCAACCAGGCGACAGCAAGCTCGCATGCGCCGTTCGGCTGAATTTCGTCAGGGATTTCAGCATCTCGCAGGTATCCATGGAGTACTGCAACATTTCCGGCTGGGGCGGCTCGGCGAGACCGGGAAAAGGCGGTGAACTGCGCTGGATGCGTCGCTTGAGAGACGGCTATATCAGTGACGTGCACTGCACCCGGTCCAATGGAGCGATCTATTTCAACAACGCCCACAACGTCAAGGTGTTCGGCTGCAGCGCCCAGGCAGTCAGCGACACCGCATTCGACTTCGAAGGATGCACCTACTGCCTGTTCGACGGCATCCATTCGGTCGATGCCGGCAACTTCGGGATCTCCGTGTTCTACGCCACTCTCGGCAACGTCATCAAGAACTTCCATGCCCGACAAACGTCACAGGCAGCCAACCTGCGGGCTCGCTACGCCACGGAAAGATTCAGGCCCGGTCTGGGAAAGACGCTGTTTCGCCGCCTGGCAGGGTTCGAGGACCCGGACTTCGAACAGGACATCACGCTCGATACCGGGTCTTTCGTTTATGAAGGAGAAGGATTCGGATTGGTGGCAGTGGACTCCTGGACCGACGTCACCTACCGCAACGTCAGCCATCAGGACGTCATGATGGACTTGAGAGCTCACAGTAACGCCAGGGAACAGACGCTCGTCGACAACCGCTTCACCTTCACCAAGGCGGCGGATCCCGGTGATGTGCTGGTGGCTTTCGGGCCTAACAATGCCGGTTACGCTTGCTGGAAAGGCGGCAAAATCGAGTCGCGAGTAGACCAACCCGCAGGGGTCGTGCCTCTACTGGCTCAAGCTCGTGCCTACGCAGGCGTCAGTATCGTCGACATCGAGGGCAGTCGGATCGAGGTGCCCGGCGCCGAGTCGGCGATCGTGATCTGCGACGCGCGACGATCCGGGCGGTCTCCCGCTCATGCATTTCGCCTGAATCGAAACCTCATCATGCCGGGAAGCCGGATAGTCAATCTGGATTTGAACGAGCGCTCTGGTGGCGCAGCGGTCCAGCTGGAAGCCCTGCACAACCGAAACCTGGACTTCGCCTCGGTCGATATCGTGACGCCAAACCGAAACGATACGCTGAACTACGCCGGCCTTCGCTTCGGTCTCAAGGCGACACGACCACAGGACTGACGTTCGCCGGGTCGTGCGACCACTCCCTTTCAGCCCACGATGATGATATCGCTCGCGCACACCACGCGAGCGATGTCGCCCGGCGTCGCCCGGCGCCGCATGCCCGCACGCTCCCGAGGGTACGATGATAATGTGGGCGGTTTGACCGCCCAAACCGGCAGCGCCGACGCCGCCAGATAACCCAGTCCCGTCGCCAGTACCTGACGTCTTGTTGGCATGGTTCACCTCTGTCGATTCTGGTAACCCGTCCGCTGAAATGCCGAGCGAAACGAAAAACCGCGAGAATGGAAGCGGACGACCGCAAGCGGCGGTCGCCCGATATCTCTTCAGTCAGCGAGCAGAGACCATGTCGCCTCCTGCGCCGCCGTCCAACGCCATTTCGGCGTCATGAAGTTCCCGCGCGATTCTCCCCGCTGCCATGTAGGAAAACGTATTGGTGATGTGGTGATCGTCGCGATAGACGAGCACATGCTGACGCAAGGGCGAACAGCGTTGACCCTGGCAGAACAGATCGGTGAGGTCGGCAAAATACACGTTCGGCAGATGATAACCGTCCGTCGGTGAACGGTCGCTCAGCACCGCGTTGCGCGATACCGAACATGCCTTCGAAGGTTGATCACTGAGATCCACGCACTCGGGCACATCGAAACCAAACCAAGGATTGTCACGTAGCGCAAGGACATCGACGCCCGCCTTGCCGAGCTCACGCCAGACTTCGAGATAGCCCTCGGGAACGACTTCCTTACCGCCTTCCACTCGTGTACCTGTCGTGAACACGAGGTCAGGCTTCAGCGCCACGAGTCGATCGACGACCTTGCGATTCCACGCCTCGCACGAAGCATCCACGGTGTACCTGGCATGCGGTTCGAAAGAGAGCATGCAAGCCCCCTTGGTCATCGTGATCAGGTGGAAACCTTCTTTCTCGGCACTGGCTTTCAGTGCCGCCAGCCAATGCTGAGCATGAGAACCACCGGCCAGCACCACCGTTCGATCCGCCTTCGGGTCACCATATTCGCACTCCAGGATCTCCGTACCGAACTGATTCTGATGGCAGCCATCGCGGGAGGATTCGGGGAGATCCAGGCTCGCGATCAGGGTCGCCGGATAGATCTCGTCACGGGCGGCAGACGGCGCATTCATGAAAGCTTCCAGCTCCCCTCGTGCCTCCGAGCTTCGCGCTTGATAGTCCTGGTACCACGCGAACAGTGAACCGGCCGGTAATGCCATCAAGATCGCGCAGGCGGCATAGGCATGGATTCTTCGGCGAGAGAGCAGTGTCGATCGCCGGATCGGACTCTCGGCGCCCCAGGTGGTGAGAAATGCCAGCAGCCCTGCGGCGATCAGAATCGATGCCCCGGCGACAAACCCCACGTCGAATTCCCCGGTCACATACCGGTAGAAAGACAACAGTGGCCAATGCCAGAGATAGAACGAAAACGAAATGTCGCCGAACCAGACGAACAAGCGATTGTTGAGCAGTTTGATGTCGCAGCGATTCCGCGCCGCGATGATGATCCCGCCGGCAGCGAGCACGGGGACGGATGCCATCACGCCCGGAAACAATGTCGAGACGTCGAGAAACAGCGCGAACGTCAACAACACCACCAACGACACCAGGCCCAGCAGCTTGGCCATCGGGACTGACATCGTGATTCGTGTCGCATACAACGCCAGCAGCCCGCCCAGAGAAAACTCCCAGGCACGCGCGAAAGTATCGAAATACGCCCAGGGCTGGTTCTTTTCGGTTATGTAAACACTGTAGGCCAGAGAGACGACCGTCACTGCCAGCAGAAGACAGGCGGTATAGCGATGACCTCCCCTACCGCGATGGACGTCGAGCTTCAATGACAACCAGAGCATCAGCGGGAACAGGAAATAATACTGGACCTGCACCGCGAGCGCCCAGAGCTGCTGGAAAGGCGACGGCGGCGAGCCTTGCTGCAGGTAGTCGGTGGCCGTCAACGCCAGCGACCAGTTCTCCATGAACACGATGGAAGCCAATGCGTGCTTCAACTGATTGCGCCACATCGAGTCGGGCATCAGCCACATCGAGACCAGGATCGTCGCACTTACCACCAACGCTGCACCGGGTACGACACGGCGCAGCGTCTTCCCGTAGTAATCGAGCACATCACCAACCGATAGCCGTTCGCGGCGGGTCAGCGAGCCCACGATGAAAAACGCCGCCACCACGAAGAACACATCGACGCCACCGGATACCCGCTGAATCCAGATGTGGTAAACGGCAACCATCAGTGCTGCAACGGCACGCAACCCCTGTATCTCGTACAGGTACTCACGATCCTTGACCAACGCACTACCTCCTTGTCGAACCTGAATGAGGGCCCATGCTCCTCCAGAGAGGGAGGCAGAAACACGGGATGAAAAAAGCCTCGACGCCGCCACGGAGAGACGCCAAGGCCGATGAGAGTGAACGCTCGAATGAGACGAACGACCAAGAGAAGCGCTAGCCCCTCAGTAGCGAGCCTGGGCCCTTTGCCGTTGGGGTTTGAGGTTATACGAGAACAGAAACCTGACCGCGGCCCAGCGCAGGGACATTCGGGCCAGCACGCAGCAGCTCAAAAAGGTAAGGCAGAACAATAAAATGAACACCAGGTTGGCATCGGATGCAGGCATCATTTTGGCTAGTACCGTAATGGCGACGAGCAGAATGGGAATGTGAGCGACGAACAGCACGATGGATTGACGCCCACACCACTGCAGCAGCGTGGTCCACCGCTGAATCCAGCTCAGCATCGCCAGTCGGGCCAGCGGAATCAGCGAGGCCAACGATATCAAAAGGTAGATCGGGGAAAATATCTGAAATGGCATGATGAAGCCCACCGCGCAGAGTGCCACCAGCAACCACACGACAATCGGGTTGAGACTCGCGATGCGGCCGGCAAATCCATCCAGGTTTTCGCCTAGCATGCCACCCAGCATGAAGAAAACGGCATAGATCACGATCTTGGCGCCGAGCGTCGGCACGACATAGCCTTCGGCATTATCGACCAGCAGCCAGTGCGGCATCAGAGCGGAGGTCAGAAAATAGTAAAGTAGATAGGCGACTACTGTCATCGCAACGGCCCATCGGCTCCCTAATTTGAACAGGACATAGGCCGCGGCGTAGTAGATGAACAGGCAGTACAAAAACCAGAGATAGTTGTAAGGATAAAGGAACAATGGAAAGAGCTCTTCGGGCATTGGCTCGTTCAACAGCGCCCAGCGCACCGAATAAAGCAGGAAGATAACCGCCGTCCAGATCATGTAGGGATGGGCGATATTCTTCAGCTTACCGATAAAGAATCGTCTTGGGCCTTTATCCAGTGACCTCGCGAGCATGAGTCCGGAAAGGAACATCAACACCGGCATCCGGAAAGGCGCAAGGTACTCGGAAAGAAGCGGCAGCCAAGACCATAGGCCCTCATATCGGATGGACACGGCGTACTGGGCGTGAAGCAGGATTACCAGCACGACTGCCGTTCCTCGCAGGAGATCGATCCATCGATAACGTGTTTGTACTGTCTGTCCCACGGCTATCTTCCTTGAAGCAGGAGTCAAAAGAGAATGTCGGAGAGGTCGTCGTGTCGTCAGGAGCGCCCAGCCATCGCCGCCGTCCGCATGGCACGGCAGCGCGCTGGACTCGCCGTCGACAACCGGCTCAGTAGGCGTTGTTGCCGGTAAAGCCCTTGAAGACGGTAAGGAAGATGATCTTCAGATCCAGCAGCAGCGACCAGTTGTTGATGTACCAGAGATCGTGTTCGACCCGGTGCTGCATCTTGTCCAACGTGTCCGTCTCACCGCGGAACCCGCATACCTGAGCCCACCCGGTAATGCCCGGCTTCACCATATGCCGCTGCATGTAGGACTCGACCAGATCCTTGTAGTACTCGTTATGCGCCAACGCATGGGGACGTGGCCCTACGATCGACATACGTCCCTGGATGACATTGAGGAACTGCGGCAGCTCGTCCAATGAAGTACGCCGCAGGAAAGCGCCTACTCGGGTAATACGCGGATCCCGGCGCGTCGCCTGGGAGACGTGGCCGCTCTTCTCCTGGTGCATTTTCATCGAGCGGAACTTGTAGACCTGGACGTCGTGGCCGTTGGCTCCCGTGCGCAATTGCTTGAACAGCACCGGACCGGGCGATGACAGCTTGACCGCGACTGCACAGGCGGCGCATACCGGGGCGATCAGCAGCAAGATCAGGCCACCGATGATGATATCCTCGAGCCGCTTGGCCCAAAGCGCACTGCCGGATATCGGGCTGACGCTGAGATCGATCGCATGCGTTCCGGCAATATGGCTGACGCGATGGTTGAGCAGCGGAATGTCGGCAAAATGCGGAATGAAGCGGATTTCCAGCGGCAGATGGCGCAGGTTGTACATGATTGCCTTCACGTGCTCGCCTTCGGAGACCGACAGACAGATCCACACCTCATCGGCGCCCGATTTCTCCACTCGCCGAGCCAGGTTGCGCGGTGCCTTCTCTGCTCTCAGCACTCGTCCGCGACACACGCCGGCGATGGCGTATCCCTGCTCCTGGTGCTGACGCAGCGAGCGCGCGACGTCGAGCAGGTTTTCCTCGGGGCCAACCAGAAACACTTTGCGCCGATTCTTGATACTGCCGTTGTGATACATGGCCAGCATCATCAGCAACGCGCGTGAAGCCGCCACCAGACAGAACGACAGCGTGAAGGTGAACACCAGCCACTGCCGGGAAACCGCATCCGACAGCTTCAACAGGAACATCAGCATGCTGACTGCCGCAAATACTGCCGCCCATACCCAAAGCAGGCGATAGATACGGCTGCGCAGCCGAGTCGAACGCCATTTGCTGTAGCCCCCACCGAAAAGGTTGATCAATACGACAGCCAGCGCCATGACGATCAACACCAGCGCGTTGACGCTCTCCAGACGTGACGTATCAAAGCGAATCTCATTCGCCAGAATGCCCGCCAGCACGATGGCCAGCACGTCGATCACCGGTGCCAGCCGCCTTACAGGATTCAGACTTTTCATATTCGTTCCCCTAATACCATCCTGATGGCCGTTGAGATGTTCTTTTTGACGCTTGTTTCGCGAAAACCCATGTCGTTTATTTCTTGAACACGCCTACCAGCCGATCATTGTCAAAGACCAGTAGCGCATTGATTTTCTTGGATTCCATCAGCACCAGTGCATCCTCGACCCGAGTGGTCGGGGAAACGCGAGAGGCCTGAGGCGTCATGAAGTCGTAAGCCTTCTTGGAGAACACGTACTCGCCGTACCTCTCGATGGCCCGACGTACGTCACCGTCGGTGATGACGCCCCAGCTACCATTATGCTGAACGACTGCCATCCCCAACTGCCCTCTCGACATCGCCTGAATCACATCGAGAACCTCCGCTTCCGCCTTGACGACCGGCAGGTTCTCGCTGCGCATTTCGTTTTCGACGCGACTCAGCAAGCGACGTCCCAGCGAACCGCCGGGGTGAAACCTGGCGAAATTCTCGGGCTGAAAGTCCCTCGCCTTCATCAGCGTCACCGCCAGCGCATCGCCCATCGCCAGCGTGGCGGTGGTTGAAGAGGTCGGCGCCAATTGCAGCGGGCAGGCCTCCTCGATGACGCCGATGTCCAGATGGCTATGCGAAGCTCGAGCTAGCGTGGAGTGTCGGTTTCCGGTCATGCCGACCAGGTAGTTCCCATTGTCCTTGAGATAGGGAATGAGCTTGATGACCTCTTCCGTTTCTCCCGAGTTGGAGATTGCCAGGAAAACGTCATGCGGCGTGACCATGCCAAGGTCACCGTGATAGGCCTCCCCGGGATGCATGAAAAAGCTCGGGGTTCCGGTACTGGCCAACGTGGCCGCGATCTTGCGACCGATGATGCCCGACTTCCCCATGCCGCAGATGATCACGCGCCCCGGGGTCTGCAAGATGGCGTCGATGGCCGCGCTCAAGTCGTTATCCAGCTTGCGCGATACCTCCAGAAGAGACTCCGCTTCCTTGACGAAGACCTGCCTGGCCGTCTCCAGATATTCCAGATTCATGATGATTCCCTCCCTGATCCTGGATTCGAAACCGAGTTGGTTGGAACTGCCGTTGATAAATCGGTACGCCAAATCACGATCCCCTGTGACGCGAGGACATGCGCAGTGCGCGTCATCCTCGCGTGGCAGAGGTGTCGATAGGATTGAAAAGCGTTTCACGGAACGTCGTAGCGGTTGGGCATCCGTCGAGACCGGACGCCTGAAAGCAACCGTTTTTGCAGATGTCGAATATCGTCGAGCGTCAGAAACAGTCACCGCCCCGGACAGGCGATGACTTCAGCGGCCGGAGTGGGAATCCGGCGCCTCGATACGATCGCTGACGCTTGGCGCGTCAGCGCTACGGGGCGACTACTGGACGAGGCGGCGCAGCGCGTCGCCGTCTCCCAGCATATGGGCATACATGTCGGCTAGCTCGAGACCTCGGGCTGACAGCAGATCCTCGGCGATTTCACGTCCAACGCCACGTCCGCCTGCGGTTTTCATCACGTGATCGGCAACGTCGATGACCAGTGGGTGAGCATCCGCCGGCGCATAGGCGACGGCGACCTCGCGCATGACCGGAATATCGATGATGTCATCCCCGGCAAAAGCAATGCGATCCGGTGGAATGCCTTGCTCCTCGGCGATCTGGCGAATCGCTTCAAGCTTGTGGCTGAAGCCGATCTTGATCACATCCATGCCCAGCTGGGTCGCTCGCGTAATCAGCGGCTGGCTCGATTTCGCCGACAGCACGCCGCTCTTGATACCGTGCTGACGCAACAGGCCGGTAGCGACACCATCGCGCACGTTGAACGGTTTCAGCGCCTCCCCCTCCGGGCCGATCAGCAAGGTGCCATCAGTGAGCACTCCATCGACATCGAACAGCACTAGCTCGATCTGGGCTCGACGATCCGGACGCGCCATCAGTCGATCTCGATCTTGGGAAAGTGCTTGACCAGATCATCGACCGCCTTGATCTGAGTCAGAAATGGCTCGAGCTTGTCCAGAGGCAGCGCGCTGGGACCATCGCAGCGGGCGTTGTCAGGATCGGGATGTGCTTCGAGAAAGAGCCCGGCCAGACCGACGGCCATCCCGGAGCGAGCGAGTTCCAGCACCTGTCGCCGGCGGCCGCCGGAGGCCTCACTACTGGGATCACGACGTTGCAGACTGTGTGTCACATCGAAGATCACGGGGGCATTTTTGCTGACATCCATCATTTCACGGAAGCCGAGCATATCGACAACGAGATTGTCGTAGCCAAAGCAACTGCCACGCTCGCAAAGAATGACTTGCTCGTTGCCGGCCTCGGCACACTTGTCGACGATATTCTTGACCTGCCCCGGGCTCAGAAACTGCGGTTTCTTGATGTTGATCGGCTTGCCCGTCCTGGCCATGGCAACCACCAGATCGGTCTGACGCGCCAGAAAGGCCGGCAGCTGAATCACGTCCGCGACTTCCGCGACCGGTTGTGCCTGCGCCACCTCATGCACGTCGGTGATCACCGGCACATCGAACTCGCGCTTGACCGCTTCGAGGATTTTCATTCCCTCGTCAAGCCCGACACCCCGAAAAGAGTGGATCGAGGAGCGATTGGCCTTGTCGAATGACGCCTTGAACACATAGGGAATGCCGAGTTTCCGCGTCACTGTGACATAGGCTTCGCAAGCCTTGAGTGTACTGTCCAGGTCTTCCAGTACGTTGACGCCACCAAACAGCGTGAAAGGCCCGTCATTGACGACGGCCAATCCACCAACCGATACGGATTTCATCAAGCCACCTCACTTCTATCCAAAAAATGCAGTCTTGCACGAGCCATTAGCTTAGCGAAATTCGCTTCGCTGAAGGGAGTTTCCTGAAAGTAATCCTCATCCACCAGATAGTGGCCGATATAGGCCGCCAGCCGCCGCTCGCTGAAATGTGCGTAGAACGTATTACCCAGGAACGTCACTTTCTTGTCCAGCAGCTTGGCCTCGAGGCCGACCGTGGAATTGATGGTCACCGCTTCGACCGCGCGGTCCAGCAGTTGAAAGGTGTTTTCGTTGACGATGAGAAACCCATGCTCCTCGCGCAGTCCGGCCAGGATAGACGGTATCGCCTGATTGATCTCCGCGGGGTGTGGCTTGACCACCAGCTTCAACCCCTTTTCCCTGGCCATCTGTATGGCATCCTTGAGCCCGTCGATGACGCTGTTCTTGCGGTAATTCAAAATGATCTGCGCATCCGTGCTGACCTGCATCGGAAAAAACAGATAGGGGCTCTCCCAATCCATCTCGTCCAGAGCGACTTCATCTGCCTTGCGAAGTTTCCTGAGCTCTTCGAAGCCGTAAGCATTCTCGCCGGCGTAACCCAGTACCGCCTCGATGCGACACCCCACCACCTGGACGAATTTCTGAAAAACGGTCTTGAAATCGAGCTTACGAGCTTGCCCGATAACGTGCCTTTTCATTCGCGCGGCGGTGTATTCCTGCTTCCAGCGTCGGAAGGCTTCGATGTCGACCGGATAGTCATCCAGCACCTCGACATGCTCGTACAGATAGGACTGCATGTCGGTTCCCTGAGGGTCCGCAAACGTCTTGTTGCCGATGTTGCCATAACCGGTGTAGAGAACATCGATGCCGTTGGCGCGGGCGTGATCTGCCAATGCAGACTGTGAAGCCAGACGACCGCTAGGCAAAATATAGAGATCCCATCGGTGCTTCGGTTGGTGACGCTCGATGAAATCTGCGAAGCCGGAGTAGACCCGGTCAGCCTGGGCGTGGGTCAGACGACCGGTCAGGATGCTGAAGTTATTTTCTCGGCAGGTTCGTCCACGCCCGCGGCGCGGCATGTAGACCGTTTCGCGCTTGAGCTTCAGATACACGTACATGATCAGATTGTTGGCCACGAAGTCGACTCGACAACGACCGGCATTGGGTGCCGCGAAGACACGCTTGAAAAAGCGGTAGTCCTCGGGATTGGAGATATTGATGAGCACCTGACTATACATAGCACTGTCCACTTATGCTGGTAGGGTTCACGAGGCTGGTAGGGTTTCATGAGACTGGTAGGGTTTCATGAGACTGGTAGAGTTTCATGAGTCCCGCATTCATGCTGACCGGCGAGAAATCGCGCTCGTAGCAGTCGCGGCATCGCTGCCCCATGGCTCGTTGATCGCAGTTGTCGAATGCCTCTATTGCCGCAGCCAAAGAGACCGGGAAAGCATCGAAGTCGAACACGAAACCGGTTTCGCCCTGACTTACCAGCTCCGGCAAGGCGCCCCGATTCGAGCAGATTACCGGGGTCGAATTACGGTAAGCCTCCAGCACGACGAGGCCGAACCCCTCCCAACGGCTTGGCACGATCAATGCTTTGGCACGAGCGATCAGTCCATCGAGCGTGGCGTTATCGAGCCAGCCAAGAAACTCCATGTTGTCGCGCACCGCGAAATCCGCATCCGAATCGACGACGTTACCGCCGACGATCTTTAGAGGTGGACGCTTTGCATCCCAAAATTCATAAAGCCGATCGAATCCCTTCTGACGGTCGAAACGCCCGATGAACAGGTAGAAGTCTTCCTTGTTTGCTCCCCCATTGGCTTCACGGGTGTCACGCACACAGTTCTTGATCAACTGCGACTTGTCGCCCATACCGGCCTCAGTCAGCAATTTCTTCTCATACTCGGAAATCGCGATGACACTATCGGTGCGCTGGTAAAGGACTTTCTCTATCCACTGGATGCCTCGCTTCTTGAATCCGGAAACACGATGAGGGTCGAACGCGACGCCGTGTGGCTGATAGATCAGTCTGGCGCCACGAAAAGAGATCGGCAGCGCTCGACAAAGGAACCCGGCGAAAGTGCTGTGCACGTGAACGACATCGGGCTTGACCTCAGCAATCGCTCCCCGCAGCCGAGCGGCCAGATGACGTAGGCGCTGCCGCCGGTCATCGCCGAAAAACCCGATGAACTGGACCTTGCGATCCATCACCGCGTCGTCCTCGAGGCTGATTTCCTCGCGCTGGGAGCTCGGCAGCAGCACCGTCACCGCTTCGACATCCGGTCGCTTCGCCTGTTCGAAGACCACGTTGTTGAGATAGGTGGCGATACCTCCGGTCACGGTCTCGCAGATATGCATGATTCTCATGAAGTCACTCGCTGAAAGAGAGCATTACCAGCAGGGAAAAAACGATGAAAGTCGGCACGAGGATCAGCGCCGCATCGGAAAACGTGGCAACCCAGTACATGATGCAACCGATGCATGCGCCACGACTGATAGGCCGGGACACATCGAAAAGACTTCGCGCTATCACGATATTGGCGAAGAACATCAGGAAGGGAATCAATCCAATCAGTCCGACGAATTCCGCGATGGAGACATAAGGAATTTCGTAGGACCAGTACAGAGGTGTGTGTGAGATCAGACCGGCCTCGAAAAAATACTCGAGATAGGCAGCTCGACCACCGAGATTACTATCGAAAAGGAAGGTAACGTCCTGACCCATGACACCCAGCAAGCCAATGATCCCCGGTACGACCAGGCAGAGAGCAAAACAGATGACGATCAGTTTCTTGACCGAAATGGCTTTATTGAAGACGAGATACTCGAAAACGCAATAGATGAGTAGTAGAGCCCAGGCGGTACGAGACAATGTCAGCATGATCGAGAGCATCAGCGCCAATACCCACACACGGTTTTTTTCAATGACTGTGTATACCGGCATCAACATGATCATGCACACAGCGTAGATATTGCCGTTGTTATAGGTAGAGAACAGCTTATAGAGGCCGCCACGGTCGTTCATTCTCGCCTCCAGGGTTGTCTCCGCCCCAAAGGTGGTGGTCAATGCCGGTATGGAAAAGTACTGACCCGTCGCGATTTTCAGCAGGAACAGAAAAATCCCGAAGGCAACGGCAAAGCGGATGCAATTTTTCAGGCAAACCAGCAGATGATTGACACTGTCCGCGGATAAACGCTTTGACCAGACATAAAAGAATATCGGCACGACAACGAGCGCCATGACGTATCCAAAATACAGGCCGATGCTATCGATACCGTTGAGCATCGTAACGGTAAAAAACAGCATCCAGAAAGGCAGCAGAAACCAGATATAGACAGAATATCGATCCTGTCTTGCAAGCTTTCCCGTCCCCAACATGGCTTTTATGAGCAAAAACGGAAACGATAGTGCTATTAGAAGATAAATGGTGTTGAGAGGAATACCGCCCAAAGCCACTCCCGATTTCGGCAGCGCGGTAGAAAATATGACGAGCAGCGCTACGAACAAACGTCTGGCGTTGATGACTAACATAGGTGTTGCTATTCCGTTAGGCGATTTGGCGGTGCAAGCGTGAGCACAACACTCATTCGCATCCGATTCTGGACGATAGCAAAGGGATCGGCAGCATGACGATTCCCATTCGCCGCCACACGAATATCGCCGCAACAAAATTCTGCAGCATGAGAACCATGGCCAAAGATAGTGCGGCGCCGACCGCGCCCAGCATGGGTATCAATACCAGGAAAGCCAGCAGACCGAGCGCACTACAGACCAACGAAATATTGCGCATCGCTTTTTCTCGTCCTGTCATGGTCAATAGAAAGCCCACGGACCCGAACATGACGTTGAAAAGATGCCCTATCACGATTATTCGAAGTAAATTCGCGGCCTGTCTAAACTCTTCGCCAAACCAGCCAAGCACCCATTCCGGAAAAACCAGACAGACGATTGCCGCCGGCGTGGCCATGGCGGCGGCAACTAGCGAGCTTTGCTGCGCCAGTCGACCCAGCTCTTCGTGGCGCCCCTGATGGAACAGTCGTGCAAAACGCGGCGGAAAGACGGCATTGATGACCAGAAGAATGAAGCTGATAACCATGCCTACCCGCTCCGCCGATTTGAAAAGACCCAGATCGCCGTGGCTGAGCAACGCACCAGCGATCAACATGGCGACCACCTGCTGCAGGAACATCGAAAGATTGAGCACGATGAAGCTCTGGGCCGTGGAGAAGAATTCGCTACGGGAAGGGAGAGTCGACGGATCAACCGTTTTCGAATCACGAACGCGAGGATGTCGATACAACCATAGCCCTGCCTGTAGCGCGCCCTGAGCACATACCAGCCATGCGGCTATGCAGAATGCCCAGCCAGCCTGAGGCAGTGACCTTGCGTCTCCCGCGATGACGGCTCCCAGAATACACACGGCGGCCAGCAAGGAGATCGAACCATTCTCCTGCAGACTCGCTCTCGCCGGCATGTTGACGCCCTTGAGGAATCCCGCCAGCACGAAAGACAGCGTGAAAGCAGGTGTGGCTACCGCGATACTGATCAACAGCGGGGAGAGTTCGGCTGATTCGAACATCTCTGCGATGACCTGATGAAGGCCGCCGATCACGGCGCCGAACACTAAGCTGAGACCGCCGGCTCGCCTCAGGGCCCAACGCAGATAGCAGAGAATATTGGGGCTGTCGTTGTCCTGGCTGACGTAGCGCATCAGCGAGCCGTTCAACCCATAACAGGCGATGATACCAGCTCCGAAAATAACGCTTTGCGCCAAGGCAAAGACGCCAACGCCCTGGGCTCCATATAGCCGTCCCAGCACGATTCCGAGGAAAATCGTGCCCAGTGCCGCTATCCCACGCGCGGCAAAAGTACGGCATAGATTGATGAAGAGTTCCCCGCGCAGCCGCGCCAGAAGTCGCGACGACCGCTGTCCCCGTAGCGTCAGGTTCATCGAGCGTGCCCCGAAATCGTGCCATGGCGACCCCTGGCGTGTCCGTCGTTTGTCGCGATGGTGCGCGTCCTCACTCGCTGACTTCCCATCATTTATAGCTGTAGTGGTAATAGCCATACCCGTACTCTGTCGCGGCCTTGCGCTCGACAGCATTGAGGATGGCACCTCTTGGCTCCACGCCAGCCGTCTTCAAGCGATTGATCGCCAACTCCATCTCCTTGACGGGATTGAGCTGGAATCGTGCCAGCACCAGCGTCGTTCCAACCTGCTTACCGATGATGGCGGCGTCGGTGACAGCCAGTATCGGGGGCGAGTCGACGATGACCAGATCGAAACGCTCGCTAACGGTAGTCAGGAACTCGCTAAAACGTGCCCCCATCAGTAGCTCGGATGGATTGGGCGGAGCCATTCCTCGGGCGACATAGTGCAGATTATCAATATCATCGACATCACGAGTGACCTGCTCCAGCGACAACTTACCGGATAGCACGTCACTCAGCCCATTTTCGGACTTCGTGCCAAAGGCGCTGTGGACCTGCCCCTTGCGCATGTCGGCATCGATGATCAGCACCCGTTGACCGGCCTGGGCGCATACCGTCGCCAGATTGACACTGACGAAGCTCTTGCCGACACCGGGGCTCGGCCCCGTGATCATCAGGCGATTATCTCCAGCCTCCAGCATTGCGAAATGCAGGCTGGTGCGCAGGCCACGAAGTGCCTCGACTGACACATCAGCTGGATTGCGCGCCGCCAAAAGCCCGCCAGGAAAACTGCGACTTTGATCTTTGCTGGAGCGTTTGACCCGGCGGTTAAGCTTGCTTTGCTCATCGGACAAGGGAATTGTGGCATAGACAGGAAGCCCCAGCTCCTCGATTTGCTCTTGATTCTCGATACCGCGATTGAATAAGGCCCGCAGGAAGACGCCCGCAACGCCAATGATCAAGCCGACAATGATCGCCACCGCCACCAGCAGCGATTTATTGGGAGCGACAGGAACCGATAGCACCGCTGCATTGTCGAGAATGCGCACATTTCCTACCGTGCTAGCCTCGGCAATCTTGGTCTCCTGCACCTTGTTGAGCAGCTGGACATAGATCTCGTTGGTGACTTCAACATCGCGCTGCAGTCTCAGGATCTCCTGCTGAGTCTCAGGCAACCCTTTGACCTGCTTATCGAGGTTATCCCGCTGGCGCTGCAGTTGCGCCTTTTTCTCGAGTAGCGCCTGATAGGTCGGATGGCTCTTGGTGAAGCGTTGAGAGATCTCCGCCTCGTTCATTTCCAGCTCGTTGAGCTGAGATTCCAGATTGACGATCCGCTCGAGAACGGATTTCGTCTCCATCGAGAGATCGACGCTGTCCTTGGACTGGCGATACTCGTTGAGCTGCTCCTCGGACCGATTGAGCTGATCGCGAATCTGCGGAACCTGGGTATTGAGGAAGTCTAGGCTTTTGCGCGCTTCCTCGGCCTGACGCTGCACGTTCTGCGAATAATAGATATCGGCAATCGTGTTGAGCGCTTTCTCGGTGGCATCCGGATCCGGACCGGTCAGGCTCCAGTCGAGAATTCCTGTCTCGCTGCCCGCCTCTGCCACCGACAAACGGCTTCTCAGACTATTGATTGCCGCCAACCGCGAGATATGCTGGATACTGAATTCGGCGCCGGCAGCGGCCTGGATCGAGGTAACGCGCAGCCCAACCTCGCCATTCAGGAACGTGCTCAGCTGTCCGATTTTGCCGCTTCCCAGCAGATCGCCATCCGAATCCAGCAGATCATAGGTATAGCTGTCCTGTACCCTGAGCGTGAAGGTCTGCCCCAGGTAGTCGTCGGCAACCGGCATTTCACTGACGGCGATGCTCTCTCCGCTGAATGCATAGCCCCAACCTTCGGCAAAACCCGGCCTACCAATGCCACGGCGCTGAAGAAACGTGCCGATGATCGGCAGAGTCACCGGTGTGACGTTGACATCCAGATTGAGCAGATCAACCGCCTGTCCCAACACCATTCGCGACCGAATGATCTCGATCTCGGATAGAGACGGCGGCTTTTCGCCGAGCAGATTGGAAACCTCTTGGAGCGGGTTGCTACCCGGCGTGGCGTTCTCGATCTGCACCAGGGCGTCAGCCCGATAAATCGGCGTTGCCAGACTGACATAGACGATGCCCAGCAGCGCAAAGCCGATGACGCTCGCCAACACCCACTTCTTGTGGTCGAGCAGAATCCCCAGCAATCGCCGGATGTCGATCTCTTCATGGTTGGTCGCCGTCGAAGGCGTCGATGTGTTGCTCGTAGTCATGTGGGTCTATTGATCCTTTCAGCGGTCCGGCATCTTGCCTACCCAGGCATCTGCGGCTTTCACCAGCAGGCGATGAACATGTTCGAAAGCACTCTGGCTCTTGCGGTACGGGTCGGGCACTTCACTCTCGTCGAGCCATCTCGTGAACAACATCGTCTTGCCACTGGCTGGGGGGTAACGCTCTGCGACTGACCGTCGCTGTCCGTCCGACATGACGAGGATCAACTCGGCGGACCGCAGCATCTCTTCATCGACCTGGCGCGCAATGTGAGCGGACAAATCGATACCATCGGCCTCCGCCAGCTTGCGCGCCGTGGGTTCGGCGCCCTCCCCGACCAACGCGCCCAGACCGGCCGACGCGACCTGCTTGGCCGGAAAGCGCTGCTTGAGAAGTCCTTCAGCCACCGGACTCCGACAAATGTTGCCGGTACACAACACCAATATGCGATCGAACATGTCAGTTGCCGTCGCGTAGTTCGTCGAAGTCACGCGTCGCCCGCGTTACCTGATATATGGAGCTAATCGTCGGTGTCAATTGACTGACGACACGATTCCAGCGACTGAGCGGTGCCGCCGTGACGTACACGATGTCGGTGGGTTGCAGCATGAACTGAGCCCCCAGAACCAACGCCGTGGCATTACGCGCATCGAGTTGGTAGACCGTGGCGAGCTTGCCACTGTCCGGCGTTGCTTGGCGTATGACGAATATGCCTTTCGCATCGGCTTGCGCCTCATCCATGCCGCCGGCTTGCGACAAGGCGTCGGTCAACGATAAGCGGGAGTTACCCATCGGCAGTGTCACCGGCTCCACCACCTCACCCATGACGAAGACCTTCTGATTGCCGATATCGGGAACATGCAAGACATCGCCATCTTCGAGAAGGCGGTTTTGATGCATGTCACCTTTCTGCAACATGGTGTAGACATCGATATGCGTTTCGCTGGACCCTCTCGACAGCACCACGTCGTGCCAGTTGGCCTCGCCATTGAGCCCGCCACCGAGATTGATAGCATCCAGCACGGTCATTGGCACATTGGTGATCGGCATGACGCCGGGGTTCTCGACCTGGCCGGTAACGTAGATCTTCTGAGAGTTGAAGCCCACGACCTTGACGTCGACCTGCGGTTCGGTGACATAGGTTGCGAGACGGCGCTGCAACTGAGATCTCACGTCTTCCACCGTGCGCCCGGCAACCTGAATGCGTCCGACGTAAGGGTAGAAAATGGTACCGTCACTGTGGACGGTATTCCCCGTATCTTCGGTAGGTCGCTCGCTGCCAGCCGGAATGGTCAATTCGGGGTGGTCGTAGACGATGATCGACAACACATCACCGATTCCGATGCGGTAATCGTACCGATCGTCCAGCACCTTCTGCCGGGACCCGCCAGCGACCTGTCTCAAGGCCGCTTCACTATTCGCCTGATCGATCGCAGCAGAACCCATATCCGCCTGATCGATCGCAGGAGAACCCATCTGCTGCGTCCGAACCAGGCCCAACGTGATCGGCTCCACGTCGACGAGATCGTCGATGGGAGCGGAATCGGTGTCGTAATCGATATTCCCGCCCGGCGCGAAGGCACAGCCGGACACCCCCCCTGCCAGCGTTACGGCCAGCGTCAATAACAGAGCAGGACTCCTCCGCAGAAGAGAATAACAACGCCATCTTCCGTAAAAATTCATCATCCCTGCAGACCACCCTTCTCTTGTCCAGATAGAGTCTTGTTTGTCACCGACCACATGCATTATTCAAAATACTTAATATTTCGGGAATTTAAACACGCTACCGCCCCGGGATAATAACGGCATTCCCCGAAGCCCAATCTCACCCGCCATCGAATTGAATCGACAATATGGCATCGACGTTCCGAAAGTCGATGTTACTGAAAGTGCGCCAATCCTTATCTGTCACCCTTCACAAATCAAAGCATGCCAATACCGTGCCATATTTTCATAAATCTACAATTCGGCATCGATCCGATTACACTGACATCAGAAACCGTGTGCAAAAAACAAGAAAATGGCTTTTCTAGCCTGTGCGCTTGAATATTGGTACTAGCAGGATGTGACGAATTCGCGACATGCCAATACGTCGGATGTGCGGGAAAATACATATTAAAACACCAAAACCGCTGAAAACTTACATTGGAATCATTTTGAAACATTTCTTGTGATGAAAAAATCACCCCCTATTTTTCAGTGGCTTATCGCTCATTTTTTCAGCGCCGCCTGCCTCCTGGCCCTTTTTACGCCGGTAACCAAACCCCATGCCACGGATAACCGTCACTGGAAAACGCCGACATGAAACGTTCACGCTCGCCTCAAGAATAACGGGCGTCGCCTTTTGTAGACAATTTTGACTGTGAAAACACGGCTTGACGACATTTTGTTTCATAAAAACACATTCGACATTTCTTGCATTCTCCGGCAAAACTTGCACCAGCATGAACAAAGCTAACTATACTTGTTGCCATTCGGTGCAATATGAAAATTTGACTTATTCTTGACACATTAGAGATGCCAGAGGTGGCATGATTGGCAAGTTATAATTGCTCAAAGATATAATATTGGTAAGAATGGGGGTGGTCCTCGGACCACACTCGTTGGTTTAACCAACACGTTAGGAGGTACTTATGAAGAAACTAGCCATCATGGCAGTCGCGTTAATGGCTGTCTCTTCACTCGCCGCCGCCCAGGAAGTTGCAACGGGTAGCGCCGCCGGTGCCGGTACCGCCGCGAGCACGTCGACAGCTTCGGCTGTCGGCGCCAGCACAGCGGCGTCATCGGTCGGCGCACTAGCCGCAGCAGGGGGCAGTGATGGCACCACCGGAACGACCGGCACGACCGGTACGACCGGAACCCGGTAATGACAGCAGTCCGTCATTCCCGTTTGGAAGGCCGCCCTCGGGCGGTCTTCTTTTGCCTCTTCGCTGCCAGCCTCACTCTGGCAGGGTGCTCGATCGGCAGTGACCGTTCGCTCGAGGACATGGCTGCCGGGTTCTCTGGCAACGAGATATCGGCTCAAGCCGACTCGATCCCTTATGCGTCGGTCGATTTGCACGTCGACGGTTACGGCGGTCTGGTGATTCTGGCCAGTCAGGTAGCAGATCTGAGCTATTGGCAATTCCGTGACGGCTCGACGGTAGCGCTGCAGGATGGCTATCTGCATAGCAGCGCTGGACTCGAGCAGAACCTGATAGACACGCAGATCAGCGACGTGAGCGACAGCGGCAGCGACGCTCACCCATGGCGGGGAAACGCTGCGATGGTCACCTACCGAGTGACGCGCGAGTGGAAATCGGCAGATGGGTATACCCATCGCGGTCAAGCGGATGCCAGCCTCGACTGTGATACCGCCGTCGAGGACGTCGAGCTGCCACTGATGTCGCTGAAGCTACAAGCTTGCCGGGAAACCCTGGCCTGGGACGACGGCACCACCACCTACGGTACGCTGTGGCGAACGCCCGAGGATGGGCGCTTGTGGGCCGTCGAGACCCAACCCTGGCCAGGCGCCCCGACATTCGACTGGCAAGTCGCTCGCCCCTGGTGATGCCTGCCCGGACAACGAACCGACACTCGGCGACATCAGTAAGTAGCAGGCATATTCGTGAAGCCAATCAAGGATGAGATCGACAAATGGTGAGTCCCCACAACTGGCTGCCACCCGCTTTTTCCCGGGTGGTGGCGCTCCTGCTGTGCAGCCTGGCCGGTCTGGCCAGCGCTCAGGACGACACCCAGCCGGCTTCGACGTTCACGATCGATATCGAGGGACAGATGCCTGCTCCGCCGGCTCCCTCTCTACTCGACGCCTGGCTCACGGTGGAACGCGAAACCCCCGTGAACTGGTCACGCGCCTTTGTGGTGCGTAATGCCCTGGAAGCCGAGAATCGACAGCGTCAGCAACGTCTGCGTGCCGAACTGGAGGGGTTATCGTTGCAGGCCCGCATGCTCGCAGCGCCGGAAATCGCGGACGGTCTCGAAGCCTGGAAAGAAGCGCTCGGCAAGCTGGACAAGGGTCGAGTCCCCGGCCGGGTCGATCCCACCTGGTTAATGGCTCATCTCCGCGAGGTGCCCAAGGTGGAGGATGTCGATCAGCTCGGCTGGTGCCTGACACCCGACTGGGTGGAGGCCTGGACCCCGTTCGGCGTGAAACGCCTGGCATGGCAACCGGGAATGACCACGGACACGCTGATCGACCAGCTTCCCGAGGACGCCTACGCCCGCGCCGACACCCTGCAACTGGTCACACCTCAGGGCGACATACGCGAGCTGGGTATCGCCGCCTGGAATCATGATCAAGCACCGCTGGTACCCGGCACCCGGGCGATTATCGCCCTGCCGCTGGAATCGGTCGGGGCGCAGTGGATCGATATGGCACTTCCTCAGTTTCTATCCACCCGTTTGCCCGGCGATGAATGCATCACGGTCGATCCCGCCAATCTTTATCAGTAAGCCATGCTCATGACGATACTCGCAGATCGCCGCTGGAACCCGCTGCGCCTGTTCACGCCGGTAATGGGGGTCTCGCTTCCGATGCTGATGGCGTACGCGCCGGTCACGCACGCGGAATTGGGACAGGCTCGAACCGATTTCGGCGGCGTCGGGTTGATGCAGACCCCGACGGCACGTATGGCTCCGCTGGGAGACATCTCCCTCAATCACAGCCACGTGTCGCCTTATCTTCGATACAACATCAGCTTTCAGCCCATGGACTGGCTGGAAGCAGGCTTTCGCTATACGGCCATCACCAGCCAGGATTACCCCGCCTCCAGCGATCCTGACCGTTCCTATCTGGACAAAGGCATAGACTTCAAATTGCGCCTGCTGGAAGAGGACCGCGACACGCCGGCCGTGGCGCTGGGCTTTCGGGATTTCGGCGGTACCGGTCTGTTCGGCAGCGAATATCTGGTTGCCAGCAAACGCTGGTACGATTTCGATTTCACCCTGGGGCTCGGCTGGGGCTATCTGGCCAACGGTGGCGGCATCGGCAATCCCCTGTCGGCGGTATCGGATCGCTTCGACGAACGCGCCACGGAAAACCCGGACGAAGCTGGCGATTTCGAGTTCGGTGACATTTTCAGTGGCGACGTGGGTGTTTTCGGCGGCGTCGAGTATCAGACCGGTTGGGAACCGCTATCCCTCCAGCTCGAGTACGACGGCAACGATTATCGCAGCGAGCCGTTCGAAACCTCGTTGACCCAGAGCTCCCCGGTTAACGTCGGTGCCCGCCTGAGCCTCAACGACAATGTCTCATTGAGCGCCGGGTGGGAGCGCGGCGACACCGCGATGTTCGGCATTACCTTCCGGGGCAATCTTGCGGGTATCTCCCAACCCAAGACCGGTGACCCCCAGCCAGCGCCGATCGAGGCGGCACCGCGGCAGACGACTCAGGACTGGAGCGCGGTCAGCGCCCAACTCCGGAACAACGCCGGCATGCGCGTCCGTCGAATCACCCGTCACGACGATGAACTCATCGTCGAAGCCGAAGCGACCAAATATCGTTCGATGCTGGAAAGCGAGGATCGCGCCAATCGCATCCTCAACAACCATACCGCTGAAGATATCGATACCTACCGTTATCGTTGGCAGAGCGTCGGCATGGGCTTGCGCGACGATGTCCACGACCGCCAGGCCTATCTCAGCGCGGCCAGTTCCACCGCCTACGATCAGCAGTATCACTATGGGCTGTATGCCTCTGCATTGACTCGACCGAGCGATATCTCGCCCAACGGCGACGTGCTCTACCAGGATGATCTCGACCAGTTCAGCTGGAGTCTTTCACCCGGTCTGAACCAGAATCTGGGCGGGCCGGATGGCTACCTCTACCAGCTTTACGCCAAGCTGGATGCCGAGTACCGCACGGATCCCAATGGCTGGTTCAGCGGTCGAGCGGCGCTGAACCTGGCAGACAATTTCGATGACTACGATTATGTCGCCAACTCGCAACTGCCGCGCGTACGCACCAACATCAATCGCTATCTCGAAGAGACCAGTCTCGGCATCTACAACCTGCAGTACACTCGCACCACGCGTTTCGGCCAGGACTGGTACGGCATGGCCTATGGCGGCTTGCTGGAGATGATGTATGCCGGTGCGGGTGGCGAAGTGCTCTATCGTCCGTTCAACAGCCCGGTGGCATTCGGCGTCGATCTCAACTGGGTCAAACAACGCGATTTCGATCAGCGCTTCGACATGCGTGACTACGATACCTGGACCGGGCACGCAACGGCCTACATCGAAACCGGTATCGAAGACGTGCTCGCTCAGGTCAGCGTAGGCCGATATCTGGCCAAGGATGTCGGCGCGACGTTCGATCTGTCTCGCCAGTTCGACTCGGGGGTAAGGATCGGTGCCTGGGCAACGCTGACGGATGCCGGCGACGACTACGGCGAAGGTAGTTTCGACAAAGGACTCTACGTCTCCATCCCGTTCGATGCTTTCTTCTCCGAGTCCAGCCGCAGCAGCACGACCATCGCCTGGCAGCCGCTGACGCGCGATGGCGGTGCCCGTCTCGCCCGCCGGTACACGCTGTACGGACTGACGCAGGATCGCGACATGGGTCACTACTGGGACGACTACGACAAACTCTGGAAGTAGTATCCTCCAGCGTGTTGAACGCACGGCCTTTTCACGGGGCCTCCGAAGCGCCGTTTTTTTTTCGGCGGGTAGTCGAGACACCGGATTCTCGGGCCAGAGTCCAGAGGAAGCGCATTGAGTGCCGGATCCGGCCAGTCAACCCGTGGTCAGGCGTTACAATGACCTCGAGACGATGATCAGGATCCGCCACCATGCTCGACCCGCAGCAGTGCCGAAGCGCCCGTCTGGCCAGAGATGCCCGCTTCGACGGCCGATTCTTCATCGCCGTCAGCACCACCGGCATCTTCTGCCGCCCCGTCTGTCCGGCAACACTGCCGCAGGAACGCCACGTGCGCTACTTCGAATCCGCCGTCGCGGCGTCCAGCGCTGGCTATCGACCCTGCCTACGCTGCCGGCCGGACAGCGCGCCGGACTCGCCCGCCTGGATCGGGTCCGGGACCACGCTGGCGCGGGCGATAGGTCTGATCGACGGCGGCGCACTGCAGAATGGAGACGTCACACAGCTCTGTGAGCGACTGGGTATCGGTGAACGCTATCTGCGTCAGCTGTTTCAGCGTCGCTTCGGAGTGTCGCCCAAGGCCTATTCGCTCTACCGCCAGTGTCTTTTCGCCAAGAAACTGCTGCACGAGACGACGCTGCCGGTGATCGACGTCGCCCACGCCAGCGGCTTTTCGAGCTTGCGCCGCTTCAACGACGCTTTCAAACGTCAGATGTCGCTGACGCCAACCGACATCCGCCGTCGCCGGAGTCGGAAAAATGCCGCTCTGACCCTCAAACTGGCCTATCGTCCACCCTATCAGTGGGAACGACTGCGCCATTTCTTTGCGGTCCATGTCATCGAGGGCCTGGAATGGGTCGGCGAGCAATCGATCGGGCGCACGATCCGCTATGGCGCGACGACCGGACATTTCGAGGCCCGGCACGATGCCGAGCGACACCAGTTCGAGGTAACGCTGGTGCTGAACGAGCTCGGCGAGCTGAACGCGATCGTTCGCCAGATTCGGCGCATGCTGGACCTGGACGCCGATACCCAAACCATCGAAGCGCATCTGGGCCAGTGCGTTCCCGAACTGACGCTAGCCGAGGGCTTACGCTTGCCAGGATCGTGGAACGTGTTCGAGTCCGGTATCCGCGCCGTGCTGGGGCAGCAGATCTCGATTGCCGCCGCCAATCGCTTGATCCAGCAGCTGGTCGATCAGCTCGGGGAACGCGCGGGGAACAAGCGCCGCCACTTTCCTGCCGCCAGCGTCATCGCCGCCAGCGATCTGAGCTTTCTGAAGCTGCCCGGCAGCCGTCGCGAGACCGTGCGCCGTCTGGCAGTCGCCTATGCCAGCGGAGAAGTCGGCGACGACCCTCAGCAGTGGCTCACGCTCAAGGGGATTGGCCCCTGGACCGCCAATGTCGCCGCCTTTCGCGGTAACGCAGACCCGGACATCTGGCTCGATGGCGATGTTGGCGTGCGACGCGCGCTTGCCACCCTGTCGACATCGATCGACCCCGCGCTCGCCTCGCCCTGGCGGAGCTATCTCACACTGCAACTGTGGAATCGGATCCTATGACATCCTTCTCGCCATTCGACGATTCGCGACTCCCGGCACGCCACGACGACTACGTCCAGATCTACCGCCCACCGGAGCCGATCCCGCTCGGCCCCATCGAGATACGCGCCACCGATCGCGGACTCACTTGGCTCGCCTTTTCGAGCAGCCCGAACCTGCCCGAGCGCGGCAACGCCATCACCGAGCGTTGCGCGCAGCAACTGGAATCCTACTTCTCAGGAGAGCTGACGGCGTTCGATCTGCCGATGACACCGCGGGGCACCGATTTTCAGACAATGGTCTGGCGCGCGCTCCGAGCCATTCCTTACGGTCAGACCTGCAGCTACAGGGAGATCGCCATTGCGATCGGAACGCCGCTCGCAGTAAGAGCGGTCGGTGCGGCGAACGGGCGTAATCCACTTTCGCTGATCGTTCCCTGTCACCGAGTCATCGGCAGCAACGGCAAACTGACCGGGTACGCTGGCGGGCTCGAGCGAAAACGCTGGCTTCTGCAGCATGAACGGACAAGGCTCGGAGAAAACGCAGCGCAAATTGGACTTCCGCTCGGTGCGACATAATCACTCACCCCAGCCGGCCATGATTGGCGGCGAAAACGCCAACGGGTAGAGTCGCGGTCTGACAACGGCGTCCTGGATCGACAATGACGCATTTCTGCCACCGCTGGAACCGCTCGCTGACCGCGCTCGCGCTGTTCGCCATGTTGATGGCGTTCACGGGGCCGTTGATCAGCCAGATGCAGCGGTTGATGGAAATGCCGTCTGGCGCCATGGCTGGCATGACGCACCACGGAGCGGCTGATACTCACAATGCCGGCGATTCCGGAGCCACTGGCGACGCTCATCTCGTCAGTCACTTCGACATGGCCGCGTGTGGCTACTGCGATCTTTTCCTGCATGCACCGGGGCTCGAGCCCCCACGCGAGATGCCGCCGGTAACGCCGCCTCCGGTGGTCTTCCGGCCGATGGCGATGAAGGTGTCGCCATCCACGGCCCCGATCTATCCCCGCTACGCCTCCCGAGCACCGCCGCTGGCCTGAATCACGCCGTTCCTATCGTTGCCGCCTACCTGCTTCTGAAAGATGCATCGTCGGCGACGCCCGTGTGCGCTCGACGCCTCAGCGTCCTGCGCGACACACCGATTCAGGTCAGGAGTTCTTCCATGGACACCGTTTCATCGGCGACCCATCGCCGCACGCCGCCCCTGTGGGTCGCACTGATCACGCGTCTCCACTTCTATGTCGGCCTTTTCGTCGGCCCCTTTCTACTCGTCGCCGCGCTTTCCGGTATCGCCTATGCGCTGACGCCGCAGCTCGAGGAGTGGCTTTATCACGATGCCCTGACCACTCGCAGCGAGGGAGAATCCCAGCCGCTGTCGCGCCAGATAGAAGCCGCCCGGCACGCCGCCGGCATCGCTTCCCTGCCCGCCGCCGTTCGCCCCGCGCCGGAGCCGGGGACGACCACGCGGGTCATGTTCACAGGCGAACAGTTAGGGCCTTCGGAGCACCGAGCGATCTTCATCGATCCGGTCACGCTCGAAATCCGCGGCGACATGCCGGTCTACGGGACCAGCGGCATCCTGCCGCTGCGAACCTTCATCGATCAGTTCCATCGCAGCCTGCTGCTGGGCGACGTCGGCCGGCTCTATAGCGAGCTGGCGGCTTCGTGGCTATGGATCGCCGCGCTGGGTGGCGGTTTCCTGTGGTGGCGCCAGCGCCGGGTCAGACGACAGACAGCCGGTCCGCAGCGTTTGCGTCAGCGTCACGCCACGCTGGGGTCCATCGCGCTGATCGGTCTGCTGTTCTTCTCGGCGACGGGATTGACCTGGTCGCAGTGGGCCGGTGGCAACATCGCGCAACTTCGCCACGCCTGGGGCTGGGGCACGCCTAGCGTCTCCACGCAGCTGGCTGCGAATTCCGTACAGACAGGTCCGGCACGGGAAAGCGACCCGCATGCCGCGCATCATGCGTCAGCCGGACACGCCGACATGGCCATGTCGCAACTCTCGTCGCTGTCGCTCGGCGATTTCGACCAGGCCTTGAGGGCCGCGCGGGCCGCTGGCATCGACGCCACTCAGATTGAAATCGTGCCACCGAGTTCACCGCTGCAGGCCTGGAAGATCCGTGAAATCGGTCGGGAGTGGCCCACCCAGGTCGATCAGGTCGCCCTCGATCCACAGACTTTCGCGGTCACCGATCGCGCCGATTTCGCCACCTTCCCGTTAGCCGCCAAGCTGACCCGCTGGGGGATCGATCTGCACATGGGCATTCTGTTCGGGCTTCCCAATCAGCTGGTGCTGATCGGCTTTGCCGCCAGTCTGGCGACTTTGGTGTGCTGGGGCTACGCGATGTGGTGGCGAAGGCGATCCGCCGCATCCGGCGAGGCACAGACACTCATATCCATCTACCGCCGAATGGGACGACGATCGCAGCTTGGTGCCGTTCTCATCGCTGCCGCCCTGGGATATGCCTTGCCGGTGATGGGCGCCAGCCTGGCGCTGTTCGTGATGCTGGATTGGCTGCGCTGGCGAGCGGGTACCCGTCGAGCGCTGACCCGGACGGCATGATCCGTCGTTCATGATGCGTCCATGACGAGCCGCTGACGAGCCCCGGTCTTGCCACCTGTGGTAAAACGAGGGGCTCGCCACCACCATGATGCCGCCATGACCCGCACTCACCACCCTACGCCGCGCCTTCAAATTCGCCTGGTCGCCGACACGGAGATCGTGCTCGGACCCGGCAAGATCGAGCTACTGGAAGCGATCGAGCGACACGGTTCGATCGCCGCGGCGTGTCGTGACATGGGCCTGAGCTATAAAAAGGCGTGGCAACTGCTGGATACCATGAATCGGCATCTAGCCGCCCCGGTGGTCAATACCGCCAGCGGTGGCACCCAGCGTGGCGGCGCGACGCTCACCGATCTGGGCCGCCGGCTCATCGTCCACTATCGTCAGCTGACGGCGGATCTGGCCCGGAACCCCAGCGGTCAGGCGCTGCTGAAGAGTCTCTCGCCGGATCGCGAGTACGCCTCTTCTTCTCACGCCGGCTCGGCGTCCGAGCCTGAGGCGGAGCCGGCGCCGGGGTCAGGTATCGAATCCGATTGAGAGTCGCGGCATCCGGTTTTCCCTCGACCGCCGAACGACCGAAAGCTATAGTGATTCTCGTTATTTCCATTCATACATAGCGAGAATTCTGTGATCGCCCCCGTCCGACTCTCTTGTTTCTGCCTGCTGGCCGTGGCCACGGGTCTGCCATTCGGTGCCCGCGCCGCCGATGATGCCAAGGCGCAGGTTCAGGTCTACGCCGCCGCCTCGATGACCAATGCCATGGACCAGGCGATCCAATCTTACGAATCCGGACACGACGTCGATATCGTTCCGGTTTATGCCTCGTCCTCGACGCTCGCGCGTCAGATCGCCAGTGGCGCCCCGGCTGATGTCTATATCTCCGCCAATGAGCAATGGATGAACTGGCTGGAAGATCAGAACGTCGCTGTCAGCCAGCGTGTCGACCTGCTCGCGAATCGGCTGGTGTTGATTGCGCCGACCCAAAGCCATATCGCGGATTTCACCCCGGGCGGTGAGACCACGATCGTTTCCCAGCTCGGCGATGATCGGCGACTTTCGGTTGGCGAGACCAGCAATGTCCCGGCCGGGATCTATGCCAGGCAGGCGCTGCAGTCGATTGGTGAATGGGAAGCGCTGGAGTCGCGTCTCGCCAACGGCGATAACGTACGCGCGGCGATGGCACTGGTAGAGCGCGGAGAAGCCCCGCTGGGCATCGTCTACGAAACGGATGCCAAGGCCAGCGACAAGGTCAGGGAAATCGGTGCATTCCCTGACGACAGTCACGATCCGATCACCTATCCCCTCGCCGTGGTGAATCCAGAACCAAGCGATGCCACCGAAGCGTTTCGGCAATGGTTGGCCGGCGATGATGCGCTAGCCATCTTCTCCCGTTACGGCTTCACCCCCGTCGAATCCGACTGATAGCCGAGGACTGGATGTTTCTCGAGGCGATAGCCCTTTCCGAAGCCGAATGGCAGGCGATCATCCTCAGCCTGAAAATCGCCGGCAGTGCCGTCGGCTGGATTCTGGTCCCCGGCATCGCCGTCGCCTGGCTGCTGGCACGGCACGAGTTTCGCGGCAAAGCCCTGCTCGACGGTTTGTTGCACTTGCCGCTGGTACTCCCGCCGGTCGTGGTGGGCTATCTGCTGTTGCTGTCGCTGGGGCGCAATGGCTGGCTGGGCCAGTGGTTGTATCAGGGCTTCGGCTTCTCGTTACCGTTCACCTGGCAGGGCGCGGCCATCGCCGGTGGCGTGATGGCGTTTCCCCTGCTGGTGCGCGCCGTCAGGCTATCGCTGGAAGCGGTCGACCCCAAGCTGGAGGCCGCCGCCGGCACGCTGGGTGCGAATCGCTGGCGCGTGCTGTTCACGATCACCCTCCCCTTGGCAGTGCCGGGCCTGCTGACCGGCACGGTACTGGCATTTGCCCGCGCGCTGTCGGA
This sequence comes from Salinicola sp. CPA57, assembly GCF_003206035.1. NCBI lineage: Bacteria > Pseudomonadati > Pseudomonadota > Gammaproteobacteria > Oceanospirillales > Halomonadaceae > Salinicola > Salinicola sp. CPA57. The sequence continues at coordinate 527,016 of NZ_PZJR01000003.1, forward strand.
ATTCGGCGCCACCATCACTTTCGCCTCCAATATTCCCGGCGAGACGCGCACCCTGCCACTGGCGCTCTATACCCTGATTCAGACACCCGGCAAGGAAGCCGCCGCCGCGCGACTCTGCGTGCTCTCGATCGTGATCGCCATGCTCTCGCTGATGGCGTCGGAATGGCTGGCTCGCCGGGCCCGGCAGCGCCTGCAGGAGCGGGATCGATGAGCGAGCCGTCCCTGGAGCGCAACCATACCCTGGACTGTCGCCTGCAAAAGCGGCTCGGGGAGTTCGATCTGGATATCTCGCTCGCGGTACCTGCCAGCGGAGTGACCGCCCTGTTCGGCCAATCGGGCAGTGGCAAGACCAGCCTTCTGAGGTTGATTGCCGGCCTCGACCGACCGGATGCCGGCTACGTCCGGCTTGGCGAACGCACCTTGACCGATGTTGCAGGCAGAACTCAGGTTCCGGTTCACAAACGTCAGCTGGGCATCGTGTTTCAGGAAGCGCGGCTGTTTCCGCACTATCGCGTGCGCGGCAACCTGACCTACGGCATGCCGCCGAGCGCCCGTTCGCGCTTCGACGATCTGGTGACATTGTTGGGGATCGGTCACCTGCTGGAGCGCCTGCCGGGCACGCTGTCCGGCGGCGAGGCCAGACGTGTTGCCATCGGCAGAGCACTGCTGACCCACCCTCGCCTGCTGTTGCTGGATGAGCCGTTGACCGGGCTGGATGGCGAGCGAAAGCAGGAGCTGCTGCGCTATCTCGTCCGCTTGACCCGGGAGATCGACATCCCTGTGGTCTACGTCAGTCACGATACTGCGGAAATCGCCACGATTGCCGATCATCTGGCGCTGGTCGAGCAGGGTCGCCTGACGGCCCACGGCCAGTTGGACGAGTTGATGATGCGGCTCGATCTGACCGACCGACTCGGTGGTTTCGACGCCGCCACCCGCCTGAGCGCCAAGGTGGTCGATCACGATAGCGTCTATTCACTGACACAAGTCGCCCTCGACGATGGCCAGACATTGCGCATTCCCGCTGTCGACCAGCCCCCCGGTACGCCGGTGCGTCTACGCGTCGGCGTGCGCGATGTCGCGCTTGCCCACGCCATGCCCGAAGGCACCAGTTATCGCAACGGCATCACGACGACGATCGAAGCGATCGAGGCCTCGCCGCAGGAGCCCAGCGCCAATGAAGTGCGCCTGCGTTTCGGCGAACAACGGCTCCGTGCGCGACTGACCCGTCAGGCTTGTGAAGAAATGCAACTGACGGAGGGCAAAACCGCCGTGGCGCTGATCCGAAGCGTCGCATTCGACTCCCGGATCTAGTGCATAAACAAAGGCTTATATAAAGCTAGCAAGCGAACCAATGGCAAAGCGTATCACTTTGTAAATAAAGGACTTTTCACCAATTTCCTGATCGCTTTATCGGCCCCGCCTCGTATACACTGCCGGTGGCAGGATGCCGCTGCCGCAGGGAAGCAACTTCAAGGATGACTCGCGCTCGCAAGGACCGCGAACAGGGACAGCATCCAGGGATCGACAGCAGTGCAACAGGACGTTGCCGGCCCTCAAGGTTGAGACTCGACAGGAAGTTGAGCGCGAAAGGACTCGCTTCCGATATCGGGTCGACCGTGACCTTCTTCCCCCTTCCCCCTCTTCCCCTATCCTTCTCTCTTCCCCGTGACTTCCGCCCATCAAGGCTTGGATGGTTCACGTCGACGCACGCCGCATCCCTTGATGATGACCTGACAGAGAAAATCGCTGGCCGATCGAAAATCCTCGTCCGCGAGCGTCTCGCGGTGAGTGATCCCCACGATCTGCGTCTCGAAGTCCGCGTAGTGCTGTGTCGCCGACCAGATCAGAAAAATCAGCCAGACCGGGTCCACCGGATCCATCAAACCCTGCTTCGCCCATTCCCGGAAAACGCAGGTGCGCGACTCGACCCAGTCCCGCATCTCCCCGAACAGCGACTCCTTGAGAAATGGCGCCCCCTGCAGTATCTCGTTGGCGAACAGGCGTGAACTCTGAGGATGGCTCTGGCTCAGGCGCATCTTGCTGCGAATGAAAGCCTCGAGCACTTCTGCCGGATCATCATCGACACTGATATCACTCAGCATCTCGTTCCAGCGCCACATCGTGCGTTCGAGCAACATGATGTAGAGCCGCCGCTTGCTGCCGACGTAATAGAGAACGTTCGACTTGGGAAGCCCGGCGGCGGCGGCAATCGCCTGAATACTGGCCCCCCGATAACCGTACCGGGCGAAGACGTTTTCCGCCGCGTCGAAAATTCGCTGTTCGTTTCGCTCCCGAACCGTGACTTCGGGAAGATCATGATTAGCCACCTAGACTCCTTGCACCTATCGACCTGGTTGAGAACCGAAGCCGCCCCTTGGCCCTCGGTACACTCATGCCGTTCGATCCACCGCACTACGTGCTTTTCCGAGCCGCTGAACCCTGCGTGATTGACGATAACCGGGCGGATGCGGAGACTTTCGACGCCGATGCTATGCTGAATCCCAAGGGTTGTCTTGTCGCGCCCTGAGTCAGAATCATGACTGCGTCGCCAGGCCGCCAGCATCGTCAGCCCCCACATTGCCAAAGCGCGCCGGCCAACGTGCACTTGCCATCCGTATCAGAATCGAAGACGCTAGCAAAAGCTGACCAATCGGTCAGGATTTTTCCATAAGGTCCCCATCCACTCGTCAGTGCTGGGATGGCGACTTGCACGATGAACTACACGACAACGACAACGACAACGACAACGACAACGACAGGTCCCGATGATCGAATTCTTTCTCAACGGCCAACGCCAGCGAGTGGCCGCCGAAGCCAACATGAGCGTGCTCGAACTGCTGCGCGGGCCGCTGGCGAAGTGTGGTACCAAGGAGGGCTGCGCCTCCGGTGACTGTGGCGCCTGTACTGTCGCCATCGCCGATCCGAAAGACGAAGCAGAAACCGGCCAGCCACTGACCTATCGCACCGCCAACGCCTGCATCACGCCGGCACATCAACTTCAGGGCACGCATCTCGTCACCATCGAGGGCATCGCCCGAGGGCACGCATTGCACCCCTCGCAGGCTTCGATGGTGGCCTGCCATGGCAGTCAGTGCGGCTTCTGCACTCCCGGTATCGTGATGTCACTGTTCGCCTTGCACGAACGACAGCGCAGGATGCCAGACGCGCCGCTGGATGCTCACGGACTGGAACTCACCCTGGGTGGCAACCTGTGCCGCTGTACCGGCTACCGCCCCATTCGGGATGCCGCCCTGAGCATGGGCGAGCATGCCGATACCCGCCCGTCCTGGGCCGATGACCCCGCGCTGGAGAACGAGGTCCGTCGCGTTGGATCGACAGCGTTCTGCAAGGCCGACGACCAGGCCCAGCGTACCGATCAGCACCACTATCAGACCCCGACCACGCTCGCCGAGCTTATCGCCGCCATGCACCGACATCCCGACGCGCCGCTGGTGGCCGGCGCCACGGATCTGTGGCTCGACGTTACCCAGCAGCTCGAGCCGTTCGAGATGCTGATCGATCTGCGTCAGGTGCGGGAACTGCGCCAGATCGAGGAAGACGCCGAAGGCTGGTGGATTGGCGCGGCGCTCACCTATCGGGAGTGGGAGCCACTGCTGGCCGAGCACTACCCGGCATTCGCGCACCTGCTGACCCGGCTGGGTTCGGCGCAGATTCGCAACCGCGCCACCGTGGGCGGCAATATCGCCAATGCGTCACCGATCGGCGATACCCCGCCAGTGCTGCTGACACTGGACGCCACGCTTCGCCTGGCCGGTCCCGACGGCGTGCGGACTCTCCCGCTGGAATCGTTCTTCCTCGATTACAAGCAAACGGCGCTGGCACCCGGCGAATGTATCTCCGCCATCTATCTACCCAAGCCAGAGGCCGATTTCCAACAGCGCGTATGGAAACTCTCCAAACGGCGCGAGGATGATATCTCGACGCTGCTGGCGGCGTTTCGTTGGCAGCTGAAGAACGGTGTGCTCTCGGATGTTCGCGTCGCCTACGGCGGCATGGCTGCGATTCCGCGTCGCGTCAGAACCGTCGAGGCGGCACTGGAAGGTCGCGCCCCGAACACCGCAGCCTTCGAAGCCGCCAAGCAGGCGCTGCGCGATTCAGTCACGCCCATGAGTGATACCCGCGGCTCTAGCGACTACCGCCTTGCCGCGGCGGTCAATCTGCTCGAGCGCTGGCACCTGACGCTGGACCACACCGGCTCGAATTCGCCGACGCAGGAGGTTGCCCTCGATGCGTACGCTCACTAAACGACTCGTCAAAACCTCTCGCCACCGGTCCGAAACCGAAGCGGGACGGACAGATGCCGAGGTATCGCTGGAAGCCCGGATCGAATCCGAATCTCCGGATACGGGTCAGGAGATCGGCCGCCTCGAAGGCGACGAGCCGGTGGCACGCGATACCGTCACGCCGCGGCCGGTGTCGAATAGCCCCCGACATGCTCAGGGCCACGAAAGCGGCATCAAGCATGTCACCGGACGGGCGCGCTACATCGACGATCTGCCGGCGCCTCACGGTACGCTGCATGCGATGGTAGGTCTAAGTCAGATCGCTCATGGGCGGGTGACGCGACTCGATCTCGACGCGGTCCGAGCGATGCCCGGCATCGTTGACGTGATCGCGGCGCAGCATATTCCCGGACATCGCGATATCGGCCCGGTGTTCCCCGGTGACCCCCTGTTCGCCGATGAGGAAGTGAGCTACGTCGGGCAACCCCTGTTCGCCGTGGCCGCCACCAGCTATGCCGAAGCGCGCCGCGCCGTAAAGGCGGCCGTCGTCGAGATCGAGCCGCTGCCGCCCCGCTTCGATCCGGTTGCCGCCGCCGAGGCCGGCGAGTTCGTGCGCCCGACGCATGTGCAGGTCAGCGGCGATTGGCAGCAGGCGCTGGAGGGCGCACCCCACGTGCTCGAGGCCGCGCAGTTCGTCGGCGGTCAGGAGCATTTCTACCTCGAAGGCCAGGCCTGCCTGGTCGTGCCAAGCGAGGATGAAGGCGTCATCGTCTACACCTCCAACCAGCACCCCAGCGAGACCCAGAAGCTGGTCGCCGAGGTGCTCGATATTCCGTTCCATGCGGTGACGGTGGAAAATCGCCGCATGGGCGGCGGCTTTGGTGGCAAGGAGACCCAGGCCGCGCCCTGGGCGTGCATGGCGGCGCTGCTGGCACGTCGTACCGGGCGGGCGATCCGCCTGCGCCTGCCGCGCGCCGAAGACACTCGTGCCACCGGCAAGCGCCACCCGTTCCACAATCATTACCGTCTGGGTTTCGACGACGACGGGGTGATTCTCGGCGGCGATATCACCCTGATCGGCGATTGCGGCCACTCGCCGGATCTCTCCGAAGCGGTGGTCGACCGCGCCATGTTTCACGCCGACAACGCCTATTCGCTGGGGGCGGCACGCGTGACCGGACACCGCGCGCGCACCCATACCGCATCGAATACCGCCTTCCGCGGCTTCGGCGGCCCCCAAGGAATGATGATCGTCGAACGCGCGATGGACGATATCGCCCGTCATATTGGCGAAGACCCGCTGACCGTGCGCAAGCGCAATCTCTACCGTGCCGGGCGTGATACTACCCACTATGGGCAGCACGTGGACCAGCATCCCTTGATGGTGGAGATCATCGAACGTCTGGAGCGCAGCAGCGACTACTGGCAACGGCGCGACGCGATTCGTGAGTTCAACCATCGCAGCCCGATCATCAAGCGGGGCCTGGCGTTGACGCCGGTCAAGTTCGGCATCTCGTTCACCGCCAAGCATCTCAATCAGGCCGGCGCGCTGCTTCACGTCTACACCGATGGCAGCGTGATGATCAATCACGGCGGCACCGAGATGGGTCAGGGCCTGCACACCAAGGTGTGTCAGGTCGTCGCTCGCGAACTGGGCATCGATCTGGCATCGGTGCGCATCAGCGCCACCCGCACGGACAAGGTCCCCAACACCTCGCCAACGGCCGCGTCCAGCGGCGCGGACCTCAACGGCATGGCCGCACGCGATGCCGCCAGCCAGATCCGCCAGCGCCTGCTCGATTTCGCCGCCGAGCACTATCAGTTCGACCGCGAAGGGCTGCGTCTCGAGAACGGCAAGCTCATAACCGACACCGGCGCGTCGATGCCCGCGGTGTCGTGGGGAGAACTGATCCAGGCCGCCTATCTCGGCCGGGTCTCGCTGTCGGCGACCGGTTTCTATTCCACGCCGCTGATTCACTACGATCGCGATAGCGGCCAGGGGCGACCGTTCTACTATTTTGCCTACGGGGCATCGGTCAGCGAGGTCCGTCTTGACACGCTGAGCGGCGAATACCGGGTCGAACGCGTCGACATCCTGCATGACGTCGGTGACTCGCTCAATCCGGCGATCGACCTGGGCCAGGTCGAGGGTGGTTTCATCCAGGGGATGGGCTGGCTGACCAGCGAAGAGCTGAAGTGGAACGACGACGGCCGTCTGATCACCGATGGACCCGCCACCTACAAGATCCCGACCTTCGGTGACCTGCCTCCGATCTTCAATGTCGAACTGCTCGAAGGCCACCCCAACTCCCAGGCCAGTATCTACCGCTCCAAGGCCGTGGGCGAACCGCCGTTCATGCTGGGTATTTCGGTGTGGTCGGCGCTGCGCGACGCGCTGGCGAGCCTCGCCGCCTATCGCATCAGCCCGGCGCTGGACACCCCCGCCACGCCGGAACGCATGCTGATGGCGGCCGAGGCGTTCCGTGCCGCCAGCCGTGATTTACAGGAAACGACATGAGCTCGGCTGACAGCGTCCAGGGCCTGGAAAGCTGGCACGCCGCGCTGCATCGACTGCAGGAGAGCGCGACGCCTCACGCGCTGGCCAGCGTAATCGGCGCCGCGGGCTCGACGCCGCGGGAGCCCGGCGCCAAGCTGGTGGTCACGGGGACGGAGGTCATCGACACCCTGGGGGGCGGTCATTTCGAACAGCAGGTGATCGAAACCGCGCGCCGGCATCTGGCGGCGACGCCCGTGGCGGCAGGCACCTATCTCGAGGCGTTCGCACTGGGCGCTCGCTCCGGTCAGTGCTGCGGCGGGTTCGTGCACGTGCTGCTAGAGGTGTTCGTCGGCGCCGAGAGTCACCTGACGCTGTTCGGTGCCGGCCACGTCGGCCAGGCGTTGGTCGAGCTACTCGCGCCGCTACCGTGGCGCATCGACTGGTACGACAGCCGCCCCGACGCGTTTCCGCTGCAGGACGGCCACGACGGCTACCCCGCTCGCGTCCGGCCCATGGTGTTATTTCCGGGTGCGGAAGGCATGGCGCAGGCCGTGACGATGATCCCATCCGGCAGTCACGTGGTGGTAATGACCCACGACCACGCCCAGGATCGCGATCTGATCGCGACGCTGCTATCTCGTGACAATCCGGGTGGCGAAGCGTTGGCGTCCATCGGCCTGATCGGCTCGAAGAGTAAATGGGCCAGCTTTCGTTCGCGGCTGATAGCAGCAGGATTCGATGACGCCACGCTGGCCAGGGTTCACTGCCCGATCGGCCTGGGGTCGACCGCCAGCAAACGTCCCCGCGAAATCGCTATCAGCGTGGCCGCCGAACTGCTGGCCCGGCAAAGGCTGGTGACCGGACCGACGCAACGCGGCGTCGCACCAAAAGCCCTGCGTAATGCCTTTACCCCTTCCGAACGGGTCGAGAACGACGCCGTCGACAAAATCCCGGCCAGGAAGTCCTAGTGAGAAATTTTCCCGTTAGAGAGAGACCATGAACACGAATCAACGCCTGCTTCGCGGCCCGCTGTTTACCTGCCTCGGCGATCCCGGCGAGGAAGCCACCCCGCTGCCGGATACCACGCGCTATCTCGAGGATGGCGCGATCTGGATCGTTGACGGGCACATCCGGGCCGTCGATACGTTCGAGGCGTTGGCCGGCCGCCTGCCGGAAGGCATCGAAATCGTCGACTATCGCGACAAGCTGATGATGCCCGGTTTCATTGACAGTCACGTTCACTACGTCCAGCTCGACATCATGGCCTCCTACGGTCGCGAACTGCTCGACTGGCTCAACGACTACACCTTTCCAGCCGAATGTCGATTTGCCGATGCCGCTTATGCCGAGGCCGGCGCCGAACGATTCCTGGACGAAATGCTGCGAGTCGGCACCACCACCGCCCAGGTCTTCTGCTCTTCGCATCCGGTGTCGGTCGATAGCTTTTTCCGTGCCGCCCAGCGCCGCCGGCTACGCATGATCGCCGGCAAGGTGCTGATGGACCGTCATGCCCCGGACGCCCTGACCGACGACACGCTGGGCGGCGTACGCGACAGCGAACGCCTGATCGCCGATTGGCACGGCCGCGACCGTCTCGATTACACCCTGACACCGCGTTTCGCACCGACGTCTACCCGCGAGCAGCTCGATGCCGTGGGTGGTGTGCTGCGCAGCGCCCCCGATCTCTATCTGCAGACCCATCTGTCGGAAAATCGCGGCGAGGTCGCCTGGGTAGCCGAACTGTTTCCGGAGAGCCGGGACTATCTCGATGTCTACGAGCGCCACGGTCTGGTCGGGCCACGCAGCACCTTCGCCCACGGTATCCATCTGAATGACGATCAGCGCCGCCGGCTTGCCCAGCGTGGCGCCAATATCGCCTTCTGCCCGACCTCGAACCTGTTTCTGGGTAGCGGGTTGATGGATCGGCTGGCCTGTCGTGATGTGGGTCTTGCGACATCGCTCGCCAGCGATGTGGGCGGCGGCACGTCGCTGTCCGGCCTCGGCACCCTGCAGGGTGCCTATCAGGTAGGCGCCCTGCTCGGCCAGGCCTTGACCGGTTGGCAGGGGTTCTATCGCCTCACGTTGGGCAATGCACGGGCACTTCATCTGGATGACAAGATCGGCAGCCTTCAGGCGGGCTATGAAGCGGACATCGTGGTTCTCGATCCCGAATCCACCCCGTTGATGGCACGCCGCCTGTCCCAGACCACGACGCTGTCGGAACGCCTGTTCGCGATGATGATGCTGGGCGACGACCGAACGGTTGCCGCCACCTGGGCCAACGGCCGCCTGGTTCACGAGCGCGATGCGGTCGCGGCGTGACTTCCAGCTTCCAAGCTCTGTCTGAAAAATCGGCGAGCGATGGCAAGACCGGGGCGGCAAGTAACGCGAAGAAATATCGGATGCATGGCGTTGCCAGGCAAGGCGCGAGGAGGCGTCATAGTGGAGTCTATGGCAACGACGAGCAACGCCGCATGGCGGCGCCAGGGACCGATATTATTGGATGGTATTTGTGAGACACCACACTAGTCCATCGCCGCTTCCGGCAACGGGTAGCGGCGATCCGAGGTGCCGGCCTTGACCACCTGGCCCGGCACCTCATGGCCGATCATCGTCGGCAACAGCTCGGACGCCGCGATCAGTCGTTCGAGATCGACGCCGGTCTCCAGCCCCATCTGCTCGAACATGTGAACCAGATCTTCGGTGCAGACATTGCCGGTGGCGCCCGGCGCGAAAGGGCAGCCACCCAGGCCGCCCAACGAGGCGTCGAAGCGGGTGATGCCGTTCTGCCACGCCACCAGCGCATTGGCCAGCCCCATGCCGCGCGTATTGTGCAGATGAATCGTCACCGGCAGCCACGGCCAGCGGCTCAGCGTTTCCCGGCAGAGATCGGCAACCTGGCGCGGGTTGGCCATGCCGGTGGTATCGCAAAGCGTGACGCCCTGCACGCCCATTGCCAGCAGCTTCTCGGTGATCGAGAGTACCCGCTTGAACGGGACGTCACCCTCGAACGGACAGCCGAACGCGGTCGAGATCGACGCGTTGACGAACACGTCGTGTCCCTTGGTGATCTGAAGAATATTGGCGAAACGCTCGAGCGATTGCTCGGCGGTCATGCGCAGATTGGCGCGACCGTGGCTGTCGCTGGCCGACAGCACCAGATTGATCTCGTCGACGCCGCAAGCAAGCGCGCGTTCGGCACCTTTCTCGTTGGGCACCAGCACCACGTAATCGACCCCCGGCACGCGTTCGATGCCACGCATCACCGCTTCGGCGTCGCGCAGGTTGGGGATCGCCTTGGGCGAGGTAAACGACGTCGCCTCGATCTTGGCAAGGCCGGTACGGGAGAGCGCATCGATCAGCCGAATCTTCTCTTCCGTCGGCACGAACCGTGATTCGATCTGAAGACCGTCCCGCGGTGCCACGTCGTTGATGGTAACGCGGGGCTGCGTGTTCGTCCCGGTCATCGAATCGGGCATCGAATCGGCCATCAGATCACTCCTCTTTCGCGCATTTTGTTCTGGGTCTCGCGGTCGATGCCCAGTTCGTCGAGCACGTCCCGGGTGTGCTGTCCCAGCGCCGGACCACCGCCCTCGATTCGCCCCGGTGTACGGCTCAGCTTCGGCAGTATCCCGGGAACTTTCAGCGATTCGCCGTCGCCCAATTGGATGGTTTCGATCATCTCCCGCGCCAGATAGTGCGGATCGGCAACGATGTCTTTCGCCGTATAGGGATAGCCCACCGGCACGTGGGCACTCTCCAGCACGTCGAGGACATAGCTTCGCTCATGCTGACGAGTCCAGTCCGCAATCGCCCCATCGATCAGCTCGGCGTGGCGGCTGCGGCCGTCGTTATGCGCGAAGCGCGGATCGTCGGCGAGATCCTGACGGCCGATCGCGGCCATCAAGCGCTTGAAGATACTGTCGCCGTTACCGGCGATCAGAACGTATTCTTCGCCCTGCCCCTCGTCCTCACCCTCGGCCGACGCACAGGGATAGGCATTGGAGGGCGTGATACCCGGCAAGGCGCTCCCGCTGGGTTCTCGGATCACCTCGGCGCCGTCGTACTCGGGAATCAGACTCTCCATCATTGCGAACACCGATTCGTACAGCGCGACATCGATGTACTGGCCCTGGCCGCTGCGATGGCGCTCCTGCAATGCCAGCAAGGCGCCAATGACGCCGTACAGCGCCGACAGCGAATCGCCGATGCTGATGCCGACCCGCACGGAGGGTTGATCCGGATGGCCGGAGAGGTAACGCAAGCCGCCCATCGCCTCGCCGATCACGCCGAACCCGGGCCGGTCGCGATAAGGGCCGGTCTGACCGTAACCGGAGATACGCACCATGATCAGGCCGGGGTTGCGTTCGCTCAGCGACTCCCACCCCAGTCCCCACTTCTCCAGCGTGCCGGGGCGAAAGTTCTCGATCACGATGTCCGCTTCATCGACGAGTCGGCGCACGACCTCCTGGCCCTCCTCGGAACGGAGATCGAGTGCCAGCGAACGCTTGTTGCGGGTCTGGACGTGCCACCACAGTGACGTATCGTCCTTGAGCACGCGCCATTTGCGCAGCGGATCCCCCGTACCCGGCGGCTCGATCTTGACCACGTCCGCACCGAACTCGCCCAGCAGCTTGCTGGCAAAAGGCCCGGCAATCAACTGACCCAGCTCCACCACCTTGAGTCCCGCTAGCGCCTGCGGATTGTCGCTGGCAGCCATGTTGCTCTCCTTTTATCAATCCAGACCCATTTCTGATCCAGCCAATCTCGCCCAGCCAACATTGGCCCATTCAGCGGGCGGCAACAATTAGGCGATCGTCAAGCTAGGCTTCGTCGATCGCGAACGCTAGAGTGGGTCGACCATTCCCGCAACAACAGATTTCCTGTCATGAAGCGACTCGATTTCGTCACCCTCAAGCTCTTTGTCGCCATTGCCGACTCACGGAGTCTGACTCGTGCCGCCGAGCGCGAGCACCTGGCACTGGCGGCGGTCAGCAAGCGCATCAGCGATCTCGAGACTCAGCTTTCGACGACGCTGCTCTATCGCCGCCCTCGCGGCGTCGAGCTGACTCCCGCCGGCCATGCGTTGCTTCATCATGCCCGTCACATGTTAGACAGCCTGGATCATCTCAACGCCGATCTCAGCGAGTACAGTGTGGGAATCCGGGGGCACGTGCGTCTGCATGCGAACACCTCGTCCGTGATCGAGTTTCTTCCCGACGACCTGAGCGACTTCAGCCGCCGCTATCCGCAGATTCGCATCGACATGCAGGAGCGCTTGAGCCACGAGATCATCGACGCCGTTCGTGACGGGCTGACCGACATCGGCATCTTCTCGGGGCATGTTCCCGCAGAAGGATTGTCGATATACCCCTATCGTCGGGATCGGCTGGTGCTGGTCACGGCACGCGATCATCCGCTGGCCGAACGTGAAAGTCTGGCTTTCGCCGAGACCCTGGACTACGACTTCATCGGCCTGGAACAGGACTCTTCGCTCCATGCGCTGCTGCATCAGGACTCTCAGCGCCTGGCACGGCCGGTGCGGATGCGGATACAGGTGCGCAGCTTCGAAGGTATCTGCCGGATGATCGACCGTGGCATGGGGATCGGCATTCTTCCCGCTCGCGCCGTTGCGGCCTACCGCGAGAGCCTTTCACTGACCACGACTGCGTTGACCGATGAGTGGGCGGAGCGCGAGCTGGTCATCGGTATCCGCGATCTGGAGACACTGCCCCTGATTGCCCGAGAGATGATCGAGCATCTGGCGAACGCGAGCGCGCGAGACATCGAGACGCCGGACATCGAAGCGCCACCGCAAGGCCCATAGTGTTACGACGAAGGTGTAAAGCCTTCGGGAAGTACGAAGGCTCGCTTGTCAAAATATCAATGTTTCCCGTCGCGACCACTCGCTACAGTCCTCCCACGTCATCCCGATACGAAAAACGCCCAGCGCCCTTCCGGCGATGAAACGCGGACGACGAATCGTTGCAACAGTGCAGATCGATAACAAGACGACGAGGAACACGCCATGATCCAACGTAGTTTAAGGACACTCATCGCAGGCGGCCTGATCTGGAGCCTGGCCAGCGCCACTCAGGCTTTCGAGCAGACCGGGAAAGTGGACTGCATCGCCCCGGCCAACCCGGGCGGTGGCTGGGACTTCACCTGCCGTTCCGTGGGCCGCGTCCTCGGCGATCTTGGTCTGGTCGACGGCAACGTCCAGACCATCAACATGCCAGGCGCCAGCGGCGGCGTGGGCTTCTCGCACGTGGTGCAGAAGCGTGCCGGGCAGGAGAACCTGATCGTCGCTGCCAGCACCGTGACAACGACAGGGCTGGCCCGCGGGCAATTTCCGGGGCTGGATGCCAGCATGGTCAACTGGATCGGCACGCTGGGCGCCGATTATGGCGTGATTGCGGTGGCGGCGGACTCCCCGTATCAATCGCTGTCGGACGTGATGAAGGCTCTCAAGGACGACCCTCGTGCACTGACCTTTACGGGCGGCACCGCCACCGGCGGCTGGGATCACCTGAAATTGTTGATGGCCGCCGACGAGGCCGGGGTGGACGATCTGGCACGGATTGCCTATCTGGGTTACAACGGCGGCGGTGAAGCGGTGACGCAGACGCTGGGCGGTCACGTCGACGCCTTCACCGGTGATATTTCGGAAGTCATCAGCTTTATTGAGTCCGGTGACCTGCGGCCATTGGCGATCCTTTCCGAAGAGCGCCTGCCTGGCAAGCTGCATCAGTGGCCGACCGCTCGAGAACAGGGAATCGATACGATCGCCCCCAACTGGCGAGGCTTTTACATGCCGGCGGATGTCTCCGAAGATGCTTACGGCTGGTGGGTCGATACCATCGACACGCTGTACGCCAGTGATGAGTGGAAAAGCGTGATGACCCAGAACGGCCTGATGCCATTCGAAATGCATGGCGAGGCATTCACCACCTTCGTCAACGAACAGATTGCCCAGATCACGGACATCTCCCGCCAGATCGGCCTTTCTCGATAACGCATTTCTCCTGAGAATGGGTTTCCTCGATAGCGGGGCACCCCCGTCAGCGCTCGCTCTGTACCAGGGCGAGCGCGCTTTTGTGAATCGCAGAAATTTTGAGCCGGCATTCCTCGAACCAAGCGCTCAATGCGACGAAAGTTGTAGAAACGCCTAAACTCGAGTGAGTCGACAACTCCAATAACAGGCTCATCCATGAATGCATCGGTTATCAACGCGACGTTTATCAATACCACGATCAAGGCGTGGCTGGATGCGCTGCCGTTCTGGATCACGGCGGCGTTCATCATCGGCGCGACGATCATCGCTCACGCACTGCTCAAGTACGTCCACTTTCGCCTACGACGGCTCGATGAATCCCGCTTTCATCTACTCGGCACGACAGCCAAGGCCGTTCATCCGCCGTTGGTGGGGGTGCTTTGGGTCTACGGACTCTTCGGCGCCGCTCACTTCCTGGTTCCCGCGGACGTCGACGGACATTCGCTGATCATGACCGTGGCACATTTTGCCGCAGCGCTGCTTGGCGTCTGGTTGCTGATCCGCCTCTGTCGCCGACTGGTCGCGACCATGGACCGTTGGGGGGACTCGCGCACTTCGATACTGGAGCGTTTCCTGGTGCCGTTCATGGCACGCTGTCTGGCCGCACTGATCCCGATCTTCGTGCTGTTCTCGATCTTCCCGATCTTCGTGACGTCGGTCAGTCTCGACTCGGCGCTGCACAATCTCACCAGTCTGATTCTGATCGGGGCCATCGCCGGGGTGCTGATCCATGGCGTCAACATCAGCGAGCGGGCGCTCAGCGAACGCTATAGATTCGATGACGAAGATGCCGTGGCACGCAAGGTGCACACCCAGATCACCGTGCTGCGCAAGCTGATCAATTTCGTCATCATCATTCTGGCTCTCGCCTCGATGCTGATGGTATTCGAGAAGGTGCGCCAACTCGGCGCCAGTATCCTGGCGTCGGCGGGCATATTGGGTGTGGTGCTCGGGTTTTCGGCGCAGAAGGTGCTGGGCAACCTGATCGCCGGCATCCAGATCGCGCTGACGCAGCCGATTCAGTTGAACGACTCGGTCATCGTCGAGGATGAGTGGGGCTGGGTAGAGGAGCTGACGCTGACCTATGCCGTCGTGCGTACCTGGGACTGGCGACGAGTCGTACTGCCGATCACTTACTTCGTCGACCACCCTTTCGAAAACTGGACCCGACGCGACAAGGATCTCATTGGCGTGGTGATCCTATACGTCGACTATCACCTGCCGATGGCACCGCTGCGCGCCGAGTGCCAGCGGATCGCCGAGGCTTCACCGTTCTGGACCGGCCGGGTCTGCAAGGTGCAGATGCTCGAGATGACCGAACGCAACAAGCAGTTGCGAGTGCTGATCAGCAGTAGCGGCGGCCCGAACACCTTCGATCTGCGCTGCGAAATCCGTGAAGGCCTGATCGATTTCATCTGCACCCACTACCCCGAACATCTGCCGACCGTGCGGCTGGACATGCCTCAGCCTAACGGCGACAACACGCCGCAGTCGCCGCTATCGGTTTCGACTGCCACGGCGCCGAATGCCAGTGCAGGCGCCTGCGGTCAACACGAGGGCGCGCAGCCGGCCTCGTGATCATTCACGGCGGTAGACGTCATCGAATCGCTCGATGTCGTCTTCGCCGAGATAGCTGCCGCTCTGCACTTCGATCAACTCCAGTTCGATCTTGCCCGGATTCTCCAGCCGGTGAACGACGCCGAGAGGGATATAGGTCGACTGGTTCTCCTCGAGCAGAAAGGTCTCGTCGCCGCGTGTCACCCGCGCCGTTCCGCGAACCACGATCCAGTGTTCGGCGCGGTGAAAGTGCTTCTGAAGTGACAGCCGACCACCGGGCGTCACGCTGATCTGCTTGACCTGGTAGCGCTCGGCACGATGCACGCTGTCATAGCTGCCCCAGGGGCGATGCACCCGACGATGCTGGTCCCACTCCGGGCGTTCCTGGCGCTTGAGCGTCTCCGCGATGTGCTTGACCGATTGTGCGGCGTCCCGGTGCGCGACCATCACCGCATCCGGTGTTTCGATGATCATCAAGTCGCGTACGCCGACCGCCGCCACCAGCCGGCTTTCGCCATGAATCAAGCATCCACTCACGTCGTCGACGATCACGTCACCGCGCAGTGCGTTGCCATCCGCGCCCTTGGCGGAAATTTCCCATAGCGACTGCCACGAGCCGACGTCCGACCAGCCGGCATCCAGCGCGACGACGCTGGCATCGGCGGCATTCTCCATCACCGCATAGTCGATCGACTCGGCGTCGCAGGCAACGAAGGCATCGGCGTCGACCCGCAGGAAATCGAGATCGGTCTGACGCCCTTCCCACGCCGCCGTCACCGCCTCTAGCATCGCAGGTCGCTGCCGCCCGAGCGCTTCCAGATAGCGATCCGCGCGCATCACGAACATCCCGCTGTTCCACAGGTGCCGACCGCTTTCGACATACGCCTGGGCCGTTTTCGCATCCGGTTTTTCGACGAAGCGCTGGATCGGCACCGCGCTGTCGTGGCCGCATGGCTCGCTTGGCGCCATGCCGGTCTTGATCCCGGTTTCGATCTCGATATAACCGTAGCCGGTCTCCGCCCGCGTCGGCGTCACCCCGAACGTCACCAGCTTGCCCCGCTCGGCGGCTTCACGCGCAGGTGTAATGGCTCGCATCAACGCCTCCGGATTGGCGATGGCATGATCGGCGGGCAACACCAGCAGCACCGCATTCGGATCGCGACTCATGGCCTGCAGTGCAGCCAGCCCGATGGCCGGCGCGGTATTGCGCATCGCCGGCTCGAGCAGGATGTCCGCTGACCGGTCGGCTTCACGCAGCTGTTCGGCCACCAGAAAGCGATGATCTTCCTGACACACGATTATCGGGTTTGCCGCGCTGACAGATTCGATGCGTGCCAGCGTTTCCAGCAGCATGCTGCGCGCAGAGGTGATCGGAAGGAACTGCTTGGGGTAGCTCGCCCGCGACATCGGCCATAGACGAGTGCCGGAGCCGCCGGCCAGAACAACGGGAATCAGCATGCGCACATCCTTGGCTTTTGCTGGAACGAAAGACCGTCGAGCCGGCCGTGAATGGCAGGCACTTTGCTGACGATAACGACCAGAATAACGAGGAGCCGACAATAATCGCGAAAATCAGTCGCCGTCCCCTCATTGCGATAGTAAACCTTTATCAGAAACACCCGATAAAAATCGGGGTCACTGCAAATAGCGCGGTTTCTAGATATCAACTGTTTATAAAATTAATCTCTTTATAAACCCCAGCATTTTACAAGTTCGACAGATCTATCGAACAAGACCGAGCGTGGCGGGAATGGCGGCAACCATCACACCGCCCTATCGACGAAGGCTACCCATCACGCCATCTTCTTGTATTGCACCAGCGTGCTCAGCATTTCATGCACGCAGCCCTGACTCAACGCATACTCCGTCATTAACCCGTGCAGGCGCTCCTCGAATGCTGGGCCAACGTCTTGTGGCTCTGGCTCGACCGACTGCGAAGTTCGTGGGCCACCATCGAGATCCCGAAGCGCCTGAGCAAAAGCGTCATCGAGTTCACGAAACTTACGAATTTTTTCACGTTCATCCATCATACGAGGCATAAGAAGTAATTAAACATCCTGAACAATGACCCGACTCGGGCCGATGAATAAGAGTCATGAAGAATCCCGGACCAGCGTAAAACAGGATAAAAAATTTGCCGGAGGGAAATAAAACGGTTCTCCTTCAGAAGAACCGACCCAGTCTAGCGAAACTCGCCTTGAAAATCATCTATACCTAGTGCCGGCGCTATCTTCTCTATGGTACCCAACGGATCAGACCGGCCGCGGCAGGGAAAATTCCCAGCCAAAGCCCTGCTCTCTGATCAATCCTCGTCTGTCGACAGAATGACCCACATACGTCGACTGATTCGACCAGCCAATTCAAACCTCTACCGGGCACTCAGACTGAGTTGCGCCGCAGCGATTCGACTCAGCAGTAGCAGCGTCGCAGAATAGTAGTTTTCGCCTGCGCTCGGCGTCGTACCGATGGCCCAAGGCCGACCGCTGAGCAGCGCATTGATCGCTTCTCCGCCCTCGGATAGGGGATAACCCGCCGTCTCTCCAGATTTCACGTCGATCCAGGCGGGAGGCGCGGGTTGGTCCCAGAATCGAGCAATGTTCTCGAGCGTGTCGACCTCTCGCACGCCTCCCCAAGTGAAGTAGAGCGGAGTCCGGATATTTTCGAACCCGAAGCGCGGCGGCCACCCTTTGGCTGGCGTCAGCTCACCAGACGTCTGCAGTCGTATCCAGTCGGCAGGGAGCTGTTCCGAACCGAACTGCGCCCTCTCCAGAAGCTGGCAGCCGCTGTCGATAACGGCCTGCCACGGCTCACCCGGATAACGAGCAGCAAAGTCGCGCAGCGCCGGGAGGACCCAATAGGACAAATTGATATCGGCAAACCCCTCGTGGCGGAAACCTTCAAGACCCGGTAGCAATATCTCGTAGCCACCGACGTTGTCGATCAGATGGTCTCGAATGGCGACACGTATCGCTTCGGATCGCTGGGCGTACCGATCGTCGCCCCACCGATCCGCTGCTAATTGCAGCGACCAGGCCACGAATAGATCACCGTCAGTCGCATTGTTATTGTCGGCGACCGGCGGCTGTGCGTGAGGATCATAGCGCCAGGCATTGAGCGCGATATCCGGTCTCGCCAGGTTGGCTTCGGTCCATTGCCAGATCCTGTCGAACGTACGGCGATCATCGAACTGGACCGCCAGGAACATGCCCCAGCCCTGCCCTTCGGTGTGGCTGATATCGGCGTTGGCGGTATCGATGATGCGCCCTTCTGGCAATAGAAAGCGCGTCTTGTAGTTCTGCCAGCCGGGATCGCTGGCGTTGAATCCCGCATTCGCCATTATTGGCATCACGACGATACCGAGCAGCAGCAAGAGGCGTTTCAACCACCGAGTCGGTACTTTGTTCATGCGCTACCGTAATGAAAGATCAATGACTGATGGAATCTGTTGCGCTGATAGCTGACCCTAGCCTGGCCACCCTGAGCACCGAGCCAGCCTTGGTAGAGACTGCCCAGAATCCATGACAGACCGAGCAAGCGCAGACGCCCCGCCTCGCCGATGTCACCGGAGCCCATGAGGGGATAATCGCCGTGCTCGATAACCAGGTGCCTGCCAGCGTCACGAATCAAGCACCAGCCCCAGGAGAGCCGGGCCAGCCGTCGATTGATCTCCGACTCCAGCGCGGCTAGCGTCGCGGGCTGACCCAGAGGTAGATCTTCGGCGAGTCGCAGCCCGACACGCTGCAGTAACGGTTGAGCTTCCGCCTCGCCGGCCGCCTGAATCAGCTCGTCGATCAACAGGTCGAGCACCTTCGGCCAATGCGGCGCATCTGCCGAAGGTCCGCCATCGGGCTCAGTCGAGAAACGGGCAGCGGACGGCGCTTCGATCTCCGTATCATCCCACGTATTCAGCAAACTCATGGTGTTAAGCGATGTATCGGACAAGTATGGGTTCAAGGCCGAGCCCCCAGTTGATAGTTGAGATAAACCGACGCTGAGGTCTCGGAGTAATCACCAAATGTGTCGTAACCCAGTGTGCCGCCCACGCTCAGATCCGTTGCCAGTTGGTAGCTGACATCGCCACCCAACGTCACTCCGAATCCTGACTTGCTCTCACCGTCATAGTGCGACTGCCCTACCAGCCCCGCGGCTGCCAGCGTATCCAGCGACGATTGCGAATCACCGTCTTCCGGGAACACGTCCGCGTCGTCTTCCTGATAGCTCTGGAAGCCGGGCGCAGCACTGATACGATAGGTCCACTTGTCCTGACGCTGCTGGTAGCTGACCGGGAATGCGAGACTGACGTAGCCCTGGGGGCTGAAATAGCCGCCGTGGCCATACGTGAAGTAACGCAGGTTTTTGTCGAATCCCATGTAGCCGAGATTGACCCCGACCTGCAACTGACGATCCGGCTCATTGATCGGTCGAACGTAAGCCCCCGTATCGAGATTGAACGAATGGTTATCAGCGACGTTTTCCCCCCGATAGACGTAGGCGCCGGCACTGGCGTATGCACCACTTTTACCATCGTCATACTCGATGCCGACTTTGCCGCCGGTTCGCGTTACCGCCCCCCAGGTTTCGCCGGTCAACGGGTCCTTGACGCCCGCATAGGAGAGAACGCTGTCTTTCACCGCACGCCGCTCGGCGGTCACGCTGAGATGGGTGTCCTCGCTGATCTGGGGACGCCAGGTAATCCCGCCCACGACGCTGGATTTTTCAAACCCGAGCGGCGTGCTGCCGATATCGGCGTCGATCGAATCCAGGCGATAGGCGAGCTCCAATCCTACTCCGGCATCGGTGATTGAATCGGGGCGACGTGCGGCTCGCGGCACCGCAGCCAGACGGCTCCCGATGCCCTGCTGAATTCGAGTCAGACTCTCTTCCAAGGCCTCACGTGCCGAGGTAAATTCCTCCGCGTCGAGATTGGAGAAATCGGCATCGAGAACGCTGTCGATATCGCCCAGCAACTGGGAACGCTCCGACGCCGATAGATCGTCAGTGACGACGAATTGCCTCACCGCAGCGCGAAACTGCGACAATTGCGCGTCACTCAACGACGCCGTATCGATGCCAGCTTCAAATAGCGGATTGCGGTCGAGTGCCTGCTGGAAACTTTCGGCAGCCCGCGCCAACTGCAACTGGGTCAGTGGATCACCGGGATTCTGCTGGTCCTGCAGGGCCAGCACCTGATAGCTGTCCGCCGAGTCCTGAATGCTGTCCAGAATCGTCGAGACATCCGACAGCCGAGTTTGCAGCGCTTCCGCTGCTGTCACGAAGGAATTGCTACCGTATCGTTCCCGGGCACTACCGCTCGCTTCTCCCGCGGAAACGTACTCTGGCGACACGGAAACCTCCAACCGCCCACGCTTGAACGGGGCTGCCGAAAACATCATCGTGCTGCCCAACGAGGTCAACTCGCTCAACCCCGACTCACCGTCGCGCTGTCGCAGCGTGGCACTGGGAACCAGCCGCGGTGCCGTTTCGCCGTGTAGTTCCGTCAGCAACCGATCGATTTCCCCCAGAGTCGTGTCGCCCGCGAACTCGGTGCTGACGGAATCATCGGAAACACTCCGACTGCCCGAGCGCGTCGCGCTGATGGCATCCCAGCGGCTACCGCTTACCCGTGCCGCCTGCTGCGTTTGACGGAAAGGATTGCCGCTCATACCCAGTTGGCCCGATGCCATCGCCGTCTGGGGCAATAGCGGGCTTTCTCCGTTCACGGCCAGTTGCTGATCTCGCGCCTGCTCAAGCAGCCGAATCGCCTGCTCGCGATCCCCCTGAGCACGGGCCGTTCGAGCTGCCAGTATCACCAACGAAGGCGAAGAGAGCGGTGCATGTTTGACCAGCAATGTCTCTGCCCGCTGGTCATTACCCTGCTCCAGCGCCGCGTTGACGGCGCCAGCCAGCACTTCATCGTTATCGGGCTGTGTTTCCAACAGATGATCGTAGACGCTCGCGGCAGCATCGGGCATTTCGCCGCTGCTATAGAGCCTGCCAAGTGCCAGCAGCAACTGCGGGTCGTCCGGCGAGGCTTGCAGCGCAGGCTGCAGCACGTCGTAGGCATCGGCGTAGCGCTGCTGCTGGCGAAGCTGATCCGCCTGAGCAACCGCGATGCCACCCGCGGTGCGGGTCAACATCGCACGCTGCTCCGGGGACGACGCCGCAGCGTCCAGGCGCGAAAGCAAGGTTTTGGCTTCTTCGAAATGTCCCGCCTTGGCGAGCACCAGCGCGTGGCCGAGATACGCCGTGGGGGTTTTGGAGATATCGGCCTGAGCCAGATTCCGACGCACCAGCTCCAGCGCCATGCCGGGCTGCCCGGCATCGGCCAACGCCAGTGCCACGCTACCCACGGCATCAGGTGAAGATGGTGGATTGCGATACCATTGATACAGTGTCTCGCGAGCAGAGGGATCACGAGAGGCCATACGCCGCTGAACCGTCGCCAACTGACGCTGAAAGGCGACTCGTCCCTTGAGATCCGCCATCGCTTGCGACGTCCCGCTGCCAGCCGGTATTCGCTGCAACAGCGTATCGGCATCATCCCAGCGCTGCTGCTCGCCGGCCAGCAATGCGCCCGCTTCCAGCGCTTCCGGTGTCGCCTCGTCGCCCAGCAACTGGGACATGACGAAACTGGCCTGATACGGTTTGCCTTCAGCCTGATACAGCCGCGCCAGATCGAGTCGAATCCACGGATCGTCCGGCGCCAGCTCGATCGCCTGACTGAACAGTCGATGTGCCTGGGCGTTATCACCCGCCGAGAAGCGCTGATTGGCCTGCTCACGGAGTGCCTGAGCCTGATCGCGACGCGGATCGCCCAAAGAGGCACGCACCTTCGCAGGCAATTGCTGTGCCAGAGTTTCCGCTTCCTGCCAGCGTTGCTGAGCTCGCAACACACCTACGAGCCCTTGAGTCGCTTCAACGTTGCGCGAGTCTTCGGCCAGCACCTGCCGGTAACGTTGCTCTGCCGCATCGTCATTGCCCTGGCGATGCAATAGATCCGCTTCGAGCAGCCGAGCCGCGCGGCCATCACGGCCACTTTCCCGAGTCAGCGGTGCTACGCGAGTCAATGCCGCCTTGCTCTTGCCGCTCGACGCCAGACGGCGAACTTCCGCCAGCTCCGAATAGAAGCTGGCACTGCGAAACGCGCTCGTCCACTGATCCGCGCGAGAAGGCGCCATCTGTATCGCTTGACCCAACTGATCCCGCGCCTGAGCGAATCGCTGCTGGCGCAACGCTACCAGTCCGAGCCCCGCCAGCGACTCGGCATCTTCCGCGTCGGCGCCCAGGGCCGTGTCGAAGCTGGCCTGCGCCTGCGTCAGCTTGCCATCGTCGAGCGCCTGATATCCTTCGCCGCGAGCTTGCGCCACCGGATCGGTTTCCGGCTCGGCGGCCGTCGCCAGAAAATATTCGCGAACGGCCTGATCATCGGGATAACGCTGCAGATAGCGTTCGTACAGCCCCTGATCGTCCATACCCGCATCCAGCCAAAGTAGGGCCTGACGCCAGGCGGCGCGAGTCGAGGCACTGGGTGCCATCTGACTCAGTTGATCGATCGAGGTGCGCCGAGATTCGGCGCGATAACTCATTACCCGCGCCGATGCCAGTGCCAGCGCTTTGTCGTCAGGAGCGCGCTGATGCAGATCGTCGAGCGCCTTGCTGGCCCGTGACCAGCCCCCATCGGTACCCGCAAGCGTCTCGTAATACTCTGCGGCGAGATCCCAGGGTGGGCCGTCGCTGCCGAATAGCTGATCGTATTCGCGCAGCGCCCCCTGCAGGTTGCCTGCCTTGGCCAGCGCGCGCGCGCGCGCCAGTACCACCGGATCGATATTACGTCGCTCCTTGGCCTGACGCAGACGTTCGACGCGGGAGTCATCGGGTGCGACCTGTTGCAGTCGGCTCAACCATTCGTCTGCGGCCGTTGTATCGTCGTTGTCAATTGCCAACAGTCCTAGCCGGAAGAGCGCCTCCCGATTCTGCGGATCGACCGACAGAATCCGCTCCAGCGACTCCTCCGCGAGATCGACACGCTGGCGGGACTGCCAGAAAGCCGCCTGATCGAATAGCGGTTGCAAGCTATCACCGACCGGCTGCGCCAGTAGCGGCGTGCTCCCGCCCAACATGCCAAGCAACAACAACCCGTACCATCTATCGCGTTTCATCGCTCGACCTCGAACGGTGCCTGTCCCGAAGCCGGGAGATGAATCGTGGACTGGCGCTGCATCGCCCGACGTTTGAGAAGCGGATACAGCACCGCCGTGCATAGAACGAGAGAGGCGATCAGCAACCACATCAGCCACCACGGGCGTTCGCCGAATATCCAGTACCAACGCTGGGGCCACGGCATGTTGCCGACCTGATAGTGATCAGCTACGCGGAAGGCCGATACGCTGCCGTCCCCGTCGATCAAGACGACATCCCCGCGCACCGCCTGGCTGACCCGACGATCGTCCAACGCATCGACCAGACCCGGCAGAGCCTCGGATTCGTCGGCTGTAATGATCACGATGCTGCGACCGGCCTGCCACGGCGACTCCAGGGCCACCAGCGCATCTACATGACGACGGCTCACAAGCGCCCTGCGCAGGGCCCCATGATCGGTACGCCACTGCCCCTGCAACCAGCCCATCGCACGCTGTACCCAGTCAGGATTTCTGACCTTTAGCCCACCGTTATCGATACCGACCCCCCCCTGGCTCAGCAGCGTCTTCATCATCGGCGCCCGGGTCTGCGCAACTACCAGCAGATCCCGGTCGGCGTAACGCGCCACGCCTGGGTTACCCAACCCCACCGCAACGCGATGCATGGCGACACCTGTCGACTCACCCAGACGCGCGGCTAGATTGAGGACGGTCGCCAGTTCGCTATTGTCGGGCTCGGCGGGTAACAGGATCGCGCTATCCGCCAGGTCCGGACGGCGAGTAAACGGGAAGCCCGCGCCTACGAAATAGGAAAGGTTGGGCAGCGTGGCAAAGTGACGTGCCTGACTGAGATCCAGCGTCGATTCCGGTGAAATCTGGCTTAGCGAATCGTTGTCAACCTCATCTCCACGACTGCCTGTTTCGGTGTTTTGAGCGCTATCAGAATCTCCGTCAGAACGACTGTTTGCGTTTCCGCTCGCCGCCAGACACCCGGCGTCATCCTTTGCCTTCAAATTGAAGTAGAGACTCAACGTGTTCTCGCCGTAGATCAGGTAAGGCGGAATGCGAATGATGCCGCCATCACGGCGGGCATCGCCACCCAGCTTTCCCCATAGGCGCTCGATGACACCGGTCTGATTGACGCCCAGCGATCCCAGGTAGGTGCCGTTGAGATTGACGTCGAGCCTGGAGCGCGACTCATCCAGCCAATCGGCATTGGGAAAGGTGTACTTGAGTGCCAGAGGCAAGTTCTGCCCGGGCCAAAGGAATAGATCGGGTGCCGCGCGAAAATTGATATCGATCGCCGGATGCGTAAGCCCAGGGCTCTGCAGGTTCTCCGATGTCGTCAGCGAAGAAAGCGTCACCGGCTTTGCCGAAGATATCCAGTTCGGTGCGCCGCTATCCGCGTATGCCGGCGCCTCGACCCGTTGCATATCATGCTCGATACCGGATAGCCGAGATTGATTGATGACGAAATCGCGCACCGATGCCAGCAACTGAGACGATGAATCGCCATGCAGAATCATCAAGGTGTGCGCAGGGTTCAACGGATTCGGAACCAACCGAATCCCGTTACCAGCCAGTTGAGAGGCATCCAATCCTGCGATCGAATCATTGCCGGTCGCCAGCACGATGGCGTCGGCATCCGGCAGGCTCCCCTGCGATACACGAAATGTCAGTTCCCGAGATCTGGCCCGACTGCCCAGATAAGATGCCAGCAATGTCGACGCTTGCAGCGTCGTTTCACTGGGTCTGGCCGGCAGCACGATCTGCGCCGAGGCCGAAGATAACGCGACGTTGCTATAAAACGGCAATGGGAAATGTGCGAGATCACGCTCTAGCGGCAAGCGTTTCAACGCCAGCTGCAGCAGCGAGCCTTGCCCAACCGTCAGCGCCTGGGAAGAATTCGACGGCGTCAGGCATTGATTCTCGCTTTGTCCGGCAAGCGCGAAATCCAGACGGTTGTGGGTCACCAGCAGCGCCGGCGTTATCGGCAGCTCGAGAGTGAATCGCTCACCCGGTTGACGCTCGAGCATCTGGCTATGCAGCGGCTGGCCATTGAGCGAGACACTGAGTCGCTGCCGCTCGCTCGTTTCACCCTCGGGCATGCGCAGGTCCAGCATCAATGAAGCCTTCGTGGCCAACTCGTCAGCTCGCACCGAGAATGGCACGCCCGCGCGCGCTTGGAGGCCGCTCAGCACGATATCCTTGCCCCCCGTCAACTGGCCCAGCGTTACGCTTTCCCAACGCTCATCGCCTAATGCCCGCGACTCAGAGAGGGCGGACTTCGCGGCCGCCGTGAACGGGTTCGAGGCGGCGGCAGGCAAGAATGGCTTCGACACAGTGGCGTCATTTATCACCGGCATCGAAATGTCTGATCGGCTCATCGCTTGCCGTGACATCGGTTCATTGTCCATGACCAGCTCATCACCCGGCATCAGATCATCACTCAACGCCGAGCGCGCCGTCACCAGCAACAAGGCCGCCAACACCGCCAGCGCCATTAGCCGGCCTGCCGCCCAGAAGGAGCCGGAAGCCTGCGTTTCGCCCGCTGCCATATGACGGCGCTGTTGCCATGAGGTAAAGAACAGCCCGAATACCGACTTGACGACCCACCACAACGAACGCAGTGGATGATCGACATGACCCGGACGTGAAAGCCAGGCATCGGCCCGGCCCATTACCGCACGCACCAGTTGACGCCGTTGCCCGATGTCCAGTCGGCCGAAACTCAGGCGAATCTGGCGTCCGTTCCGATGAATTTCGGTAACCGGGAAGCTCGTGAGCTCGCCGCCCTGACGCAGCTCGATCCACTCAATCGGTTCGCCTGCCGTGTCGCCGACCAGCTCTACCAGCGCGCCACCCATCGAAAGGTTGCGCGTGATCGCGGTCTCGGCGTGGCCATCCGTGCGGTAAGCGACGGTCGGCAGCTCGACGTCGACTCGCACTGTGGCTCGAACCTGGCGCGACTCCCGCGCCACCGCGATGGCAGCCAACAGCATCAGCAGACTGAAACTCGCCCAGAACAGGTTGAGCAGCATGACGTTGCGCTCGATACCGAACGACTCGTTCCAGACCAGTCTCACCACGCCCCAGACGATCGCCACGACCAGCAGGCCGGCGACGATCAGATGTGGCCGCACGATCCGAAAATCGAAGAATCCTTCCGGCAGCAGTCCGCCCTTGTCCGTGACGTTGAACTTACCGCGGCGAGGGCTGACAAGCGTCACCAGCGTGGTCCTGACCAGATGGAACGACAGTACCGTTTCATAGATCTCGGCCCAGAAACTGAACCGATAGCGCCCCTGCAGCAACGAATTGAGCACCAGTGTGTGCGCCAGATGCGGCAGCGCGTAGACGAAGATCATCCCGGCCGACGCCGCGATAATGTTCTGACCGGTCAACAGGTAAGCCAGCGGCGCGGTCAAGAAGACGATACGCGGCAACGCGAACTGGAAATGCAGGATGGCGTTGAGATAGCAGAGCCGCTGCATTATCGATAGCCCGCGTCCGAAAAGCGGGTTGTCGAGGCGCAGGATCTGGGTCATGCCGCGGGCCCAGCGCATCCGCTGGCCGATGTGCAACGACAACCGCTCGGTCGCCAGCCCCGCCGCCAATGGCACGCCAAGATAGGCCGTCTTCCAGCCAAGCCGCTGCAGCTTGAGCGCCGTATGCGCATCTTCGGTGACGGTCTCGACGGCAAAGCCGCCAATCTCTTCGAGTGCCGCGCGACGGATCACAGCGCAGGACCCGCAAAAGAACGTGGCGTTCCAGTAGTCGTTGCCTTTCTGTATCAGACCGTAGAACAGCTCATCTTCGCTGGGCATGCGCTCGCCGACGCTCAGATTGCGCTCGAACGGATCCGGTGAATAGAAGTGGTGCGGGGTCTGAACCAGGGCCAGATTCTCATCAGCGAGAAAGCTACCTACCGTCATCTGCAGAAAGCCGCGGGTCGTGACGTGATCGCAGTCGAAGATGCAGACCAGGTCACCCTGGGTCAGCGTCATGGCGTGATTGAGATTGCCGGCCTTGGCGTGGAGATTGTCATTTCGAGTGATGTAACCCACCCCGGCGGCAGCCGCAAACGCGGCAAAGGTTTCCCGGCGACCATCGTCGAGGAGATAGATCCTGAGCTTGTCTCGCGGATAATCCAGATTCTGCGCCGCCAGTACCGTATCTTGAACGATCTGCAGACTCTCGTTGTAAGTCGGGATATAGACATCGACACTCGGCCAACACGCTACATCGGCGGGAAGCGGCACGACCTTGCGTTCCAGCGGCCATGCGTTCTGGATATAGCCGAGGATCAGAATGACCCAGGCGTAAAGTTCTGCCGCGAAAAGTCCATAACCGAGCACCGCCTCCAACCAGCTTTGAAACACCAGCGTTTCTGTCGCGCGCCAATAGAGATAGCGAGTCGAGATCGCCGCCGAGAGCAGGAGCAGAAAGATCGCGATGGGTTTGGAGCTCGCCCGCAAGCGCAGCGATACCAGCATCGCCACGACCGTGATCAGCCCGAACAAACCCTGCTGCGAGACAGACATGGGTGTGGTCACCGTCAGCAGCACGATCGGCAGCACGCCCAGCAAGACCACCACAGCAATCAGCATGGATAGTCGTGAGCTTCGTCCGTTCGAGCGCTGGCTCGGGCCGCCATTGTTACGCTGAGAGTGATCGATACTCATGATTGGAACCGCTCTCTCTCGTTCGAGGTCGACCCACCCGAACCCTGGTCACCCGAATCCGGTCCAGCCGATGACATGCCACTGAACCGAAGCGGGAATCGCTGTGCCAGCGCCCGCGCGGTTTCTTCGATATCGCGCGCGGCGGCGCTGAACGGCGCCTGTTCGAACAAGCTACGCTGTTCCGCCAATGCCTCGGCGATGGCTTCATCGCGATGCACCGAGCCCACCAGGACCGGCGCCAGTCGGCTCAGCATCAGTTCGGTGATTTCGCGTTTGAGCTGCGCGCGGGTGTCGACCTGATTGAGCAGGTAGCCGACCCGCCCTTCTTCGCCGGCGCGGCGCAGACTCCCGACCTGAGATTCCAGACGGGGCAATAACGCCACGGAGCCCGAATCTGCCATCAACACCAGCAGATTGAGATCGGCATCATCGATCAATGTCGACGCAGAACTGATCCGCGCCGCATGGGAATCCACCAGGATCAGCGTGTTGGGACCCTGAGCTAGTGCTCGCAAGCGACGCGACAGTTCACCGGGAAGCGCTTGCATTGCCTGGAAGCGGCCCCACTGCGTATCGGATGCCATCCCGAAAGGCAGCAACTCGAGCCCTTCCGTCAGCCCTATCAGACAATGCCGCCAGTCGCCGGCCGAATCGAACCGATCGATCAAGCCGCGCTCGTCAGCCACCGGGAACTGAAAATGCAGCCTCAGCGCGTTCTGCGGGTCCAGATCTACCACCACGACCCGATAGCCAAGCTGTTGCAAGGCCACACCGAGATTGGCGCACAGTGTGGTGCGACCAACGCCGCCTTTCGGCGAGAGCAGATTGATCAGCGTCATGACGAAACCCTCTGCAACACGCTGGCCAGCGACGCTTCCTGCCCGGTCTCCTCGTTTTCAGCAGTATGTCGGGACAACCGAAGATATCGTGAGCTACCGGCGTGATCGGCCGCTCGATGAATCAACGAGGGCAACATGAAAGCGTCATCGCGGGAGCTAGCACGACTCGATTTCTCGACCGGCGCGTCTCCGGCAACTCGCCCTGTCACCGTCTCCTCGGACCCTGGGCATTCCAAGCCAGGACTCACGGATCCCCGTCCCACCGAGGCTGAGTCCACCGAAACCGGGGTTGTCGAAATAGAGGCTGCCGAAGTGACGCACTCAGGCGCCAGTTGCCTCAATAACCGCCAATGGGAGCCCGCCAGTGCAGTGGCCAAGCCATCGCCGGTAAAGCATTGATAGCCTGCATCGACGACACCGTTAGTCGCCAGCAGCTTTGCAACATCCTGGGGAAGCGTCACTTGGGTACCCTGCGTCGATCCGTTGTCAGGTCGCGAAGCCAGCCAATAACAGCCAAGCCTTTGTAGCGATGCGTAACGGAAGCAGTCTATTTGGTGACTTTAGGTAACATCAAGAATGGTTTTGTATCTCGCTCTTTTGGTATGAGTTTTCTCATACCACCCCCCACCTCTATAGCCATGCGGCTTTCTGCTTGATGGCGATGAAAAAACGCAGCCGGTACATCAAAAATTTCTCAAATGAGGCTAAAGCGAATCCGGGTAGCGCCGATAACTGGAACAACGGCGACGGAGCCGTTGCAGCAAGGTCCGGCAACACCTGCCATGAGCGCAGCGGATCAGGCCTAAGGTTGCGGTCTCTTTAGAGAAGCGCCCTCTTACCCGAGATAAGGAATCACGACAATGGCAGTTATCAATACCAACATCACCTCCCTGATCGGTCAGAACAACCTGAACAAGTCTCAGGGTGATCTGCAAACCGCTATGGAGCGTCTGTCTTCCGGCCTGCGCATCAACAGCGCCAAGGATGATGCGGCCGGTCAGGCCATCGCCAACCGCATGACCTCAACGGTCACAGGTCTGACTCAGGCCAGCCGTAACGCCAACGACGGTATCTCTCTGTCTCAGACCGCTGAAGGCTCGCTGGATCAGATCAACGACAACCTGCAGCGCATTCGTGAACTGACCGTCCAGGCCCAGAACGGCACCAACAGCGCTCAGGACATCGACTCCATCCAGAAGGAAGTCAACCAGCGTCTGGAAGAGATCAACCGCGTCACCGAGCAGACTTCGTTCAACGGAACCAACGTATTCAAGACTAATACGAGCAGTTCCTCCTTCAGCATTCAAGTTGGTGCGAAGGATAACGAAACCATCAGCATCACCATCGGCGGCGCGAGCGCTTCTGGTACCTCCAGCACCGCCACCAGCGGCTGGAACATGTACACCAGCGGCGCAACTGCAGCCGCAGCATCTGTCAACGGTGAGGCTCGCGCTGTCAGCACCAACGGCTTCGACGTGCTCGCCAGCGGTGCACTGTCCATTCTGGACAACAAGCTCAACAACGTCGACAACGAGCGTAGTAACCTCGGTGCGGTCCAGAACCGTTTCGAGACCGCCATCGACAATATCACCACGACGTCAACCAACCTGTCTGCCGCACGTTCGCGCATCGAAGACGCCGACTATGCGGTCGAAGTCTCCAACATGACGCGAGCCAACATCCTGCAGCAGGCCGGTACCTCGGTCCTGGCCCAGGCCAACCAGTCCCCGCAGAGCGTACTCTCACTGCTCGGATAAGCGTTAGTAAGCGGTAAAGGAGGCCGGCATATGCCGGCCTTTTTACGTTAAGTTTCGCGACGATAAAAGGCTTGGAGTGACATCACTTCGTCGCTTCGAATCTATCCGAGTGTGGGAAGCTGACCCAATCCTCGTCAGCACCAGATCGGAATACGGATTCTTATGAGCCAGAGTCTTCAAACCCCAGCCTCCCGTCAGAAACAGTTCATGGACCTCTATCGGCAGGGTAAGCACAAACTCGCCATGACAGATGCCGAGAAACTGGTCCAGAACTATCCTGAGGATGCTTTCGCCTGGAAAGCACTGGGCAACTGTCAGCTACAGATTGCCCCCGATGAGGCCAAAGAGACACTTGAGAGAGCTTATTCGCTCGATCCCGACGACCCTTTAACGCTGACGGCACTGGCACGAGCCTGTTTCATGGCGGGAGAGAAGCAGCGTGCCCAGGCATTGCAAGCCCGCAGTATCGAACTCGACTCTGGCAACGCCCAAGCCCATTTTAACATGGGTCATATGCTCTATCAGATGGGATCCTATTCGGAGGCAGAAAAGTTCCTGTCGAGAGCCGAGGAGCTAGGCCACTCTCCTGCAGAAGTCCTGGCCATTCGCAGTGTGATCCTCTCGCTCCATTTCAAGTTCAAGGAAGGGCTGGAGGCACTGAACCGTCTTTATGCATTGAGGCCTCAAGATCCTACAGTGCATAACACACTCGGTAACTACCACAAGGATATGGCGGATTTCAGAAAGGCCGAGTGGCATTATCGAGAAGCCCTGCGCTTGAGACCAGACTATTCGGGTGCCTACTCCAACGAGATCCTGACCAAGCACTATGATCCGGAAGCTTCGGCAGAGAGCATCCTTCAGAAGTCGAAAAAGTGGAGCGCGCGTTTCAAGCCGCCCCAGACTTTTGATCATGGCGAGAAGAACACGTCCCCCAATCGCCGATTACGGGTGGGTCTGCTATCCGGAAACCTGCGTGCCCATCCGGTCGGCTGGATGATCAGTAGCGCCCTCGAGCAGCTACCGGACGATATTGAACTCCATGCCTACTCTGATACCGACACCGGAGACAATGATCCTATTGCCAAACGTATCAAGAAGTCCTGCGAGTGGAAGCCCGTTTATCACTTGAATCATCGCCAACTCGCCGAGAGAATCTTCGAGGACGATATCGACATTTTGATCGAGCTCGCCGGACATGGCGGTCTCAACCGATTGCCGACCGTCGACACGAAGCCGGCCCCCATCATTGTCAAATGGGTCGGCATGCAGATCAGTAGCATGGGCATTGATGCATTTGACTACTTCCTGAGTGACAGTCATGAAACCCCGGCAGGCGTCGACCACCTCTATACCGAAAAGCTCATCCGCCTGCCGGATGACTATATCTGCTATCAGCCACCGAGCGACAAGCCTGCCATAACCGCACTACCCTCGCTCACCAATGGCTACATCACCTTCGGCTGCTTCAACAACCCCGCCAAGGTAAACGACACTCTGCTAGCCGAGTGGGCAATTCTACTGCAACAGCTGCCGGGTAGCCGCCTATTCCTGAAAGGCGGTCAGTACAGCAGCGACGAAGTGTGCGAGCGCGTACTCACGACGCTGGAAAACCACGGCGTCGAGCGGTCGAGAGTCCTGCTGGAGGGCCCATCGCAGCACCAGGAGCTACTAAAGAGCTACAACCGTGTTGATATCGCGCTGGACACCTGGCCGTACTCCGGCGGTCTGACCACATGCGAAGCCCTGCTGATGGGCGTTCCCGTGATCACCCACACCGGCCCCACTTTCGCCGGCCGCCATAGCGCGACCCATCTATGCAACGCCGGCATGCCGGAATTGGTGACGGACAACTGGGACGACTACCGCAAGCGTGTGCTCGATCTCGCTTCGGACCTACCGAGTCTGGCAGTGATTCGAGCTGCGCTCCGCACTTATCTCGAGCAGTCGCCCATCTGCGATGCACCAAAATTTGGTCGCCACCTCCATAAAGCCTTGCGGGGTATCTGGCAACGCTACTGTGGGGACAAGGTACCGGCAGCCCTGACTTTCAACAAAGGCGGCCAAGCCTGGTTTGAAGACGAATCCAAGCCTTTGAAGCTGCCCGCATCGCTTCTCAAAGAGTTCGATTGGGATCTGGATAGCGCGATCACGATTTTGGATAACGGCTGCAATATCGCAAAACGCAACGACATCAAGGAATTGCTTGGTACTGGCCATGTAGCACTGCTGGTGTTTGATCCCGCCTGTGGACTTGACAATGCGAGTGAGTTATCTCAGTACGGTGAACTCCAGCACTTGCCTCAGGTCACGCTAGGCGATGGACAGCCCACCCCCGTGATACTCGATGGTGCGGGGGAAGAACCGGCAACCCTGGAGCCATTGAGAAGCACTGATACCGTCAGTCTTGAGGCATTCGATATTGCCAGCGTCTCCTTGGACAGCATCGAAGGCTTAGAAAGTATTGATTTGCTGGCGCTAGATGATCGACATGATAGTCTAAAAATCCTTAAGCATGGCGCCCAGGCACTAGCAGATGCACTTGTCCTGCAGGTCCAGATAAGATTCAATCCAATTTATAAAAAGCAGACAGAACTAGGTGACCTGACTCGATGGGCCAATGCAAACGGATTTCAATTTTACCGTTTTTATTCAGCTTCATACGCTGTCAGTGAGCAGGGTAAAGCATCGACCCAAGATTTTCGGGCGTCCCAGTTAATCAGTGCTGATGCACTGCTGATTCCAAGCGACTCTCGTCTATCCACCTTAAACGAGACACAAAAAACGAAGCTGGCATTTCTTACCCATCGTTTTTATGGAATTGAAGATTTCAAGGCCTCGTTGTCGTCATTCAATGACAAGATCGATGAAGACGATGATCGTGGGGCATTGACCGATGCCGAGGAAAGCGCTTCTCTCGCTCCCATCGATATCTTCTCGTTAATAAGCGAAGAGGACCCTCTGAATCAAGAAAAGGGCTCTTTCGTAGTCGATTTGGCAAATAACCTAAACCAACTCGACGGAAGTGTTATCGACAACTTGATTGAAAAATGCAAAAGCCTTCTTGAATGGCAAAAGGGCAATAATGCTGCATTTTTTATTCTCACCCATGCGCTGTTAGCGAGAAAAATCAGTACAGGTGGCAGAGAAAGAGCAGCATCCCTGGAAAGTCGTCTTGCAAAGGCAAATTGGACGCACAAGCATTCGCTCTATGACTACTGGTTGTCTCAGGAAAGTGTCCGAAACCATCGAGAACGCTTTGACATGGCGGCTATTGTTATAGCGAACCGATTCAAACCGGAAGTCGTACAAAATATTTCAAGGCTTCGCAAAGATGGAGGCGATGGCTTACAGATCATTTTTGTCAATAATGGTCGCCCAGACGAGGAATTCGAAGCGATAGAGCCTTGGGTCGATACTTGGCTAAAAACTTCTGGAAACGCAGGTGCTTATCTAGCGCGCAACATTGGAGCACTGTACAGCGATGCGCCCATACTTCTATTTGTCGATGATGATGGTATTCCTGAACCGGGTTTCATTGGCAGCCACATGAGGGCCCATGAAGAATGGGATATCGTCTCCTTGCGAGGCGTTTATCGTCAGCAATCAGACTCGACCGCCCCCAATCATTATTATCCTTCCGACAAGCCATTCCCGGCTCCTCCGGAGCTGGAAGGGAATGCTTCATTCCTGGCAAAAGCATTCTTCGAAGTGGGGGGATGGGGAGACTATATACTGTTCGGTCATGGCGGCGTGGACATCTCATACAGACTGACTCAAGCAGGATATCCTGCCCGAAAACAGGCTTATGACCCTGGTCCGGTGTTGATTCACGAATATCTTCGTGGCCAGGATCACGCTAGAGAAAAGCTCCGCAAGCAGGCGGACTCATGGATATTATTGAATATTTTACATTCGCAGATCGCGCGACACTTTTCTCTTCTTCAGGAGGCCAAGAGCCAAGGAATCATCAGCCGGGACTCTGCTAATCGCAAATCAAACGGCGAAGACACCCATACTTCTCCGAAAATCGATAGCGATATTTCAAAACATCAGAACGACAGCAAGAGAGAACTGATAGAACCCAAGGTTACCTTACCTCCAGAAGTAGAAAACTACATTACCGATATATACCAGAAAAGCTCTGTCATCCTTGAGTATGGAAGCGGCGGCTCCACGATCATCGCTGCTAAAATGTTCAACAAGCACATCACGTCTGTGGAGAACGATGCCGCTTGGGCTCGTAACATGGACCGCTATATCGAGTCAGCCGATCTCTTGTCGCGTCCAAGTATCATGCATGTCGATGTCGGCGAGACTGGTCTTTGGGCAAAACCCAAAAATGATGCAGAATGGCGAAATTTCCATCGATATCCCACTCACGTATGGCATCACGATGACTTCGTGCACCCGGATGTTGTTCTGATTGACGGCAGATTTCGGCGGGCGTGCTTTATAACGACTTTCTTGATGATCGAGAAGCCAACCATTGTGCTTTTCGATGACTATACAGATCGGCACTACTACCACGAGATCGAAAGATTGGCAGAGCCAACAGAGACCGTGGGCAGGATGGCACGCTTTGATCTCAAGCCTAACTCGCTACCGAGAAAACACTTGGCATGGATTTTGGATAATTACAACAAAGTGGCTTATGGAGCATCGTAGCAACGACAAGACTATGTCTGGCGGGCCCACCTGCATTTAATTCCGACGAACCCAGGCCGGCTCCGTAAAGCCGGCCTGGGGGCTGCGTGTTAACGAGAATGCCCACACTCACATGTAAGCCGTTGAAATCTTGATCAAAATGATAATTTTCAGTTTCAATCGAATATCAAGAACTGACGAGCCATTCCGCTCACTCGTATTCGACGCATCCAGCCTTAACTCCCCGAGACGGGCGTGCTCCGGTCGTCCGCCGGGAAGGTATCGGCCTCTTCGACCCGTGACGGCACCGCGCCGGGGTGAGCCGACTCCGGAGCCGCGGAGTCGGCGTGCGTCGTTCCGGTCTCGAACGCCTCCCTGAGCTCATCCTGTTCCGGCTTCATATCGATATTGCCGTGAAAGGCCGCACCGTCCTCCAGTACCAAGCCGGGCGCGTGGAGTTCGCCGTTGACCACTGCCCCCGCTTTCAGCGTGATCTTCTCGGCGGCGATCAGGATGCCGTCCACCCGACCTCTCACCGTTAGCTCCCTGGCCACCATTCGCCCTTCCACAATGCCGTCATTGCCGACGGTGACGCTGTGCTTTCGAAACAGAACGTTACCCATGATGCGGCCGTCGATGAGCAAGTCCTCATCGCCACTGATATCGCCATGTAGGGTCGTCTTGCCCCCAATTCTCGAAAGGCCATGGGTGGAGACTTTATTCTCGCCGGGCGCTGTCGAGGTTTCGGTGGCGCCGGGTGAAGGCGTCGGTTGTCGCGGGGTGTGACTGGATTTCTGAAACATGACACGGTTCTCTGTCGCTATCGGGTGGTGACAGATTCCCTTCGGGAGATCGCCACCTGTGTGATGGTAGATCGGCGAAAGGCGACACATCTTTACCCATTCGAAGCGTTGCTGACGACCGGCATCTTCAGTTTTGTTCTTCGACGCCGATAGCTATCGATAATCGACGCCGATCGTCGCGGAGCGGCAACCCTGGCGTGAGTGCCAGAACCAGTTTGGGAGTGGGAAGATATGGACTCGGGGGAGTGGCTTCTGCTCGGCGGTCTTGCCTGCTGTTTCCTGCTACTACTGGACGGCTATCGCCGGGCGGCCTGGCCCAGGCCGTCGTTCGTCCGAGCGACGAAACCTGGCGCTATTGAGTCTCCCGCCGACGCGTCATCACTCGAGGCTGTCACCTCTGAGCCCCCATCGAACACGTCTATACGAGCAGCGGAATCGACCGGGAGCAGTCTGATCGGCCGAACGGTCAACGTCCACGGTCGCCTCGAAACACAGGAGTCTCTTCGGATCGAAGGTGACGTCGAAGGAGACGTCCTCGCCCACCAACAACGCGTTCTGATCGGTCTCGACGCCAAGGTTTCCCTACGACTCAAATCTCGTGAACTTCATCTCGCGGGCGCATTTTCGGGCCGTCTGGATGTGTCGGACCGTGTCGTCATCGAAGCGGGCGCATGCCTCGAGGGTCACTTGACCACAACGAGCCTGCATTGCCTTGACGGGGCAATGTTGTTGGGAAGTTTCAGCATCGGCGGAAACAAGGTGGGCGCATCCCGTGCGGTGCCCGTCGCCGTTACCTCATCATGTCTTGAACCCGAGTTCCGGTAACGATAACGGAACTTGGACGATTAATCTCAGTGTCGATTCTGCGAGGAAGATGCTCATGCCCACCCCAATCGATTTGGCTTCATTCTATCTAAACTCGAACGCCGATCGCTCTCCCCGCCAACGACTGGAAACCTTGCTGGACCAGGCGGGTCTAGTTCAGCCGATTACGCACGGATCTTCTTCCGCGATACCAAACGACCCGGCTAAAGGTATCGGGTACTTGAGCGATCGAGTCAACGAACTCAACACTGCCATGACGCAATACGGTCTGCGTTTCGAGTTGAGTGAATTTGATAGCCGAGTCATCACCCAGGTTATCGATCGGGCCACGGGAGACATCATTCGCCAAATTCCTTCGGATGAGATGCTTCATATCGCGGAGGCTTTCGCAGAGTCACAGGGGCGATTGGTCGACGCCTCTGCCTGATATGCCGTCGTCGGTTTCCATCACTCGCACAATGGCCAGTGACCTCATACTCTGAAGTTACCGGACACGAATCAAGGATGTGCGTGAATGCCAACCCGCGTCATGAAATCACTGGGCCGTCTACTGCCAGCACTACTCGTTTGCGCTCTAGTCTCCGGCTGCACCACCTATGTCAATGCGCCGGACCGCGGTGTGCCCGATACGCCCCGCCAGCCCCACGATCTCGATTATCGCGTTGTCGAGGATCAGACCTACACACCACCGGATTGGCCGAAGCCACTGCAGGCAGATGTCTATCTGCCAGATACCGAAGGCGAAGCGCGACGGCCGGCGGTAATGATGGTTCATGGTGGCGGCTGGGAGGGTCGCTCGCGAGATGACATGACGCCGATCGCCGAGCGCTTCGTGCGGCGAGGTTATGTGGTGGTGAATGTGAGCTATCGTTTCGCGCCGGCGTATCGCTTTCCGGCACAGCTGCGTGACTTGCAGGTAGCGCGACGCTGGATCAATGCACATGCCGATCAATGGCGTGTCGATCCGCGGCGCATTGCCGGCTTCGGTTATTCCTCCGGCGCGCATCTGGTCAGCCTGCTGGCGCTGGTGGCGGGTACGGATAGCGAACTGGACGCCCCCTATGGCGGAAGCGATAGCGGCTTCGCGGCGGTGATATCCGGCGGTACGCCGGCGGATCTACGCCTGTGGGATAGCGGTCGGCTGCTGATTCAGTTGATGAACGGCACCGAGGCCGAGCGCCCCACCGCCTACGCCGAGGCATCGCCGATCTTTCACGTTCACCCCGATGCACCACCCTTCTTTCTGTTTCACGGCAGCTGGGACGATCTGGTGCCGCCCGAGCAGGCCGAAGCGTTCCTGCAGGCGCTCGAAAATGAGGGCAACCATGTCGAGCTGCTCTGGATGAACGGGCGCGGGCATATCACCACGTTCCTGTTTCGGGGAAGTGCCGAATCGGCGGCGCTGGATTTCCTGGCGCGCGAAATGCCGGCCTCGAATTCGAGTCCGTGACAGAGTGATGAGACGTAGCTGAGTGATGAGAGGTAGCTATGACGAGCACTCTCACGTACCCGGTCGAAATAGCTCGATCTCAAGACCATCGATATGGCGGTAATGGCGATCATTGGCCGTCATCAAAGTGATCCCTCGATCCAACGCCGTGGCTGCGATAAGGGTATCTGACATCTGCATGTTGTGACTCAAGGCATATTCTTCGGCAAGAAACATTGCTCGATCATCTCGCCATAGCCCATGGGCCGGATTGCGACCCTGGCCCTTGGCTCTGTCGTTGCGTTGCTCCCCCGACGTGGCAGCACCCTCCCAAGGAGACATGACAGCACTCGGCGTACCACGATGGTGATGACGATCTTTTCTCCTCGGGCTGTCGCCGCCATCAGCTCGCGCGTTCGTAACCGAAGATCTCGCGTAGACACTTGCATGGAGCTACTTCCTTCATCATAAGCCTACTTCAAAGTGTGCACATTGAAAGAAAACATAGAATGCTATGGCAAAAGTAGCTGGATCGATTTTTTCGGATCGCTCATCGACTTGCACCCGCCCCTGGCCGGATCAATAGTGGTACCGGCACTGGACGATAATGATCGCTTGCTCGGTCGGCTTGTACACCAGGCGATGCTCGCGATCGATACGCCTCGACCAATAACCGGACCAGCCATGTCTCAACGGTTCGGGATCGCCCAGGCCGGTATACGGCTGCCGCTGAATGTCCTTGATCAGCATATTGACCCGTTTCAGCGTCTTTTTGTCTGTGCTCTGCCTATAGAGATAGTCTTCCCACGCTTTCTCGGCCCACGTGAGCATCATTCTTCGATCAGCCCGTGCTCCTTGGCTCCACCGCTTTCAATTTCGGCGATGGCCTGGCTCAACCGCTCGGCATTTTTGGGGCTAGCCATCAGATAGGCGGTTTCCTCGTAGGACTTGAAGTCTTCCACCGACATGACGATGGCTGGCTTACCATTCTGGCGAGTAATCAGGATTGGCGCGTGATCGTCGTTGACTTTATCCAGCGTCTTGGCCAGATGACTGCGAAAGGCCGAATAGCTCAGCGTATCCATTGATCCTACCTCTCAGAATTTAACGTACGACATACTGTACATGTACAAAAATACGTACGCAATGGTGCTGCCACTCGAATCAGACTGCGAGCAGCGTGATTCCAGTCGCCCACCGACTTGCACCCGATCCCGACTACGCGCACCATTTAGCGCCCATATCCTATTCAACGATAAGCTTATTACCGGGAGCTGGACGACAACATGAGCCTTTGGCGCCGATTGACGGGAACCGATACGCGAGAGCAGATTCACTTCCGTGCCCGGCTGGCACGTTATTTTCCGATCTTCAGTTGGGCGCCCTACTACAATCGTCATCTCCTCAACGAGGACCTGGTCGCATCGATCATCGTCACGCTGATGGTGATTCCGCAGGCACTGGCTTACGCCATTCTGGCCGGGCTGCCGGCAATCACCGGCCTCTACGCCAGCATGCTGCCGCTCATCCTCTACTCGATCTTCGGCACCAGCCGCACCCTGGCCGTGGGGCCGATGGCGATCGTTTCGCTGATGACCGCCGCGGCGCTGTCTCCGCTGTTCGCCAGCGGCAGTGTGGCCTACAGCCAGGCCGCCACGACGCTTGCCATGCTGTCGGGGGTGATTCTCGCCGTCATGGGTCTACTGAGACTGGGATTCTTTGCCAACTTTCTCAGCCACCCGGTGGTCTCTGGCCTGCTGACCGCTTCCGGCGTATTGATCGCCGCCAGCCAGTTCGCGAGCCTGATCGGTATCGGCGGCTCGGGCTTCACGCTGATCGACCAACTTGCCCATCTGGTGACCCATCTCGGAGGGATTCACTGGCCCACGGCGGCGCTCGGCGCATTCGCCCTGGTGTTCCTGTTGCTGATGCGTCGGGCGGGTCCACTGCTGCGCAAGATGGGATTGCCAACCGGTGTCGCGACTTTCGTCGTGCGTCTGGGGCCGGTCATGGCGGTTGCGATCACCACCCTGGCCTCCTGGACGATGCACCTTCCTGCCATGGGCGTGAATGTGGTGGGAGACATCCCCGCGCACCTGCCGCCGCTCAGCGTGCCGTCATTCGAACCGGGGTTGCTGCGCGACCTGCTGTTACCGGCGTTTCTGATCAGCGTGGTCGGCTTCATCGAGTCCGTCTCGCTGGCACAGATGCTGGCCGCGCGGCGGCGTGAACGGATATCACCGGATCAGGAGCTGGTCGGCCTGGGTACCGCCAACCTTGCGGCGGCGTTTACCTCCGGCATGCCGGTGACGGGCAGCCTGTCGCGGACAGTGATCAACTTCGATGCCGGCGCCCGCACCCCTGCCGCCGGGGCATTCGCGGCGCTGGGCGTGGGTCTGGTGATCCTGTTTCTGACCTCGCTGATCGCTTATCTGCCGATCGCGACGCTGGCCGCCAGCATCATCGTGTCGGCGATGACGCTGGTCGATCTGCCCGGGCTCAGGCGAACCTGGCACTATTCGCGCAGCGACTTTGCGGCGATGGTGATCACGATCCTGCTGACGTTCGTCGAGGGCGTGGAAGCCGGCGTCATGGCTGGGGTGGGCGTATCGTTGGCGCTCTATCTCTATCGCACCAGCCGTCCCCATACCGCGGAAGTCGGCCGCCTTCCGGGCACCGAGCATTTCCGTAACATCCGGCGCCATGAAGCGGAAGTCGACGACGAGATCGCACTGCTGCGCATCGACGAAAGCCTATATTTCGCCAACGCTCGCTATCTCGAAGATACCGTCTACGGCCTGCTGGCCGACCGCGCCAACATGAAGCATCTGGTGCTAATCTGTTCGGCGGTCAACCTGATCGACGCCTCGGCGCTGGAAAGTCTGGAGGCGATCAACGCCCGGTTGAAAGACTCACAGGTCACCCTTCATCTCGCCGAGGTCAAGGGGCCGGTCATGGACAAACTCGGCAAGAGCGACTTTCTGGAACATCTGACAGGGGAGTCCTATCTTAGCACGTTCTCGGCCTGGACCGAGCTTCGCCATCGTCTGGACGCGGAACGGGCCGCACTGCTGGCAGCCGCCGAGTCCTCGAGCAAATCGTCGGACGAGACCTCGGATGAAGCCCCGACCAAGACGTCAGACCGTTGACGCGGCCTGACGCTCGCCGTGCTGGCGCTGCATGATCGGGAGAATCTCGTAACAGGCGCCCAGGGTCTGGCAGTCGGTTTTCGGTGCCGGGCTCTTCTCCCGGGAATAGCGGCGATTGTCCGCGGTCAGAATGCGGTACCAGGCGCCATGCTCATGATCGATCATGTGTTGCCAGCAGTAGTTGGCGATCTTGTCGTACCAGCGCCAGTAACGCGCCTCTCCCGTCAGGTCGCCGAGCATCGCGGCGACGGCCAGGCTCTCGGCCTGCACCCAGTACACCTTGTCGCGGTTGAGAGGCTGGCGGTTGAAATCCACCCCGCAGATCAGCCCGCCATGTCGAATATCCCACCCCTTCTCGATCGCT
The DNA here is from genome assembly GCF_003206035.1 of Salinicola sp. CPA57. Lineage (NCBI taxonomy): Bacteria > Pseudomonadati > Pseudomonadota > Gammaproteobacteria > Oceanospirillales > Halomonadaceae > Salinicola > Salinicola sp. CPA57. The sequence continues at coordinate 569,007 of NZ_PZJR01000003.1, forward strand.
TCGATGAACAGACGCTTGGCCGTGGCGATCAGCCAGCTTTCCAGCGGGTAATGGCGCGCAAGGACGATCATCACTCTAACCCACGCCATCTGATGCCCGATCTGAAAGCCCCACGGTCGAAACAGATCGTCGGGCCGGTCACGGTGATAGGCGAAATCGATATGCCAGTCGCGATCGTAGTGCTCCCACAGCCAGCCATCGCCCATGGGGGCCAGCTTGTGCCATAGGGTACGAGCGATGGCGAGAGCCCGATCCCGAAAGGCGACATCGCCGGTCGCCTCGGAGGCGGCGATCAACGCTTCGCAGCTGCGCAGGTTGACGTTCTGGCCGCGATAACCACTCTGTTGCCAGTGATCGTCCGCTTCGGCGGCATACAGCTGCCAGTGGGGCTCGAAGAATCGCCGGGTCTGCAGGGCATGAACACGGTCGAGCCCGGTCCGCGCTTCGGTAACTCCCGCCTTCAACGCGGTCGCATAGGCCAGCATGATCGAAGCCAGCCCATAAGCGTGATGAGTCGTGTCATCGGGCTTTCCATGATCCAGCGTCCAGGCGTAGCCCTGAGTACGGGTCTGGTAGTGCTCGTCCTCGATGAACTTCAACCCGTGGCGCGCCCATCTCAACGCCTCGGGCGAACCGGTGTGGATCGCGGAACGGGCGTAGAGGATCACGTAACCGGCGCTGGAAACGAGGTGCCGATGGTGGCGGTTGTAGAGATGTCCATCGTCGGTGAGATAGTGATAGAACCCCGCTTGGGCGTCGATGCAGCGCGGGTGGTAGAACGCCATGGTTCGAGCGATATGCTGCTCGATTTGATGCGGCGTGGTCAGCGGCATGACGGCTCTCCTCGCGGGCTGAATCTTTCTTGATGAAGAACCTTTCTTGGACAAGCATCTCTCGACCAAACATCTCTCGACCAAGCCGCTCTTGACCAAGAATTTTTCCTGGCGAAAAAACCATGAAGGCGTCGGGCGCTTTCCAACCATTCTGATCGGCGATCCAGCGCGTCACAATGCGCCTCTCGTCGAGTACCGTCTGTGTCGACGGTGGCTTTATCGACACGTCACTGTCGATATTTTTCCTCAATATCGACAGAATTGAGGCAGCGATATTTTTCGATACCGACAGGCCTGCCGATGCCCCCGATATCCGACCGATCCCCCACCGCCCTCGAGGTCTATCAGCGTCTCAAGGCGGACGTCATCCGCGGCGCCTACGCGCCGCAGGAGAAGCTCTTGATGAGCCGACTCAAGACCCGCTACGGCACCGGCGTCGGCCCCTTGCGCGAGGCCTTGACCCGCTTGATCGGCGAGCGTCTGGTCACGGGCATCAGCCAACGCGGCTATCGTGTGGCGCCGATGTCGATCGCCGAGCTGGCGGCGATTTACGACGCCCGCGCAGAGCTGGAAGGCTTGCTGATACGGCTCGCCATCGAACGCGGCGACGATGAGTGGGAGGCGGCGATTCTTGCCCGCGCCCATACGCTGACCAAGATCACCCGGGTGCAGGATGGTGACGAGATGCTCGAGCGCTGGGATACCCGACATCAGGCGCTGCATGATGCGATGGTCGCAGGCTGTGGTTGCCTGCCATTGCTGCAGTCACGTGCCGCGCTGTTCGACCAGGCCCAGCGCTACCGCCACCTGTGGTTACGCCAGACCGTGTTCTCCCCACAGGCGCTCGCCAACAAGCATCGCGAACATCACGCTCTTCTCGATACGATCCTGTCCCGCGACGCCCCCGCCGCCGGCCGGCTGATGCGCGAGCACCTGATGACGCCGGTACCGATCATTCGGGAGAGGCTTCAGCAACAGGGCTGGGGCTAGATCGCTTACGCAAACTGCCTGCGCTCGCCGAGTTGCCGCGATACTCAACGGGCCAAGGCCAGATGCCACGTATCGATCAGGAGATCGCACCGGTCCGGCGCAGATTCGCCAATGCTTCGGCGTCCAACGCCAGCCAGTCGTGCAGTACGCTTTCCGTGTGCTCACCCAGGCGCGGGGGTGACACTAGAGACGTCATCCGTTGGCCATCCAGCGTGATCGGGCTGGCGACCAGCCGCGCCCGTTGTCCATCGTTCATGGTGCGCTCCACCACCATCCCGCGGTGACGTACCTGTGGATCGTCGAAGACCTGATCCAGCGTATTGATCGGCCCGCAGGGCACGCCGTGGGCTTCCAACAGTTCAAGCCATTCGTCGCGTGGCCGGGCCGCCAATCGTTCGCTCAGCAACGCCACCAACGGTTCGCGATGGGCAACCCGCTGCGAATTGGTGGCGAATCGCGGATCCACCGCCCACTCGGTCTCACCCAGCGCTTCGCACAGGTGCCGAAACTGGGCATCGTTACCCACGGTGACGATGAGATGACCGTCGGCGGCAGCGAAAGCCTGATACGGCACGATGTTGGGATGGGCATTGCCCATTCGCGGCGGTGTCTGTCCGCTGGTGAGATAGTTGAGCGCCTGGTTGGCGAGTACACCGACCTGGACGTCCAGCAGCGCCATGTCGATGTAAGCGCCCTCGCCGGTGGCATCCCGACGACGCAGCGCTGCGAGAATCGCGTTGGCGGCATAGAGGCCGGTGAAGATATCGGTGATCGCCACGCCCACCTTCATCGGTTCGCCGCCATGATCGTCAGGCTCGCCGGTCAGGCTCATCAGCCCGCCCATGCCCTGGATCAGGAAGTCGTAACCCGCTCGACCGGCGTAAGGGCCATCCTGACCGAAACCGGTAATCGAGCAGTAGATCAGATCCGGATTGAATCGCTTGAGGCTGACATGATCGAGCCCGTAGCCAGCCAGTCCGCCGGCCTTGAAGTTCTCGATCACGACGTCAGCCTTTGTCGCCAACTGGCGAACCAGCGCCTGCCCATCGGGCGTCGACAGATCGATGGCGACCGAGCGCTTGCCGCGGTTGGCGCTGAGGAAATAGGCCGATTGCTTCGTTTCCGATTCCTTACGGCTCTCTGCACTTTCCAGCCAGGGCGGCCCCCAGGCGCGGGTGTCGTCTCCTCGCCCGGGCCTTTCGACCTTGATCACCTCGGCGCCCAGATCCGCCAGCTGCTGCGTACACCAGGGCCCGGCCAGCACCCGCGAAAGATCCAGCACCTTCAGCCCGGCCAGGGGTTCGACGATTCCGTTCATCGCCGTCATCCGAAGGCCTGGATGCCAGTCTGGGCGCGGCCCAGAATCAGGGCGTGAACATCGTGCGTGCCTTCGTAGGTATTGACCGTCTCCAGATTGAGCATGTGGCGGATCACGCCGAATTCGAGGGAGATTCCGTTGCCGCCGTGCATGTCTCGCGCCATGCGCGCGATATTCAGCGCCTTGCCGCAGTGATTGCGCTTGATCAGCGAGATCATTTCCGGCGTGGCCTGGCCACTGTCGAGCAGTCGTCCGACGCGCAGGCAGGCCTGCAAGCCCAGGGCGATCTCGGTTTGCATGTCGGCCAGCTTGACCTGGACCAGTTGCGTGGCGGCGAGCGGCCGCCCGAACTGGCGGCGATCCAGCGTGTACCGACGCGCGGCGTGCCAGCAGAACTCGGCAGCCCCCATGGTCCCCCAGCCGATGCCGAAACGCGCCTTGTTGAGGCAACCGAACGGCCCGCCCAGCCCGGACGCGCCCGGCAGCAGCGCCGCTTCCGAGACGAAGACATCATCCAGCACGATCTCGCCGGTCACCGAGGCCCGCAGCGAAGCCTTGGCATTGATGGTTGGCGTGGAAAAACCCTCGGCACCGCGCTCGACCAGAAAGCCTTTGATCTTGCCCTCATGAGCGTCGGATTTGGCCCACACCACGGCCACATCGGCGATCGGGCTATTGGTGATCCACATCTTCTGGCCGCTCAAGCGATAGCCGCCATCGACCTTTGTTGCCCGCGTCTGCAGGCTGCCGGGATCGGAACCCGCGTTAGGTTCGGTCAGGCCGAAGCAGCCCACCATCTCGCCACTGGCAAGCTCCGGCAGAAATCGCTGCTTCTGCGCCTCGGTCCCGTAGGCCTCGATCGGATACATCACCAGCGAGGATTGAACGCTCATCCCCGAGCGATAACCGGAATCGACCCGCTCCACTTCCCGCGCGATCAGCCCGTAGGCCACGTGATTGGCACCCGCCCCGCCGTAGGCCTCGGAAACCGTCGCCCCCAGCAGGCCGAGCCCGCCCATTTCTCGCAGAATCTCGCGATCGAAGTTGTCCTTCTCGAAGGCCTCGAGCACCCGTGGCTGCAGGCGTTCCTGGCAATAGTCGCGCGCCAGCTGCTGAATCTGGCGCTCTTCGTCGCTGAGCTGCTGGTCGAGCAGGAAAGGATCGTCCCATTGAAAGCCGGACATGGCTGGCGCTCCTGGCATCGTTGATGCCGTTCGTCATGGAGCAACCACCATAGCGTCAATTATAATGTCGACACTATTGGCAAAATGTCTACGTTTTTGCCAGCACACTGCCCTTCTCGCCCGGCATCAGCTGCCAGTAGTGATCGCAGGTCGGCAGCGCCAGGCGATCATGGCCCAGTAACAGGGCCGTACGGCCGGCAAGCCAGCCATCCAGCGTTGCCTTGAGCGTCGCCGCAGTGTCGGCGTCCAGCCCGCTAAGCGGCTCATCCAGGATCACCAGTGGCGAGTTACGCAGCATCACCCGGGCCAGTGCCACGCGCCGCGCCTGTCCGCCGGAGAGCTGGCGCCCCTGCTCGCCGACCCAGGTCTCCAGCCCTTCCGGCAGCGCCTCAGTCCAGGTCTTGAGCTCGACGCGCTCGAGCACATCCCAGAGCTGCAGATCACTGGCATCCGGATCGCCCATGCGCAGATTCGCGGCCAGCGTGTCGTGGAACAGCTCGCTGCGCTGAGTGAGATAGCCGATTCGCGCCCTTAGCGACTCGGGAGCGATAGCGGCAAGATCCTGATGCGAGAACTCGACGCATCCACGCTGTGGATCGAAGGCGCGCACCGCCAACTGCGCCAGTGTCGACTTGCCAATGCCCGAGGCGCCGATGATGCCGATACGCTGGCCCGGTTCGATGGCGAGATTCAGATCGCTGAACACCGCTCGAGAACCGTGAACCACCTCGACGTTCCGGTAGTTCAGCGACGGTGCGGCACCGCTCGATGTCGATGGCGCGTCTTGCAGCTTCGAACCCGTCAGCGGCGTTTTCAGCTCGGCCTGGGTGTTGAGTCGCTCCGCTGCCCTGACCGTCGCCCCCAGTTGCGTGAAAGCCATCGGCAGATTCGCCAGACCCTCGCTTACGGCGAGCGTGCCTAGCGCCAGCATCACCATCACCGGGCCACTCACGGCGCCACTCCGAAAGGCTTCGAGCCCCAACAGCAGCACCGCTACCGTCGCCAGCTGAATGCCCAGGGTGACGACGAGATTGCCCGTCGCCGTGCGCCGGCCGAGCAAGCGCTGGTCATAGAGGAGCGCCTGTTCTTCCCGTTGCCAATGCCGGCGATGAGTGTCCAGCGCCTGATAGGCACTCAGTTCCGCCAGTCCCTCGACCTGTTCGATCGCCCGCACCCGCAGCCGTTCCTGACGGTCGACCCGGCGGTGACTCGCCTGCCAGCCCCAACAGGCACATCCGGCGGTAGCGACAAGCCCCAGCGGCAGAAGAATGGCGAGCAGCACCACGCCGGCGACGGGCAGAAACACGGCCGCAAAAGCCGCAAACGCCACGATGCTGATGAACGCCACCAGCGGCGGTGCCAGCAGCCGTAGATAGAGGTTATCGAGGGTGTCGATATCCGCCGTCAGCCGATTGAGCCACTGCGAAGCGCGGGCACTCGCCAGCGTGCGGGCGTCCAGGGCGACCAGTCCCGCGAACACGCGCCCCCTCAGGTCGGCAAGCAGTCTCAGTATCGTATCGTGATTGTAGAGCCGCTCCAGATAGCGGCTGCCGGTCCGCGAGACGGCAAAGAAGCGGATCCCGCTACCCGGCGTGAACACGTCCAGATAACCCGACGCGCTGGCCGCCGCGATCGCGGTGGCGGTAATGAACCAGCCGGAAAGCGTCAGCAGACCCAACGCGCTGAGCAGCGTCGCGAGCATCAGCAGTGCGCCGATCAGCAGACGGCCACGGCGCTCGGCCAGTAAACCGAGCCACGGGCGCAGTGACATCAGTGCCTTCATGAATTCATCTCCCGGGCAGAGGTCGAACGCTCGACTCGGGACAGGCGGCCCCGCTCTATCGCGAACACGCGGCCGGCCATCGCCATGATCGCCGGGTGGTGGGTGGCAACGATCAGCGTTCGCCCGCTCGCCGCCAACCGGGTCAGCCCGGCGATCACATGACGCTCGGTTTCCGGGTCCAGCGCCGCCGTCGGTTCGTCCAGCAGCACCAGTCTCGCCGGCGAGAGGAACACGCGCGCCAGCGCCAGACGTTGCCCTTCGCCGCCGGAGAGGCCGATTCCCCGTTCGCCCAGCGGCGTGTCGAGACCCGCCGGCGCCGAGGCCAGCCAGGGCGTCAAGCCTGCCTGGGTCAACGCGCTGCGGAGCGCCTCGTCACTGGCACTCGGTGCGACCAGTCGCAGGTTCTCGGCCAGCGTGCCCTGGATGATCAGCGGACGCTGATCGAGCCAGGCAATGGCCGGATCGCGCTTGACTCGAACCGTTCCCGCGCTCGGCGCGATGAATCCGGCGACCAGCTGCAGCAGGCTCGATTTGCCGCTGCCGGAAGGGCCGATCAGCGCCACCACCTCGCCGGCAGCGATATGCAGCGACAGCGGCCCGAGGATTCGATCGCGACCTGCATGCCGCAACTCGACATCGACAAGCGTGACGGCACCCGGCACGACCGCCTTCCCTTCACCCGCATCTCGCTCCTGCGACGACCGCTCCGAAGCGATATCCTCGTCGGCCGTCGGCTCGAGCAGCGCCACCAGCCCTTGGGCGGCACCCAAGGCGGAGGCGCGATCGTGATAATGCTGGGAGAGCGTGCGCAGCGGCTGGAAGAACTCCGGCGCCAGCAGCAGAATGAACAGCCCGCTGAACAGATCGAGCTGCTCGGCCGGCCCATACTGGATGTAACCCAGCAGCCCCAGACCGATGTAGATAGCGACGACGGCCACCGACACCGCGGCGAAGAACTCGAGTACTGCCGAGGAGAGGAATGCTACCCGTAGCGTCTTGAGACTGCGCCGCCGATAGTCATGCGCGACGTCGCTGACTTCTTCGACGCTACGCTCGGCCAGCCCGAAGAGCTGGAGTGTCGTGATCCCGCGAACGCGGTCGAGGAAATGGCCGGAAAGCCGGGTGACGGCCTGAAACTGCGCCTCGTTGAGTCGCTGTGCGCCCATTCCGATCAGCGCCATGAATAGCGGAATCAACGGCGCCGCGATCAACAGCCAGATCGCCGCCAGCCAGTTGAGCCAGAACACCACTACGAGATAGATCAACGGAATCAACGCCGCCAGGATCATCTGAGGCAGGAAACGCGAATAGTAACCTTCCAGCGACTCGACCTGATCCACCAGCTGGCTGGCCAGGCCGGCGCTGTGGCGAGAGGCCAGGCGCACCGGCCCCAGCTGTTGCAGACGTGCCAGCAGCCGCGAGCGGACCTGCTGCTTGACTTGCAGGCCGCAAGCCTGACCGTAGACCTCCTGCCCCCACTGCGCCAGGGCACGGACAGCGATGGCGGCGACCATCAGCGCGACGCCGCCCGCGACCTCGACGAGTTCAGCCTGGCTCGACACCACGCGATCGACGACCCAGGCCAATGCCCCCATCTGGATCAAGGTAGCGAGACCCGCCAGCAGACCGCAACCGACGGCGCCTCGATACCAGGGCCGGATATCGGCCACCTGCTGTTTTAGCCACGTTCTCGAGGCCTTCGCGCTTGAAGCGTCCGAGTTGGCGGTGTCCGAGTATGCAGTACTAATGCGTGACGGATCCTGGGTTCGCCTGGCGGCGCTCAATGGTAGCCCTCGCCCACGCGAACCTTGCCACGGAAGACCCAGTAGGACCACGCGGTGTAGGTCAGGATGATTGGCACCACGAACAGCACGCCGATCAGGATGAAGAACTGGGATTCCGGCGCGGAAGCTGCATCCCATAGCGTGTAGTCCGGCGGAATGACATAGGGCCAGCGGCTCACCAGCAGCCCCAGGTAGGTGAAGATAAACAGGCCCAGCGTCAGCAGAAAGGCTAGACCTTCCCGGTGCCGACGAGTCGCCATGTAGATGCCTACCGCGCACAGCAACGCTGCGAACGGCAGCAGCCAGATCACCTGCAGATGGTTGAACCAGCGATCGAAGACGCCCGAATCGATCCATGGTGTCCACAGACTGACGATGACGAATACCACCAGCACGCCGATCAACAGTTTGGGGATCAATCCTCGCGCCCATTCGCGGACGTGACCTTCCGATTTCAGCACCAGCCAGGTGGCGCCCAGCAGCGTATAACCCACTACCAGCCCGATGCCGGTCAGGATCGAGAACGGGGTCAGCCAGTCGAACGCCCCGCCGGTATAGACCCGATCGGCGGTCTCGAAGCCCTGGATATAGGCGCCCACCACGCAGCCCTGCGCAAATGCCGCCACGAAGGAACCGCCGGAGAATGCGGCATTCCACCAGCGCCGGGTCCGTTTGGACTTGAAGCGGAACTCGAACGCGACCCCACGGAAGATCAGCCCGGCCAGCATCAGGAAGACACCCAGATAGAGCGCCGGCAGCAGAATGGTATAGACCAGCGGGAACGCTGCGATGAGACCGGCGCCGCCCAGAACCAGCCAGGTTTCGTTGCCGTCCCAGATCGGCGCGACGGAGTTCATCATCACGTCGCGAGCGTCCTCGTCCGGGGCGAACGGAAACAGGATTCCCAGCCCCAGATCGAATCCGTCCATCAGCACATACATGATGACGCTGAAGGCCAGAATGACGGCCCAGATCAGCGAAAGATCGTACATTTCCATGGGCTCAGCTCCTGGACGATGCGGTGGTGCCATCGAAAGGCACGTGGGTGGCGGACATCGGACGCGAGGGGCGATCGACATCGTGAACTTCCTCGTCATCTTCGAGCTCACCCAGGCCCTGGCGCACGACCTTGAACAGGTAGTAGACCCCGGCGCAGAAGATCACCGCGTAGACCGCGACGTAGCCGATCAGCGTCGCCAGCACCATCCACCCGGTAAGCGACGGCGTCACCGCATCGGCGTAGGAAAGCACGCCGTAGACCAGCCACGGCGAGCGGCCGATCTCGGTCACGAACCAGCCGGCCGTCACCGCCAGAAACGGCGATATGCTCATGACCTGCAGAACGTGCAGGAACCAGCGCTGGGTATAGAGTTTCCCGCCCCGACGGAGCACCAGACCCGTCACCGCGCAGGCAATCATCAGAAGTCCCAGCGCAACCATCACCCGGAAGCTGTAGAACACGATCCAGACCGGCTGCTGCTGCTCGACGGGAATCTCCTTGAGGCCTGGCACCACGCCATCGACATCGTGACGCAGGATCAGGCTTGCGCCGTTGGGGATACCGATCTCGACGCGGTTGGCCTGAAGCTCGCGGTCCGGCAGCGCAAACAGCAACAGCGGCACGTTGGACTGGGTTTCCCAGTTACCTTCCATCGCCGCGATCTTCATCGGCTGGTGCTCGAGCGTATTGAGACCGTGCTCGTCACCCACGAACGCCTGAAGCGGTGCCAGAATCAGCAGCAGCCACATGGTCATCGACAGCGCGCGTTTGTGTGCTGCGACATCACGCCGACGAAGCAGGAACCAGGCGCTGACGCCACACACCACGAAGCCACCGGTCAGGAACGCCGCCAGCGCCATATGCGCAAAACGGTACGGGAACGACGGGGAGAAGATCGCCTCCATCCACGAGGTCACGTGCACCACACCCTCGCGAATTTCGTAGCCCTGAGGTGTCTGCATCCAGCTGTTGGTTGCCAGAATCCAGAAAGCCGAGATGAACGTGCCGATCGCGACCATCAGCGCGGCGAAGAAATGCACCGACGGCGAGACCCGATGACGCCCGAACAGCAGCACGCCGAGGAATCCCGCCTCGAGGAAGAACGCGGTGATGACTTCGTAGCTCAGCATCGGCCCGATGAAGTTCGAAGCGAACTGGGAAAAATTGCTCCAGTTGGTGCCGAACTGGAATGCCATGACGATGCCGGATACCACGCCCATGCCGAAGACGACAGCAAAGATCTTGGTCCAGAAAAGTCCCAGACGATCCCACACCGAGTTGCCGGTCGCGACGAAAAGCCCCTGCAGCAGGGCGACGTAGGACGCCAACCCGATCGTGAAGACCGGAAATATGGCATGGAATGTGACCACGAACGCGAACTGCATTCGTGATAGCAGGATAGGATCTAGCTCCATGGCGGACTCCTCGAAAGCGCCCGGGCAGCGAATCCCTTCTGCCCCGACGGCCGGTGCTCCATCGTTTTATTTACCCGCCGCCCGGCCGTTGCAGCCGTTCGACTGACGCCATCATAGGCTCGGCGCTCATGACCGCCGCCGTGTCCAGATGTCGCACGCCAGCACGAACGTTCTCGTTGAGGCGCTCTAGTCAACCTAGGCAATCATGCCGAAAGTCGCCAACCACGTGGGTTTCTGGCCTGCGAGAATGGCTTTCAGGTGGCCGTTACGAGATCGCGGCGACACGCCCCGCTGCGACAATCTGTCAGCCTGACGTCACGTCGGAAACGACGTAGCCATCCGCTTTCGATGCCTTGGAGAGGCTTTGAGACGTTGTTTGCAGGCCATTCTGGACAGGTTTTCGATCGAGGCTATGCCAGGCTTTGGTCAAATAGTCATACAAAGTCAATTCGCGTACTCTCCTAATGACTAACGCGCTACTTGATACTTCAGGCGCATATTTCCTTGCTCGCGAGGCGCTTCGTGACCGACCCCGCCACTTCGACGTCCAGATCGCCTTCGACAGCTGCCGCACAAGCCACGCCGGCGGGACCCGTGCCGGCACTGTGGATGCTGGTCCTGATCACGCTGGCCGGTACGCTGGCCATGCATATCTTCGTGCCGGCGCTGCCCATTGCCGGCGAGGCTCTCGGCGCCGACAACGCCGAGATGCAGCTGACCATCAGTCTTTACATCCTGGGACTGGCGATCGGCCAACTCTTCTACGGGCCGCTATCCGATGCCCTGGGCAGACGGCCTGCGCTGATGCTGGGCATGCTGATCTACAGCGTCGCGGGGGTCGTCGCCTGGCAGGCACAGAGCGTCGAGACGCTGATCACGGCAAGGTTCTTTCAGGCTTTCGGCGGATGTGCCGGGCTGGCGCTGGGACGTGCCATGATCCGCGACACGGCGGCACCGGACCGCGCCGTGCAGCGCCTGGCCGTACTCAACCTGGTGGTTGCCATCGGCCCGGCCATGGCCCCGCTGGTCGGCAGCCTGCTGACCACCACCCTGGGCTGGCGAACCGTGTTGCTGGCGCTCTGTCTGATGGGCGTCGGCAACCTGCTGTTCGTGTGGCGGCTGATGCCGGAGACGGCGCGGCCCAGCGGACGTGTCGACCTGCCCAACCTCGCCCATGAATATCGCACCCTGCTTCGCTCCCCGGCCTTCATCGGCTACGCCATCGGTGGCGGCTGCGTCACCACCGCGATGTTCGCCTTCGTGGCCTCGGCGCCGTTCATCTTCGTCGAACAGCTGGGCAAGCCGGCAAGCCACGTGGCCTACTATCTCTCGCTGCTGATCCTGAGCATCTCGCTCGGCAACTTCATCACCAACCGCACCATTCATCGCATCGGCCTGGTTCGACTGATGCTGTCGGCAAGCCTTCTGAGTCTGGCCGGCGGGATCTCGATGCTGGTCATCGTGCTCGCTGGCTGGGCGTCGGTCGTCACGCTCGAGGCGTCGATGCTGCTGTTCACGTTCGGCGTGGGCATGACCGGGCCCACCGCGCTGACGCTGGCCGTCGGCATCAACCCCAGGGTCGTGGGTTCGGCTGCCGGCCTCTACGGATTCGCACAGATGGGAATTGGTGCGCTCTGCACCGGACTGGCGGGGTTGGGAGACAACCCCGCTCAGGCGGCGGCGATAGTGCTCGCCATCGCCGCCGTCATCGGTCAGCTCGCGCTCAGAACCGCGTTGCGATTCGATCGCCAGGAAGGACCGAATCGCAGGTAGCGCACCGCGACTCAGCCGACCACGCTGTAGACCAGCCAGCCGGTGTAAGCGACGAAACTGGCCAGCAGTGCCGCCCCTTCCAGACGATTGATGCGCCCCTGACCCTTGAGGCCGATACCAAACACCAGCAGTACCAGCGTCAGCGCTGCCATCACCGGCCAATCCCGAACCAGCACGTCGGGATCGACGTCGATCGGTGTAATCACGCCGGCCAGGCCGACCACGGCCAGGGTATTGAACAGGTTGGACCCGACCACGTTGCCGATCACCAGATCGTGCTGATTCTTGCGCACCGCGCTGATGGAAGAAGCAAGCTCCGGCAGCGAAGTACCGATGGCAACGACCGTCAGGCCGATGACGAGGTCGCTCACGCCGAACGCCTCGGCAATCGTCACGGCCCCCCATACCAGAAAACGCGAGCTGACGATCAACAGCGCCAGCCCGGCCAACGTCCACAACACGCCTCGTTTGAGCGACATGGATTGGCCCGCGACATCCGCCTCCACATCGGTCTGAAGCGCATCTTTACCCGGACGTTGGGAGCGCCAGATGCTGTAACCCAGAAATCCAAGGAGCAGCACCAGCAGAACGACCGCATCGACCCGCGAGATCACACCATCATGCAGACACCAGAGCGAGATCAGCGTCATCACCCCAAGCACCGGCAATTCCTGGCGAATCACCTGGGAATGCACCGTCAGCGGGCTGATCAATGCGACCAGACCCACGATCAGGGCGATATTGGTGATGTTCGAGCCGTAAGCATTGCCCAGCGCCAGCCCCGGGTTGCCCTGCACGGCCGACAGCGCCGACACCATCAGCTCCGGCGCGGACGTGCCGAAGCCGATCACCACCATGCCAATCAGCAGCGGAGGCAACCCCAGATGGCGGGCCGTGGCGGCGGCGCCATCCACGAAACGATCCGCACTCCAGACCAACACGACAAGACCGGCCACAATGGCCGCAAGCGCCATCCACACGTTAGACTCTCCCTTCGTCATTGATCCGATATCGATTGAAAACCCTTGTCGCGCGCAGCGTCTCGACACATTTCAGGTCGATGATCCGCGGCCACGAACCTCCCTCTGGCGTCAATTTCGCGTTCCGCTGGAAAGCGCCAGACCGGCCGTTACAGGATCGTAAGCAACCCCGTGTCACCGATGGTACTTCCTCGGCAAAATGATCTTCACCTACCATCTCGACAAAACGATCTTCATCTACCATCTCGGCAAAACGATCTTCACCTACCATAAAATGGCATTCACCTACTATAGTGTCCAAGCGGCTGAACCCTCATGATTTTTCAGTAATATAGGTCATGACTTTTCAGCGACGCTAGCGCCCTGTTTTGCAGTGCATCCAGCAAACATGCACGAACGTATGTATTCCAGTAACATGGGGATTTACGCAGCGTAACGCTTTTTCCATTCCGCTTTCGCGTCGGGTATTGCCTTGGCATCAGCCACGAATGACAACAGCTCCAGGAAGGCGACGTTTCTCGCGCCCGGTCGAACCCGACGGCGACTTCGCGCCTGCCAAGAGTGTGATCTGCTGGTCGCGTTGCCGCCCCTGCACCCGGGCCAGCGCGCCAGCTGTCCGCGCTGCGACCATACCCTGAGCCACCGCCACTTTCGTCCAGCCGAACGCAGTCTGGCCTTCGCCATCAGTGCCCTGATCGCACTGCTGGCAGCGCTCTGTTTCCCGTTCATCAGCTTCGAATCACGCGGCGTCAGCAATGCCATTCAACTGGCGGACACCTCCGCCAGCCTGGTGGCGCTGCACGAGCCGTTCGTCGGCATTCTGGTGCTGCTGACCGTGATCGTGCTGCCGGCGGTCTATCTGCTGGCCGTCATCTGGCTGCATCTCGGCCTGCTCCAACGTCGCCCTCTGCCGCGAAGCTACCGCATTGCGCGGGCGCTTTCTCACCTCGGGCCGTGGATGATGGCCGATGTCTTCGTCATCGGTGCGCTGGTGAGTCTGATCAAGATCGCCGGCATGGCCTCTGTCGATCTGGGCGTGTCGTTCTGGTCATTCTGTGTCTACGCCCTGCTGCTGCTGCTGACCACACGCTCGATCGACACCGATTGGATGTGGTTTTCGCTGGCAGGCGAACCGCTGGCGCCGGAAGGCTGTCGCCGCGGAGAGCCGGCGGCCGAGCAGGGTCTTACTGGCTGCCCGACCTGCGGTCTCGTCAGCCGGCTCAGCCACTTCGGGCGCGGCCGCTGTGAACGCTGTGGCGAGCCGTTGCGTTTTCGGGGTTCGCATAGCCTGCAGAAGACCTGGGCGTTGCTGATTGCGGCAACCCTCTGCTATATCCCGGCCAATCTCTATCCGATCATGACCACGACCTCGCTGGGCGATGAAACGCCCTCTACCATCATCGGCGGCGTGCTGATCTTTCTCGGTCACGGCGACTGGCCCATCGCGCTAATCATCTTTACCGCCAGCGTGGTGGTGCCGATCGGCAAGGTGTTTGCCCTCTCGTGGCTCTGCATCACGGTCAAGCGCAGCGGCGAGCCCCGCTTCAAGCACAAGCGGCAGAAGCTTTACCGCATTACCGAGCTGATCGGTCGCTGGTCGATGATCGACGTCTTCGTCGTCGCGATCCTGGTGTCGCTGGTCCATGCCGGGTCGTTGCTGTCGATCACGCCTGGGCCGGCGGCCCTGGCATTCTCGGCGGTGGTGGTCATCACCATGCTGGCGGCCAACAGCTTCGATCCCCGCCTGATCTGGGATGCCCGCAACATGCAGCCTCACATGCCGGCCGCGCTCAAACGCCAATCCCCCTATTCGCCTGTCAAGGAAGTCGACGATGCCTGATTCGATGCAACGCGCCAAACGAGTGTCGCAATCGCGGCTCTCGCCGATCTGGATAGTGCCCTTGCTGGCCGCCCTGATCGGGGCCTGGATGGTCTGGGACAACATCTCCAGCCGTGGGCCGTTGATCACCTTGAACATGGACAACGCCGAGGGCATCGAGGCCGGCAAGACGCTGATCAAGACGCGCAATGTTCAGGTCGGCCATGTAGAAGCCGTGAGACTGTCGGACGATCTGTCGCATACGGTGGTGACGGCGCGTATGTCCAACGATGCAGAGCGGATGCTCAATGCCGAAACGCGCTTCTGGGTGGTCAAGCCGCGGATTGGTCGCGAAGGCATCAGTGGCCTCAATACGGTGCTGTCGGGAGCCTATATCCAGCTCGCCCCCGGCAAGAGCGACGAGGCTCAGGATAGCTTCGATGTGCTCGAACAGCCGCCGGTCGCCCCGCCCGATGCCCCGGGACTGCGCGTCAATCTGGTCAGCCAGGTCGGCAATTCGCTCAGCGCGGGCGATCCAATCACCTACCAGGGCTACACCGTCGGTCGGGTCGAGAGCACCGATTTCGATCCCGAAAAACGCGAGATGCGCCACCGCATCTTCATTCAGGCCCCCTACGATAGCCTGGTCACCGATACCACCCGGTTCTGGAGCTCCTCCGGCATCGACGTGCAGCTGGATTCGGAAGGCGTCAACGTCAACCTGGACTCCTTCGAGACGCTGATCAGCGGCGGCGTGACGTTCGGGGTGCCGGAGGATGTCACGCGTGGCAACGCGGCCAAGCAGGATGCGACCTATACGCTCTACAACAATGAAGAAAGTGCACGCGAGGGCACCTACGATCAGTACATCGAATATGCGCTGCTGGTCGACGATACCGTGCGCGGGCTCAGCCGCGGAGCGCCGGTCGAATATCGCGGCGTGCGCGTGGGAACCGTGGTCAGCGTTCCCTGGCACTTCACCGCACCGCAGCCTGATTCGTTGACGCAGTTCGCGATTCCGGTGCTGATCCGGATCGAGCCGCAGCGATTGGACAGCAACGAGGACGTCAACGCCGATATCGACGACCAGGAAGTGCGGGATCGCTTCGAGAAAATGTTCAAGGACTATGGCCTGCGAGCCACGCTCAAGGCGGGCAACCTGCTGACGGGCGCGCTGTTCGTCGATCTCAATTTCAGCGATGACGTACCGCCCTACAAGGCGATGACGTTCGACGGCAAACCGGTATTCCCGACGATTTCCGGTGGCTTTGCGCAAATCGAGCAGAAGGTGTCCAATCTGCTCGACAAGCTCAACGATCTACAGGTCGAGCCGATTCTCGACCGCCTGGACGACACCATGCAAACCTCGCAGCAGACGCTCGAGCAGGTGCGTCAGATCGCCGAGTCGGTCAACGGTATCGTTTCCGATCCCGCCACACAGCAGTTGCCGGGCAGTCTCAACGACACGCTGCAGGAGCTTCAGAGCACGCTGAAGGGTTTCTCCTCCGGCTCTTCGAGCTATCGTCAGTTGAACGACACGCTCAAGCAGCTGGAAGTCCTGATGCGTGATCTCCAGCCGGTCGCCAAGACGCTCAGCGAAAAGCCCAACGCGCTGATTTTCGACCAAGAAGTCAAAACCGATCCCGTGCCGAGGGCTCCCCAATGAAGATGTCTTCCCTCTCCCGGTGTCGCCGCATCGGCGCTACTGCCCTGCTGACCCTTGCCGCCGTGGCAATGGCGGGCTGCGCCGCGCAATCGACGCCGACCAATCGCTATACGCTGCCGGAAGCCGACAGTCAGCCGCCGACGACCGGCCCGCAAGCGCGCAAGCTGACGGTCGTCCCGGTCGAGGTGGCAAGCTACCTCGACCAGGAGGGAATCGTGATGCAGACCAGCGATATCGAGCTCAACGCAGCCAATCAGAACCTGTGGGCCGAAGCGCTGGGGCAGCAGCTGACGCGTCGCCTGCGCCAGTCCTTGGCGGCCGACCTGCCCGCTGTCATGGTCTTGAACGCCGCCCACGGCGAGCCCGGCGCGCAGCGGCTGACGCTCAGCGTCGATCAGTTCCAGGGTCGCTACGACGGCCAGGCCGTGGCCTCCGGCGAGTGGCAGCTGCATGACGGCAATCGGCTGCTGGCCCAGCGCCATTTCGATGTCTCTCGGCCGCTGAGCGACGACGGCTATCCGGCGCTGGTGCGAACGTTGGGAGGCGTGTGGGAAGAGGTGGCGAGCGAGATCGCCGACGAGATCCGCCATGTGTCGGCGCCCTCGCGAGCCAGCGACTGATCAGTTTGACGAATCATCGAGCGCCTCGCATGACAAGACGCCTGCCGACCCGGTCGTGACATCGACGTCATGATCGGCTCGGCAGGCGCTCGGGATCGCTCGTTGTCTATCGATTGACGTTACGGCTCCGTGACCGCGCCGCCGGACGCGGTCATGGAATTGACCGCCATCAGGGATTCAGACGGCTTCTCAGGCGCGACACGGCCTGGCTGTGCAACTGGCAGACGCGGGATTCGCTGACGCCCAGTACGGCACCGATCTCTTTCAAGTTGAGCTCTTCCTGATAGTAGAGTCCCAGAAGCAGCTTCTCGCGTTCCGGCAAGGCATCGATCGCGGCCATCACGTTGGATCGATTGTCTGCATCGAGCAGCGCTTCCAACGGCGACGGCGGGCCGCCTTCGGAGACGGCGGCGACACCGTTTTCGCTATCGCTCTCGTCGTACGCCAGCAGAAAGCCGTTGTTGGCATCTGCCAGGAGCTGATGGTACTCCTCCCGGGAAACCCCCATTTCCTGGGCAATTTCGCGCTCGTCCGGCGCCCGGCCCAGCTGCTGTTCCAGCCGTCGCACGGCCTGATCCAGTGCCCGCGCATTGCGCCGCACGCTGCGTGGCATCCAGTCGCGACTACGCAGTTCGTCGATCATCGCGCCACGAATTCGCTGGTTGGCGTAGGTCGAAAAGCTGGCGCCGTGCGAGTTGTCATAACGCCCCATGGCGTCCAACAGTCCCAGCATGCCGGCCTGCACGAGATCATCGAGTTCCACGCTGGCGGGTAGGCGCACCTGAAGAGAAAGCGCATGGCGCCTCACCATTGGCATGTACTGCTCAATCAATGCCCTCTGATCGATTTTGCCTTGTGCGGTATACATCGAATGGCCTCGTGCGAAACAGCTTACGGTCATGGGATGCATGACTCATCTTTCCATTATGCCGCCCGGACATCGACCCAAGACGACAAACTACTGGTTTTCCAGCGGCTAATTCGGCTGTTTATCAGCCTTAATGACGGTAGTCGACGATCAGTTGACCACCGAAAATCACGCGCCTCCCGTCCGACTGCTCGCCCGGTTGCCACTGGAATCGCAGCCGGAACGGCAAAGAGGCAGATCGATCGGCAAAGCGCTGGGTTTCCCCCCGATTCCGGGCTAGCGGCAGACAGAACTGGCCGTGACAGAGCCAGGTTTTCAGCGTCGGCGCCGGGGAATCGAGCCGAAAGGTCCAACGAACGCGTTCGATGACGGCATCAGCCATGGACGCCGGTAGCTCGACTGGCACGCTCTCCAGGGCATGGTCGGCCACCACGATCGTCTGACGTGGCAGCTGGCCAACCCAGGTTCCGTCGGCAGCCCAGGCTGTTGTCGCCATGCCCATGACAACAACAGCAGATAGCAAGCTCCAGCCGAAGAGCGCCGAACACGCTTTGGATCTCGGGGACGGAGGTCCCGGGGATCGACGTGAAGATCGCGTTCGGCTCCCGGCACTCACGGCGGCAACGCCGGCACTCATGACGGCGCGCCGATGGTGGTGGTGACGCGCAGATTGCGATCGTCCGGGATTTCCGCCTGGGAGAGCACCACCAGCGACTTGATCTGACGGCGCAGGAAACGCGACAACAGAGCCCGCAGACCATGCTGGACGACCAGCACGGTCGGCTCGTCACGACTCTGTTGGCGTTCCACCGCAGCAGCGGTCTGTTGCATCAGCGTGTCCGCCAGCCCAGGCTCGAGTGCCCCGCCGTTGTTGAGCGCTTGCGCGAGAACCTGTTCCAGCCGGGGTTCGAGCCCCATCACGTGCAGCGATTCGCGGCCCGGGAACCACTGTTGGGTAATCGCCCGGCCCAGCGCGACGCGTACCAGCGCGGTCAGCTCGTTGGCATCCGACTGCTGGGGAGCATACTCCGCCAGGACATCGAGAATCGTGTGCATATCGCGGATCGGCACGTCTTCGATGAGCAGATTCTGGAGGATGCGTTGCAGCGAGGTCAGCGGCAGCAGCTTGGGCACCACGTCCTCTACCAGCGACTTCTGATGCTCGGCGACCTTGTCCAGAAGCTGCTGGACCTCGGCGCGTCCCAGCATGTCGCCGGCGTTTTCATGCAGCAGGTGATTGAGGTGGGTGGCGATCACGGTACTGGCATCCACCACGGTATAACCGTAGATCTGCGCCCGCTCGCGCTGGGTCGTTTCGATCCAGTAGGCGGTCAGACCGAACGCCGGATCCTGGGTCCGAGTGCCGTCGATCGCGCCGGACACCTGGCCGGGATCGATGGCCAGCCATTTCCCCGGAAACGCCTCGGCACGACCGACTTCCACGCCCTTCAGGGTGATCACGTAAACGTTGGGGCTCAGCTCGAGATTGTCGCGGATGTGCACCACCGAGGGCAGGAATCCGACATCCTGGGCGAACTTCTTGCGCACGCTCTTGATTCGCCCCAGAAGCTCGCCCTTCTGGCGTTGATCGACCAGCGGGATCAGACGATGCCCCACTTCCAGCCCGAGAGTATCGACCAGTTGCACGTCATCCCAGCTCGCCTCCGGCGTTTCCTGCACCGCCGGCGGCGCCTTGTCCTCCACTGCCCGCACCGCTTCGTCCTGCACCCGGCGGGAGATCCACCAGCCCAGCGCCGCAAGCAGGATGGCAAACAGCAGAAAGACGACGTTCGGCATACCGGGGATCATGCCAAGCAGACCCATCACACCGGCCGCGAGATACATCACGCGCGGATTGTTGAACAGCTGACTCAACAGCTGCTGCCCGACATCCTGATCGGTATTGACGCGAGACACCGTGACACCTGCCGCCGTCGAGATCACCAGCGCCGGAATCTGGGCGACCAGGCCGTCACCTACCGTCAGCAAGGTATAGGTCTTCACGGCCTCGCCAAACGGCAGACCGTGCTGGGCCACACCGATCATCAATCCGCCGATCAGGTTGATCACCATGATCAACAGACCCGCCATGGCGTCGCCGCGGACGAACTTGCTGGCACCATCCATGGAGCCGAAGAACTCCGACTCCTGATTGATCTCGGTACGGCGCCGGCGGGCCTCTTCCTCGCCGATCAGACCGGCATTGAGATCGGCGTCGATCGCCATCTGCTTGCCCGGCATGGAGTCCAGGGTGAACCGCGCCCCCACCTCGGCAATTCGCCCGGCACCTTTGGTGATGACCATGAAGTTGATGACGACCAGAATCAGGAACACCACCAGACCGACGGCGAAGTTGCCGCCGATCAGAAACTCGCCGAACGCCTCGATCACCTTGCCCGCGGCATCGCCCCCCTCGTGGCCGTCCATCAGCACCACTCGGGTCGAGGCCACGTTCAACGACAGGCGTAGCAGGGTCGAGAACAGCAGCACTGCCGGAAAGGCCGCGAAATCCAGCGGCTTTTCCGTGAACATGCTGACCAGCAGGACCATGATCGACAGCGCGATATTGAAAGTGAAAAAGAGATCGAGCGCGAATGGCGGTAACGGCAAGATCATCATGCTCAGGATCATGATGATCAGAACAGGGCCAGCGAGGATCTTGAACTGGTTGTTTGCCGGCCATTTGCGATGACCGAACCACTGGCTGAGCGCGTTCATTCACTCTCCTTGGATGAATCCGATGCCGGCTCGTCGAGGGCTGGCGGCACGGGCAGGTCGCGCGGGGGCTGCGGCACGTCACCGCCTTCGGTCTCGACCTGCTTGAGGCGAAATGCCCAAGCCAGAACTTCGGCAACCGCGGTATAGAGATCGCCGGGTATTTCCTGTTCCAGATCGACGTGGTGATAGAGCGCGCGCGCCAGCGGCGGGGCCTCTAGCCGCGGCACGCGGTTCTCGTCGCCGAGCTCGCGGATCTTGGCCGCCACGTGATCCGCCCCCTTGGCCACGACCAGAGGGGCGGACATCGAGTTCTGCTGGTAGCTCAGCGCGACCGCATAATGAGTCGGGTTGGTCACGATCACGTCGGCGGTCGGCACCTTGCTCATCATCCGCCGTCTGGCCATCGCCTGTTGCTGCTGACGAATGCGGCCCTTGACGTGCGGGTCGCCCTCGCTCTCCTTGTGTTCCTGACGAATGTCTTCGCGGCTCATCCGCAGCTTCTTGTTATGGCTCCATATCTGATAGGGAACGTCGATCAGTATGACCAGCAACAGCGATGTCACGATCAGCGCACAGCCGATGGCCGCCAGCCGCATGGCCGTAGCCAGCGCCTGTTGAATCGGCATTTCCATCAGCTCGAGCAGCGTGTCGCGTTGCGACCATAGGTACGTGACACCAACGCCGCCCACCAGCACTGACTTGGCAATGGCCTTGGCCAATTCCGCCAACGCCTGGGTCGAGAACATGCGTTTCAAACCCTTGAGCGGGTTCAGCTTGCTCAACTGAGGTTGCAGTGATTTCGCGGACAACAGCCAGCCACCCAGCATCGTCGGCCCCAGAATCGCCGCGACCGTGAACAGCAGGAACAGCGGCAGCAGCGCGATCAGCGTGTGTTGCCCCATCAGCCAGACATGACTCAGCATGCGGGCGCTGTCGAACGCCAGCCCATGATCGAAGAGAAAAGCCTGCTCCATGACGATACTCAACTCGTCATAGAGGTTGTTGCCCATGACCCACAGACCCAGCACGCCGCTGACCAGCAGCAGAAAGGTGGCGAGCTCGCGCGACCGCGCGACCTGCCCCTCCTCGCGCGCTTTCTCGATTCGCCTGGGCGTCGCCGGTTCTGTCTTTTCCTGGTCGCTGTCGTTCTGCTCGGCCAAGCGCGCACTCCGCCACGGTCGGGGATGAAATCTTGAGCGCTATTCTGCTGGGAGAGGGGCAATATCAAAGGGAGAAATAGCAGGATGAACACCCTGCTATTTCGGGGGGCGACACAGAGGGAAGCGTCGCGGGGGGCGTCTTCGTGCGAATCAGAACCCTAGACTGTCCAGCAGGTCGTCGACCTGATCCTGATTGCTGACGACATCGACAGCTTTCGGATTGATCTGCGGACCATTGAGCAGCGAGCTGGATTGGGCAGCCGCGAGGTTGGCGTGCTCTCTCCGCTCGGTTCCTTCCGGGGCGTTATCGATCAACACCTGAACCAGCTGCTGCTCGATCTCGTGGATCACGTCCATCATCTTCTTGATGACCTGCCCCGTCAGATCCTGAAAATCCTGCGCCATCATGATCTCGAGCAGCTGAGCGTTGGTGGCGCCGGTGCGCTCGGGCACGGCCTGCAGATAGGAGCGAGTATCCTTGACCAGCGTCTTGGCTTCGTCCAGCGCCTTGGGCTCGGCAAACCACGCGTCCCAGCGCTTGTCGAGATCGTTCGCTTCGCTCTCGAGTGCATTCTGCAGCGGCTGGGCGTGATCGATCGCGTTGAGCGCACGTTCCGCCGCCTGCTCGGTCATCGAAGCAACGTAGCTGAGTCGATCGCGGGCGTCGGGAATGGCCTGTGCCGCTTTCTCCACCTCCTTGTCCAGCCCCAGTTCACGCATGTTCTCGCGCAACATGCGGGTCAGGTGGCCAATGCGGCGAATCAGATCGTCCGGAGCCACGCTTTCCATCACGCTGCCTTGAGGGTTGGCACCACTCATGATCTACCCTCCATAGGTGTCACTTGCCCAGTTTCTCGAAAATCTTGTTGAGCTTCTCTTCGAGTGTCGCTGCGGTGAACGGCTTGACCACATAGCCGTTGGCGCCAGCCTGGGCCGCCGCGATGATATTTTCCTTCTTGGCCTCTGCCGTCACCATCAACACCGGGAGCGACGAAAGCTTGGGATCCTGGCGGATTTCCTTGAGCATTTCCAGGCCATCGAGATTGGGCATGTTCCAATCGGACACCACGAATTCGAAGCCTCCGGCGCGCAGTTTGGTCAAGGCCTCCTGACCGTCCTCGGCCTCTTCCACGTTCTCGAATCCGAGTTCCTTGAGCAGACTGCGGACGATCCGACGCATGGTCGGAAAATCGTCCACTACCAGAATGCTCATGTTCTTGTCAGCCATCGTCTTTCCTCTTCGAATCGTTGGGCAAGCATGCTGAGATTATCGGCAGCCAGCTCGCTCGCTTTATAGGTACTGATGATCCCCGCGACCTAGACGCGTTGGGCGCGCCCTGACAGGTGCATCTGCTGAACCAGGTGGCCGGCAATGTCGTTCAGGGCGATGACATCTGTCGCCCCACCCAGCGCGATCGCCTCCTTGGGCATGCCGAATACGACACAGCTTGCCTCGTCCTGGGCCACCGTATGAGCGCCCGCCTGGCGCATCTTCAGAAGCCCGGTGGCGCCATCACGTCCCATCCCGGTAAGAATCACACCCAGCGCGTTACGGCCGGCACAGCTGGCAGCCGAATCGAACAGCACATCGACCGAAGGTCGGTGGCGATTGACGGGCGGTCCATCATCCAGCGCGATCACGTAGTTCGCTCCCGAGCGCGTCAGACGCATGTGCCAGTCTCCCGGCGCGATATAGACATGCCCCGGCAGCACCCGCTCCCCCGCTTCCGCCTCCTTGACGGTGACCCGGCAAAGACGATCGAGCCGCTCGGCGAACGAGCGCGTGAAGCCTCCCGGCATGTGCTGGGTGATCAGTACCGCAGGACTGTTGGCCGGCAACGGTTCGATGACCTGACGAATCGCTTCGGTTCCCCCTGTCGAGGCGCCGATGATGATGATCTTTTCGCTCGACAGCATCGGCGCCTTCAGCGCCTCACGCGGCGCTGAAGGCTCGGCCATCAGGCCCTGACGGCGAGGCCGCGCCTGCGCCGCAGCGCGAACCTTGTCGGCAATCATGCCGGCGTATTCCATCATCCCTTCGCGGATCCCGACTTCCGGCTTGGCCACGAAGTCGACAGCGCCCAACTCCAGCGCGCGCAGCGTAATCTCGGAGCCGCGCCGGGTCAGGGATGAGACCATCAGGACCGGCATCGGACGCAGCCGCATCAAGCGTTCGAGAAAATCCAGCCCGTCCATGCGAGGCATCTCGACATCGAGCGTCAACACGTCGGGGTTGTGCTTCTTGATCAGATCGCGAGCGACGAGCGGGTCCGGCGCCGTGGCGACCACGGTCATGTCTGGCTGGGAATCGATGATCTTGGTCATCAAGTCACGAATGAGGGCCGAATCGTCGACACAAAGTACTCTGATTTTCGGGTTCACCGTTCACTCCTAGCGCGAGACGTCCGAGACCGTCAGCGACGAAGGCGGTGCCAAGGTGTAAACGGTCTGCCCCCTCAATCGAAAAGCCTGGCTCAGAAAGGAAAAGTTCTCGGAGTGGCCCGCAAACAGCAAGCCATCCGGTTTCATCTGGGATGCGAAACGACGCAGGATATTGGTCTGCGTCTCCCGATCGAAATAGATCATCACGTTACGACAGAAAATGATGTCGAAGGGGCCGTTGATCGACCATGATCCCGTGACGAGATTGAGCTGCCTATAATCGACCATCGCTGCCAGTTCCGGACGAATCCGTGCCTTGCCGGCACGAGTACCGCTGCCGCGCTGAAAGAACTGTCGACAGCGCGCCTCGCCGAGCTTCTCCACCGTCTCCAGGGAATAGACACCGGCACGGGCGGTATTCAACGCTTCGGTATCGATGTCCGTGGCCAGGATCTTGACCTGAGACGCCGCAGCGCCCAGCGTTTCCCTGACAGTCATCGCCAACGAGTAGGGTTCTTCTCCCGTCGATGCGCCGGCACACCAGATCTTGATCCCGCTACCCCGGCGGCGTATTTCCTCGGCCAGCACCGGAAAATGGTGGGCTTCGCGAAAGAACGCCGTCAGGTTGGTGGTCAAGGCGTTGGTGAACGCTTCCCACTCCTCGGACTCGGCGCGCGTCTCGAGCCTGTCCAGATACTCTCCGAATCGACTCATGCCATGCAGCCGCAGTCGCTTGGCCAAGCGGCTATAAACCATCTCCCGCTTGTTTTCCGCCATCACGATACCCGCACGACGGTAGATGAGATCCCGCACCCGTTCGAAATCACGTGGAGTGAAGTCGAGGTCTCGGGTAAAGCGCATGGCATTGTCACTGGCTCCATCGCCCGACCCCGGACCTGAAAACATCGCTGTCTCGGCTTTCAAAATGCCTCCCACTCCTCGTTGTCATCCGTTATCACGCGACGGTCGGAGGCCGGAGACGTCGCTGCTGTTTTGGCTAGCTGATGCCGGGGCTGGACGTCGATGCGCGCCTTTGACTCGCGACTGGCGGTACCAGCCACTCGCTCCTCGCCGCTACCCGCCAGACGAAAAACGGCAATGGACGTGGTCAGGTGCTCGACACTGGCACGAAGCTCCGCCGCGGAGGCGGCGGTTTGCACCCGCTCGGCATTCTGCTGAGTCACCTGGTCCATCTGCGCGACGGCCTGGCTGATCTGCTGTATACCGCTGGTCTGCTCTTCGGAGGCCGCGGAAATTTCGTTGATGATGTCGTTGACACGCGTCACGGCACTGACGACTTCGCTGATCGACCCTTCGGCCTGACGCACCAGGTCGGCACCGTGTCCCACTTCCTGCGTGGAGCTGTCGATGAGATTGCGGATCTCCTTGGCGGCGTCGGCACTGCGGCTGGCAAGATTGCGCACTTCTCCGGCCACCACGGCAAATCCGCGGCCCTGTTCGCCGGCTCTCGCTGCTTCGACAGAGGCGTTCAGCGCCAGAATATTGGTCTGGAAGGCGATCGAATCGATGACACCGACGATATCCGCGACCTTGCGCGAGCTGTCGGTGATACGCCCCATGGTACCGACAACCTGCCCCATCACTTCACCGCTTCGGCGTACCGTATCCGTCGCCCCTCCGGCAAGCTGGCTGGCCTGACGGGCGTTGTCGGCATTCTGCTTCACCGTTGCGGTCATCTGCTCCATGCTGCTCGCGGTCTCGGCCAGCGATGCCGCCTGCTGCTCGGTACGCGAGGAGAGATCCTCGTTACCTCGGGCGATGTCCCGCGTCGCCGGGGCAACCACCGCCACGTTCGAATTGACGTCACCGACGATCGTGCCCAGGCTCTGGCGCATGCTGTTGAGCGCACCGATCAGGCGGCCGACTTCATCATGGCTGCGCTGTTTGAGTGTGGCACCGAGATTGCCCGACGCGATCTGCAGCGAGAAGTCCAAGGCTTCGCGAACCGGCTTGAGCGTGGCGCGAATCGTGGTCAACCCCACGATGAACAGCAGAATGGCCCCTGTCGCCAGCAGCGATATCAGGATGATCATCGTGGTGCGCTGGGACGCCGCAGCGCTGATCGCCATGTCCGCGCCGCTTTGACGTTTTGCTTCGACCAAAACATTCAGGTCACTGCTGATCTTGTCGCTGTTGGCCCCCAGCACGTCGTTGTAGGCCACGTAGGACTGATAGAAATCACCCGCATTGAGCGCGGACATCACGCCTTTCAGGCCTTCATCACGGTATTGCTGAAGGTCGGCGGCAAAGGTGTCTGCCGCGGCGGTCTGGTTGACCGGACGATTCTGATAGTAGGCATCCCAGGTGCTATCCAGCTCGGCAATGAGGGCATCGACCTGCTCGTTGATCGGCGCCAGATCGGCCGCCATCGGATTGCTGACCGGCTTGTCGACCAGGTCTCGTCCTTTGGACATCAACTGATCGATCTTCTGCAGTCGAGCCAGATCCTCCAGACCGTTGACCGTCAACTGCTGCAATCGCTGCCCGTCTTCATGCAGGGCATACAACGAGACGCCGCCACTGCCTGCCAGCACGACCAGCGCCAGCACCATCATCGAGATCAACCGGCCTTTCAGCGAGCGCAGGCTGACACGCCGGATCGTCGGCAACAGACCACGAGGCTTCAGCACGCCGTGATCGAGCCTGACACCACGCTTGCGCCCCGCCAGCAACTGCGGATAGTGCTTCTCCGCCAGCCGACGCGGCTTGTCGGCAACCTTGACCCTGACCGACGTATAACCCGCGATCTTGCCGTCTTCGACGATCGGGGTGACGGTCGACTGAACCCAGTAATGCGATCCATCCTTGCGCCGATTCTTGATGACCCCCGACCAGTTCTCGCCGTTCTCCAGCGTCTGCCACAGATTCGCGAAGGCCGCCGACGGCATGTCCGGGTGACGGACGAGGTTATGAGGCGCGCCGATCAGCTCTTCACGACTGAACCCGCTGACCCTGACGAAGGCCGGATTGGCGTAGGTGATCCGGCCTTTCAGGTCGGTTCGCGAGATCAGGTAATCCGAGTCGCCTATCACGAATTCCTGATCGTTCACAGGCTGATTGTTTCGCATCGCAGCATCCCTGGTGTTGTTATGCCCCTTCGCGATTCGCCAGCGGGCATGGGGCGGTTCAAACGTCATCACTGCGGACACTTATCGGCCGCTGGATCACACTCTTGATATCTCCGAAACCTCATCCACTCAGGCTGGCTGCTCCAGACGCTGGTGTGCGCGATCGGCGCTGGGGCGCCACTGCGTCAGCCCTGCCTCACTGCTCCCGTCTCCTGCCGCAACGCGGTAGTGCTCCAGCGCCGACTCCAGTTTCTGGGCCTGACTCACCAGCGACTGCGAGGCATTGGCGGTCTGCTGCACCAGGGCGGCGTTCTGGCTGGTGACCTGATCGAGCTCCGTGATCGCCTGATTGACCTGTTCGATACCGCTGCGTTGCTCGCGCGAGGCATTGGCGATCTCTTCCATCAAGCCGCTGACGCTGGCCACCGAAGAAACGATCTCTTCCATGGCGCGACCCGCCTGCTCGATCAGCGTGGCGCCGCTGTTCACCTGCTCGCCCGAGCCGGTGATCAACTTGCGAATCTCTCGAGAGGCATCCGCGCTGCGACTGGCCAGATTGCGAACCTCTTCGGCGACGACGGCAAAGCCTCGCCCTGCCGAGCCGGCACGGGCAGCTTCGACGGAAGCGTTCAACGCCAGAATGTTGGTCTGGAAGGCGATGTTGTCGATCATGTCGACGATTTCCGCCATCTGGCGTGAACCGTCCTGGATCTGTGCCATGGTGGTCTCGATGTCACGCATCATCTCGCCGCCCTGTTGCGCACGCTGCCGGGTCTGCGCTGCAGCCTTGGTGGCGGTTTCCGCGTTGTCGGCATTGTGACGAACGGTCTGGGTCAGCTGCTCCATGCTGGAGGCCGTTTCGACGATGGCGGCGGATTGCTGATCGGTACGTACCGCCAGATCCTGGTTACCGCTGGCGATCTGGCCGGCACCAACGTTGACCCACTCAGCGCTGGCTCGGACATCGGCAAACGTCCGGGAGAGGCCTTGACGCATGCTCTCTATCGCGAAAAGCAGGCTATCGGTGTCCTTCGACTTGAGCACCAGCGCCTGGGAAAAATCCCCCTCGGCAATTTTCTGGATACTGTTGCGAGCGTGCGCCGGGTCACCGCCCAACCGGCTCAGCACGTTACGGATGACCCAGGCGACGATCAGTGACAGCAGCGTGCCGATCGCCGCGATGAGCGCGAGATAAACGACGGCGCCATCAGCGAGCACGGCATCGATATCATCCACATAGACGCCCGTGGCGATCTGCCAGTCCCACTGCGGCACCCGCATGACGTAGCTCAGCTTGTCGTACATCTCGCCACCCTCACTGCGCCGCGAGGCGTAATGAACGAGCCCGCCGCCGGGCTGCTGGGCGGCAGCTAACATCTCCCGATAGAGATAGACGCCGTTGGGATCCTGATAATCCCGCATGCTGTCACCCACCGCGCGTCGCGGATGCTCGACGACCTCGAGGTTGGAGTCGAACACGAAAATGTAGCCATCGGCGCCAAATCCCATATTGGAGAGCGCATGGCGGGCCTGCTGTTTGGCGTCCGCTTCACTCAACTCGCCACTTTCCGCATCGCTGACGTAACTGTCGACCAGCTGCTTGGCACTACCGATGAAGTACTGCAGGCTTTGTATGCGCTGTTCCAGGAGATTTTCCCGCATCGAATAGAGCGACCACCCCGCCACCAGAATCAGACCCACCCACATCAACCCCAACGTGGTCCATAACTTGCGACGCATCGTCCACTCACGGAAATTCAGCATGGCATTTTCACCCGGATTGCTCGAAAGATTGCTTGATAGGCGCCACGCCCGCTCCCATGAGCTTATTGACCTAGCGCGACTCTCTCCTTATCGGCTTACAGATCGATTACCTTTATCTTTATTAGACCAAAGTCTCAAAAACTGGCGCCGAGTCCGGCCATAAAAAAACCGCAGCCGAAGCCGCGGTTGGTCATACCTTTATCCGGTCTGAAATCAGGCGCTCTCTGCGGTGCGCTCGACCAGTTGCATCTCTTCGTGGGTCAGCAGTTTCTCGATGTCGACCAGCACCAGCATGCGGTCTTCCAGGCTGCCGATGCCGCTCAGATAATCGGACGAGAGCGTGACACCAAACTCCGGCGCGGGCTTGATTTGATCCGGTGCCAGACTCATGACGTCCGAAACACCATCGACCACGATGCCGACGATCCGGTCATCGACGTTGACCACGATCACCACTGTCTGACCGCCGTATTCGACCTTGTCGAGATGAAACTTCAGCCTGAGATCGATGATAGGCACGATCACCCCGCGCAGATTGGTGACCCCCTTGATGAACTCAGGCACGTTGGCAATCCGGGTGACGTTTTCGTAGCCGCGAATCTCCTGCACCTTGAGGATATCGACGGCATACTCCTCGTCGCCCAGAGAGAAAACCAGATATTCACTGCTCGCTGCGTCGTTGACGAGGGCATCTGTGCTCGCTTGCGGACTCATACTAGCGATACCTCATGTAGGTGTTGGCGTTTCGCCTCGTGTCGTTGCTGCGACTTGCGTCGGTCGAGACGATGAAGATCGGCGATATCGAGAATCAGGGCAACGCTGCCATCGCCGAGAATGGTAGCGGCGGAAATCCCCGGCACTTTGCGATAATTGGTTTCGAGATTCTTGACCACGACCTGTTGCTGACCGACCAGGTCATCGACCAGCAAGGCGTAGCGGCGGCCTTCGCCCTGGACGATGACCGCGATGGCTTCGGTCAATTCGGTCTTGGCGTCGGTCACATCCAGCGCGTGGTGTAACGCGATGATCGGCAGGTACTCGTCACGCACCTTGAGCAGCTGATCGTCGCCCGCCATGGAGTAGATATCCTCCGGCTGCGGCTGCAACGACTCCAGCACCGCGTTGAGCGGCAGCAGGAAGGTTTCCCTGCCGCAGCGGATGGACATCCCGTCCAGGATCGCCAGCGTCAACGGCAGCACGATACGCGTCGTCGTTCCCTGTCCGGTCTTGCTCAGGATCTCGACGTGACCGCCCATCTCCTGAATGTTTCGTTTCACGACGTCCATGCCGACGCCACGCCCGGACACGTCGCTGACCTGCTCGGCGGTGGAGAAGCCCGGCGCGAAGATCAACTGCCAGACGTCGTCATCGCTCATGGTATCGGTGACGGCGATGCCGCTCGATCTGGCCTTGGCCAGGATCTTGTCGCGGTTGAGCCCGGCGCCATCGTCGATCACTTCGATCAGGATATTGCCGCCCTGATGCTGGGCAGAAAGGGTCAGGCGCCCGGTCGTCGGCTTGCCGGCAGCTTCTCGCTTCTCGCGAGGCTCCAGGCCGTGATCCAGACTGTTGCGTACCAGATGCGTCAACGGGTCGATGATGCGTTCGATCAGACTCTTGTCGAGCTCGGTCGACTTGCCTTCCGTCACCAGCTCGACGTCCTTGCCCAGCTTGGCGGCCAGGTCGCGGACCAGACGCGGGAAGCGGCTGAAGACATAATCCATCGGCATCATGCGGATCGACATCACCGCTTCCTGCAGATCCCGAGCGTTGCGCTGCAACAGATTCATCCCGTTGACCAAGGGTCCATGGGAAACGATATCCAGGTCACTGGCCGTCTGTTCGAGCATGGATTGGGTGATGATCAGCTCGCCGACCAGATTGATGATCTGATCCACTTTGTCGACCGGCACCCGAATCGTGCTGGACTCGCTGCCCTTCGCGGCTTTCCCGCCCGCCTTGCCAGCAGGGCGAGCCGGGGCAGATTCGGCTTTGGGTGCAGCGCTATCCGGATCCGAAACGGCTTCCGCCGTCGGCACCGTCGATGCTTCCGCTGGCCCGGAAGCGCTCTCTGCTGGAGCTTCTGCCACGGGCGTTTCCGCCGTCGCGCTGGCCGCCACCGCAGGCGCCGCAGCGACTTCGATCGACAGCTGTTCCGGCTCGATAATGAAGCAGAGCACGGCTTCGATATCGTCCTTCGATTCCGAGCTGTCCAGCGTTACCTGATAGCGCTCGGTATCGCCCGACTGGGACACCATCGTCCCGAAATGCTCAAGCTCCTCGACCAGCAAGGCGCGATCCTTGTCGCTGACACCCGTCAACGTGATCGATAGCCGCTGCCCTTTGCCCTCCTCGACCGCCTGCATGGCCGGCTCGAGTTCGGACTGAACAGGCGTGCTCACCGCCGGCGCTGGCGCAGGTGCCTTATCGACCGGAGGCGCCTGGGTCAGCGCTTGCTGCTGACCCAGCTCATCCAGCGCCATCTGTTGCAAAACACGTGAAATCCTTTCGAACGCCTCGGCATCGGGTTCACCGCCGTTACGGTAGGCGTCCAATTGGTCATGAAGCATATCTTTGGTTTCCAGAAACGTGTCGACGATATCCCGTCGAAGACTGAGCTCGCCACGCCGGGTATGGTCCAGCAAGTTTTCCAGCAGATGAGTCGTTTCCTGCAAGACGGTAAACCCGAAGGTGCCTGCCCCGCCTTTGATGGAATGTGCGGCCCGGAAGATCGCGTTGAGCTCCTCGACATCCGGGTCGTCGACATCCAGATCCAGCAGCAAGCGTTCCATATCCGCCAATAATTCTTCGGCTTCTTCAAAGAACGTGTCGTAAAAGTCAGAAATGTCCATGAGCACCCGCCATAGAAGCCCTACTAGAAGGGCATGATCCTGTGTTCATCATCCAGCTGAATCCTGTTCGGCAACCTTGACGTCAATGCCTTCCCTGCCGACTCCAGCGACAGGGGCCGGATCGGCTGCGGGAAATGGCGCCTGCTCCTGCTGTTCGATGGCTCGAGCCGCGCGGTTATCCAGCACCACGATACTGATGCGACGGTTGATGTCGTCGCTGGGGAGGGTATTCGGTAGCGTGACACGCGAGCCCATGCCCGCCACCCTCAACAGTTTTTCAGGGTCCAGACCCGCGGCCGTCAGCTCACGTCTCGAGGCGTTGGCACGATCGGCTGACAGCTCCCAGTTGCTGTAGCCTTTCTCTCCGCCGGCATACGGAAGGTCGTCAGTGTGACCGCTAATACTGATCGGGTTGGGCATCTCGTTGAGCACGGGCGCGATTCGGCGAAGAATCTTCTGCATGTAGGGCTCGAGCCGATCGCTGCCGAGCTCGAACATCGGCCGTTTGTCACTATCGACAATCTGGACGCGCAATCCTTCCGGTGAGAAGTCCATCCTTAGCTGCGAGCTGAGCTCCCTCAGTTGCGGGTCGCTCTGGATGACACTTTGGAGGCGATCACGCAATTGACGCAGATTACGCTGCTCGTCGCTCGATCGAGTCTGTTCGCGGACATTCACCCGGCGTACCTCCCCGTCGGTCTTGGTGGGATTGTCACCGCCCCCGGGTATGGCGCTGGTACTTGCCGTCGACTTGTCTCCACCGGTCAGGGCCACCGCCAGCGGGGTACGAAAGTACTCGGCGATATGCTCCAGCTGGCTTGGCGTGGCCGTGGAGAGGATCCACAACACCAGGAACAGTGCCATCAGCGCGGTCATGAAATCGGCGTAGGCGATCTTCCACGAGCCGCCGTGGTGCCCTGCTGCCTGGACCCGCTTGCGCTTGATGACCAGCGGGCGACGCTCACCCCCGCTACTCATGGACCATCCGTCCCCGTGCCGCGCAACGTCTGTCCGCTGGAGCGCACGTGTTCTTCGAGCTCGCTGAACGAGGGCCTGATGGCGGTGAACAGGGCTTTACGGCCGAATTCCACTGCCAACTGCGGCGCCAGTCCGTTGAGGCTGGCCATCAGCGTGACGCGGATGCACTGCAGCATCTTGGTCGCCTCTCCAACCTGGAGGTTGATGCGATGTGCCACGGGCGTCACGAAACCGTAGGCCAGCAGGATCCCGACGAAGGTGCCGACCAGCGCCTGTGCAATCATCTGTCCCATCACACCGGCACCCTGATCAGCCGCACCCAGCGCGTGCACCACACCCATGACGGCGGCCACGATACCGAAGGCGGGAAGCCCATCGCCGACGGCCGTCAGCGAGTGCGCCGGCAGCTCCGCTTCATGCTGGAAGGTCTCGATCTCGTGCTCCATCAAGGCATCGATCTCGAACGGATCCATGTTGCCGCTGACCATCAGGCGCAGATAATCGGTCAGAAATCCCATGATCATGGGATCCGACAGAATCGTCGGATAATCGGCGAAGATGGCGCTGTCCTGAGGCGAATCGATGTCGCGTTCGATCGCCAACATGCCATCGCGGCGCGCCTTGGTGAGCAGTCTGTACTGAAGCGCCATCAGCTCCATGTACATCATCTTGTTGTAGCGCTTGGTACGCTTGAGCTTGGAAAACGATCGCAATGTTGCCTTGATCGCCTTGCCATTGTTGGCGCACACGAAGGCGCCGATTGCAGCGCCGATGATCATCACGAACTCGGCCGGCTGTACCAGAGCGCCAAGATGGCCGCCAATGGCGACATAGCCACCGAACACACTACCCAAGACGATGATGTAGCCCAATAGAATCAGCACGTAAATGCTCCCGATGACAGTGCGTGGCGAACCTGATGACTGTATCGGCAGCGGGACCATCACCCTTGAGGGTAGAAATATCAGAAAAGCGTGATTCGTCGACAACGACACAGCCGACTTGATGCCGCGACACGGATGGGGAAAGAAAAAATAACGCAGACATGAAAAAGCGGGCCATGGAGGCCCGCTTCGAAAGATATCGCCGAACTACACGGCCAGACGGCGTACCAGCGGCATCTCGACGGGCGTGAACGTACGCCTGACAGGTGCCGCCGCCTTGGCCTTGCGCGTCTTGCCCGCGCGCGACGGCGGCTGGCAGATGCCGCAGACGTAATCATGCAGAGGACTATGCGCGTGGGCCACGAAATCGCCATGGCACCCCTTGCACCGGGAGAGCTGCAACAGATCGCTCTCGAAGAAGCGCACCAGCGTCCAGGCCCGTGTCAAACCCAGGGTGGGCTCGGCGCCATCGAGTTCGACCTGCTCGAGATAGAGGCGATAGGCCTTGACGAATGCCGGCATCCGCGCGCACCCCAGCTCGCCATTGAGACGGCGGTAGATGTTGTAGAACAGCGACGAATGAATATTCGGCATCCAGGTGATGAACCAGTCTGCCGAGAATGGCAGCATCCCTTTGGGCGGCGACATCCCTTTGACTTCCTTGTATAACTTGATCAAGCGACCGCGGCTCAGGTCGGTCTCTGTCTCGAGCACCTGTAGGCGCGCGCCCAGCTCGATCAGTTCTATCGCCAACTGCACTTGAAGCATTTCGGCGACGAGGCTCTTGTCCGCCATGGCTCAGTTCCCCCGCTGCGCAGCAGATCGAGCGCGATTCGAACCCGCCATCAGCAACGAGGCATGGGTCTGCTCGAGGCCCTGAGCACGCGGATTGTGAATCAGCAGGTTCAACTTGTCGGCATCGGTGAAGCGCAAGTTGCAGAGCAGCTGGTTGGTCCGCGATAGCTGGGTCAACTGTTTGATCGACAGGCCAGAGATGACATTGGCCAGGTCGGCATTCAGGTCCAGCCGGAACATCGCCGACTCGCGATCTTCGTTGAGCAGACGCTGAACGAGCAGAAGATAGGACAGGTTGAGGTCCTGGATGTCGTCCAAAAGACTGTTCGAGTGCATGATTTGGATTCCCCGCGCATGGTTTTATTGGCATCCGTTAATCGAATGCTCCGGTCGTCTGCAGCCATCCTGCTGGCTACATCAGTACTTTATGATGGAGGCATTTTGCGACTTTTTGATGAAAAAAAGCAAGTTTTGTTACTAAATATATAGAGCCGTAACGAATCCCTTTAAACCTGTAGCCATCATTACCAAATTAAAGTGATGATATTGTTACTAATATTGACATCTCATCATTTACAGGAATACACAGGTTACGAGAAGCGTGACCAAGGCGGGATACACGAAAACACATGATCGTTGAATGGTCGCGGACCCAATCAACGCAATTCGTCGACTTCTGCCGCTATCGAACTATCGATCTCGCCGATCCAC
This sequence comes from Salinicola sp. CPA57, assembly GCF_003206035.1. Taxonomy (NCBI): domain Bacteria; kingdom Pseudomonadati; phylum Pseudomonadota; class Gammaproteobacteria; order Oceanospirillales; family Halomonadaceae; genus Salinicola; species Salinicola sp. CPA57. The sequence goes on from NZ_PZJR01000003.1 coordinate 604,373, forward strand.
ACCAGCAGTTCCGCAATGACCTGATAGAGCGACTCCGGGATACGAGCGTCGAGATCGACCTGCATCAGAAGTGCAACCAGCTCAGGGGAATCGTGGACGAAGACGCCCTCCTGATCGGCGAGTTCGATAATACGCTCGGCCAGGTTTCCGTACCCTTTGGCGACCACCCTCGGCGCGTCCGTACGCTCGCCACTGTAGGCCAGGGCAACCGCCCGGCGACGTGAATCGGACACCCCCTCCTCGTCACTCATGCGCCGCCACCCCCTCCGCCAGCTCCACGTTTGCGCCCAATGGCGCCAACCGTTCACGCAATGGCGTCAACTCCTGGCGAAGCTGCGCTCGGGCTGCCTCATCGGCGGGATTGACCTCCACTTGCAGTGGAGACTCACCACGAGCCAGAAAGACAATATCGATAACCCCCAGCGAAGGAAGACGAAGCTGAACCTCGGCACGCCAGTCACCGCCGTGACCTTCTCCCTCCCGCTCAGGACGATCGAAGGCGCTTTCGCTGCCGTCGTCGAAGCGACGATCCACGGGAAGCTCGGTCAGGAGCATCGTCATGGGTACGCCAGGCCACACTTGACCTTCCCAACGCAGATTAGGCGCCGCGATCAGTTCAAGCTGATGTCGTACCAGCGACTGGAGCGACTCCGAGGATGACTGGGACAGTTGATGAGCACGGGTCATCGAAAAAGGCTGCTCTTCGGCCGCCCCCATCATCGCCTGCGCCCGCCCGTCGACGCCACTGCCTGCAGAAGCGGATGACGGCACGGATGAAGAGAGCCGACCTGCAGGCATGGGCCCAGCGGTTTCGGCGGCGCGGCTCGTCGGCGACGCGATTGCACCGAGCCCCCCCGGTGCCCCGCCAGCAGTTCCCGGTACACTTCCGGAACGAGGCGCCGTCCGGCCATCGATCCAAAGCGGGAATCCGGGATTCGACAGCAACGATGTCGGCGTGGACGGTCGAAAGGTCAGGCTAAGCCAGGCCTGGGGCTCCCGCATCAGCGAGGCTCGCGGGTACTGACCGGACATCCAGCGCTGCAGATGGGATTCGTAGAAGACGCCGCTCTCGCGCACGCTCTGCGACAGCGCCGTCGCCAACGAGTCGGCCCCACCACCGGATTGGACCAGCAGCGAAAGCATTGGCCGAATCGAGGCGGTCTGAGTCGCAGGAAAACGGGAGAGAATATCGGCGATGTCCGTCGCGGCATGGCTCAAGTGCAGTTGGGTCGAGGCGGCGCCGCTCCCGGAAACCGGAGGTGGCGAAAATACGCCTTGACGCCCGACGCCGAAAGTCGCGGCGCCGATTCGCTCACCCCCCTGCTGGTTCAGCCTCGAGTCGCTGTGCGCGGGTTGCACGGCGTCCGACGACGACGCTGCCGACACCGGCAGCGGCTGATCCCGAACGGCCGGCAGATCGACCCGCTTGCCGAGAACCTGATGCAGCAGCGTGTCGAGTATCGGCGTGATTCCGCTCACGGTCGATCGTCGGTCGGCACCGAGCGCAGCCGCGAAGCTATGCTGCCCCTCCCGGCCTGATAGGCCTGCCCCAGCGCCTGTTGTCGGCGCGAACTGCCGATCAGGTGGCTCAACTCCTCGCGCCGAGAATCCAGTAGCCGGCGAGTCTCGACATCCTGAGTCAGAATCTGCTCGAGCAGCTCGAGCTTCTCCTCACGCTCGGCGTCACTCAGCGAGTGCTCGAGATCCAATGCCCGGACTCGTTGCAACGAGACCAGATAACCGGCCTCGCACTGAACGAGCGACTCCCACTGTTGCTCACGCGCCAGCGCCAGCATCTGGCCGGAGACCTCCAGCAGATCGCGGTACTGCTCGACGACCGATGAGACTGACGTCATGGGCTCATACTCCTCAGGCCAACTCGGCCGATACGTGTCGAAGCTCACGCCAGCCGGAACCGATATCGTCGAGCAACGACGCCGCCTGTTCCAACTGGGCAATATCGTCACGCAGATTGGCCTGCAACAACAGGCGCGCGATGTAATCGTAGAGGCGCCCCAGATTGTCGGCGATCTCTCCACCACGGTCATGATCCAGCGCCGCCGCCAGCCCGTTGTTGACGATGTCGATTGCCTTGGATATCGCTAGGCCCTTGGCCGAACGGTTGCCGTCCTGCATGTGCAGACGAGCGCTGTTGATCGCCGCCTGCGCGCCATCGAAAAGCATGACGATCAATTGATGCGGATCTGCCGACATCACTGCGGACTCGACCCCGACTCTGGCATACGCCCCAGCACCACGTCTGATATTCATCATCTCTATATCGCTCTCTTACTTTTTGGTCTGCGCGCTGAGGGCATCGAACTGCTGAGTCAGATAACTACTGGTCGAGTTCATCTGCGACACCAACGAATCCAGACTGGCGAACTGCGTTCGGTAGCGGGCCACCGTGGCGTCGATGGAATCCTGCATCCGCGTGTATCGATCGCCGAGCTGGCTAAGCGTGGTATCGATACCATCCGTCGCCGTCTGCAGCAGACCACCGTCATCGAGAATCGCCCCCATGGTGTCGTCGATACTGGCAACCAGGCCGCTTTCGCCATCGGTGCCGGCGAAAAACTTGCTGACCGCATCGCTATCGCTCTTGATCGCGTCACTGAGCTTGTCGTCGTCGATTTTCAGCGTACCGTCCAACTGACGTTCGATACCCATATCCGAGAGCATCGAGAATGTCCCTTCGCTATCGCTGTAGCTAAGGACGCTGCGCAACCTGGATTCGATGCTGCGCATGGTCGAGTTGCCCAGCAGCACACCAGCCGTGTCCGACTCGGAATCGTAGGACGTCAGGCTGTCAGATGTACTCTGGAAGCTGTTATACGCGTCGACGAAGGTTTTGACGGCCTTGGTCATCGACTCCGTGTCCTTGGACACGTTGAGCGTTTCCGCCCCTTCCGTCGTCGAGGTCAGGTTGAACGTGACGCCCTCGAGCGCCCCTTCGACCGTATTGGACTGGCTGGTTATAGAGATGCCATTGACTTCCAGTTCGGCATCCTGAGCGACAACGGTCTCCGTCATGCCATCAGAGCCCGCCCCCCCACCGGTCGCCGTACTGTTGAAACCGAATGCACTGTCGAGCGCATCGCTATCGCCGTCGATCGTGATTTGGGAATCTGTTCCCGTGGCATCGGAGGAGAGAACTAGACGATAAGGGGTATCACTACCATCGTTGACGATGGATGCTGTCACCCCACCCTTCTGCGCATTGATCGCATCACGTAGATCTTCCAGTGAATCGCCATCAGCAACATCCACATCAAAGGAATCGCTACCGACGGAAATCGACAAAGTGCCCGCCATGGCGAGCGAGTCCTCTTTGCTGGCGTGACCACCGGACGCTAGTGACTGCGCCTGCGCCAGTTGAGAAACGCTGACCTGATATCGACCCGTCACGGCATCGCCGGTGGTGCTCGCGGTCACGGAGTCACCGGTCATCGAACTGGTGACGGCCGTGAACGTCTCGGGATCGCTCAGCTTGGTCGCGGCATCACGCAACGCATTCAGGGAGCTCTCGAGCGCACCGAAGGCAGACAGCTTGGTCTTGTAACTCTGCTGCTGGGAGACGATCGGTGTGAGCTTTTCCTTTTCTGCATCTTCCAGGTCCTCGAGCAACCCGCTCAGATCCAGGCCGGAACCGATCCCCAGTGACGATATGGTAGCCATGTAACCTCTCTTTGCCTGGCGCAATTTGTAACACGCCGATCGCAACGGCAGGCGCCGATTAGACGCACATTAATATGGTAGTTTCCTGATCGGCTGTCAGGAACGAAACTTTAGCGTTGACTGATCTTCTTTTTCTGACCGCGTCAGTTCCCGGAAAGATCAACCTTGGGTGGTCAGACAGCCGCCGGATGGGCGATCATAGGCCACCGACAATTTGCCACACTCCGGAGAAAACATGGACGCGAACTCCCTGTACGCCAACTATCGCTCTTGGCAACGTTTTCAGCGTCAGGAGCAGCTGGGACGCGAACATCAGGCGGCCCTGCGCAAGCTGGCAGATACCGGCGCAATGGCGTCCCGGGTGACCGAGGCCTACCGCAGCATGGCGGACCGAGCCGCCAAGGAGGGCGCGAGCTATCGCACCCTGTTCCAGCGCCAGCGTGACAACGGCGACAATCTGGCCTGCGAGGGCTGGCTGTTCGTACGCCGAGTGCTGGCAGAAGGCGGGACCACACGCATCCGCGCCACGCTCTTCGAGACCTTCACGCTGGAAGAGGGTGACATCACACCTTCCGCTGAAAGCCCGAAAAAGGTCACGCTGGATATCTACGACGAGCTTCTTGTCCAGAAGACCATGAAGCTTGGCTGCCGTACGGATCGTCAGGACGATGAGCGTGATACCCGTTTCATCACTTTCCTGGATAGCGTACGCGGTGATCTACGCCAATACCTTTAACCTTTCAGTCGGGATCCGATGACGCTCGAATCGCGACCGACACTTTGATCAGCCTGGGGAGATCTCTCGATGGCCAACACAGTCCACCCTTCAAAAGTCCATTTCTCGGCACTGGCGCTGGAGAACCTCGATGGTGTCAGCGGTATCGTACAGCCAGTGATCCAGACGCAGTCGGTGACGCTGGAAAGCTCCGCTGCCATGCTGCTGACCGATTTCAGCGTCAGCCATCCGTATACCCTGCCGACCGGCAGCTCCATTCCTCAAGCTCTGGAGACGATGAAGCAGGCCGGCGTGCGGTTGCTGATGCTGATCAACGCCAGCGGGGATTTCACCGGCGTGGTCAATGCCCGCGAGCTGTTCGGTGGGCGGCGTATCACGCTGGCCATGCAGAAACACCAGATCGGCCGCGATGAGGTCACCGCGGAAATGATCCAGACGCCGCGCAGCGAGCTGCATTCTCTCTCCTACGCCAAGGTTTCTCATGCCAGTGTCGGCGATCTGGTCGAGACCCTGAAAACATCGGGCGATCAGCACGTGTTGATTACCGAACCGGACGGCAATGGCGGCTCGAGAATTCGCGGCATCATCTCTGCGTCCAACATCAGTCGCGCGCTCGGGGTCGATCTCAACCATCCGCCAGAGGCTCGGACCTTCTCGTCGATCTGCCAGGTCATTCTTGGTCACGATCTGTAGCCCCTTCATGAGCATGACAGATCGACAAGAGCTCCCGATCCTGGTGATTTACACCGGGGGCACCATCGGCATGCGCGGCAGCGAACGGGGGCTGGTCGCGGCCGGCGATTTCGGTTCGCGAATGACGAACGCGCTGGCGCTGTTGCCGCCCGGCCGGCAGGGTAGCCTGCCCGAGTACGTCGTCTGGGAATCTCCCCACCCGATCGACTCGAGCAGTGCGACACCGGCCGATTGGGCCGCGCTGGCAGAGTTGATCGCCCGACGCCATCAGGATTACGCCGGATTCGTGGTGCTCCATGGCACCGACACTCTCGCCTGGTGCGCCTCCAGCCTGGCCTTTCAGCTTCAAGGCCTCGCCAAGCCGGTCATCGTCACGGGCTCGCAGAAGCCGCTTGGCGTGGAGGGCAGCGATGCGCTCGACAACCTCGAGGCGTCGCTGAAATTCGCGGCGCGCGCGGAACTGAGAGAGGTCTGCGTGAGTTTCGGTGGTCACCTGATGCGGGGATGCCGGACGCGAAAATGGTACACTCAGGATGCTTTGGGGTTCGAAAGTCCGAACTGGCCGTTACTGGGCGAGATGGTGGACCACGCTCCGGTGATCTACGCGGCCCGCTGCCACGACACATCGGGTGCGCCGCGCTTCGAGTGCCTCACCGACCCAGCTCCCGTCGTCCTGCGTCTGGTGCTATGGCCCGGCATCCGGGCTCGAGACGTGGACCGATGGTTGAACGACGACCAGATACGAGGCGTCGTGATCGAGTGCTGGGGAAGCGGGAACCTGCCGGAGGACGATGCGCTGCTGGGCGTTCTGGCCCGTGCCAGCGCAGAAGGCAAGGTAATGACCGCGGTCAGCCAGTGTCCGTTCGGCGCGGTTCATCTCGGCACCTACGCGTCGGGTCGGATACTCCAGGATATCGGCATTCTCTCGGCGGACGACATGACGCCGGAAGCCGCGCATAGCAAGCTTACTCATCTGCTCGCAGGGGAACTGACCCCGCAGGCGTTGAGACAGCGCTTTCTGACGCCGCTGGTCGGTGAAAGAGGCGCTTTTACAGCGTGAGCACGACCGCCATTGGCGTCTCCGCCAGAATCATTTTCACGATCTAGACCGTTCGTCTCGCCACAGGTTGATAGCATGACACCCCCGACTCCCCATACTACGCCCCAGCCGGCCGTCGTGATCTACTCCGGCGGCATGGACTCCTATACGGTTCTGCATCGTGCCATCCGCCAGGGCTACGACGTTCATGCCCTGTCGTTCCACTACGGCCAGCGCCATGCCCGCGAACTCGATGTCGCCCGGCATGTGTGCGACGAGCTGGGCGTCTCGCACAAGGTCGTCGATATCCGCGCCATCCATCAGTTGATCGGCAACTCGGCGCTGACCGATAGCGATCGGGACATGCCGAAGGCGGACTACGCGGCGGACAATCTGGCCGACACCGTGGTCCCCAACCGCAACATGATCCTGCTGTCGCTGGCGATCGGCCATGCGGTCAACATCGATGCGCCGATCTGCTTCTACGGCGCGCATGGAGGAGACCACGTTCTCTACCCTGACTGCCGTCCGGCTTTCGTCGATCGCATGAACGATGTTGCCGCCATCGCCAACTTCGAGGCGGTCAGAATCGAAGCGCCCTATCTGCACAGCGACAAGGCGCAGATCCTCGCCGACGGACTCGAAATGGGGCTGGATTACGCGCAAACGTGGACCTGCTACCTGGGCCAGGAAACCGCCTGCGGCGAGTGCGGCAGCTGTCGCGAGCGGCTCAACGCGTTTGCCAGTCTGGGAATGACTGACCCGCTTCCCTATGCCAAGCCCTGAAACAAGCCGCCAGCGTCAAGCGCCTGCATCGACACCTGGCGCCAGAGCTCGTCTCGTCGTTTGACGCCTGTGCCCGGCAAACCCAGTACGGAATTCTGCATGTATAGCGTCAAAGAAGCCTTCTACACCCTGCAGGGAGAAGGCGCCCAAGCCGGTCGCGCCAGCGTTTTCTGCCGTTTTACCGGCTGCAACCTGTGGTCTGGCCGGGAGCGTGATCGCGCCCGCAGCCAGTGCACGTTCTGCGATACCGACTTTGTCGGCACCGATGGCCAGAATGGCGGCCAGTTCGGCGACGCCGACGCCCTGGCCTCGCATCTTGAGCGACTGTGGCCGGTGTCGGCCCCGGGCAGACATCGGCGTTACGTCGTCTTCACCGGCGGCGAACCGCTCCTGCAGCTGGATACCGCTCTGATCGATGCCATGCACGCTCGAGGATTCGAGATCGCCGTCGAGACCAATGGTACGCTTCCGGCCCCCGAGGGCATCGACTGGATCTGCGTCAGTCCCAAGAGCGATACGACGCTGCGTCAGATCCAGGGCGACGAACTCAAGCTGATCCACCCCCAGCCAGGTGTCGACCCAGAGGCTTTCGCCGAATTGAATTTTACCCACTTCCTACTGCAGCCGATGGACCTGGCTCCGGGCGCTATCGTCACTGACGCCAACCCGATGACAGCGACCGTCGAGTACTGTATGCGTCATCCCCAATGGCGCTTGTCGCTGCAGACACACAAGATTGCAGGAATCGATTGATGACCCTGTTCGTGAACAACCTGACCAATATCGATGCCTCGATCTGGTCCCCTCAACGCGGTCTGAGCGGCGCGAGCTGGCACGTCGATGTCGAGCTCGACGGCGAGCTGGCGGAAGATGGCATGCTGTTGGACTTCGGCGAGGTGAAACCCTGGATCAAGGCGCGTCTCGACGCCGGCCTGGATCACACCCTGCTGGTACCGACCCAGGCCGCAGGCGTCAAGATCGAGGAGTGCAGCGAAGGCTTGCACATGGCAACCGAGCTGCCCTTCCCCTTCGAGCTGCGCGCGCCGCGCCAGGGCTTCACTCTGTTCCCCTGGGGGGAAATTACCGCGGAGCGGCTCGGCGCTCATCTCAGCACCGAGCTTAGCAAAAGACCGCCCCCCCGGGTCGAGGCCATCCGCATTCGCCTGCGTGAAGAGCTGGCCGATGGCGCGATCTATAGCTACAGCCACGGACTCAAGCATCACAAGGGTAACTGTCAGCGCATTGCGCATGGTCACCGCTCGCATCTCAGAATCTGGCGCAATGGCCAACGCGACTCCGAACTCGAAGGGTTCTGGGCTCAACGCCTGGACAATGGCTACCTTGTCGACGAGGCCGATATCGTCGGTCCCCGTCGCCAAGATGATGTCATGCGCGTTCGTTACCGCTCGGCACAAGGGCAGTTCCAGCTTCATCTTCCGAAAGCGCGCTGTCATACCCTCCCCGCCCCTACGACCGTGGAGAACATTGCCGCCTGGCTCGCCAAGCAGATTGCGCTGTCGACCGGTGCTCATATCCGGGTACAGGCGTTCGAGGGAATCGATAAAGGCGCACTCGCCGAAAGTCGCGGCATCTCGGCCGGGGACCAGGGAATATAATGCGTTGCCGAGCCGGCTGTGGCGCGTGCTGTATCGCGCCTTCGATCACCTCGCCCATCCCCGGCATGCCTTCGGGCAAGGCTGCCGGGGTCCGCTGCGTCCAGCTAGATGACGATAACCTGTGCCGACTGTTCGGCGATCCGCGTCGCCCGGCGGTCTGTCATCGCTTCGATTACGATCCCGAGCTATGCGGTGAGACTCGTGAACAGGCAATAGCGGTTCTGACGGCTTGGGAACACGCGACACAGTAGGCTCGTCACCACGGTTTCATACCGTCCGGCCGACTTCCGCCATGTGCCTGATCAGCACGAAATATCGCGTAGCGGCCATGAAAAAACCCTCCTGGCTTACGGTTGGCATGCCGTTCAGCCTAGGAGGGTTTTGCCCGGGATCAAGTCGGAGCAGCGCTCATTGCGCCACCCGCACCCTAGTTGCGTTCGATGTCCGCCTCATCCTGTAGCGTCTGACTCAGCCCCTGGATGGCGATCTGCGCCTGTACGCGCTGTGCCAGACGCGTTACGAAGTCTGCATCGTCCGCACTGGCTTCGCCGGAGGACACCGACTCGAGGCCAACAACGGCAACGCCGTTCTGACTATCCGTCTGCCCCCAGCTCACTTGATTCTGCTGGGGATGAGGGAGGCGGAAAGCTTCCTGACGAATGGCCTCCGGCACCCCATCGGCATCACGGCCTACGCTGTCGGCCTGCTGCCATTTGAGACCGGACACGGCTTCACCACTCTCCAGTGACTGCCGCACCTCGGCAGCTCGCGCCAGCAGCTGCTGACGGGTCTGCTGGGTCTTGACCGCCGCCATGACCTGATCACGAACCTCCTCGAGCGGTAGCGTGCTGGCATCGCGATGATCGACGACGTGCAGTACCACGCGCTGCTGATCGTCGGTCTCGATGACGTCGCTATTGTAGCCGTCCTCAAGCACATCCGGAGAAAACGCGGCGGCGGCGGCATCGGGATTGGAGAGCACGCCTTCCCCGCCGGCATCCTGCGAGAACCAGTCGCTGGTCTGAACCGTCAGTCCCAGTTCGTCGGCAACGGTCGTCAGATCATCCGCCTGATAGGCTTCGTCGGTCAGCTTCTGGACTCGCTCATTGAACAGCGACTGGGATTTTTCGAGCTTCACCTGCTCGGTGAGCGCATCGCGGTCATCCTCGAAAGAGGGAATATCGACACCTGTCACCTTGATCAAATGAAACCCGTACTGGGTCTGCACGATCTTGGAAACCTGCCCCGGCTCGAGCGAGAACGCTGCATCGTCGAATTCGTCCCCGAAGAATCCTTTCTGGATCGCGCCGAGATCACCGCCCCTGTCGGCAGACGACGAATCATCGGAATATTCACGCGCCAGCTCGGCAAAGTCCGCGCCCTGCTCGAGCTTGGACTGCACCTCGGTCAGACGCTCGCGCGCCTGCTGTTCCGTGCGGTCATCGCCAAAGGTCACCAGGATATGCGATACCTCACGCGGCGCTTCGGCCTGAGCCTGCTCATAGGCCTGACGCAGCTGGTCGTCAGTAACCTCCACATCCTTGGCCACGTCGTCCTGATTCAACACCAGGTAGTTGACCTTGACCTGCGCCGGGCGGCGGAAATCCTGTTGATGCTGATCGTAATACTGCTGGAGATCGGCATCGCTCGGCGCGACCGGCTGATCAAGATCCGCAGCCGTCAATTGCGCATAGCGGAACGTCCTCTGCTGCTGCTGCAACGATGCCAACCGCGCCTTTTCCGCCGGCAGCAGGAAGGCCGAGGCCGCGAGCCCTTGCTGAATCTGGCGACGCAAGGTGTCCGCGCGAAGCTCGCGACGGAAGGATGATGGGGTATACCCCGCCTGCGCCAGACGATTGGTGAACAACTCGTCCGAGAAATGCCCATCCTGATCCTGGAATTCGGGTAGCGAGACGATCAGCTGATCCAGCTGGCTATCGGAGATGTGGAGCCCGCCCTCGCGGGCGTACTGATCCAGGGTCCGCTGGCGAATCAGTTGATCGAGCACCTGACCACGGAACTGCCGCTCCTGCTCGGGCGGCACCTGTCCGGAGCGAATGCCTCGCTGCACTTGCGTCTCGACTGCCTGACGACTGATGGATTCGCCATTGACCGTCGCCGCGTCGTTGCTGCCGGAGGCAAAATAGCTCACCAGAGATTCCGCGCCAAAAAGCGCGAACGTCACGATGATGGCCCCCACGATGGCTTTTGCCACCCACCCCTGGGAACCCTCACGAATTCGTTGCAGCATGCTGTCCTCGCATGTCGATTGGCCAATGTGTCGCGCGCATATCGTACACCGCCAGGTCACGACGGCGCACCCATGCACGAAACGCTGGCTACGCTTTCTGCAAAAGTATCGCTCTTGCAGCAAGACAATAAAAAAGCGCATCGCTGAGGCGATGCGCTTATGTTTTACGGGCTACCACCGACTGGAAAGCCTATGCCATCCGAGATTGCCGGAGCGTCGGCCCGCGCGACGGAGCGAAACTCAGTTCACCGCGTCTTTGAGCGCCTTGCCTGCCTTGAAGCTCGGCACCTTGGCAGCGCTGATGTCGATCGGCTTGCCAGTCTGCGGGTTACGGCCAGTGCGCGCTGCGCGCTCTTTTACCGCAAAAGTCCCGAACCCTACCAAAGCTACGGAATCACCTTTCTTCAGGCTGTCTGACACGGACTCAATCATCGCGTCGAGTGCACGCGTTGCAGCTGCCTTGGGAATATCGGCAGACGCAGCAATGGCTTCAATCAGCTCGGATTTATTCACACTACACCCCTTGACTGTATACGAAATTAACAGGACATCGATGCGCAATCAGAGACGCGATCGCGATCACAACAGATGGGCATTTTATAGCAATGCCGTGATTCTGCTGTCAATCCAGATCATCAGAAAAACCGCGTCACAACGGGCCTGGCGCATGAATGATGCGCATCGACAAGATCAATGTGTGCTGACGTTGGTCTGCGAGGAAACGACATCTTCGGCGAGCTTGTCATCGTCGTCGATGTGATTAACCAATGCCGTTGACAACACGTCATCAATCCACTTCACCGAACGAATGTCCAATGCATTCTTGATATTGTCGGGTACCTCTTTGAGATCCCGACGATTCTCTTCCGGTATGAGTACGGTCTTTATACCACCACGTCGTGCAGCCAGCAATTTCTCCTTCAACCCGCCGATCGGCATGACCTCCCCACGAAGATTGACTTCACCGGTCATCGCGACGTCACAACGTATGGGGCGCCCCGTGTAAGCCGAGACCATGGCCGTGACCATGCCAATACCGGCGCTGGGGCCGTCTTTCGGCGTGGCGCCCTCGGGAACGTGAATATGCAGGTCTTCCTTCTCGAATCGCTCCGGATCAATACCGAACTGGCGGGCTCGCGCTCGCACCACGGTATGAGCGGCGCTGACGGACTCTTTCATCACGTCGCCCAGCGAACCCGTCTTGTTGACGCGCCCCTTGCCCGGAGTCACCACGGATTCGATATAGAGCAGTTCGCCGCCGACCGAGGTCCACGCCAATCCGGTGACACGGCCGACCTGGTGCTCCTGATCTGCCAGTCCGTAGCTGTACCGACGCACCCCCGCATAACGTTCGATATCGTCCGCGGAGAGAGTCACTCCGGCCAGCGCTCCCTGCCCCTTTTCCGTCTCGAGGCGTTCGCGAAGCACCTTGCGGCTCACCTTGGCGACCTGACGTTCGAGTTCACGCACCCCCGCTTCGCGGGAATAATAACGGATCAGCTCGAGAACGGATTCGTCGCTGAATGTCAGCTCGTCCTCCTTGAGCCCGTTGGCCTTGAGTTGCTTGGGCACCAGATAGCGCTTGGCGATGGCGAGCTTCTCGTCTTCGGTATAACCCGGCAGACGGATGACTTCCATGCGATCCAGCAACGGCCCCGGAATGTTCATCGAATTGGCTGTGCAGATGAACATCACATCCGAGAGATCGTAATCGAGCTCGAGGTAGTGATCGTTGAACTTGTCGTTCTGCTCGGGATCCAGCACCTCCAGTAGCGCCGAGGAAGGATCGCCGCGATGATCCATGCCGATCTTGTCGACTTCGTCGAGCAGGAAGAGCGGGTTGCGCACGCCAGCCTTGCTCATGCGCTGAATCAGCTTGCCGGGCAGCGAACCGATATAGGTTCGTCGGTGACCACGAATCTCGGATTCATCGCGCACGCCGCCGAGAGCCAGGCGAACATAGCGCCGATTGGTGGCACGCGCGATCGATTGACCAAGCGATGTCTTGCCCACGCCCGGCGGGCCGACGAGGCAAAGCACCGGCCCCTTGAGCTTCTTGACCCGCTTTTGCACGGCAAGATACTCGAGAATACGTTCCTTGACCTCTTCCAGACCATGGTGGTCTTCGTCCAGCACCTTGGCGGCATGGGGGAGATCGTGCTTCACCCGAGTGCGCTTCTTCCAGGGAACGGAGAGCACCCAGTCCAGATAGGACCTCACGACCGTCGCTTCGGCCGAGGTCGGCGACATCATCTTCAACTTGCCGAGCTCCTGAGTCGCCTTGTCGACGGCCTCCTGCGGCATCCCGGCTTCCTTGATGCGCTGCTCGTACTTTTCTGCCTCGTTGGGCACGTTCTCGAGCTCGCCCATCTCCTTCTGAATGGCCTTCATCTGCTCGTTGAGATAGTACTCGCGCTGGGACTTCTCCATCTGGTCCTTGACCCGCGAGCGGATGCGCTTCTCCACCTGCAACAGATCGATTTCGGACTCGATCAGCGCCATCAGATGCTCGATTCGATCGCGCACGCGATCCATTTCGAGCAGCTCCTGCTTGTCGTCGATCTTCAACGACAGGTGCGCACAGATCGTATCGACGAGTCGGCTCGGATCCTCGATTTCCTGCAGCGAAGAAAGCACTTCGCTGGGCACCTTCTTGGACAGCTTGACGTACTGCTCGAACTGATTGAGCAGTACGCGAACCAGGGATTCCTGTTCGCGCTCGCTCAACGGCTCACTGTCACGCAAGACTGCCTGCGCACTGATGAAGCCGTCCTCGTCCTGCAGGACATGCTGGATGTCGGCTCGGAAACTGCCTTCGATAAGCACCTTGACCGTGCCATCGGGAAGCTTGAGCAACTGCATGATGTCGGCGACCGTACCGATACTGAAAAGGTCGTCGACGCCGGGGTCGTCATGGGCCGCCTCGCGCTGCGCGACCAGCAGCACGCGCTTGTCGTGCTCCATCGCGGTTTCCAGCGCCCGGATCGATTTCTCACGCCCTACGAACAATGGTATGACCATCTGCGGATAGACCACCACGTCACGCAGCGGCAAGAGCGGAAGCGTCAATGTCTGGTCAGAGCTCTGCGCCATTACAGCATTTCCTCGACAAACTTTCGGATGGGTGAGCCACCAGAGCGGCAATATCAATATGGGAGGTACGTGGGGGCGTCAACGTTCAGATGCAAGTGGCGTTCGGCGAACGACCAAATCCGTGAAAATCGGGTCCATAAAAGCGAGGGGGCCAGCGGGCCCCCTCGTCAGACAGCTAGACAGGTCATGACCTGGACCTGCGTCATCCGTCCTTGTTGGCAACGCGGCCCTCTTCCTGCCTATCTTCCTGTTTGGAATAGATCAGCAGAGGCTCGCTATCGCCGGCGATGACGGATTTGTCGATCACCACCTTGGTCACGCCATCAAGCGACGGCACGTCGTACATCGTTTCCAGCAATACCGACTCCAGAATCGAGCGTAGACCACGCGCCCCTGTCTTGCGCTCCATGGCCTTGTGCGCCACAGCCTGCAGGGCATCGTCACGGAAATCCAGCTCGACCCCTTCCATCTCGAACAGATGGGCGTACTGCTTGACCAGCGAGTTCTTGGGCTCGGTCAGAATCTGGACCAGCGCATCCTCGGTCAGTTCGGTCAACGTCGCAATCACCGGTAAGCGCCCGACGAACTCGGGGATCAGGCCAAACTTGACGAGATCCTCGGGTTCGACGCCAGCGAGAATATCGCCGACACCCTTGTTGCTTTCCTTGCTCTTCACGGACGCGTTGAAACCGATGCCACCCTTCTCGGCGCGGTCACGGATCACTTTGTCCAGTCCAGCAAAGGCACCGCCGACGATGAACAGGATATTGCCGGTGTCCACCTGCAGGAATTCCTGCTGAGGATGCTTGCGGCCACCCTGCGGGGGTACGGAAGCCGTCGTCCCCTCGATCAGCTTGAGCAGTGCCTGCTGCACGCCCTCACCGGAAACGTCGCGAGTGATGGAAGGATTGTCGGACTTGCGAGAGATCTTGTCGATCTCGTCGATGTAGACGATCCCGCGCTGGGCCTTCTCGACGTCGTAGTCACATTTCTGCAGCAACTTCTGAATGATGTTCTCGACGTCTTCGCCCACGTAACCCGCTTCCGTCAGCGTCGTGGCGTCTGCAATCGTGAATGGGACATTGAGCAGACGTGCCAACGTCTCCGCCAGCAACGTCTTGCCGCTACCCGTGGGGCCGATCAGCAAAATGTTGGACTTGCCCAGCTCGATGTCGCTTTTGCCACTACCGCGCAGGCGCTTGTAGTGGTTGTAGACCGCAACGGACAGCACCATCTTGGCGCGATCCTGGCCAATCACGTAGTCGTCGAGCGTGTTGCGAATCTCACGGGGTACGGGAAGACGATCTTCATCGCTTTCGGCGTCGGCTTCCAGAACCTCCTCGCGAATGATGTCATTGCAGAGATCGACACACTCGTCACAGATATAGACGGACGGGCCTGCGATGAGCTTGCGAACTTCGTTCTGATTCTTGCCACAGAACGAGCAGTACAGCAGCTTGCCGTTGTCGTCTTTGCCTTTACCGTCGGCCATTCGTGTACCTCGTCAGGACGACGACGCCATGCGCCGTCGTGTGAAACCTTGACTCAAACGCTATCAGGATACCGGACGCTTATCCAGCATGGCATCGATCAGGCCGTATTCGACCGCCTGAGTTCCATCCATGAAGTTGTCGCGATCGGTGTCCTGGGCGATCTTGTCGATATCCTGGCCCGTGTGATCCGCCAGAATGCGATTCAGCTTGTGGCGAATGGTCAGGATTTCCCGGGTGTGGATCTCGATATCCGCCGCCTGACCCTGATAACCGCCGAGCGGCTGATGGATCATCATGCGCGAGTGCGGCAGGCAGAAACGCTTCTCCTTCGCCCCACCCGCCAACAGCAGCGCGCCCATGCTGGCCGCCTGACCGATGCATACCGTCGAGACGTCAGGCTTGATGAACTGCATGGTGTCGTAGATGGACATGCCCGCGGTCACCGAACCACCCGGAGAATTGATGTAGAGATGGATATCCTTGTCCGGATTTTCGGACTCAAGGAACAGAAGCTGCGCCACGACCAGGTTGGCCGTGTAGTCTTCGACCGGGCCGACCAGGAAGATGACACGCTCTTTGAGCAGCCGAGAATAGATATCGTACGACCGCTCGCCGCGAGCGCTCTGCTCCACGACCATCGGGACCAGGCCACCGGCATTACTGATGTCGAACTCGTTACGCATCGCGATTTCCTTACAGCTGGTGATTGTCAGGCCCATCGACTGGCGACCCGACCTGGGTCGGATCGCTTCGCTTACCAAGCACCCATCATGCTTTGGAATCGCTGTCCTCGGCATCGTCTTCTTCAGCCGCTTCTTCGGACTGCTGTGCCGCTTCGAGCACTTGCTGGTAGCTCATGTTGACGTCGTTAACCTGAGCCTGCTCGAGGAGCTTGTCAACGGCCTTGTCTTCCAGCACTGCCGACTTGATCTGCCCTTTGAGCTCGTCGTTCTGCATGTACTGGTCGACCGCCTGCTCCGGCTGCTGATACTGGCTCGCCAGCTCTTCGGCGCGGGCCCGGATTTCTTCATCACTGGCGTCGAGCTCGTGCTTCTTGATCACTTCGGCCAACAGCAGCCCGACCTTGACGCGGGTACGTGCCTGATCGGCGAACAGCTCGTTGGGCAACTGGCTGACATCGAAATCTTCGCCAAGACCGAACTGCTGCGCCGCCTGACGCTTGAGACCGTCAGTTTCCTGCTCGATCAGCGACTGCGGCACGGTCACGTCATTGGCTTTCTGCAGCGCGTCGAGGGCCTGTTGCTTGACGCGGTTCTGCACCGCCTGCTTGACCTCGCGCTGCATGTTGCTCTTGACCTCGGCACGGAACTTGTCGGCATCGCCGTCTTCCACGCCGAATTCCTTGATGAAGTCGGCATCGACTTCCGGCAGCGCCTTGGCGGAGACTTCATGCACCGTCACCTTGAAGGTCGCTTCCTGACCTGCCAGATGCTCGGCCTGATAGTCTTCCGGGAAAGTCACGCTGATGCTCTTCTCATCACCAGCCTTGGCACCGACCAGCTGCTCTTCGAAACCGGGAATGAAACGATTGGAACCCAGCTCGAGCTCGTGACCTTCGGCAGAACCCCCTTCAAACGGCTCGTCTCCCAGAAAGCCCTGAAAGTCGATCTTGACCTGGTCACCGTTTTCCGCCGCACGATCGACCGGCTGGAATTCGGCTCGCTGACCGCGCAGCGTCTCGATCATGGTATCGATGTCGGCGTCGGTGATTTCCGTCTGCGGACGCTCGATAGCCGTGCCATCGATGCTGTTCAGCTCGATCTCGGGATAGATTTCCAGCGTCGCAACGAACTCAAGATCCTTGCCGGTCTGATCGACCTTCGGTTCGATCGATGGGTAGCCGGCCGGATTCAGGCTCTGCTCGGTGATCGCCCGCACGTAGTGCTGACGCATCAATTCGCTGACGACTTCGTTGCGCACGTCTCGACCGTAGCGCTGACGCACGACCGCCATCGGGATCTTCCCTTGACGAAAGCCATTCAGACGAACGCGTTTGGCGGTGTCTTGCAGGCGAGCGGCAACGGCCTCGTCAACCTCGGCTGCTGGAACCTGAACGGTGATGCGACGTTCGATCTGAGATGTCGTCTCAACGGAAACTTGCATAGATGATCCTCTACCGACGGGGGCGTTCTGTGATTGCGACTCAAAAACCAGGCTTCAAAACTGTCATTTCAAAGCACTCATTTCTAAACAGGGGGCGATTTTATGAATCCCCATGCCTACTGGCAAGCAGACTAGCGCGGTAAATGGTGCTAATCGGGACGAAATACAAGTCCAGGGCCATAAAAATCGACTTTAGGCTACCTCGGCATCTCGCTGAAGCGTCGACAGGAAACGCCTGGCAGCGATAGATGACGTGCAGAATAGCAGGAGCAGTGTCAAAAAGAAGGGAGACAACCGGGGAAGAAATGGGGTGGATGATGGGGATCGAACCCACGACCACCGGAGCCACAATCCGGGGCTCTACCACTGAGCTACACCCACCATTTCTAAACTGTGGTCTTCAAAATCATGATCGGCAATGGGGTGGATGATGGGGATCGAACCCACGACCACCGGAGCCACAATCCGGGGCTCTACCACTGAGCTACACCCACCATACCGATTTTGCATCGACCGGGACCACTACACTGGATGGAGAGTGGCGCGCCCAGCAGGACTCGAACCTGCAACCTACGGCTTAGAAGGCCGTTGCTCTATCCGATTGAGCTATAGGCGCATTCCAATACCGGCTGCATTTTCATCAACATGAACGCGACGTCGTGGTCGGGGTAGAGGGATTCGAACCCCCGACATCCTGCTCCCAAAGCAGGCGCGCTACCAGACTGCGCTATACCCCGTAAGACGTCTGTCATGCCCGATGACTCTACGAGCCCTTCGATGCGCTGCGTATTCTACGGATCCTTTCTGTCGGGTCAAGCCTTTACGTGCACTTAACGTCGATTGACCCGATCGGCAGAAAGGCCAAAACCGGTACCAAATTCCACTTACGCTTCAGCTTACGTTGACTGCATCGCCAAGCGTGCGAAAATTGCCCGCTTCGTCGGTCCGCTACCGGCACCCTCAGGACTCAGAAAGGAAAGTCGATGACCGCTCAGTTGATCGATGGCAAGGCCATTGCCGGCTCAATCCGCAATCGGGTGAAAGTCGACGTGGAGCATCGAACCCAGCGCGGGCTCCGTCGCCCGGGGTTGGCCGTCATTCTGATTGGGCATGACCCGGCCTCCGAGGTCTACGTCAGCCACAAGCATCGCGCTTGCGAGAACGCGGGCATTGTCTCCTTCAGCCACCGGCTCGAGACCACCACCTCGCAACACGACCTGGAAGCCCTGATCGATCGACTGAATGCCGATCCGGCCGTCGACGGCATCCTGCTGCAGCTGCCGCTCCCCGAGCATCTCGATGCCAACCCGCTGTTGGAGCGCATTCGTCCGGACAAGGACGTCGATGGTTTCCATCCCTACAATCTGGGTCGACTGGCACAGCGACTGCCACTGCTTCGCCCGTGCACCCCCAAGGGCATCATCACGCTGCTCGAAGAGAGCCGGATCTCGCTGAGAGGCCTAGATGCCACCATCGTCGGCGCGTCCAACATCGTCGGTCGGCCGATGGCACTGGAGCTGCTGCTGGCCGGCTGCACCACCACGATCTGTCATCGCTTCACTCAGGGTCTCGAGGATAAAGTGCGGCAAGCCGATCTGCTGGTGGTCGCCACCGGCAAGCCCGGCCTGATCGACGGCCGCTGGATCAAGCCGGGTGCAATCGTCATCGATGTCGGCATCAACCGTCAGCAAGATGGCTCGCTGGTGGGCGATGTCGATTTCGCCACCGCGTCCGAGCGCGCCAGCTGGATCACGCCGGTGCCGGGCGGCGTCGGACCGATGACCGTCGCCACGCTGCTGGAGAACACACTGCAGGCGGCCGAGCTCCACGACGCCCAGTAACGTAGCGAGAATCGTCGTCAGGACCGCGGTCGATAGCGCGAATGTCCGACTGCCTCGCATCGCAAGCCCGGATCACCGATACCTCTCACCGACTCACGGAAGGACTGCCGCATGCAGACTCTCGGCATCATTGGCGCCATGGAACAGGAAGTCGCCCTGCTCGCCTCTCAGTTGGACGACGCCCGCATCGAACACCATCCGGGGGGCACTTTTCATTGCGGTCGGCGCCACGGTCTTCAGATCGTGCTGCTCCAGTCCGGCATCGGCAAGGTCAACGCCACCGTGGGCGCGACGCAGCTGATGACCCATTACCGCCCGAACGCGATCATCAATACCGGCTCCGCGGGCGGCTTCGGCGCGTCCCTGGAGGTCGGCGACGTCATCATCTCCAGCGAAGTCCGCCATCACGACGTCGACGTCACGGCCTTCGGCTACGAGATGGGCCAGGTGCCCGGCATGCCGGCAGGCTTCGCCGCCGATACCAGGCTGATCGAGACCGCTCGCGCGTGCATCGAGAAGCTCGGCGACCTGCGTGTTCACGAGGGGCTGATCTGTACTGGCGACAGTTTCATGTCCGACCCGGCACGCGTCGACGCCGTGCGCTCGCATTTCCCCCAGATGCTCGCCGTGGAAATGGAAGCAGCGGCCATCGCCCAGACCTGCCATCTGTTCGAATGCCCGTTCGTGGTCATCCGGGCGCTGTCGGACATCGCCGGCAAGCAGTCAGAGCTCTCCTTCGACGCCTTTCTGGAACGGGCGGCAACGCATTCGGCCCAGATGGTCGATGCCATCATCGCCAGGCTGGCCGCGCAATAACCTCCACGGCTCACTTGCCATTGCCCCTTTCAGAACGACAAACCCCGCCAGTTGGCGGGGTTTGTCATTTCGAGAACGTCGCCTCGAGAGTATTCCGAAGACGGGATCGCATCACGCCGGCGGCGCCTCGAACCCCCAGCGCGTCCCCTCGCGGGAATCCTTCAGCACCACGCCCAATGCCGCCAGCTCATCACGGATCCGGTCAGCCTCGGCGAAATCCCGGTTCTCCTTGGCCACCGCCCGCGCCTCGATTCGTGACTCGATCTCGGCCTCGCTCAGCGGCAGGTCGTTCGCGCCAGCCTTGAGGAAAACGGCCGGTTCCCGCTCGAGCAACCCCAGCACGCTTGCCAACCGCTTGAGCTCCTGGCCCAGCGCCCCGGCATGAGCCGGTTCGACATCGCGCAGCCGATTGATCTCGCGCGCCATGTCGAACAGCACCGACAGCGCTTCCGGCGTATTGAAGTCATCGCTCATCGCCGCCGAGAACCGTTCGGCGTAGATGCCTTCGACATCGCCATGAAGCAACTCGACCCCGTCGAGCGCATGATAGAAGCGCTCCAACGACTTGCGCGCCTCGCTCAGCGACTCAGGAGCGTAGTTGATCGGGCTGCGATAGTGGCTGGCAACCAGCAGGTAGCGCACGACTTCAGGGTCGTGCACCTCCAGCACCTCGCGGATCGTGAAGAAATTGCCCAGAGATTTGGACATCTTCTCGTGATTGACCCGCACTGCGCCGGCATGCATCCAAACGTTGACGTAAGGCTTCCCGGTCGCCGCCTCGCTCTGGGCGATCTCGTTCTCGTGATGCGGAAAGGTCAGATCCGGCCCGCCGCCATGGATATCGAAAGTCTCGCCGAGGCAGCAGGTCGACATCGCCGAGCACTCGATATGCCAGCCCGGCCGCCCTTCGCCCCAGGGAGAAGACCAACTGTCTTCGCCCGGCTTGGCCGCTTTCCACAACACGAAGTCGAGCGGATCTTCCTTGTGCTCGTCGACATCGACGCGCGCGCCGGCACGCATGTCGTCGAGATTACGATTGTTGAGCTTGCCGTAATCGGCGAAACGGCGGACGCGATAGTAGACGTCGCCATTGTCGGCGGCATAGGCATAGCCGCCCGCGATCAGACGCTCGATCATCGCCACGATCTCCGGGATATGGCCAGTCGCCCGCGGCTCCGCATCCGGCCGCAGCACGCCAAGACGGGCTTCGTCTTCGTGCATGGCGTCGATCATGCGCTCGGTCAGTGCCGATATCGATTCGCCGTTCTCCTGCGCGCGCTTGAGAATCTTGTCGTCGATATCGGTAATGTTGCGAACGTAGGTCACGTCCAGCCCGGTCTGACGCAGCCACCGCGTGATCACGTCGAACGCCACCATGACCCGCGCATGACCCAGATGGCAGTAGTCGTAGACCGTCATCCCGCAGAGATACATGCGCAATCTGCCCGGTTCGATCGGCTCCAGCCTCGACTTGCGTCGCGTCAGCGTGTTGTAGATCTCCAGCGCGCTCATGCTCTACCCCTCAGCCCTGCTTCTTCTGAATCTTGGCCCAGCTATCCTTGAGCCCCACCGTGCGATTGAACACCAGCTTGCCATCTCGACAGGCGTGGCGGTCGGCACAGAAGTAGCCGACCCGTTCGAACTGATAGCGGGCCTCGGGCTCGATATTCGCCAGCGCCGGTTCGGCAATGCCGGTCACCGTGACCAGCGAGTCGGGGTTGAGATGATCGAGGAAGTCGGCGTCCTTATCGCGATCCGGAGCTTCATCCAGGAACAGATTGTCGTAAAGCCGCACTTCGACGGGGACGCCATGTTCCGCGCTGACCCAATGGATGACGCCCTTGACCTTGCGCCCTTCCGGGTTCTTGCCCAGCGTGTCGAAATCGACGCTACAGTGCAGCGCATCGATCTCGCCATCGTCGCCCTTGATCACCTCGTCGCAACGAATGACGTAGCCATTGCGCAGGCGAACTTCCTTGCCGGGCGCCAGACGGAAGAACTTCTTGGGCGGCTCTTCCATGAAGTCTTCGCGATCGATCCAGATCTCGCGGGTCAGCGGCAGTCGGCGTGTTCCCATATCCTCACGCGCCGGGTGCCCCGGCACCTCGAAGACCTCGTCGTGATCCGCCGTGAGATTGGTCAGAACCACCTTCAGCGGATTGAGGACACACATCGCTCGCGGCGCGTTGTCCTCCAGATCCGAGCGGATCGCGAAATGCAGCATCGCGATATCGACCACGTTGGCGGCCCGGCTGACGCCGGTCATGTCGCAGAACTTGCGCAGCGACGCCGGCGTGTAGCCACGGCGACGCAATCCGGAGATCGTCGGCATCCGCGGATCATCCCAGCCATCGACCACGTCCTGGTCCACCAGCAGCTTTAGCTTGCGCTTGGAGGTCACCGTATAGTTGACGTTCATCCGCGCGAATTCGGTCTGCCGGGGCTTGGACGGCACCGGCAGCTGGGCCAGGAACCACTCGTACAGCGGCCGATGGTCCTCGAACTCGAGCGTACACAGCGAATGCGTGATGCCCTCGATCGCATCGGACTGGCCGTGGGTGAAATCGTAGGACGGGTAGATCTTCCAGGCGTCACCGGTCTGATGGTGATGCGCGTGGCGGATACGGTAGAGAATCGGATCGCGCAGATTGATGTTCGGCGCGGCCATGTCGATCCTGGCACGCAGCACCTTGCTGCCTTCAGCGAACTCGCCCAGTCGCATGCGCTCGAGCAGATCGAGGTTCTCTTCGACGCCACGATCGCGATACGGGCTCGGGCGGCCCGGTTCCGTCAGGGTGCCGCGGTACTCGCGAATCTCATCCGGCGAGAGGTCGTCGACGTACGCCTTGCCTTCACGCACCAGATGCTGGGCCCAGGCATAGAGCTGATCGAAGTAGTCGGAGGCGAAACGTACCGCTCCGCTCCATTCGTAACCGAGCCAGCGAATATCTTCCTGGATCGCATCGATGTAAGCCTGCTCTTCCTTGGCCGGGTTGGTGTCGTCGAAACGCAGATGACAGCGCCCGCCGAACTGTTCCGCCAGGCCGAAATTGACCCAGATCGACTTGGCGTGGCCGATATGCAGAAAGCCGTTGGGCTCCGGCGGAAAGCGGGTCACGATCGTCGTGGCCCGCCCCGACTCGATCTCGTCACGAATCTGGTTACGCAGGAAATTCGGCCCCCCCTGCTGGGTCTCGGCACCTGGCTGGGCTTCGGAACTGGCGTTGGGGCTCTCGGCGTTCGTGTTGCTTTCGACGCTCATGGAATGCAGGCAACCTCTGTAATTCGGATGAGTGGGCAGCGGTACGGCCCTGATAACGGCAGGTTAACACGCGCGGACAGCGGTTTCTCCCGACGGCCCAAAACCGCTATTATAGCGCGACGCCCGCGGCCGGCGACAAGCCGGCCGCCATCTTACGACAGCCCAGAATCGCTCAGGATCTCCGATGATCGTTTTGCACACCAACCACGGCGCCATCACGCTCGAACTCGACTTCGAAAAAGCCCCCAAGACGGCCGCCAATTTCGAGCAGTACGTCAAGGAAGGCCACTACGACGGCACCCTGTTTCACCGCGTGATCGATGGATTCATGGTTCAGGGCGGCGGCTTCGACACCGACTTCGAACAGAAACCGACCCGCGCCACGATCGACAACGAAGCCGACAACGGCCTGACCAACCAGAAAGGCACGGTGGCCATGGCGCGCACGCAGGATCCGCACTCGGCCAGCGCACAGTTCTTCATCAATGTGGGCGACAACGATTTCCTCAATCACCGCGACAAGAGCGTGCAGGGCTGGGGTTACTGCGTTTTCGGTCGAGTCGTCGATGGCATGGAAGTGGTCGACAACATCCGCCAGGTCGCCACCGGGCGTCGCGGCATGCACAGCGATGTTCCGGCGGATGACGTCATCATCGAACGTGCCGAAGTCACGGCCTGATCCTTCAATACCGGTCAGGCGTCGACGAGAAGCCGGCGATCCTAGCCCGTCTGCGCGCCAAGCCTGACCACCGACAGGAACGATCTTTCGCATGCAACTGCTGATTGCCGACCTCCATCTCCACCCCTCTCAGCCGGACATCGCCAAGGGATTCATCGACTATCTGCGCGGGCCGGCCCGACAGGCCTCGTCGCTGACCATTCTCGGCGATCTGTTCGAAGCCTGGATCGGCGACGACTACCGCGGGGATTTCGAGCAGCAGATCATTGCCGAGCTCAGGGCCTGCGCCGAAGCCGGCACGCGGCTGGCGTTCATGCATGGCAACCGGGACTTTCTGATCGGCGAGTCGTTCGCGGCCGACAGCGGCTGTGCGCTGCTCGACGACCCGACGGTGGTGGAGCTGGGTGGCCAGCGCGTCCTGCTGTTGCATGGCGACAGTCTGTGTACGCGTGACGAGGCCTACATGGCTTTCCGCCAGCAGGCGCGCAATCCAGCCTGGCAAGCCCAGATCCTGGCAATGCCGGTCGAGGAGCGTCTGGCGCTGGCCATGAAACTGCGGGAACAGTCCGGCGAGGCCAACACCAACAAGGCCGAAGACATCATGGATGTCACGCCCGATGCCGTCATCGAGCTCATGCAGACTCACGATGTCAGGATCATGATTCATGGTCACACCCACCGACCGGCCGTCCATGAC
The DNA here is from genome assembly GCF_003206035.1 of Salinicola sp. CPA57. NCBI lineage: Bacteria > Pseudomonadati > Pseudomonadota > Gammaproteobacteria > Oceanospirillales > Halomonadaceae > Salinicola > Salinicola sp. CPA57. The sequence goes on from NZ_PZJR01000003.1 coordinate 629,177, forward strand.
CTGCGTATCGGTGAAGAAGCTGCGAAGCGCTACGTGATCGGCGACTGGCGCCCTGGCGTGGGCTGGCAGTTGAGAGTGGAAGGCAACGAGTTGACGCTCGAGTCATTCGCGATCTGAACGTCCCGGCATTGATCGAGCGAAAACCGGTCATCCAATGCCAATAGCGCGGTTCGTCTGACACCAACGCCCGGCTCGAACATCGAGCCGGGCGTTATTGGTCACGGCCATGCTCGCCGTAACCCCCCCCCTCCGCTCGCGACGACGATGGTTTCCTCGGCCATGGTCATGGCTGTCGGCCGTGATCATAGCTGATAGTCCGGCGTACGAGACGTGGCGCTGACATTGTCCAGCAGCGTTCGCCAGCGAGTCAGGACCGGAGCATCGGACAGTGCCACTTCTCCCAGCCGATAGCGCAGCGCTTTCTGCTTCTCGCCATCGGTTGGATCGACCAGGGAGAGCCACATCTCCAGGCTTTTCAACTCCATGTGCGCACTGCCTGCCTCGAGGGACCAGCTTCTGGCTTCTTCGATCAGGTCCGCCACGCGCTGCATGTCATCCCCCAAGCGATGCCTGGCGCGAGCCATCTGCAACGCTATCTGCGGCATCATCAACGAACGCCGCGTCCGTGCCTGGTGGAGACACGGCTCCAGATACGCCACTGCGCGCGCGACGTCATTGAGCGCCAGACAAGCGTCTCCGTACCACAGGAACGGGCGCTGGTGGGGCTCGCGACCGGTCAGCTCGCTCAGCCGGGCGACGCTGGACTCGATGCGCTGCAAGCCCTGGGGCTCCCCCGCCAGCGACTGACTCCATCCGAGAACGCAGTCGGCCTCCCAGTGCCAGCGCTGCAGGTCCGCCGTGCGGGTCATTTCATGGGCACGCCTGCCACGCTCGGTTGCGAGATGAATATGCCCGAGCTGACGATAGAGCGAGGCGGCAAAAATCAGGGCCATGGCCAGCGACCCAGGATGACGAACGGATTCCGCCAGCCGGATGGCGGCTTCCATCTGCTGTTCCGCGCGGCGGTAATCGCCACGCAGGCACAGTGCCCAACTCTGGTAGCAGGCTGCCGCCACCTGAGGGTGATCGGAGTAGGGCAACCACTCCAGTACCATCGGCTGGTTCAGCGGATCGATCTGATCGAGGTGTTCATAGGCCAGCGATACCTGACCGCTCCAGTACTCCCCATGGGCTCGGGCATAAAGCGCCAGGCGCTGATAGCGCACATCATCGATGCGCTGGGCGAGCTCGCGCAGCTGCGCGGCCAGAGATTCCGCGTCGCGATTGGCGTGACGCTGGCTCGCGCCCACCCACAGCCCCCAGGTCACCAGAAACGCCTGATCATCGGCCTCCTCGTCATCCAGCACCGAGCCCTGCCACATTTTCTGCGCCTGAATGAAGCTCTCGTGCGCCGCCCGCGAACCATGTCCTTCCAGCGCATAGCAGGCTTGCCCCTTCACTGTCAGCAGACTGATCTGACGCTCGGCGCCACCAGCGGAACCTTCGTTCAGGCAAGCCAGGCCGGATTCCGCCATCTTCAGGGCCGTGCGATTGGCGCTCACCTTGAGCCCGCCGCGAGCCGCCATCTCGAAATAGCGGGCAGCGCGAGCCGGATCTCCCCCGCGCCGAAGATGCTCGGCGAAATCCCCCGGATGACGGCTGATCCAGGCGGGGTAGCGGGACTCGATCACTTCCACCACCCGCTGATGCAGCACGACACGGACGTCCTGCGGGCAGGAGAGATAGGCCGCTTCCTGCAGCAGCGGGTGGGTGAACTGAAAGTCGTAGGGATGGGTCTCGCAGGGTTCGATGATCTCCAACCGCCGCATCTGCTCCAGCGCGACCTTGAGCGCACCGTCGCTGGCTTCCAGACAGTCGCCCAACATGCCCGCTTCGAACTGGCGACCAAACGTTGCCGCCATGTGCGCAACCTGCCGATCACCCTGCAACTGATCGATGCGACTCGCCAACAGCCCCAGCAGCCCGCTCGGCAGACTGTCGACGTCCAGCCGCCGGCCCTCGCGCCGATCGATCTCCAGCCGACGACAGATCTCCTGCAGATAGAGGGGGACGCCTTCGCACCGTTCGATCAACTGTTCGCGCAGTCTTGGCCCGAGCTTGAGACGATGGCGTCGAGCCAGATAGTCCAGCATGTCCGCGGCCTGGCGTGCATCGAGGCGTGCCAGCATCACCTGTTGATCCCAGTTCAATCTGACCGATGGCACCTCCCGGTTCTGATGCGAGGCGATCAGCAACGAGGCGGTATGAATCGGCAGTCTGGCCTGGAGGTTCTGCAACACCTTGAGCGAGGGTTCATCCAGCCACTGCAGGTCATCGACGATGATCACCAGCGGCCGGCGCGACGCGGTCATCTCGAGGATCAGCGCCTGGACCAACTGCGTGACCAGCTCCACGGCTTCGTCGGCATCCTCGCGCGCCAGCGGCTCGCGACCCAGCACATCGATCAGCAACTGCCGGCGCTCGCTCCCGATTTTCTTCAGCGCAACCGTCCGATCGATCAATGCACCGAGCGCTTCTCCGTCAGGCTCCCGCTCCAGATACCAGCGAAGCAGCGATTGGACCAGGCCGTACGAGCTCTGACTGGATAGCCGAGTCGTGGGACGCCAGAACACCGCGACGTCTTCATGCTGGAGAGACTCCCGAAAATGAATCATCAACGCGGACTTGCCGATGCCGGTATCCCCTAGCACCAGCAGGCTCTGACGCAACCCCAGGGAGACCCGAGCCAGCGCGTCTCGCAGCTGACGCAACTCCGACTCGCGCCCCATCAGACTGGGCGGCAAGGCCTCGCGTCCCGCCGATTCCACCCCAAGCACCAGGCCACGCCGCTGAACGCGTCCGTCGCTGCTGATCAAACGGGGCGTCAGCCGCGACTGAAGATCGAACGCGGGTGGCAGATGCTGACTGGCATTGAGTGAGATCACGAGCTCACTGCTCTGCGCGGCCACCATCATGGCCAACGCCACCTGAGTCACGTCACCAAATGGATCGATCGACTGCCGCTCGGGCAACCAGATCACGCGACCGCTATCCAGCCCCGCCGTCAGGGTGAAGCGCGGTGGCGAGTCGTCACCTTCCCAGACGCTATCGAGTTCACGCGCCAGACCCTGTCGGCAGTGCTCGAAAAGTGCCACCAACTCGGCCAACTGGTGGGTGGGCCCGTGGGTGCCGAAACAGGCCAGACCGACCCCGCTTCCCACGGCCGCCTGCCAGAAACCACCCAAGTGACGACACTGGGTTTCCAGCCATTGAAACAGCTGCCCCTGCGCTTTCAGACAGGCGAGCGCCCGGCCGAGATCGTTGCCGGCATCCACCGGTCGCAGCGCAATCGCCATCACCGTGATCTGCCGGTAGTCGATATCTTCCGCGGAGTAGCCCGCCGCCTCCCTCTGCGCCCCGCGAGAAACGGAGCAACCCGCCTGACTCAACCAGTCGGTGCCGGCCAACCCCTGCGCCGGCACTTCCGACCAGAATCTCGCCAACTGCAAAAAACCGGGCTCGGGCTGCTGTCCGGACAGCGCCAAGTGCTGAAGGAAGGCGTTGAACTGCTCGCGGGCGGCGGCGAACTGCCCGTGCTCGGCGAGCTGCCGAACCAGGCGCTCGTGAAACGGGCCGTAGCCGGGGAGGCGATGGATCAGGGTCCGCAGCAGCGCCTCGGGCAATGCCGAGGCGGTCTCGAGCACTCGCTCGGCATATTCGATCAAGCGCTGCCTCCACTCGCCTCGCGTGCGCACCAGCCATTGCTGGAAAACGACACACTGCCCCAGATGCAGCTCCTCCAGCAGATCGCCGCGATAATGATCGAGCAGCTGTTCCAGCGTCGCCACGGTCGGCGGCTGGTGAAGCAAGCCGTCTGCGGCGCGCAGATCCCAGGCCACGGACGTCGGCAGATCGAAGGCGATCGTCTGGCGGGTGACGGAGAGGGATGACTCGGCAAGATCGCCCAGGCTATGACGCAGGCAGTGCAAGGCATGGCGAAGATTGGTCCGCCCGGATTTGACGCCCTGATCCGGCCACAGCATTTCCGCCAGTGAGGCACGGCTGACCGGCGTTTCCTGCATCAGCAGGTAAACCAGCAGCGCCTTCACTTTATCGTAGCTGAACTGCGTCAGGGTCCGCTCATCCTGCTGATAACTGAAATGTCCGAAGAGCGCGATTGTTGTTGTGGCTCGACCTGGGTTCATGGGTTTCCATTGTCCGGTGAGAGTTGCAGCATCCAGTCAAGATGCAGCCGTCCGACGATCACTCGCGAGATGGCCGTACCCGACCCGCTCAGTCGATCGGTACGGCCGCAGCTCGGCAACGTGCAGTGGCGCGAGTCCGCGGCTCAATGATCCCGCGCTGCCGGCACGCCGCTATGGAAGCGAAACATGGCGTCTTCGCCTTCAATCAACGCCTGCTCGTGGGTTGCGAAGCGGGCCACCCGCTCCGCGACGAAGGCCTTGCCGGCATAGCGCTCCGCGAGCCCCAGATAATCCTCGAAATGCCGTCCTTCCGATCGCACCAGCGAGCGATAGAACCTGGCAAGAGACTCGTCGAGATGGGGGATCAGCCTGGCAAAACGCTCACACGAGCGCGCCTCGATGAACGCGCCGACGATCAGGATATCGATCAGGCGCTGGGGCTCCTCGCGCGCCACGTGCTCGCGCAGCCCCTCGGCGTAGCGCGACGCCGGAATATGGGAATAATCGATGCCCCGCTCCTGCATCAGCCCGACGACCTGCTCGAAGTGCAGAAGCTCTTCACGGGCCAGCTGCGACATCTTGGTCAACAGCTCCGGACGGTCGACGTAACGAAACATCAGACTCATGGCGGTCGACGCCGCTTTCTTCTCGCACTGTGCGTGGTCGATCAGCAGCAGCGCCGGATTCTCCAGCGCCGCGTCTATCCAGCGCTGCGGGGTGTTACACGGCAGAAAGTCGAGCAGCTCGACCGGCAGCAGATCGTCGGTGGCGGAATCGGGGCAATTCGTCATGGGTTCGGTCGGCATGGGCGTTAGTCGAGCGGTCGACAGGTGACTGTCGAGCGCGTGAAGTGAGGACAGGAGACACCCGATAGCATCGATAGGCCGGGGCCGCCCCAGGGCGATTCGCGGCGCGGGGAGCGGTTCGCCTGGCTCGATGCGTTGAATCAGAGTGGATTCGATGAAGCATGGCGTCATGGTAGCGCCTGCAGGATCAGACTTCGATAGCCATTTTCCCGACCATGGTGGCATTGACTTGCTACGCACATACCCGCCGCAAAGCCGATCACCAGCGGCTTCTTAACATTGTCGACAGTTTCACGTAGACTTCGCTGCGCCCACCGCAGCCGATCTCGGTCGACGGGAATCCCCCCTTCCGGCGACCGGGAAAACGCATTGCTCATGCGGGCTCTAACACTAGATGAGGCTCTCCACCGTGCTTGAAGCTTACCGCCAACATGTCGAGGAGCGCGCCCTGGAGGGCGTGCCACCGAAGCCGTTGAACGCCGAAATGACTGCCCAGCTGATCGAGCTGCTGAAGCAGCCGCCAGCTGGCGAAGAGGCGTTTCTCCTCGAACTGATCACCGATCGCGTGCCGCCGGGCGTCGATGAAGCCGCTTACGTCAAGGCAGGGTTCCTCACCGCTATCGCCAAGGGTGAAGCGAGCTCACCGCTGATCGACAGAATTCACGCGGTCAAGCTTCTGGGAACGATGCAGGGCGGCTACAACATCGCCACTCTGGTCGAACTGCTCGATGACAGCGAACTGGCTCAGGAAGTCGGCGAACAGCTGAAGCACACATTGCTGATGTTCGATGCCTTCCACGATGTCGCCGAACGCGCCAAGAATGGCAATGCGATCGCGCAGCGCGTGGTCGAATCCTGGGCCGATGCCGAGTGGTTCCTGGCCAGGCCGGCACTGCCCGAGAAGATCAGCATCGCGGTGTTCAAGGTGCCGGGCGAAACCAACACCGACGATCTCTCGCCGGCGCCGGACGCCTGGTCACGACCGGACATCCCGCTGCATGCCAACGCCATGCTCAAGAACCCCCGCGAAGGCATCGAGCCGGAAGTCGCCGGTTCCAAAGGGCCTATGTCACAGATCGAAGCGGTCAGGGCGAAAGGCTTCCCGGTGGCCTATGTCGGGGACGTGGTGGGCACCGGCTCCTCGCGCAAGTCCGCTACCAATTCGGTGCTGTGGTTCTTCGGCGACGACATTCCGTACGTGCCCAACAAGCGCGCAGGCGGTTTCTGCTTCGGCGGCAAGATCGCGCCCATCTTTTTCAACACGATGGAAGATGCCGGCGCCCTGCCGATCGAAATGGACGTCGACAAGCTCGAAATGGGCGACGTGATCGACGTCTTCCCCTACGAAGGCAAAGTGACCCGTCACGATAGCGACGAAGTGGTTTCCACCTTCGCACTCAAGACCCAGGTCATTCTCGATGAAGTGCGCGCCGGCGGCCGTATTCCGCTGATCATCGGTCGCGGCCTGACCGAAAAGGCCCGTAATGAACTTGGCCTGCCGGGCTCGAACATCTTCCGCAAGCCGGAACAGCCGATCGATACCGGCAAGGGATTCACCCTGGCCCAGAAGATGGTCGGCAAGGCCTGCGGCATGGATGGCGTTCGCCCCGGCATGTACTGCGAGCCGAAGATGACCACCGTCGGTTCGCAGGACACTACCGGACCGATGACTCGCGACGAGCTCAAGGACCTGGCGTGCCTCGGCTTCCAGGCCGATCTGGTGATGCAGTCCTTCTGCCACACCGCTGCCTACCCCAAGCCGGTCGACGTCGAAACGCATCACACCCTGCCCGACTTCATCATGAATCGTGGGGGCGTGTCTCTGCGTCCCGGCGACGGCATCATCCACTCCTGGCTCAACCGCATGCTGCTGCCGGATACGGTCGGCACCGGCGGTGACTCCCATACCCGCTTCCCGCTGGGCATCTCCTTCCCCGCCGGATCGGGTCTGGTGGCCTTCGCTGCGGCTACCGGCGTCATGCCGCTGGACATGCCGGAATCGGTTCTGGTTCGCTTCAAGGGCGAGCGTCAACCCGGCATCACCCTGCGCGACCTGGTCCACGCGATTCCCTATTACGCGATCCAGAGCGGTCATCTGACCGTCGCCAAATCCGGCAAGAAAAATATCTTCTCCGGTCGCATCCTGGAGATCGAAGGTCTCGAGGATCTCACCGCCGAGCAGGCGTTCGAGCTCTCGGACGCCTCCGCCGAGCGCAGTGCCGCCGGTTGCACCATCACGCTGGGAGAGGATCGCGTCACGGAATATCTGAATTCCAACGTCACGCTGCTGAAGTGGATGATCAGCGCAGGCTATGGCGATCGCCGCACGCTGGAACGCCGCATTGAAGCCATGGAAGCATGGCTGGCCGACCCCAGCCTGATGCGCGCCGATGCCGACGCCGAATACGCCGCAGTGATCGAGATCGATCTGGCCGAGATCGACCAGCCGGTGCTGTGCGCTCCCAACGATCCGGACGACGCCCGCCTACTTTCCGAAGTGGCCGGTACACAGATCGACGAAGTCTTCATCGGCTCCTGCATGACCAACATCGGTCACTTCCGTGCCGCCGGGAAATTGCTCGAAAAACAGCCTCCTGGCAGCCTGAAAACTCGGCTGTGGCTTGCGCCGCCGACCAAGATGGATCAACATCAGCTGACCGAGGAAGGCTACTACGGCATTTACGGCAAGGCTGGCGCGCGCATGGAGATGCCGGGCTGCTCTCTCTGCATGGGCAACCAGGCACGTGTGGCGCCGAAATCCACCGTGGTATCCACCTCAACGCGCAACTTCCCCAACCGATTGGGCGACGGTGCCAATGTCTATCTGGCATCGGCAGAACTTGCGGCGATTGCCGCCGTCGAGGGCCGCCTGCCAACGGTCGAGGAATACAAAGCTACCATGGGCGAGTTCAATGCCATGGCGGGGGAAATCTACCGCTACCTGAACTTCCATGAGATAGAGGACTTCCAGAAAGCGGCCGCTACCGTCATTCCGGTCGCCCAGGAAGCCTGATACGTCTCTTCCGATGCTCGCAGCTTCATGAAGAGGTCACCGAAACGCCCCGCTGATGTGGGGCGTTTTTTTGTGCTCGTCATAGCAAGTGGCGGTAATCCTTGCTTCCCTCGAAAGCTGAAATTAGAGTCCTATCCATCATCAAACGCTGTTCGCTATTCTCGTGGCGCTCTCTCGAGGGATAGCGGCAAGACATGTACGGCCGACAAGTCCCCACCCAGGCCCAACAACAGGAGATCGACCATGAGGATTCAAGCTTGGATGGCGCTGCCGGTCGCGCTATCGCCACTGGTACTCGCTGCGCCGGCGGCACAGGCCGCCAACGCCGACGGCCTCTATCTCGGTATCGGCGGCGGCTACGGCGAGGTACAGGGTAGCGACAGCGACATCGGCAAGTTCGCCGGCGCCGGCGGTGAAACCTACCGGGTCGATAATGATGACAGCGTCTACAAGGCTTTCGTCGGCTACGAGTACAACCGCTACTTCGCCACCGAGGCTTTCTACACCGACCTGGGCGAGGCCAACCTGATTCGCGGCGGCAACGTCGTCGATCTCAAGAGCAAGGCCTACGGTCTCAGTCTTGTCGGCAAGCTACCGGTCGGCGCCGGCTTCGAGCTTTTCGCCAAGGCGGGGATGGCCAGATGGGAAACGGATGCCAGCGGCAACCTCGGCGCCACCTCAGGCGATCTCGATGACAATGACGGTATCGATCCGGTCTATGGCGGTGGTGTCCAGTTCCATTACCAACACCTCCTGCTGCGCACCGAGTATGAACGCTATGATTTCGATAGCGACTATCAAATCGATACCTATACCGCTTCGGTGGGCTGGCAATTCTAGACGGCCCGTCTCGACTGTCGCCTCCAGGCCGCCCTCGGGCGGCCTTTCCGTTGCCGGCATGCGGCACCAACTTGCATATATGACGGATTGAAGGCAACACTATGACGCTCTGTCACGCGTCATCATTCACCGCCGAGACAACTCGATCCAGGAAGGAACGCCGCCTCGACGCCATGCTAGCTCCCCGACCGCTCATTCAGGATATCGCACGCCAGATTCGCGCCCACCTGCGCTCGCTGATCGCGTTCCATCTATTCTTTACCCTGCTGGCCTCGGCGGTATGGGTGCCGCTGTCGGCCAACACCCTCTCCGGCCTGCTCCATCGTATCGGCCGACCGGTGCTCAGCAACGGTCAGATCCTCGATGTCGCGCTGTCGCCGTGGGGTCTGATCTGGCTGCTCGCGGCCGTGGGGCTCAGTTTTCTGGTGATTTTTCTCCAGCAGGCCGGAATGATGCTCGTCGTCTCGAGTCCGGCCGGCAACCGCTATCGCGTGGCCATGGGCTCGCTGTGGGACGTACTGCGCCGTTTTCCAGCCCTGGTGATGCTGACTTTCCTTCAGGTCGGCAGTCACCTGCTGCTTGCCGCGCCGTTTGCCATCGGACTCGCGCATCTGTACCACGCGATGCTCGGCGATATCGAACCCTACATTCTGATTCATCTCAAACCGCCAGTGCTGTGGGATTTTGTTGCGATCGCCACGCCCATCCTCCTGGTTCTCGTACTGCTGAGCGCCGCCCTCTATTTTCGCTGGTTCCTGGCTCTGCCCTCGATGATGCTGGAAGGCTTGAAGCCAATTGCCGCCCTGGAACGTAGCCGCGAGCTGACCCAAGGCCGGCGTTTCCGCATGGCGCTGCTGGTGGTCGGCATCGCCCTGCTGGTGATCGCCATTCCGATCGTCTTCACCCTCGGCTTCAATGCGCTGGGCAGTGCGCTGCTGGGTCAGCTGCCCGAGCGCAACAGCGTGCTGGTACCGGCCATGCTGGCTTATCTGGCGCTCTATATCGTCACCACGATCGCGCTGACCTTTCTGGGTATCGCGGCCAACAGCATGCTGGTCATCACGCTCTATCACCGTGCCATCGGACGCGTGGCAGTATTTCGCTCCGCTGCCATACCACAACGCTCCGGGGTCATCGCCTGGGGCGCGGAAATCCTGCTACTGGTGTTCGCGCTGGGCCAGGCGGGATGGATACTGCACGGCTTCGAGATCAACGATCATGTCACCATTACCGCCCATCGCGGGAGTTCGCTGGTCGCGCCGGAAAACACGCTGGCGGCCATGAACCAGGCCATCGTCGACGGCGCCGACTATCTGGAGCTCGACGTGCGTCTGAGCGGTGACGGCGAGGTCGTCGTCTCCCACGACAACAATCTCAGCCGGCTGACCGGCGTCGATCGCAATATCAGCGACATGACGCTCGAGGAGATCGAGCAGGTCGACGTGGGCTCCTACTTCGGCGACGCCTTTGTCGGTGAACGCATTCCCACCTTCCAGCAGATTCTCGACAACGCGAAACATCGTATCGGGCTCTATGTCGAGCTCAAGCCGACGCCCGGGACCGCCGAGCAGCTGGCCCGCCAGGTTCTCGCCCAACTGAAAGCCAGCCGGATGACGGATCATGCCGTCATCGCGTCGCTGTCTCCCGGTGTCATAGAGATGGTCAAGGGACTCGACGACGACATGCGCACCACGCTCTTTCTGCAGTTCGTGCTGCCCGGCGCACTGAACACGACGGACGCCGATATCATCGGCTTGCGCCACACGCAGGCGACGCCGAGTCTGCTGCGAACCATCCATGACAGCGGCCGCGGTGTCGCGGTATGGACCGTCAACGACATCGGTGACATGTCACGCTATCTGGATATGGGCGTCGACAACATCATCACCGATCGCCCCGAAGCATTGACCCGAATTCTCGAGGAGCGCCGCGGGATGTCCGACGGTGAGCTGCTGCTGGTCAAACTGCGCAACTGGCTGCGTTCCTGACTATCGACGGCACGAAAAAGCCGGCGCGAATGCATCGCGCCGGCCGGCTCGGAAACGTGTCGTGGGGGCGAGGCTCAGCCCAGGGTTTCACCCGCCAACATGAACCAGGTCTCGAGTACGGCATCCGGATTCAGGGAGACGGAATCGATACCCTGCTCCATCAGCCATTTGGCGAGTTCCGGATGATCCGATGGACCCTGACCGCAGATGCCTACGTACTTGCCCTGCGCCTTGCAAGCCTGAATCGCCATCGACAGTAGCTTCTTGACGGCAGGATCACGCTCATCGAAAAGGTGCGCGATGATCGCGGAATCCCGATCCAACCCCAGCGTCAGCTGCGTCAGATCGTTGGAGCCGATGGAGAAACCGTCGAAGTGCTCGAGGAACTCGTCGGCCAGCAACGCATTCGAGGGCAGCTCGCACATCATGATGATCTTCAGCCCCGCTTCGCCGCGCTTGAGGCCGTTGGCCTCGAGCAGATCGACAACCGCCTTGCCTTCGGCAGGGGTGCGCACGAACGGCACCATGATCTCGACATTGGTGAGCCCCATCTCGTCGCGAACACGCTTCAGGGCCCGACATTCCAGCTCGAAACAGGCGCGGAAATCGTCCGAGATATAGCGTGATGCGCCGCGGAAGCCCAGCATCGGGTTCTCTTCACCCGGCTCGTAGAGTTTGCCCCCGATCAGGTTCTCGTATTCATTGGACTTGAAATCCGACAGCCGCACGATCACCCGCTTGGGGTAGAACGCAGCCGCCAGCGTCGAGATGCCCTCGACGAGGCGATCGACATAAAAACTGACCGGATCGGCGTAGCCCGCCGTACGCAGGTCGATGGTCTGCTGCAGGTCGCTGGAGAGCTTGTCGTAGTCCATCAATGCTCGCGGATGGACTCCGATCATGCGGTTGATGATGAACTCCAGACGCGCCAGTCCGATGCCGTCGTTGGGCAGTCCCGCGAAGGCGAAGGCTCGGTCGGGGTTGCCGACGTTCATCATGATCTTGAACGGAATCTCGGGCATGCCATCGACGCTGGTCGTCTGACACTCGAACTCGAGCTTGCCCTGATAGACATGGCCGGTATCGCCCTCGGCACAGGAAACCGTCACTTCGACATCGTCTTCCAGCAACGTGGTGGCATCGCCACAGCCCACTACCGCGGGAATACCCAGCTCGCGAGCGATGATCGCCGCATGGCAGGTGCGCCCGCCGCGGTTGGTCACGATCGCGGAAGCCCGCTTCATGATCGGCTCCCAGTCCGGATCGGTCATGTCGGTCACCAGTACGTCGCCAGGCTGCACCTTGTGCATCTCTTCCGGCGATCCCACCAGCTTGACCTTGCCTTGACCGATGCGCTGTCCGATGGCGCGACCCTCGACCAGTACGCGACTCTTGTGCTTGAGCGTGAACCGCTCGAGGGAGCCCACTTGCTGATTCGACACCACCGTTTCCGGTCGCGCCTGAACGATATAGAGCTTGCCATCATCGCCGTCGCGGGCCCACTCGATGTCCATCGGCCGACCATAGTGCTTCTCGATGGTCACGGCCTGACGCGCCAGATCCATGACGTCGTCATCGCTGAGGCAGAAGCGCTGACGATCCGCGTGAGCCACGTCGACGGTCTTGACCGATCGACCTGCGGCGGCGTCATCGGTATAGACCATCTTGATTCTCTTGGACCCCAGCGTACGCCGCAGCACCGCCGGCTTGCCTGCCGCCAGCGTCGGCTTGTGGACGTAGAACTCGTCGGGGTTGACCGCGCCCTGCACCACCGTCTCGCCCAGCCCCCAGGCACCGGTCACGAAGACCGCATCACGATAGCCCGATTCGGTATCCAGCGTGAACATCACGCCGGCCGAGGCGGTCTCGGAACGCACCATCTTCTGCACCCCGGCAGAGAGAGCCACATTCTCGTGAGCGTAGCCGCGGTGCACGCGGTAGGAGATGGCACGATCGTTGAACAGCGAGGCGAAGACCTCATGAACCGCCCGTTTGACGTTGTCGAAACCATCGATATTGAGGAAGGTTTCCTGCTGGCCCGCGAACGATGCATCGGGCAGATCCTCCGCCGTTGCCGACGAACGTACCGCCACCTTGAGATTGGGATGCCTGGCTTGCAGAGTCTGATAGGCATCGGCCAGCGCACTTTCGAAAGCTGGCGGCAACGGCGTATCGATCACCCACTGACGCACTTTCGCGCCCACTTTGGCCAGCAACTCGGTGTCGTCGACATCGAGCCTGGCGAGCTCGGCGTTGATACGATCATTCAACCCGTCATGGGCCAGAAACTCGCGATAGGCGTGCGCCGTGGTCGCGAACCCACCCGGCACGGTGACACCGGCATCCGCCAGATTGGAGATCATTTCCCCCAGCGAGGCGTTCTTGCCGCCGACGCGCTCGACGTCGGACATTCCCAGTTGCTCGAACGTGATGATGAACGGTTCCAAAGTCATCTCCTGGTGGTCTCGTCCGGCCAAGGTTCACTGGCCATCTTCTTTTGCCCATGGCGCATCCCGCTGCACCTCGATGGAGCCAGAAGCTAACAGGCGACTTTGGGCTTAGCCACAAGTTTAAGGGCGTAGGGTTTGGAGTATTACTACAGGAATTCCGCGTTTTCCGGGATTCCTGTAGTCGGCGAGACCGGCGCGGCGTCCGCAAAGTCAACGAGTTGCCCGCAGCGGAGATTTCGATCGACAATAGCCGTTCGACAAACACGGATGGAACGCCATGCCCCGCACCGCTTTCTTCATCTCCGACGGCACCGGCATTACCGCGGAAACCCTGGGTCGCAGCCTGCTCTCCCAGTTCGAGAATACAGACTTCATCCAGGTCACCAAGCCGTATATCGACACGCTCGACAAGGCACGCTCGCTGGTCGGCATCATCGAGGCCACCGCCGAGCGCGACGGCATTCGCCCCATCGTCATCGACACCATCGTCGACCAGGCGATTCGCGATATCGTTTCGCAGTCATCGGCGTTCAAGGTCGATATCTTTTCCACCTTTCTCGCTCCGCTCGAGGTGGAACTGGAGACCCATTCGACCTACACCGTCGGCCGCACGCATGCGATCGGCCGCGACGACGTCTACATGCATCGGATCGAGGCGGTCAATTTCGCGCTGGACAACGACGACGGCGCACGCACACATCAATACGAGGAAGCGGACGTCATCCTGATCGGTGTCTCCCGGTGCGGCAAGACACCCACCTCGCTCTACCTGGCGCTGCAGTTCGGCATTCGCGCGGCCAACTATCCGCTGACCGAGGACGACCTGGACGAGAACGGCATTCTCAACCTGCCCCCGACGCTGTCCAGACATCGTCACAAGCTGTTTGGCTTGACCATCGACGCACGCCGACTGTCGGCGATTCGAACCGAACGCCGTCCCGACAGCCGTTACTGTTCGATGGACCAGTGCATGCAGGAGATCGGCCAGGCGGAAGCACTCTATCGCCGCCACAATATTTCCTACATCGACACCACGCGCTTTTCGATCGAGGAGATTTCGACGCGAATGATGAACGAGACCGGTCTTCAGAGACGATTCAGCCCGCGTTGAGCGGGCCGAAAGCGTGGCAGGCGGCTCGACCGGGATAGCCCAGGCAAGGGGCGAGACGCATGGCCACAAGCCTCTTGGTCACAAGCCCCTTAATCAAAGCCCCTTGGTCACAAGCCCCTGGTCACAGCCCCTTGGGCGCAAAGATGCCCGGCGCGTTGCGCCAATATCCCTTGTAGTCCATGCCGAAGCCGAACACGTAACGGTCAACGACTTCCAGACCACAGTAGTCCGCTTTGAGGTCGGGAGAAGATTTGCGATCGTGGCGCTTGTCGACCAGCACTGCGGTGGAAATGCTTGCCGCGCCGGCCTGGCGGCAATACTCGAGGATCGCCGCCAGCGTCGCCCCTTCATCCAGGATGTCGTCGACGATCACCACATGACGGCCCGCCATGGGCACTTCCGGCGACACGCGCCAGAACAGCTCGCCACCGCGAATGCCGCCGCGATAGCGAGTGGCGTGAAGATAATCGACCTCCAGCGGAAATCCGAGCCGCGTCAGCAGATGGCCCGTAGTAATCAGACCGCCATTCATGACGCAGTAGAAGACCGGCAGTTTGTCATCCAAGTCGCGCGTGATATCGGCAGCCATGCGATCCAGGGCTTGCTCGACCTGGGTCTGATCGATCAGGCAATCGGCGTTGTCCATGACATCCTGCATCGAGCTCAGCGCATCGATCGGTGAGACTTGAGTCATCGTTTACGATTCACCATGAAAAGAGCGGCGGCAGATTCATCGATCTGCCGCCACCGGAATAGACAGGAAACGGCGCCCGGTATCCATCACTCGGATTGGCTGAGCGCCTCGAGACGAACGTGGGTGCGTCGCCACCGGGCGATGGCGCCCAACGATTCCAGACTGGGACGCGCCCGCGCGTAACGCAACTTGGCGATCCGCGGCGCCTGACGGCCTTCAGAGGCCGCGACGACCTCTCGGGCAGCCTCGGGGGCATTGCAGATCACGGCCATGTCACATCCCGCATTCCAGGCGGCCTCGGCCCGCTCGCTGGGCGACCCGGCAGCATGTGCCGCGGCCATGGTCAGGTCATCCGAAAAGATTGCGCCCTTGAATCCCAGCTCTTCGCGCAACATGCCGAGCCAACTGGGCGAGAAGCCGGCCGGGCGGTCGTCGAAGGCGGAATAGATGACATGCGCCGGCATGATGCCATCCAGCTTGCCGGCCAACCTGGCGAAAGGAACCAGATCGTGCTCGCGCAGCTCCGCCAGCGAGCGGGGGTCTTCCGCCACCTTGAAGTGGGAGTCCTGGCGAGCCCCGCCGTGCCCGGGGAAATGCTTGCCGATCGCGACCATACCCGCTTCGTGAAGCCCTTCGATGAACGCACCAGCCAATGCCGTGACCACCTCCGGATCCGGAGAAAAACTCCGCGAACCGATGGCCGGAGAGCGGTCATCGTCGAGATCCAGAACCGGCGCAAAGGTCACATCGAAGCCACAGGCCGCCATCTCCATGCCCAGGAGCCAGCCCGTGTCCTGGGTCAGCGTCAATGCCGCTTCGGGAGACTCGGCGAATTGCCGACCCAGCGTTGCCATGGAGGGAATCTGCGTCACCCCCTCCTTCAAACGCTGTACCCGGCCACCTTCCTGGTCGATCGCCACCAGAATGTCGGGGCGGCATTCACGAATCTGCCCGATCAGCGTCCGGGTGGTGGCAACGTCCGGCGTATTTCTGGCAAACAGCAGCACGCCGCCGACCTCCGCGCGAGCAATCAACTGCCGCTCCTCATCACGCAGATGAGTCCCTTCCACATCCAGCATGACCGGACCGAGAGGTTGAGTCATAGCAAACACCTGAGACCATTGAGCGCCCGATTCTAGACGACACCGCTGCTGCATGACAGAGCCAGCCGGCCGCCAGAGGGACCGACTCACTCCACGGCCGCGTCGATCCCCTCCAGCGATGCCGGCAGCGGCGCCTGCATGCCGGCTACCACGACGGGCCGCAGATGCCGGATCAGCTCCCGAACCGACATGTGCTCCTGGTACTCGCTATCGGCGATATCTCGCAACGCGTCCAGGCCCGAAAGCGTGAAGACCACCGTGCCCAGCATGAAATGCAGACGCCAGAAACGCTCGGCATCCGGAAGATCCGGCGTTGCCAGGCGCAGCCACGCCACGAACCGGCGAAACGTTTCGCCGTAGTGCTCCTGGATATAGCGCCGGAGATGACCCTGCGCCTGGGCATATGCCAGGCCCAGCAATTTCATGAAAACCTTGAGGCTGTTGCGTTCGCCCGGCACCTCCAGAACGCTGACGGCCAGCTGCTCCAGCAGCACCTCGAGAGGCACCTGTTTGCCCTGGTAGCGCGACTCCAGCCCATCGAGTGCCGCGTTCAAGCGCTGCGAGAACGGATCGAGATAGCGGGCGAACACCGCCTGGATCAGCGATTTCTTGGAACCGAAATGATAATTCACGGCAGCCAGATTGACCTTGGCTCGCGTCGTGATGTTGCGCAGCGAGGTTTCAGCGAAACCCTTTTCGGCAAAAAGGACCTCCGCCGTATCGAGAATACGAGTAACGGTGTCGGAATGGGCCATGTCTTACCTCGCGCCAGAGAACAACAACTTAGAACGATTATGATTCTAATCATTCCGTGACGAGAGGCACAATCCGCCAATTCGTCGGGTCGGGGTCACCACCCCGCCAACTCGAGCCGAAAGGCACTTCCCTCGCCGACAATGACTGGATACAATTCCAGCCTGTATGCATGAACACGCCTGACCATTTGCCGGGCCCGCATGAACCTGGCAGACGGTCAGAAAGCGCCTGGCGATTCAAGCAGGCTCGCACCAATCAGATCGATGACACAGGCCCGGGAGAGACCCAATGGCGAGACCGCTCACCGCACGGCAGCAGACTGTCTATGACTTCATCGTCAAGACGATGGCCGAGTTCGGCTACCCGCCAACGCGAGCCGAGATCGCCCGAGCGCTGGGCTTTCGCTCCCCCAACGCTGCCGAGGAACACCTGCGAGCGCTGGACCGGAAAGGCGTCATCCGCATGATCCCCGGAACGTCTCGCGGGATTCGCCTGCCGGCCAGTGGCAACGAATCCGAGCCCGCCGAGCCTCAGTCGTCCGGTTTGCCGATCATCGGTAGCGTCGCTGCCGGCAGCCCGATTCTCGCGACCGAACATATCGACCGCTACTGCCCGCTGCCGGCCGACTACTTCTCCCCCAGCGCCGATTATCTCCTGCGCGTACGCGGGCTCTCGATGAAGGATGCCGGCATCTTCGATGGCGACCTGCTCGCCGTGCATCGGACCCAGCAAATACGCAATGGGCAGATCGTCGTGGCACGACTGGATGACGATGTCACCGTCAAGCGTTTTCAGCGCGAGGGCAGCCGCGTCACGTTGATCGCCGAAAACGCCGATTTCGAGCCGATCGTGGTCGATCTCGAACTTCAGCATCTGGAAATCGAAGGATTGGGAGTCGGCGTCATTCGCGGTGGCAATGGCTCGGGCCTCCACTGAGTCGTCAGTGTCCGACCCCGTGCGCAAGATCCTGCACGCCGACTGCGACTGCTTCTACGCGGCCGTGGAGATGCGCGACGACCCTTCTCTGCAGGGTGTGCCGCTGGCGATCGGGGGAAGCGCCGATCGCCGCGGTGTGATCGCCACCTGCAACTACCCGGCCCGCAAGTTCGGCGTACACTCGGCGATGCCCACGGCGCGCGCCTTGCGCTTGTGTCCCCAGCTGAAGGTGATTTCACCCGACTTCGACAAGTATCGAGAGGTCTCGCGACAGATCCAGACCATCTTCCACGAGCTGACGCCACTGGTCGAACCGCTGTCTCTCGACGAAGCCTATCTCGACGTCACGCAAGTGTCTCGGTTCCAGGGCAGCGCCACCTGGATGGCCCGATGGCTCAAGGAGGAAGCGCTCGCGAGAACGGGAATCGTCATTTCCGTAGGTGCCGCGCCCAACAAGTTTCTCGCCAAGATCGCCAGTGACTGGGACAAGCCTGACGGTCTGTTCGTGATTCCGCCGGAACGGACGGAGTCATTCATCACCGATCTGCCGGTGAAAAAGCTTCACGGTGTCGGCCCCGCAACGGCGGCCAAACTCGACGCCCTGGGGATCGCCAGTTGCCGCGACCTGCGCATTCAGCCACTGGACCGGCTGCTGGATCAGTTCGGCAAGTTCGGCCGAAGACTTCACGAACTCGCCCACGGCATCGATGATCGGCCGGTCAACGTCTCCCGCGAGCGAAAATCGGTCAGTGTCGAAACCACCTACGACCATGACCTCCCCCACCTTGCCGGCTGCCATCAGGCGTTGGCGCCGTTGATCGAGAAACTCCACGATCGCCTGGCGCGGCACGGAGATCCAGCCATCGCCAAACAGTTCGTCAAAGTCCGGTTCAACGACTTCGCCAGCACTACCCAGGAGACGGGAGCCACCGGCATCATTCACGCGCGCTTTCACGAACTGCTGGAGAGCGCCTGGCATCGGGGAGAACGTCCCGTCAGATTGCTCGGCGTGGGTGTTCGCCTGATGCCGGAACCGGATCATCACCAGTTGGGGTTGTTCGACGACCTCGATGCGCCCGGCACGCGCCTACCCTGAGCTCCGGTCGGCGCTGGTCAAGCAAACACGCTCACGAGAACACCACCGTCTTGTTGCCGTGAATGAGCACGCGGTCCTGCAGATGCCAGCGCAGGCCCCGTGACAGCACCGCCTTTTCCACGTCACGCCCCAGCCGCACCAGATCCTGTGGCGTATGGCAGTGCGACACGCGCTGGATGTCCTGTTCGATGATCGGCCCGGCATCGAGCTCTTCGGTAACGTAGTGGCAGGTCGCGCCGATCAGTTTGACGCCACGCTCGAAGGCCTGATGATAGGGTTTGGCGCCGGCGAACGACGGCAAAAAGCTGTGGTGGATATTGATCACCCGCCCAGCATAACGCTGGCAGATATCCGGTGGCAGGATCTGCATGTATCGCGCCAGCACCACGCAGTCGGCTTCGGCCGCTTCGATCAGACGCTCGGTCCGGGCGAAAGCGGAAGCCTTGTCTTCGGGATCGACCGGCACGTGGTGAAACGGTATACCGTGCCACGCCACCAGGGCGCGCAGGTCTTCATGGTTGGAGATCACGCAGGGAATATCGCAGTCGAGTTCACCGGCGGACCAGCGATAGAGCAGATCGACCAGGCAGTGGGATTCCCGCGACACCATGATCACCACCCGCGGACGCCGGCCGGTGTCACTCAGTCGCCAGGTCATCTCGAACTCGTCGGCGATGGGAGCGAACGCCTCACGGAACGCGTCGGCGCTCAGCGCATTGGACTGAATGTCGTAGCGCATGAAAAATCGCCCCATATCCAGATCGGAATGCTGACTGGCTTCGACGATCGAGCCATCCTGGGCAGCGATGAATCCCGATACGCGCGAGACGATGCCCACGCGGTCGGGGCAGGAAACGATCAAACGGTAATTGTGCGGCATGGCTCTCGGTAACACTCTCTGACTCGGAAATACGCGGTGGCACGAACTTGTGCGGTGACTCGAAAACACGCGCTGGTTCGAAAGCCGCTCTAAAGGACGATTCCGGATGACGGATCATCCCCGGCATGACCCGGCGCGGCCCGCCGCTTCGACGAAAGCGGTATTGTAACGCAACCGCGGAGGCCAGCCACCGCCTCGACGAGTTTGAGCGGGTCGAGACGCATGACTTATAGTGAAACCAGATTTCACCCTTTAAGGATGCCGATGTTCCGTCCGCGCGCGCAGATACGCCCCCGCACCTATCCACCGTTGCTGTTCCATCCGCTGGGCGGCTGCGGAGAGATCGGCATGAATCTGTCGCTTTATGGCTATGACGGCGATTGGATCGCCGTCGACTGCGGCATGATGATCCGACAGGACCTGCCGGATCAGCCCCTCCAGATTCCCGATGTCGAACACCTCGCAGCCCACGCGATGGGCCCCTCCGCCGTCTTCATCACCCATGGTCATGAAGACCATCTGGGCGCACTGGCCTGGATCTGGCCCCGCTGGAATTGTCCGGTCTATGCCACCCCGCTGGCCATTGAGCTGCTGCGGGCCAAGTTCATCGAGCAGGGGCTCAGGACCGATGCGCTGAAGCCTGTTCAACCGGGCACTTGCGTGACGTCCGGCGCTTTCGAAGTCACTTTCTTGCCGGTGACGCACTCGATACCGGAAAGCTGCGCGCTCTCCCTCGTCACCCCACGCCATCGCGTTCTGCATACCGGCGACTGGAAACTCGACGAACGCCCGCTTATCGGCGCCCCGCTGTCCGCCAGCCAGTTTGAGACCCTGGCTCCGGTCGATCTGGTAGTGGCCGACTCGACCAACGCCGACGTCGAAGGCCATTCGCGCAGCGAGACGGAAGCTGCCAGCGCGCTGGAGGCGGTCATCCAGAACTGCCGGGGTCGCGTCGTGGTCAGCTGTTTTGCCAGCAATATCGCCCGTATCAAGGCGCTGGGCGGGATCGCCGAACGCAGCGGGCGTCGAGTGGCCCTGCTTGGCCGTTCGATGGAGCGGATGGTGTCGATCGCTCTTCAGCTGGGGTATCTCGATGATTTCCCGCCTCGAGTGCCGACGCACGATCTGGGCTACCTGTATCCCGAAGAGGTGCTGATCATCGCCACCGGGAGTCAGGGGGAGCCGCGCTCGGCGCTATCGCGGATGGCCCAGGGCAGACACCCCGCCTTGGATCTGCAACCACAGGACGACGTGATTTTCTCGGCCCGAGCCATTCCCGGTAACGAGCGCCAGATCGAACGACTCAAGGCCGGCTTCAAGCGGCTCGGTGTCAACGTGCACGATGAGCACACCGACCCGGCCCTGCACGCCTCGGGACATCCCGCTCGAGAAGAACTGCGCCAGCTCTACCGCTGGTTAAAACCGAAACTATTATTGCCCGTTCACGGGGAAGCGTCGCATCAGGAAGCGCATCGTGAACTGGCAGCAGATCTCGGCATTCACGTGCCCCATCTGGTCAGGAACGGCACCGTTCTGGCCCTGGAGGCGGAAACGCTGGTTGTCAGAACCCAGCACCACCTGAGACCGCAGTTGATTGGATCGCGCGCGCGCGCCGGCGAACCCACACAACCCGTATCGGCTCGCAAGCATTCCCACTCGTTGTCGATTGCCCTGAATGTACTGCCCACCGAGACAGGCTGGACTCGTATCGGTCGACTGCTGTGGGACAGCGAAATAGCTCTTCCCCTGGATGAGGACTCGCTAGCCGATTGGCTGGATGAACGAATAGACACCATACCGGCAGAGACGCTGCTGCAACTTCGTCAGCAGCTGTTCGGCCCCTTGCGCGACTGGTTACGAGAGCGCCTGCCCGCGCTACCGGAAATTCACCTTCAGTTGATGCCCGCCGACCCCCAGCCGGAATACGAGGTCCGCTCGGTTCATTCTCGTTGAACCGTCGGCCAATGAAAAAGCGCGCCTGTTGGATGACAGACGCGCTTTTGTCACGAGGCCGACACCGGATCAGCCTGCCTTTCGCCAATATCGCACATGTCTTTCGACAACGATCTCGGACATGCCTTTCGACAACGATACCGGACATGCCTTGGCGCATGGATACCGGGTTCAGCCTTTGTTGGCATTCTTCGGCGGACGCCCACGACGCTTCCGGGGCTGCTCGCCTACCAGGTCGTCCATCGACAATCCGGCATTGTTCATGGCTTCCCGAATCTCGGCCAACTTCTTCTGCTTGTCAGCCTCTTCTTTGAGGCGCTCATGATCTTCTTCCTGCTTCTGCTCGATCACTTCGCTGATGACTTCAGAGAGCTTATGCAGCTGCTCCATGCTCAGCTGACGCGCAGCAGCCCGCGCGACATTCTTGTTTCGAGCGATGCGCTCCAATGATTCGGTGGACATCGTCCTCTCCTTCCCAGATTTCATTACGGCTCACACCGCTTGTTTTGATGAAAGTATATTCTCACCATCCTTTTTGGCAAGAAATTAAATCAAAAAGGCACGCGTCATTCGCGTGCCTTTATCCAGAACAAACTGGCGCCGGATTAGAGAAATAGCAGTTCAACCACCTGTCATATTCATGAACCGCACGACCTGCACATCACCGTCGGTCGTAAAGTGATGACGTTCCGGCTTCAAATCCATGGCAGCGACAATCTGCTCCTTGAGCGGTGTCAGATCGCCAGGATAGCGGCGCAAAGTCTCACGTAGATCGACAGAATGCTCATTGCCCAGACACAGCAACAGACGCCCTTCGACGGTGACACGGACTCGATTGCAGGTGCTGCAGAAATTATGACTATGAGGGGAGATAAAACCGATGCGACTGGCACTATCCGCCATGCGGAAGTAGCGCGAGGGGCCCGCCGTTGTCTCCGTCGACGGCATCAGCGCATAACGGGATTCGATCTCTTTCTGCACATCATCGCTTGAATAGAACGTCTCCCCCCGTGAGTGATCCGACACATCGCCCAGCGGCATTTCCTCGATAAAGCTGATATCCAGATGCTCATCGCGAGCGAAGTCCACCAGATCCAGAACTTCATCGTCATTGCGACCTCGGAGAATGACCGCATTGAGCTTGATCTTCTCGAAGCCGGCATCCTGGGCTGCGTGAATACCATCGATGACCTTGTTCAGGTCCCCGGTCCGCGTGAGCTGGCGAAAGCGCTCCCCGTTCAGGGAGTCCAGGCTGACGTTGAGACGCGTCATTCCGCCGCGATGCAGCGCTTCAGCGTGCTTGCGCAACCCTGCACCGTTGGTGGTCATGGAGAAGTCCTTGAGCCCCGGCAGCGCCCCGATACCCGCAACCAGATCATCGATACCCTTGCGTACCAACGGCTCGCCGCCGGTCAGGCGTATCTTCTCCACGCCCAGTTCGGAGAACGCACGAGCGACCTGATGCAGCTCTTCCAGAGACAGCACCTGAGCCCTTGGCAAGAAGGTCATCTCTTCGCTCATGCAGTAGACACAGCGAAAATCACACCGATCCGTCACCGAGATTCGCACGTAGCGAACCTGGCGCGAGAACTTGTCGATCAAAGCGGTCATGAATGCTCCCAGCGATCCGCAGCCTCGCGATCGCTTTGTCGTTCGGACACCCAGTAAGAGCCATGGTCGGTATGCTCTTTTTTCCAGAAAGGGGCCCGCGTTTTCAGATAGTCCATGATGAAATCACACGCCTCGAACGCCGCGCGACGATGCGCGCTGGCAGTCATGACCAGGACAATGGCATCTCCCGGCTCGAGACGCCCGATACGATGAATGATAGTCACGCCCTGAAGCGCCCAGCGCTCCCCGGCTTCCCGGGCAATCTCATGCAGCGCCTTCTCGGTCATCCCGGGAAAATGTTCCAGAGTCAGTGCGGTGACATCCGGGCGCTCGTTGAAATCCCTTACCCGGCCGGTAAAGCTGACGACGGCACCGACATCGGACCGCCCTGCCGTCAGCCGCTGCTGCTCAACTTCGGCATCGAAGCGTGCATCGTGTACGTTGATGGCAATCCTCACGACGATCCCCTCTCGTTCAACCGCCGGTAACCGGCGGAAAGAATGCGATCCGATCCCCCCGCACAATGGCCGCCCCATCCTGGCACATGGCGTCATTGCGGGCGCAAAGCACACGCTGGTTCTGCAGCGCCTTGAACTTCGGATCCTGGTTGATCAGGGCTAGCTTGACCCCGGCGATGTCATGAGACGGGAGCTGGTCCCAACTCAGCAAGATCTCGGGCATCTCGAATCTTTCACGCAGCTCGGCCAGAAACTGAACCTTGAGATCGCTTGCTGTCGATACCGCGCCGGAAGGATCGATCAACCCCATCGATGACGGTTCGATGGCTTCTTCCGGTGCCTCATTCTCTGGACGCTGCGTCGACTCGGGCGCCGTCTCGCGCAGCCATTCTCCCGAGCGTCCGCCGCGCTTTTCTTCCAGCCGAACCCCATCGATGGTCATGCCCTTGTCGACCGCTTTACACATGTCGTATAGCGTCAGACACGCCACCGAGACAGCCGTCAACGCTTCCATCTCGACGCCGGTCCGGCCATTGAGCCGACAGAACGCCTCGACGTGAACACAGTCGTGTTCCGCATCCAGGGTAAATTCGACGGTGACCTTCGACAGCGCCAGCGCATGGCAGAGCGGAATCAGTTCGTGGGTGCGCTTGGCAGCCTGAATCCCGGCGATCCTCGCCGTGGCCAGAACATCACCTTTCGGCAATCCGCCTTCGGACAGCAATGCCAGGGTCGAAGCCTGCATATGAACGGCACCGCGAGCTCGCGCTTCGCGCCGCGTCTCCTGCTTATCGGCGACATCGACCATGTGCGCTTCACCACGCGCGTTGAGATGCGTGAGCGTCATGTTGAATTCGCCTCGTTTCCGATCATTGAATCAAGCATAAAGTGTAGTGCGACCGTCGCATTCATGCCCGCCTTCCCTCGACAGAAGCGGACAAACGAGACGGAAGATTCGAACAAACATAGCTGGCGGTTCAGCGCTGTATATCTTGCTGGCGACTTGCCCAGTCGATCATCCAGTCGAGAATCTCTTCGAGATCATCCAGATTCAGCTGCCTGACCGTCGAAGGTAAAGTCTCGAGCGTCACGACAGACAACTCTGCAGGCTTGTAGGCCAAGGCCTGGACCCAGGGGTCGCCCCCCGCTGCCGGCGGCCGATCTTGACTGCCACGATACAACTCCAGCTTGGGAATGGGCCATGTCTTGAATCCCTCGACCAGAATCAGCGCGGGCTTCAAGGCCGCAACCTGTGCTACCAGCAGCGCCAGATCGGGTTCCTGCTGGCCAGGGGTTTCCATCATCAGCGCGAAACGACGGCCGGAAGCCACCACCATGGGGGTCGCTCCCGCCTCGCGCAAGCGATGGCTGTCCTTGCCGGGTTTATCGACATCGAAATCGTGATGGGCATGCTTGATGACCGCCGTCGGCCAGCCCCGTTCGCGCAGTCGAGGAAGCAGCGCCTCCAGCAGCGTGGTCTTGCCGGTCCCGCTCCAGGCGGCAATACCCAGGAGGGGGATGTCACAGACGATCGCGCTGGCGGCGTCACTCATCCAGATTCTCTCCGCCGCGCCCCGCGCTCCGATCCTGCGCGGGCGCCTCTTGCCTCGATATGATGGAACCCGGCCGATGTCGCTCGGCCCGCTCACACGCTTCCGGGGTGTTCAGATTGACGAACTGCGCGCTCCGATCGGAGAAATCGACCTGGCACCAGCGGTGACGCGCGTACCAGCCGACGACCTTGCCGCCCCCCGCATCCAGCCATTGCGCCAAATCCTCGACCAGCGAACTCCGTATCAGCGCGACCAGTGGCTGGAGACGTTCGCCGTCGTGGGCGACCGCAATATCGGACTCACCAAGGTCATTCGAGAGCCGGCTCAGCAGGTCGGCAGGCAGCCACGGCATGTCCACGGGTGCCAACAGTATCCAGGACGTGGCAACGTGGTGCAGTGCACCCAGCGCGCCGGCCAATGGCCCCGGATAGTCAGGCAATGAATCCACGACGACGGGATACCCCAGCCGCCGATAGCGATCGATATGGCGATTGGCACTGATGACGATACCGCCAACCTGAGGCGCGAGACGTTGCAAAGCCTGCTGAACCAGGGGAACACCGTCGAGACTCACCCAGCCCTTGTCGACGCCACCCATGCGCTGCCCGCGACCGCCGGCCAACAGCACGCCTGTCACATCGGAGCGGTCGATCACCGCGTACCGAATATCTTGTCGCCGGCATCACCCAGCCCTGGCACGATATAGCCATTCTCGTCGAGTCGCTCGTCGACGGAGGCCGTGTAGATCTCGATGTCGGGGTAGGCCTTCTGTACACGCTCGATCCCTTCCGGCGCCGCCACCAGCACGATGACCTTGATCTGCTGACAACCTCGCTCCTTGAGCATGTCCAGCGTCGCCACCATCGAGCCGCCGGTCGCCAGCATCGGATCGATGACGATCGCCAGGCGCTCGTCCAGATCGCTGACGAACTTCTCGAAATAGGGCACCGGCTCCAGGGTCTCTTCGTTACGGTAGAGCCCGACGACACTGATACGCGCGCTGGGGATCAGGTCGGTGACCCCGTCGAGCATGCCCAGGCCGGCACGCAGAATCGGCACGATGGTGACCTTCTTGCCCTTGATCTGCTCGACGGCGATCGGCGAGCCGTTCCAGCCCTCGATCGTCGCCGGTTCCATCTCCAGGTTCTGAGTCGCCTCGTAGGTCAGCAGCTTGGCCACTTCACAGGCCAGCTCACGAAAGCTCTTGGTGCTGATATCGGCGGCCCGCATCAGTCCAAGCTTGTGTTTGACCAGGGGATGGGAGATCGCATGCACACTCATGATCGGCGCCTTCGTAGAATGGAGGAAACGCCGATATTGTACGCGAGACGATGCCGATCAGGCGACGCTAGACGGCAATTGCCAGTCGATGGGCGCCGCGCCGCGCTGCTGAAGAAACGTATTGGCCTGCGAGAAATGGCGCGTGCCGAAGAAGCCGCGATGCGCCGAAAGCGGTGACGGATGCGGCGCATGCAGCACCAGATGCCGGGTGCGGTCGACGAAACTCGCTTTCTTCTGGGCGTAGCTTCCCCACAGTAGAAAGACGACGCCGTCGCAATGCTCATTGATCACCTGAATGGCGCGATCGGTGAAGGTTTCCCAGCCACGGTTGCGATGGGAACCGGCGTTGCCCTGCTCCACCGTCAGGACGCTGTTCATCAGCATCACGCCCTGGCTAGCCCAGCTTTCGAGAAAACCATGATTGACCGGCGCGGTGCCGATATCCGTAGCCAGCTCCTTGTAAATATTCTGCAAGGAAGGAGGCGTCGGCACGCCTGGGCGTACCGAAAAACAGAGTCCGTGTGCCTGATTGGGGCCGTGATAGGGATCCTGCCCCAGTATCACCACCTTGACCTGTTCCAGCGGTGTCAACTCGAAGGCACGAAACCAGTGGGAGGAGTGAGGATAGATGATCTTGTGCGCCGCTTTTTCTTCGGCGAGAAAGGCGCGCAGCGTCTGCATGTAGGGGGCGCTGAATTCTTCGCCAAGGCAGGCGTTCCAGCTATCGGGTAACGGTGACCGGGACATGGGCTCGCTCCGTATTCGATCAGGATTTCGGCGAGCGAATCTGGTTCACCAGCGGTTCGACATAGGCATGCCCAAGATCCCATGGGAACTCGATCCAGCAATCCTGAGCCACCTCGGTCAGATACTGGTCGACCAGTGGACGCCCTTCGGGCTTGGCGTAGACGGTGACGAAGTGCGACTTGGGCAGCATCTCGCGCACCGCCCGAGCGGTCTTGCCGGTATCCACCAGATCGTCGACCAGCAACCAGCCATCGCCGTCGTGGTCGACGCCCTTCATCACATCAAGCTTACCCTGGGCCTGTTCGTCATAGCTCTTGATGCAGACCGTGTCGATGAGACGAATATCCAGCTCGCGGGCGATCAACGCCGCCGGAATCAATCCACCACGCGTGATTGCGACGATACCCTTGAAATCACGCTCGACGAGCTGGTGACAGAGCGACCGGACATCGCGATGAAGTTGATCCCAGGAAACGGTGAAGTGATGCTGATAACGATTGTCGGTCATGGCGGGTCCCACTCTTGGATCGGGCCGCCATCGGGCGATGGCGGCGGGCCTCTCGTTGCGCTGCGGGTGTTGGTGCAGAAGTGCTACTCGTCTTCGGTGAAGCTGCAGACCGAAAAAACGCTGTATCCGGCCTCCTGGATCTTGGCCGAGCCGCCCAGTTCAGGCAGGTCGAGGATGGTCGCCGTCTCGACGACATGACCACCACTGCGCTGAATCAGCGACGCCGCCGCCAGCATGGTCCCGCCGGTGGCGATGATATCGTCGATCAACACGATACGGTCACCCTCGCGGAAGGCGTCGGCATGCAGCTCGACCGTCGATTCGCCGTACTCCAGCGTGTAGGTTTCGCTGATGGTTCGAAACGGTAGCTTGCCCTTCTTGCGCACCGGCACGAAGCTGCAACCCAGCTCGTAGGCCAGCGGCGCGCCGACGATGAACCCGCGTGCATCGATCGCGGCAACCGCGTCAACCTCCAGTTCCTGATAGCGATGCACGAAGCTGTCGATCAACTTGCGAAAGGCGGCACTGTTCTGGAGCAGGGGTGTGATATCACGAAAATTGACACCGGGCTGAGGCCAATCGGGCACGGTGCGAATGACCGACTTGATATAGTCGCCATAGATACTGCTGCTCATCGAAAAAACTCCATTGACCGAACACGGCGCACCGAAGAACGAGAAATCGCGGAGCGATAAATCCTGGCGCAAAGGCGCCCATGTTACCCAAGCCAACGCCACGGCGCGACCTGTGGCAATGCCTGCGATGTCGTGACGCCCGGGGCCCTAAAGGTTCTTTCAGCCGCGATTGGCCAGCACGCGCTCCACGGTCTCGACGATGGCCTGAGTCTGTGGATCGATCTCGATGTTGACCCTATCCCCCGGCACCCGTTCACCGATCGTCGTTCTGGCCAGTGTTTCGGGGATCAGGTTGACGCAGAAGCGCCCGGCCTCGACGCCTCCCACGGTCAGGCTGATTCCGTCGATGCCGATGTAGCCCTTGTCGAACACGAACCGGGCCAGTTCCACCGGCAGCTCGAACCACAGCCGGCGATTGTTGGGCGCCTCGTCGATCTCGACGAGCTTGGCCATACCCATGATATGCCCGGACATCGAATGTCCGCCGATTTCATCGCCGAAACGCGCCGCCCGCTCCAGGTTGACTCTGCCGCCGGCGGCGAGATCGCCGAGATTGGTCAGGCGAAGTGTTTCACGCATCAGATCGAAGCTAACGTTTTCTCCCTCGATGGCCGTCACCGACAGACAGCAACCGTTGTGGGAGACCGAGGCGCCCAACGCGAGACCCTCGCGCATTGCCGGCGACATCGATACCACGTGGGTGTGCAACTGCTCACGTTCCTCGATCGCTATCACGGTTCCCACATCCTGCACGATCCCCGTAAACATCAACCGCTCTCCTGGCCTGGACGAATGGCTATCCACCGATGACAGACACGCTCGGCGGGCAACAAGAACGAGAATTCTAGCACGCCGCTGGCGTTTGCCATGACATTGACGCCCTCTTCGGCCGACCCTGGCTGGCCGCCATTCAATGCACCGATGGGTTCCCGAAAACCGGTGCGCCGGTCTCCCGAGGCAGTCTGGCTAAAAGGGGGTGTTCAACGTTGATGGTCACCCGAGTGGGTGGTCTTTCTGCCTTTCAAGCCGCCGCCGCCAATCGGTCTGCGTATTCACCCCACCGAAGCGGAATCCGCGGTGTGGATGTCGCAGGGCGCATCACGCGAAAGATCCAGCGTCTTGCCGGCGATGTAGTAGATCACCGCGCCCAACAGCGAGCCGGTAAACCAGCCGTAGTCGTAGAACCACTGCCACAGCCCCGTGATCAACGATATCAGTGTCAGCACCACCGGTACGCCGAAGGCGATGAAGCCGGCCACGTTGATCGTCGGATAGCGACCGTCATCGCGGTAGAGCGCGACCACGTCCAGACGCTGACGCTTGATCAGGAAGTAATCCACCGCCATGATCCCGGCGATCGGCCCCAGCAGGCTCGAATACCCCAGCAGCCAATTGGAATAGAGACTTTCCAGCGTCACGTCGGAGACGATGACCCCTGCCTTGTGCAGCAGGTCATAACCCATCAGCAAGGTACCGACCAATCCGGTCAGCAGCACGCCACCCGTGCGGTTGATCAACTTGGGGGCGATGTTCTGGAAGTCATTCGTCGGCGAGACGATATTACCCGCCGTGTTGGTCGAGATCGTGGCGATCACGATCAACACCATGGCGATCGATACCCAGACGGGGCTATCGATATGACCGATCAGCGTGACCGGATCGGAGACGGTCTCCCCGACCAGCGACGCCGACGCCGCCGTCATCACCACCCCCAGCGCGGCGAAGAAGAACATGGTCAACGGAAGCCCGATGATCTGGCCGACAATCTGATCCTTCTGGCTCTTGGCGAAACGGCTGAAGTCCGGAATGTTCAGCGATAGCGTCGCCCAGAAACCGACCATCGCCGTGAGTCCCGACAGAAAGTAGGTCGTCACCGATGCGCCTGCCGGTCGCGACGGTGGCTGCGCCATCAACTCGCTCAGCGAAACGTGCGGCAGCGCCCATACCATCAATCCGATGGCGACGAGCAACAGCAACGGCGCCGACAGTGTCTCGAGCCACTTGATCGACTCCGCACCGCGAATCACCACCCAGAGATTCATCGCCGCGAAGATGAAGAAACCGAGAACCTGCCCCCAGCCGCCCAGCGATTGCCACGGCGGCACGATCGCGGATAGCAGCAGATGAATCGCCAGGCCGCCGAACATCGTCTGGATGCCGAACCAACCACAACCGACCAGCGCGCGGATCAGGCAAGGAACATTCGAGCCGCGAATGCCGAACGACGAACGCAGCACTACCGGGAACGGAATGCCGTAGCGGGTTCCGGGAAAGGCGTTCAACGTCAGCGGAATCAACAGAATCACGTTGGCCAGCAGAATTGCGACCAAGGCTTCGAGCACACTCAGCCCGAAATAGGCGGTGAGTACGCCACCCAGGGTATAGGTCGGTACGCAGATCGAGAGCCCCACCCAGAGCGCGGCGATATTCCATTTCGACCAGGTACGTTCGCTGGCCGTCGTCGGCGCGATATCGTGATTGAAACAGGCACTATCGCGGACGTCATCGCCGAGGCTGAGCTCGATCCTGCCGTCACGTTCGACCATGCGAGAAGCGGATATTGTCATTGTGTGTCTCCGATCCCGTGGCGCCCCCTGGGGGTCAGGAAGTTCCAAGTGGTTCATTAAGTTCCAAGTGGTTCATTAAGTTCCAAATGGGTCATGAGATTCCAAGTCGGTTATGACGCGCCCGATAACTCATGACGGTCTCGATAGATCATGACGATACGGTTGCCGCTCAGCCGCCGGGGGCCAGCCGCGGCAACTGGTGATACTGGCGCTCGAAATAGAGCAGGCATTGGCTCTCGTCGCAGGTCGACATCGCCACGATCTCGCAGAACAACACGTCGTGGGTGCCAACCGCCACGCGCTGGCCGATCCGGCATTCGAAATGTGCCAGCGCATTCGCCAGTACCGGAGCCCCTGTCTCGCGTGTCGTCCAGTCCGCCTGCGCGAAGCGTTCCGCCATGGGCGTCTTGCCACCAAAGGTATTGGAAACCTGTTGATGGTCGGCACTCAGCACGTTGACACAAAGCGCCGGATTGTCAGCAAAAGAGGGATAGGCCGAAGCGCGCCGGTTGATGCAGACCAGCAGCGTCGGCGGTTCGTCGGTCACGCTGCATACGGCCGACGCCGTGAAACCGGCGCGCCCGGCCGGGCCATCGGTGGTCACCACGTTGACCGCGGCCGCCAATCGCGACATCGCTTCACGAAATGCCGATGGCGAAACGGCACTCAGCGCTTCCACGTCGTATTCAGGTTTCTGTAACGAGGTCATCATCAAATCTCTCCTCTCCCTCACCGCTGCCGCTCAAGCCATCAAAGCGGTGATCAGGTTGCCAGGAATCGCGCTACCGAGGCGTTGAACGAGTCAGGCACGGTCACCGTCAGCCCGTGTCCGCCGTAGTCGAATACCGCCAGCCGCGCGTCGGACAGCCCCTCGGCGAGCCGCTCCGAGCGCGGGTACGGCACCAGCAGATCGTCCCGGGAGGCGATCACCAGCGTGGGCGTGGCGATCTCCCCCAGCCTCGCGTCGATGTCGAAGGCCGACAGCGCTCCGATGCGTGCCAGCACGTTATGCGCGCCCGGAAAATGCGCGAGCGCGTGAGCCTCTTCGGCCAGCAGCCGCTCGTGGTTGGCGGACAGCCAGTCGGCGGGATAGAGAAACAGTGGCTGCGCGTGCAGATACGCTTCGGCCCCGCTGTCCTGGAGCAGCGCCAGGCGTACCCGAAAACAGCGCTCACTCTGGACATCGACACGACTCCAGGCATTGATCACGATTAGCCGACCCAGCCGGGCCGGCGCCAGCAGCGCCATCTGCAGCCCGACCAGACCACCCAGGGCATGGCCCATGAAATCGACGCGCTCGATGTTCAACCGGTCGAGCAAGGCCAGCGCTTCCTGTGCCATATCATCGATCGCGTAGCCGCTCGGCAGCTCGGCAGGGCTCTTGCCCGTACCGAGGTGGTCATAGATCACCACCCGGTGTGTCGTCTCCAGTGCAGCCAGTTGCGGCTCCCAGAAGCGACCGGCGCCACCCAAGCCCGCGGAGAGCAGAATCGTCGGGGCATCGGGCTCCGTGCATCCCAGTATTTCGTAGTGCATTGACGAGTTCCTTCCGGCAAGGCGTCAGCCAACGAGTCAGTGAGGCAAATGCGCGATCGAGGCGATCTCGATCAGCGCATCCGGCTTCACCAGCCCGCACTGGATGCAGTAACGCGCCGGCTTCTCGCCGGGAAAGAATTCTGCGTAGACCGCGTTGATCGCCGCATAGTCTTCCCAGTTGCGCAGAAAGATCGAGTTGAAGGTGACGTCATTCATGCTGCCACCGGCGGTCTCGATCACGCTCTGAATGAGTTCCAGCACGTGACGGGTCTGGGCCGCAGCGTCACCGACGTGAACCACGTTATTGTCCTTGTCGAACGGCAGAGTGCCGGAAACGTAAAGGATGTTATCGGCCTGGCTACCCGGGACGAACGGGGCCAGAGGGGCACCGGAACCGGCGGGAATGACACTCGTCTTGGGCATGATCACTCTCCTGCTGCTGAAGTCATGGGTGAAGCGTGTGGCTGCCGGGCGTCGGTTAGCGCCGCGCAGGCGTCCTCGAAGGCATCGACGCTCGATACCCAGCCGAAAAAGGTTTCGATATTGAAGATGGCGCTGCTCTGTGCCGAAGGCGGGCCGGCTTGATAGGTCGCGTCCTCCAGCACGGTGCCGAAATACTCCAGGAAGAAGCCATCACGTAGCGTCGACTCGACGCACACGTTGGTGGCGATACCGGTGAACAGCAGGTGGTGAATACCCCGCGAACGCAGGATGCTGTCCAGCGCGGTGTTGAAGAACCCGCTATAGCGCGGCTTCGGCAGCACGATGTCTCCAGACTGAGGCTTCAGTGCGTCGACCAGCGCGTAATCCCAGGTACCCTTGGCCAGCAGCTGTCCCTTCAACTCGGGTTGCTGACGCATGGTCTTCAGTGCATTGGACTTGTGCCAGTTGGGAGACCCCGGGCCGCCGGCCTCGACGTACTCGGCATCCCAGCCATTCTGGAAGAAGATCACCTGGATGCCCGCCGCGCGCGCCAGCTTGATCGCCTTGGCAATTCGCTCGATGACCGGCCCGGTGGTGGTGACATCGAAACCGGCCAGATCGAGGTAGCCACCCCGAGTGGCATAGGCGTTCTGCATGTCGACGACGATCAATGCCGTCTCGGAGCACGGCATCGCGATCGCTTCCGGCCGACCGGCCAGCACGATCTCGTCATTGACGCCGTCACCGCCACGACGCACCACCGGCGTCTGCTTGAGTCCGCTCATTTCGCCACCTCGGCCGTTTCGCCCGGCGCGTTGAGGACATCCATTCGAGTCTTCATCAACGGCTGCACGCGCCTGCCGAAGATATCCAGACCTGCCAGAAAGTCATCGAACGTCAGCATCACGCCGCCGACGCCCTCGACGGTGTCGATCTCGTCGAGCATCCGCGCGACATTGGCGTAGGAGCCGACCAGGGTGCCCATGTTGAAGTTGACCGCCGATGTCGGATCGGTCATCTGGCGCACGTTGGTATCCTTGCCCGAACTCTTGTCCTGACTGCCCTGGTCGGCCATCCAGTCGAGCGCCTCCTGATCGGCACCCGCCTTGTAATGCTCCCAGCGTGCCATGGCCGCTTCGTCGGTCTCGTCGGCGATCACCATGAACAGCACGTAGCAAGCGATATCGCGCCCGGATTCCCTGCCCGCCGCGTTGAGGCGCGCGGCGGTATCGGCGAACGCCGCCGGCGTATTCAGTCCCTTGCCGAAGCAGAAGCTGTAGTCGGCGTGCTTGGCGGTGAAGGCCATGCCGGCACTCGACTGGCCGGCGCAGACGATCTTGACGCCCTGCTCCGGACGCGGACTCAGGCGACAGTCATCCATCTGGAAAAAGTCGCCCTTCAGATCGCTGTGACCCGTTTCCAGCAGATCCCGCAGCACCGTGGTGTACTCGTCGAGATAGGCGTAGCGCCTGGCGAAGTACTCGTCCCCCGGCCACATTCCCATCTGGCTATATTCCGGTTTCTGCCAGCCGGTCACCAGATTGATGCCGAAACGTCCCGGGGCGATCGAATCGATGGTCGCCGCCATACGCGCGGTAATCGCCGGCGGCATCACCAATGTCGCCGCGGTAGCGTAGAGATTGATCTTCGAGGTCACGGCCGCCAGCCCCGCCATCAGGGTGAATGACTCCAACGCGTGCTCCCAGAACTCGGTCTTGCCGCCGAACCCGCGCAGCTTGATCATCGACAGCACGAACTCGAAGCCGTAGCTCTCGGCCTTCTGGGTCACCGCCTTGTTGAGTTCGAAGCTCGGCATGTACTGCGGCGCATTCTCGGAAATCAGCCAGCCGTTGTTACCGATAGGAATAAAGAGGCCCAGTTGCATGAGTCATTCCCCGTCGTCATGGATATCGTTGTCGGTCTGTCGCTCACCGGGAGGATGCTGACCAGCGGCGGCCCAACGCCTGATATCCCTTTAACAACTGTCGTGCCAACGCAACGTTCCTGATCCGCTTTCAACGACTTGGGACAAGACGATGAGACAGCGGCAGACCAAATGGTCCACGTCATAAGAACAAGGTGCGCGAAAATGACGCAGGGAATGGCAGATTCGCGCAGATTCGGTGCGCCTTGCCAGGCACTCATCGCTGGCCGAAGCAGTGCTTTCAGGTCAATGACGTCAGCCTCGAACCGGCGTGGTAAAGTGCCGAACGATTGTTCCCCCCTGCAATGGCCGTGATCCAACGCCCTTGCAAGGCGGGTCGGCACGCCATTCAGGGATTCGTTTGTCAGGACGACCATGATGCCAATCACGCCCGCGGCTCCCACCGCCGTCTCCAACCCGGGCCGCGCCGCTGCCAGCGAAGCCCGCAAGCAACGCATTCGCGATGCGGCGCTGACGCTGTTTTCCCAGTTCGGCCTGCGCGGCGCCAGCCTGGACGCCATCGCCGACCAGGCGGGCGTCTCCAAGACCAATCTGCTCTATTACTTCCCGTCCAAGGAAAAGCTCTACGTCTCGGTCCTGCAACAGATTCTGAATACCTGGCTGGAACCGATACGCGCCATTGACGCCGACCAGACCCCGGAGGCGGCGATCGGTCACTACATTCGGATCAAGGTCGAGCTGTCGAGGGATCACGTGCAGGAGTCGCGCCTGTTCTGCCTTGAGATGATTCAGGGCGCGCCACTGCTGAAGGAAGAGCTGCAGCAAGACTTGCGCGCGCTGGTCGAGGAAAAATCGAAGGTCATCGAGCACTGGATCGCTGGCGGCAAGCTGCTGCCGGTCGACCCGCATCATCTGATCTATCTGCTGTGGGGTACCACGCAGCATTACGCCGATTTCGCCGTACAGATCGAGGCAATTTCCGGCAAGACGCTGGCCGACCCCGATTTCTTCGAAGCCACGGTCGACAATATTCAGCGCATCGTGCTGGGCGGTTTGCTGCCGCGACAGGCGGCAATCTGAAATGGCGTTGGACGGCACTTTGGGGGTTGCGATGGAACCCGCCCGAGGCCACCGGTCGAGCGGGTTCCATACGGCAGAGTCGATGCTCTGGTCCGCCGGTCAAGCCAGTTGGCAAGCGTCTTCGAACGCCAGACGCGGCAGGCGCGGCTTGACGCCGGACTCGTCACCGTAACCCAGGTTGATCAGCAAGTTGGCCGTCCAATCGGTACCGGCGAAAAAGGCATCATCCAGTGCCTCGGGGTCGAATCCGGACATGGGCCCGGTATCCAGTCCCATGGCGCGCGCCGCCAGGATCAGATAGCCAGCCTGCATCGAACTGTTGCGTAGCGCTGTCTGTTCGGCGAAGGCTTCGCTCCCGGTGAACCAGCTTTTGGCGTCGGCAACCGGGAACAGCATCGGCAACTGATCGTAGAAGCGCTTGTCGTAGGCCACGATCACCGTACATGGCGCCGTCGCCGTCTTGTCGGCATTTCCGGAAGAGACGCAGGGTAACAACTTGTCCTTGCCCGCGGTCGAGCGGACGAAGACAAAGCGTGCCGGACAGCAATTGGCCGAGGTCGGCCCCATCTTGACCAGCGCGTAGAGCTGGCGCAGGGTCTCCTCGGTGATTTCCCGAGGTTGCCAGGCATTATGGGTATGCGCTTCCAGAAAAAGCTGGTTCAGCGCCTGGTCATCCAGTGATGGCAGCATCGCGTTTCTCCTTGTTGTCTAAAAAGTGTCGTTGAAACACAGTCTCGAGCCTTTGAAACAGCGTCTCGAGCCTTTGAAACAGCGTCCCGAGTCTTTGAGGCAGAGAGCTGTCACCGGGGAGAAACCGTGTGGCGGCAAGCTGCCATCGTCGCCTACGGTATCTCGCGACACGGCCCGGCGCCAGCGGTCGCTCTGACCCGACGAGATCCGTATACTAGCGCGCTCATCGACGCGGGGCCGTCGCCGATGACGCCCAGACGGCGCGCCGAACTGCCCCGCCGCCTCCCGAACCCAGACAGACGCTTCCGATACGCCCAATGATCTCACTGGACAACGTTTCCAAAACCTACGGCAGCGGGCCCGGTGCCGTGCAGGCGCTGAAAGATATCGACCTGCAGGTACCCAAGGGCACGATTCACGGCGTCATTGGCCTCTCCGGCGCCGGCAAATCGACCCTGATCCGCTGCGTCAATCTCCTCGAGCGCCCCTCAGCCGGCCGCGTCGTCATCGACGGACAGGAACTGACTGCCATGGACGCCGCCGCCCTACGCCAGGCACGACATCAGTGCGGCATGATCTTTCAGCACTTCAACCTGCTGACCAATCGTACCGTCTACGACAACGTCGCTTTGCCGCTGGAGCTGATGGGGCAATCCCGTCAGACCATTCGCGAACGCGTGTTGCCGCTACTGGAGATGACGGGGTTGGCGGACAAGACGGCGCAGTATCCGGCCCAGTTGTCTGGCGGTCAGAAGCAGCGCGTGGCGATTGCCCGCGCCCTGGCCAGCCAACCCAAGGTGCTGCTGTGTGACGAGGCAACCTCGGCGCTCGACCCGCAGACGACGGCATCGATCCTGACGCTGCTGCAGGAGATCAATCAACGCCTGGGACTCACCATTCTGCTGATCACTCACGAGATGGAAGTGGTGAAGACGATCTGCCATCGCGTCGGTCTGATATCCGACGGACGCCTGGTGGAAGATGCCGACGTCGGCGACTTCTTCACGGCCCCCGGCACCCAGTTGGGGCGGGATTTCCTGAACGACTTCCTCAAGCTGGAAGCGCCGCAGGCCCTGATCGAACGCCTCGAACCGGAATCCGGCGAGAGCACGCATCCCGTGGTGCGGCTGACGTTCTCCGGCGATAGCGTGGCAACCCCACTGATTTCGCGGCTGGCCCGTGAACATGGCATCGATGTCAGTATTCTGCAGGCCAAGGTCGAGTCCATACAGGGCCGTACGCTGGGACTGATGATCGCCGAATTGATGGGCAGCGCCTCGCAGACCCGGCAGGCCCTGGCAACGCTCGAATCCTTTGACCTGCATGTGGAGGTACTGGGCCATGTCCAGCGCACTGATTGATCTCGTCTGGCAGTCCACGCTGGAGACACTTTACATGGTTGCCGTCGCCGGCATTCTGTCGGCGCTGGCCGGCGTCCCGCTCGGGGTGCTGCTCTACGTGACGCGGCCGCGCCAGATCCTGGCGCAGCCGGTGGTCAACACGGTGCTCGGGATCGTCACCAACGTCGGCCGCTCGGTACCGTTCATCATCCTGCTGGTGGCGATCATTCCCTTCACCCGCATGATCGTCGGCAGCTCCATCGGCACCAATGCCGCCGCCGTGCCGCTGACCATCGCCGCCATTCCGTTCGTCGCGCGACTGGTCGAGGGCGCGCTGAACGAGGTCTCGCCCGGCCTGGTCGAGGCTGCGCAGTCGATGGGAGCAACGCCGATGCAGATCATCATGAAGGTGCTGCTGCCGGAGGCCCGTGGCGGCATCATCAACGGCCTGACGATCACCCTTGTGGCGTTGGTCAGCTACTCCGCCATGGCCGGTGCCGTGGGGGGCGGTGGCCTTGGTGATCTGGGCATTCGCTATGGCTACAACCGCTTCAACCCCACCGTCATGCTGATCACCGTGGTCGTGCTCGTGGTCATGGTGCAACTGTTTCAGAGCCTAGGGGACTATCTGGTTCGCAAAAGCGATCACAAGTGAGCACGGTTCCCCTCCACGGATTAGACTAATAACCAGAATGAATTACCGTGATCGTCGTTATTCCGTTATATTTCGGCGATCATCGAGTGCGCCACGCGCGTCCTACCATCACTTCATCAGGGAGAAACTCGCCAAATGTCGATTTCATTGACCCGCACGCTGAGCGCCGCTGCACTAAGTCTCGGCCTGGTTTCCGGTTCTGCGCATGCCGCCGACGATACCATCAAGGTCGGTACCATGGCCGGCCCCGAGACCGATGTCATGCAAGTGGCAAAGCAGGTCGCGAAGGACAAGTACGGCCTCGATGTCGAGATCATCGAGTTCACCGACTACGTCACGCCGAACGCCGCACTTGCCGACGGCAGCCTGGATGCCAACGCCTACCAGCACGAGCCGTACATGCGCTCGATGGTCAACGATCGCGGCTATGACTTCGCCGTGGCCGGCAAGACGTTCGTCTATCCGATCGGCGCCTATTCCGCCAGGTACGACAGCATCGACGCGTTGCCTGACGGCGCGACGATCGCGGTGCCCAACGATCCGACCAACGAAGGCCGTTCGCTGATTCTGCTGGACAAGCAGGGTCTGATCACGCTCGACGATGACGGTAATCTGGAAGCGACGCCGATCGACATCACCGAGAACCCGCATGACTATTCGTTCAAGGAGATCGAGGCCGCCCAGATGCCGCGCATTCTGCAGGACGTCGACATGGCCTTCATCAACAGCACCTTCACGCAGCCCGCGGGCCTGACACTGGATGATGCACTGATCAAGGAAGGACCGGACTCGCCCTATGTGAATCTGATCGTCGTGCGTGGCGGCGACCAGGATCGCAAGGAGATTCAGGAGCTGGTCAAGGCGTACCAGTCAGACGCGGTTGCCGACAAGGCCCAGGAGCTGTTCAAGGGTGGTGCCGTTCCCGGCTGGAAGTGATCGCGGCGGCGTCACCGACGTGACAAGCCAGACATCATGATCATCACGAAACCAGCGCCCAGGGCGCTGGTTTTCGTTTTGCAGTTGATCTTTTTCCGTTCATTTTTTCGAGGAGCCCACGATGACCGACTACGATTCCCTCGAGCGCCAGCTGACAGCGCTGCTGGATACGCGCGACTGGCTGACCAACGCCGCCCAGACCAGCGCCTTCCTGATGCAGACGCTCGAGAAGCTGAACTGGGTCGGGTTCTATCTCCAGCGCCAGCCCGAGACGCTCATCCTCGGCCCCTTCCAGGGGTTGCCGGCCTGCAATCCGATCCCGTTTTCCAAAGGGGTCTGCGGCGCCGCGGCCCGCTCGCGCCAGACGCAGCGGGTCGACGATGTCCACGCGGTGCCGGACCATATCGCCTGCGATGCCGCCTCGCGTTCCGAACTGGTGGTGCCGATCGTCGTCGCCGACGACCTGTGGGGTGTGCTGGATATCGACAGCCCCGTACCGGCACGCTTCAGTCGCGAAGATCAGGCCGGTATCGAGCGCCTGTGTCGGGTGTTCATTGATGCCAGCGACCTGACTGCGAGCGCTCCGCGCCGCTGAATACGACGAGGCCGTATCGGGGTGGCCGAGTGCAGAAGGTCAGGCTCAATCGAGGAACACGCCCAGCTCATCATCGGTGCGCATGATCTGCAGGATATCCTCGTAGAGCGAAAGCAGATCCAACGCCAGCGGACGACGGATCTCCCGCGGCATCTCCCCCAGGGCGTGCTCTTCCCGACGTCCGCTGGCGATATTGTGATAGAGACCGATCGCCAGATGGACGGCGGCAGCGTAGGGCGAAAAAGGCACCGACGCCAACGGCTTGCCCTGATACGTCAAGGCATGGCAGATGGTCTCGGGGAAACGCCAGCGACGTCCCAGCTCGGCGCCCACCTCACTGAAGGTATAACCGAACTGATTGGCTTCCAGCTCCGCTCTCGGTGCGCCCTGAGCGACCAGCACATCGATCCGCTGCATCGTGTCGGGATGACCGATATGCATCAACGCCGAACCCACGTGATGAAGAATGCCACAGGTAAAGGCAGTCTCCGGGGCCAGATCCGCCAACTGACTGTGCCGGACGATCGTGCGACTGAGGTTGGCTACCATGAACGACTCGCGCCAGAACGCCTGGCGGTCGAGACCCGGCACTTCCTTGAGCATGCCGACCATGCCCGAAGCGATGACCAGGGTGCGCACGCGATCGAAGCCCAGCAGCAGCAAGGCGTCGTCGATCGTCGCCACGTTTCGACCCACGCCGTATCGCACGGAATTGGCCGAGCGCAGCAGTTTCAGGCTCAGGCTGGGATCCTTGCGAATGGTGGTCGACACCCGGTGAACACTGATCCTGTCATTGTCCAGACTGGCGATCAGCTCGGTGACCACGGCAGGTACGCTAGGTAACTGATGAATGTGTTCGAAAAGCGAGTTCAGTGACATGTTTCACTCCAGCTATACGCCAATGTTATCTGTCGCTCCACGAAAAGTCCTGAGGCCGGCCCAAGTTAACCGAATAGCCGGAATGACACACAAAAAAAACCGCCGGAAAGCCGGCGGTGAAGTCGCCGCCCTGGCGACGCGAAACGTTGGTGTTACAGGTCAAAACCGAGGCGTCGTTCAGCTCTTCTGCCAGGATTTTACCATCTCGTCGTAAGGAACGGTCTTGCCCTGCGGTTTCTCGTTGTCGAGTTTGGGTTTGGGCGCACCGGGTTGATCGAGCCAGTATTGTGCATCGCGGGGTTCGTTCAGCTTCGGGCCGCATTGAGGCTGGACATTGGCCCGTTCCAGACGCTCCATCATGCGATCCTGGGCATCGGCCAGCCCATCCAATGCCTGCTGGGCGCTGGTTTCACCGCTGACCGCCTGGGAAATATACTGCCACCACAGCTGCGCCAGCTTGGGATAGTCCGGCACGTTGGTACCGGTCGGTGACCACTGCAGTCGCGCCGGGCTGCGGTAGAACTCGACCAGGCCGCCCAGTTTCGGGGCGGCTTCGGTCATCGCCTGGGACTGGATATCGGACTCCCGGATCGGCGTCAGCCCCACCAGCGTCTTCTGCAGCGAGACCGTTTTCGAGGTCACGAACTGCGCGTAGAGCCATGCAGCGAGACGGTTCTTCTCGGGCGTCGACTTCATGAAGGTCCAGGCCCCCACGTCCTGATAGCCCTTCTTCATGCCATCTTCCCAATACGGCCCCACCGGTGACGGCGCCATCCGCCACTTGGGCGTGCCATCCTCGTTGACCACCGGCAGACCCGGCTGGGTCATGTCGGCGGTAAAGGCGGTGTACCAGAAGATCTGCTGGGCGACATTGCCCTGCGCCGGCACCGGCCCCGCTTCCGAGAACGTCATGCCCTGGGCTTCCGGAGGCGCATAGGCATGCAGCCAGTCGATGTATTTCTGAGTCGCGAATACCGCGGCCGGGCCGTTGGTGGCGCCACCTCGGGTAACGTTCGAGCCCACCGGCCGACAATCCTCCACCCGAATCCCCCACTCGTCCACTGGCAGACCATTGGGGATGCCCTTGTCGCCGGCCCCGGCCATCGAGAACCAGGCATCGGTAAAGCGCCAGCCCAGCGAGGGATCCTTCTTGCCATAATCCATGTGGCCGTAGACACGTTGGCCGTCGATGTCGTGAACGTCATTGGTGAAGAAGTCGGCGATATCTTCGTAGGCCGACCAGTTCACCGGCACGCCCAGTTCGTAGCCGTACTTCTCCTTGAAACGCGCCTTGAGGTCGGGATCGTCGAACCAGTCGGCGCGGAACCAGTAGAGGTTGGCAAACTGCTGATCCGGCAGCTGGTAGACCTTGTCATCCGGTCCGGTGGTGAACGAGAGCCCGATGAAGTCATCGAGATCCAGTGTCGGCGAGGTCACATCGGCAGCATCGCCTTCGATCATGTCGGAAATCGGCACCACCTTGCCGTAGCGAAAATGCGTGCCGATCAGATCGGAGTCGTTGACGTAGGCGTCGTAGATGTTGCGACCGGACTGCATCTGCGTCTGCAGCTTCTCGATCACGTCCCCTTCCTGGATCAGATCGTGCTTCAGCTGAATGCCGGTGATCTCGCTGAACGCGCGGGCCAGCACCTCGGATTCGTATTTGTGGGTGGTGAGCGTCTCCGAAACGACGTTGATCTGCATGCCACGGAACGGCTTGGCGGCATCGATGTACCACTGCATCTCGGCCATCTGCTGTTCTGGCGTGAGTGTCGAGGTCGTGAACTCGTCGCCCAGCCAGCGTTTGGCAGCATCCTGATACTGATCGGCGATCGCGGTCCCCGATACGGCCATCAAACCGGCAAGGCTGACGCCGATGCTCAGTGGCATTCGGCGTCGCGAGCTGGCGTGCTTGATATCGAACATGGCGTTAACCCTCTTTGTTATCCTTCGTCCGTTTGCTGTCGTGGCGCTATCCGATGAAGAACGATGATCCCTGGTCGATGCGTTACCCCCATTTCATGATGATTGCCATGCCTGTCGCGCAGATCGCGGTCGCGACCCAGAGCGGCCAGTCGGTGAGTGCCAGAACCAGCAAATGGCCGTAGGCCGATGCGAGCAGGCCGATGAACAGCCGATCGCCGCGCGATGTCGTCAGCGGCAGGAAGCCCTTGCGTTCTCGCCCGGGGGATACGGTCTGCCACACCGTCATCGCCACCAGCAGCAACGCGATTCCCGCAAAGAACAATGCCGTCGGTAGTGTCCAGGCCATCCAGCCCATACGATTCCCCTCTCTCTGGCCAGGCGGATCAGACGCGACCCAGGGCGAAGCCCTTGGCCACGTGGTTGCGCACGAAATAGATCACGGCGATGCCGGGTAACAGCGCGACGACGCCCGCGGCCGCCAGCACGCCCCAGTCGATGCCTGACGCCGAAACCGTACGGGTCATCTGCGCCACGATCGGCTTGGCATCGACCGACGTCAGCGTTCGCGCCAGCAGCAGTTCGACCCAGGAGAACATGAAGCAGAAAAACGCCGTGACCCCGATGCCGGGCCGAATCATCGGCAGGAAGATCCGGATGAAGAACTTGGGGAAGGTATAGCCATCGATATACGCGGTTTCGTCGATCTCCTTGGGCACCGATGACATGAAACCCTCGAGAATCCACACCGCTAGCGGCACGTTGAAAAGGCAGTGCGCCAGTGCCACCGCGATCGGCGTATCGAACAGCCCTACCGCCGAGTAAAGCTGGAAAAATGGCAGCAGAAACACGGCTGGCGGCGCCATCCGGTTGGTCAGCAGCCAGAAGAACATGTGCTTGTCGCCCAGGAAGCGATAGCGCGAGAACGCATAGGCGGCCGGCAACGCGACCAGCAACGAAATCAGCATGTTCATCGAGACATAGCTGAGAGAGTTGAGATAACTCGTGTACCAGGTCGGCTCGGTGAAAACGACACGATAGTTGTCCAGTGTCGGGGCGGTGGGCCAGAGCGTCAGACCACCGAGAATTTCCCGATTCGACTTGAACGACATGTTGACGAGCCAGTAGATCGGCACCAGCACGAACAGCAGATAGACCAGCATCACCAGGCTCTTGCGCAGTCTCATGGCGGCGTCATTCCTTGTTGTCGTTATGCGTCATGGCGGTATAGAACACCCAGGTCACCAGCAGAATGATCAGGAAGTAGATCAGCGAGAACGCCGCGGCACGGCCCAGATCGAACTGGCCAAGCGCCATCTGGGTCAACGTCTGGCTGAGGAAGGTCGTGGCCGTGCCCGGCCCGCCACCGGTGAGCACGAACGGCTCGGTATAGATCATGAAGCTGTCCATGAAGCGCAACATGACCGCGATCAGCAGCACGTTCTTGAGCTTCGGCAACTGGATGAAGCGGAACACCGCCCAGTGGGAGGCGCGATCGATCCTCGCCGCCTGGTAGTAGACGTCCGGAATCGAGCGCAGCCCGGAATAGCACAGCAGCGCTACCAGCGAGGTCCAGTGCCAGACGTCCATCACCAGCACGGTGATCCAGGCGTCCCGCGGATTGGAGGCGTAGTTGTAGTCGAGCCCCAGGCTGTTGAGAATCCAGCCGTACAGACCGATATCCTCCCGTCCGATGATTTGCCAGATCGTTCCCACCACGTTCCACGGCACCAGCAGCGGCAGTGACAGTAGAATCAGACTGAACGGCACGCCCAACCCGCGGCGTGGCATCGACAGCGCGACGACGATGCCGA
Organism: Salinicola sp. CPA57; assembly: GCF_003206035.1. Classification (NCBI taxonomy): domain Bacteria; kingdom Pseudomonadati; phylum Pseudomonadota; class Gammaproteobacteria; order Oceanospirillales; family Halomonadaceae; genus Salinicola; species Salinicola sp. CPA57. Next base: position 674,124 of record NZ_PZJR01000003.1, read on the forward strand.
GCGGCACCTCGATGGCCAGTACGCAGAACGAGTAGATGAACTGGCGCAGCAATGAATCGTGCAGCCTCGGATCCGCCAGAATCTCCCGATACCATTCGGTACCCACGAAGTAGCGCGTGCTCGGATCGAAGATGTCCTGGACGGAGTAGTTGACCACCGTCATCATCGGAATGATGGCGCTGAAGGCGACCAGCACGAATACCGGCAGTACCAGCCACCAGGCCTTGTTGTTATAGGGTTTCATGCGTGATCTCCACCAGCCGGTCGTCGACGTAGAAGCGCTGCCAGGTTTCGGGGAAGTGCACGCCGGTGCGCCCCTCCGGAACGATCACTTCCTCCCCTAACCTCGCCTTGACCACCGGTGCCGAAGGCGTGTCCAGGCGCACGTCGACGATCTTGAAGGTGCCCTGGTCCTGAACCAGATCGACATATCCCTGCAGGACCGCACTCTCCGGCGCCACCAGCTGCACGAACTCCGGCCGGATGCCGAGCTGCAGGCGCCCGCCTTCGCGATCCCGAAGTCGAGCGACGATCGAATCGGCCACCGCAAGCGTTCGCCCGTCGAACTCGAGCCCCGTCTCGCCCAACGCGATGTCGAGCAGATTCATGCCGGGACTGCCGATGAAGTAGCCGACGAAGGTATGCTGCGGGTTCTCGAACAGCTCTCGCGGCGTGCCGAACTGCACGATCTGCCCCTCGTACATCACCGCGATCTTGTCGGCGAAGGTGGACGCCTCCAACTGGTCATGGGTGACGTAGACCATCGTCACGTTGAAGCGCTGATGGATCTCCTTGAGCTTGCGCCGCAGCCGCCACTTGAGCTGCGGATCGATCACCGTCAGCGGCTCGTCGAACAGGATTGCCGCCACGTCGTCACGTACCAGCCCACGTCCCATCGATACCTTCTGCTTCTCGTCCGCCGTCAGGTTCCGCGCCTTTCGAGCCAGCAGCGACTCGATCTCCAGAGCCTCGGCCACCTCTCTCACTCGGTCATCGATGCGCTCGCGGGACTGTCCCTGGTTGCGCAGTGGAAACGCCAGGTTCTCGTGAACCGTCATGGTGTCGTAGACCACCGGGAACTGGAAAACCTGGGCGATATTGCGATCCTGCGGAGTGAGATCGTTGACCGACTTGCCGTCGTAAAGCACGCGGCCCTCCGAAGGCGCCAACAGCCCGGAGATGATGTTGAGCAGCGTGCTCTTGCCGCAGCCCGAGGGGCCCAGCAGCGCGTAGGCGCCACCCTGCTCCCAGACGTGATCCATTCGTCGAAGCGCGTAGTCACCGGGTTGCGAAGGGGCGCGATGGTAGCTGTGCGCCAACTGCTCGAGGCGAATTTCCGCCATATAGGATTCTCCTCAAACGCTCGCAAGCGTTGGCCGCAACGAGAACGGCGACAACACCAGATCGCCACCCGGCTCGAATACGAACAGTTGTCGGCAAGCGACGTGAACATCCAGCGCCTGATCCACGCCGAACTCATGAATCCCGGCCAGGTGCGCGACCAGGTCGATCCGATCATGCGACAGGTGCAGGAAGGTTTCGGAACCGCTGATCTCGGCGATACGCACGACGACCGGCAGACGAAACGCCGCTTCCGGAATCGGCTGAAGCGACCAGTGATGAGGCCGGATACCGACCTGATAATCGCCGTCGGGTAGATTGCGCCACGCTTCAGGCAGCGGCTGGCGCTGATCGGCGATCCGGCACTCGCCTCCCTCGACCGTCATCGGCATCAGGTTGATCGGTGGCTCGCCAAACAACGTGGCGGCTTCACGGTTCCGCGGATGGCGATAGACGTCGTCGCTGGGCCCGCTCTGGACGATCCGCCCCTGGTGCAGCAGCGTCGTCGTGCCGCCCAGTGCCAGCGCTTCTGCGGGTTCGGTGGTGGCGTACACCGCGATGGTGTTGCGCGATTCGAACAGTTTGCGCATCTCGACGCGCAGCGCCTCGCGCAACTTGTAGTCGAGATTGACCAGAGGCTCATCGAACAGCACCAGATCCGCATCCTTGACCAATGCCCTGGCCATCGCCGTGCGCTGCTGCTGCCCACCCGAGAGCTCCTGCGGATAGCGTCCCAGCAGGTGCTGAATCCCGAGCATTGCAGCCGTTTCCTCGACTCGCCGGGTAATCTCCTGCCGGGACACCTTGGCCTGCTTGAGCGGCGAGGCGATATTGTCGAAGACGGTCAATGTGGGGTAGTTGATGAACTGCTGATAAACCATCGAGACATTGCGTCGGCGAACCGGCAGATGGGTCACGTCCCGGCCATCGAGATGTACCGACCCCTTGTCGGGCATGTCCAGGCCCGCCATCAGTCGCATCAAGGTCGTCTTGCCCGCCAACGTGTGTCCCAGCAACACGTTGAATGACCCCGGTTCCAGGGTCAGGCTGGCATCATCGATGTACGTCTCGCCCCGCACCGACAGTGTCACGTTATGGAGTTGTAATGACATGGGTGGCGCCGTTCCCTTTTCTCTTTCGAGCATCCTAGAACACCCGTTTCATAAAGATATACGACGAAGAAAGGAGAACGCCCTGGAGGGATTTTTAAAATTTTAATGATTTGATTTTACTGAGTTTAAAACGCTTAAAACCTTAGTCTTAGCCACTAATGTCCAACGCTGGACGCTTATCTCCCGGCAATAATGCCAATCATAAAAACCGGATCTACTGTATGTCCTGTTCGAAATCCAACATCACTCGCCAGTCCGGAAGACCGAGAAATCCCGCAAAGGTGATCCGGCGTTGGGCAGGGAGCCTCAAAGGGAAATGGGACAGGGAGCATCGAAAAGGAAACTGACGAGCACAAAAAACCCCGAGACAAGGCTCGGGGTTCGAATCTGGTAGGACCAAGCGGATTTGAACCGCTGACCTCCACGATGTCAACGTGGCGCTCTAACCAACTGAGCTATGGTCCTGTAGTCATGTCACTGCAAAATCGTATCGTCGCAAATCCGATCTTAATTGGTAGGACCGAGCGGATTTGAACCGCTGACCTCCACGATGTCAACGTGGCGCTCTAACCAACTGAGCTACGGTCCTACAATCCATCGCCTTGACGAGCTCGCCGTGACAACGGATGCGAATTTTACCCGGGCAGACGCGGAATGCAACCCTCAATCCGTAAAAAAATCGACGCCAACTCCCTGTCATGCCGGGACAATTCTTTCACCGACGACGGCCGGCACGCTCTGGAATGCAAAACCATGCCAAGCCGCCCGGTTTCCGCGCATCGCGGAAGCCATCATCTTGAACTGGTACACGGGGGCTTCAAACCGGCAAATCACGCCTTCAAACCGATAAATCGGGCATCTCGGCGAGCAGCAAGGGAAAGCCGGTCTGGCCGGTGAATGTGATTTTCCGGCGCTACCCATACCATGGTCGAATGCATAATCTCCGTTGCAGCCCCAACCAGAGCAACGGCAGGTCGTTCGGTTTTGGTAAACTGTTCCCATCAGCAAGAAGACAAGTCATCGGTCCGCGCCAGGGAATTTACATGACACAGCAGGAACGTCACGAAGCTATCGTCGAGCTGGTCAAGCGCCAGGGTTATGCATCGATCGAACAGCTTGCCAAGGACTTCGACGTCACGCCCCAGACCGTACGCCGGGACCTCAACCAATTGGCGGAGGAAGGGATCGTCAAGCGCGTCCACGGCGGCGCCGGGCTCGAGTCGAGTACCGTCAATACCGCCTATCACACGCGCAAGACCCTAAATCTCGACGCCAAGCGCCGCATCGCCGAGATGCTGGCCAGTCACATTCCCGACTCTTCGTCGCTGTTCATCAACATCGGTACCAGCAATGAATTCATTGCCGAAGCGCTGTGCCAGCATAGCGGGCTGGAGGTCATCACCAACAATCTCAACGTGGCCGCCATCCTTCAGCACAAGACCGACTTCAACGTCATCGTCGCCGGCGGCCAGGTTCGCTCGCGGGACGGCGGCATCATCGGCGAAGCCACCATCGATTTCATCAACCAGTTCAAGGTGGACTACGGCATCATCGGCATCAGCGGTATCGACGGTGACGGCTCGCTACTGGAGTTCGACTATCAAGAAGTCCGCGTGGCCCAGGCCATCCTGCGCAACTCCCGGCAAGTATTTCTGGCGGCCGACCATTCGAAATTCCATCGCAACGCCGTGGTACGTCAGGGCAATCTCAGTCAGATCAACGCCTTCTTCACCGACCGTCAGCCTCCTGAAGCCCTACGCCGGCTGATGCGGGAGCACGACGTCGCGCTCCATGTCGCGGACCCTTCGCTACCCGCAGAGATGGAACCCCTCGCTTCCCAGGCAGGCTGACGCTGCGCGCGAGCAGACCGAAACCGCCACTCTCCTGTTCAAGCCGGTCTGCACCGGCTTTTTATCGCTCCTGTTATCGGTGCTTCATACCGTGCCGTTCCCGATTTTCTCCTCAATGGGTCGACTTCGACACGATGGTGCTATTGATGTTCGGAAGTGATTAATCTATTTTCGTTTCCGAACATATCCAATTTCACTCACCGGAGGACGGTATGGCTTCAGCGACAGAGAACCCCATCCACGACCTCATCGTCGTCGGTGGCGGTATCAACGGCACCGGTATTGCCAATGACGCCGCCGGCCGAGGCCTTTCGGTGCTCCTGTGTGAGCAGGCCGATCTCGCCAGTGCGACCTCCTCCGCAAGCAGCAAGCTAATCCATGGCGGCCTTCGCTATCTCGAGCATCGGGAATTCCGCCTCGTTCGGGAAGCGTTGAGAGAACGCGAGATCATGCTGCGCAAGGCGCCACATATCGTGTGGCCGCTGCGCTTCATTCTCCCGCACCAGCCCCACCTGCGACCTGGCTGGATGATCCGTACCGGACTGTTTCTCTACGACCACCTGAGTCATCGAGACAGCCTGCCCAATGCCAGGAGTCTTCGCTTCGGCACCGAGAGTCCGCTGGAGCCGACGATCAAGCGCGGCTTCGAATATTCCGACTGCTGGGTCGACGATGCCCGGCTGGTGGTTTTGAATGCGCTGCAGGCGCAGGAAAAGGGGGCGGATATTCGGGTGCGCACCCGCTGCATCGAAGCGCGGGAAGAAGCAGGAACATGGATAGTCAGCCTGGAAGATCGCGACACTGGCGAACGCGAAGAGCACCGGGCCAAGGTACTGGTCAATGCCGCCGGCCCCTGGGTGGAATCTTTCGTCAAGGGTAACGCCAAGCGTAATTCGCGCTACGGCATACGCATGATCCAGGGCAGCCACCTGGTCGTGTCGCGCCTCAACGACGACGAGCGCGCCTATATCCTGCAGAACCAGGATGGCCGTATCGTCTTCGTACTGCCCTACCAGCAGCGTTATAGCCTGATCGGCACCACCGATCGGCGCTATCAGGGCGATCCTTCCCAGGTCAGCATCAACGACGAGGAGATCGATTATCTGCTGGATGTGCTCAACTCCCACTTCGTCAAGCAGCTGAGTCGAGAAGACGTCATCTCGAGCTATGCAGGGGTCCGTCCGCTGTGCGATGACGAGTCGGAGAACCCGTCGGCCATGACTCGCGATTACACGCTCGACCTCGATAGGCGCGGCGCACCGATACTGTCCATCTTCGGCGGCAAGATCACTACCTACCGCAAGCTTGCCGAAGCCGCCATGCACAAGCTCGAACCCCTGCTGCCGCACATGGGAAGCGCCTGGACGGCTGAAGCCAGGCTGCCGGGAGGGGATATCGCGTCGCGCGAGACGTTCGTGGCAGGGCTGTTACGTGATTATCCGTTCCTGGGGCGGGAACGCGCCGAGCGCTACGGCTCCAGCTACGGCACGCTGTGCCTGGGTTTTCTGAAGGGCAAGCAGAGTCAGGAAGATCTTGGCCAGCATTTCGGTGGCGGCCTGACGCAGGCAGAGGTCGACTATCTGATCGAGCACGAATGGGCACACAGCAGCGACGATATTCTATGGCGGCGCAGCAAGCTAGGCCTGCGTTTGACGAACGACGAACAACAGGCTCTGATGGGCTACCTGAGCCAGCATCCCGCCATCGCCACAGCGGAATCTCCATCTCGGGTTTCATGAGCTGCTAGCCGGCGCGTGGTCGGCCAAACCTCGAGCTGACGTGGGTGTTTGGCGTTTCTGCTACCCTTGCCGGGCATGGCGCTCTATCCCGACATAAGGAATGATCAGTTGCTGCAACTTTTGTTGACCTGTCTCGGTGTCCTCGTTTTGTTGATCACCCTGGTGCCCTACACGAGAATCCGCCACTGGAGTGTTCGCAGTTTCGACTTTCCACTGCTTCAGATTGCCATCGTCGCTACCGTATTGGCGCTTGCCCAGTTGGCTCTCCATCCCGATAGCGGGTGGCAGTGGGCTGGCGTTACCACCAGCGTCATCGCAGCTGCGATCCAGTGGATGCGAATCTACCCGTGGACGCCTCTGGCCAGATGCACTGTCGTCAAATCCCGATCATACGCGCCGGACCAGGAGCTCAAGCTGCTCGTCTCCAACGTGCTGACACCCAACCGGCAAGCGTCGAAGCTGATCGATCTTGTCAAACAGCATGAGCCTGACATTCTGCTGACGCTGGAGTCCGATCAGTGGTGGGGAGATCAGCTGGATGCCGCTGTCGCCGAAACGATGCCGGAAGCGATACGCATTCCTCTGGACAACCTCTACGGCATGCATCTTTACTCGCGCCTGCCATTGGAAAACGTCGAAATCAAATGGTTGATTCAGGACGATATTCCTTCGATTCATGCCTGGGTGAAGCTGAAGAGCGGGGATCGTATTCGCTTTCATGCGCTGCACCCGCGGCCGCCCGCGCCGTCCGAAAGCGATGAGTCGCTGTGGCGCGATGCAGAGCTGATGCTGGTCGGGCAGGCGATCGCCAAATGCAGTGAACCGACCGTGGTTGCCGGGGATCTCAACGACGTTGCCTGGTCGCCAACGACCAAGCTGTTCTGCAAGATCAGCGGCATGCTCGATCTCCGCCGTGGCCGCGGTCAGTACAGCACCTTCCATGCGAAATATCCGATGTTGCGCTGGCCACTGGATCACGTCTTCGTAACCGAGCATTTCACGCTCGTACACATGGAGCGACTGTCTGAGGTCGGGTCCGATCATTTCCCGATCCTCGTCACGCTCCGCCACAACCCTTCTCGCGCGGCAGAGAACGAGCCCGAAAAAGCCGATCGTGAGGAGCGTGAGGATGCAGAAGAGACGATAGAGGAAGCGCAGGAGCGCCACGGCGAGGCGCCGGTCTGAGCAAGACGCCTGTCCTGGTGAGGCACCTGTCGACGGCTGCTGCAGCCGATTGAACGCCACGCCGCGCCTTTCGACACTCTCGCGTATTCGTCAACGCCACCCGAAACGGGTGGCGTCTTTGTGTCGGTGTTACCGAACGGACATCACTCCGGGATGCCGCCCTCGGTGAGCTTGGCGGGATCGAGCAGCCGTTCCAGCTCCTCTCGGGAAAGATCGGTCTCCTCCTCGGCAACGTCGATGATCGGCCGGCCGGCCTGATAGGCCTTCTTCGCTACGGCCGCCGCCGCGTTGTAACCGATCACCGAGTTGAGCGCAGTCACCAGAATCGGGTTCCTGGAGAGCGGGCCCTCGATATTGTCGCGCCGCACGTTGAACGTGGCGATGGCACTGTCTGCCAGCAAGCGGCTGACGCTGGTCAGCAGCTGGATCGAGCCCAGCAGATTATGCGCGATCAGCGGCAACATGACATTGAGCTGGAAATTGCCACTCTGTCCGCCAATGGTGATGGCGGTGTCGTTGCCGATCACCTGCGCCGCCACCTGAGCGGCGGACTCCGGGATCACCGGATTGACCTTGCCTGGCATGATCGAACTGCCGGGCTGCAAAGCCTCCAGCTCGATTTCTCCCAGCCCCCCCAGCGGACCGGAGTTCATCCAGCGCAGATCGTTGGCGATCTTCATCACCGCCACCGCATAGGTCTTGAGATGACCCGACAGCTCCACCGCGGCATCCTGCGATGCCAGACTGGCAAAGAAACTGTCGTTGGGGCGAAATTCGAGATGCGTATCGCTGGCCAGACGCTGAGCCACCTTCCCGGCAAATTCCGGATGTGCGTTGACACCCGTCCCTACCGCCGTGCCGCCCAGGGCCAACCGAGTGATACGTTTCAAGCCATCGTTCAGACGCTCGATCGACTGGCCGACCTGGCTGGACCATCCACCCAGTTCCTGGCTCAGCCGCACCGGCATCGCGTCCATGAGATGCGTACGTCCGGTCTTGACCACATCGTCGACCGAGGCTGCCTTGTCATCGATGCAGGCGCGCAGGTAGGTCATCGCAGGCACCAGGCGCTCACGAACCTGAATCGCCGCCGCCAGATGGATGGCCGTGGGGATCACGTCGTTGCTCGACTGCCCCATGTTGACGTGATCATTGGGGCCGACCTCGAGTCCGTCTCGGCTCGCGAGATGCGAAATGACCTCGTTGACGTTCATGTTGGTCGAGGTGCCCGACCCCGTCTGAAACACATCGATCGGAAACTGGCCGGCGTGCTTGCCTTCGATGATCTCGTCGGCCGCCGCCACGATGGCCCGGGCTCTGGCATCGTCCAGCAACCCCAGCTCCAGATTGACCTGTGCCGCGGCACGCTTGATGTGAGCCACGGCGGCGATGAACGCCGGCGGCAGCGGCTGGCCGCTGACCGGGAAATTGTTCACGGCGCGCTGCGTCTGAGCGCCATAGAGCGCACGTTCGGGGACTTCCAGTTCGCCCATGCTATCGCGCTCGACTCGTGTCTGGGCCATGACCTTCTCCTAACAGTGACGGATGAAATGCGAAAGAGGTAGCCATCACGCTGGCTACCCCTTCGGGACTCCTTCAAGACTAGCAGTCGGTCCGCAACCTGCCCTACTCGAGACTCAGTCGAAATCGATGATCTGACGAATCGCCTCCCCATTGGCCAGGCGGTCGAAGCCGAGATTGATCTCGTCCAGTTTCAGCCGGTGAGTGAGCAAGCGATCCACCGGCAGGCGGCCGGATTGATAGAGCGCAATGTATTCGGGCACATCCAGCGACGGCACGTGACCGCCCAGGTAGGAGCCCTTGAGCGTGCGCTCCTCGGCGACCATGCGCGTCGGGCTGATGGCGAATCGCACGTCAGGATGCGGCAGGCCGGATGTCACGGTCGTGCCGCCACGGGCGGTCGATTCGTAGGCAAACTCCAGCGCCCTGGCCACACCTGCGAATTCGGCGGCGATATCCACCCCACCGCCACTGATCTCGCGTACCTGCTCCACCGCATCCGCGTCGCCGCTGTTGACGATATGGGTGGCCCCCATCGCCCTGGCCGTTTCCAGTTTGTCCGGCGCGATGTCCGCCGCGATCACCTGCCGCGCGCCGCCACCGACAGCACCCATGACCGCTGCCAGCCCGACCCCGCCAAGACCGACGACGAGTACCGACTGACCCAATCTCAGCCCAGCGGTGTGTACCAGCGCCCCGACACCCGTCAACACGGCGCAGCCGAACAGCGCCGCGATATGGAACGGAAGTTCGGGGTCGATCCTGGTCAGGGAGCGTCGAGAAGCCACCGTGTACTCGGCAAAGCCGGAGACGCCAATGTGGTGATAGATCTTCTCCCCGCCCTTGTGCAGGCGCATTCCGCCGCCCAGCAGATGTCCGGCAGTGTTGGCCGCCGCACCGGGCTTGCAGAGCGCCGCGCGTCCGGACAGACACGACGAACAGGCGCCACAACTGGGCGCAAACGAGAACACCACATGATCGCCCGGAGAAAGATCGGTCACGCCCTCGCCGACTTCGGCCACTTCGCCGGCAGCCTCGTGGCCCAGCACCATGGGCAACGGGCGCGGTCGATCTCCATTGATCGTGGACAGATCCGAATGGCAAAGCCCCGCGGCGCGCATCTTGACCAGCACCTCACCCGGGCCAGGCCCGTCCAGCTCGACCTCCTCGATCGACATCGGCCGCGATTCCCGATACGGACGCGGTTTCTTCATTTCATGAATCACGGCGGCATGGATTTTCATATCAGCATCCCATTTCACGGATCGCCCTGACTCGCTTGAACGAGCCGGGTGTGGTTTACGTTCGTCTGCCTGGCGGCATGACCAGAGAGGAGTCGTGATGAAGAGCCATGATCACGAGTAGTATTCGGGCGCATGACGGAATGTCGGCCATGCCACCGGGTCATGCCCGGTCACCACGAGTGCGCCGGTCTTCTCCACCAGGGCATGCAATTTGCGCACGGATCGTACCGTGTCCACGGTCGAGGCTAGAAAGCCCGGCAAGGCCTTCTCCTCCCAGTGATCGGTGGTGTATGCCGCGTCCACGGCCAACAGCACCGGCCCGGTCTCGGGCAAGCGGAGCAGGAAACTGGCATGCCCGGGTGCATGGCCGGGCGTGAAGATGAAACGAACGGTGCTGTCGCCGAAGACGTCGTAGCCGTCGTCGCCATCCTCGAGCAGATGCCACTTCAATCCGGGGCGGTCGAAGTCCGCGCGAATATAGCCACCGGCGGAGAACCAGTCCGGGGCCATGGCATACTCGTATTCGCGACGTCTGACGATATGAGTGGCATTCGGGAATCGGCCCGTGGCACCGGTATGGTCCAGGTGCAGATGACTGTGCAGGACATAGCGGATGTCCTCGGGTTCGAGGCCGAAATTCTTCAGCGCCTGGACGCAACCTTCCTCCTCACGCATCACGGGCCAGTAGACCGCGGTGATATCGCCCCAGTGCTTTTCGGGATCGCTGGCGCACTCGACGGCACAGCCACCATCGATGACGACATTTCCCTCCGGGTGCGTGATGAGATACCAGGGCACGGGGATCTCGTACTCATCCAGCCCCGCATTCATCTTGATATTGCACACCCGGCACTTGAGCGTGCCGGTCTGGAACATGTAAAGACGAGGGGTAGTCATGACGCACTCCTGGTTTGTGCCACATGAAGACGACATTGACGCCGACTGCGGTGCGAGTACGGCGAGAGATGCAACATCCGCCAGCGGCCCGACACTCGCAGCCGGGGAATCGAGCATGTCAGAGTAGGACACCGCCAAACGGCGTGACCAGCGGACTTTGGTCCCAGACAGCCCCCGCGGCGTGTCGGCACCTCACCCAGTCCCGACCGGTCATGCCCACTTTCAGAAAACCGATCGAGGAGTCTCGGCCATGTGGCATCGTCAACCCTTCACGCTCACCGCGCGCCCGCGCGGCTTTCATCTGGTCACCGACGAGGTCCTGGCGGCCCTGCCGCGGCTGGCCGAGATCCGTATCGGCCTGCTCCATCTGCAGTTGATGCATACCTCGGCATCGCTGACGCTCAACGAGAACGCAGACCCGGACGTTCGGCACGACATGGCGCTGTTCGCCGGCCAACTGGCACCCGAAAACCTCTCCGGCATGAAACACACCTTCGAGGGTCCGGACGACATGCCCGCTCACGTGTTGGCCAGCCTGTTCGGGACCGAGCTGACCGTGGCGGTCGAGGACGGCAGGTTGCTCACCGGTACCTGGCAAGGCATCTGGCTGGGCGAACATCGCCAACATGGCGGTGCCCGAAGGATCACCGCCACATTGATGGGAGAGTAACGAAAGGTTCTGCCAGCTCAATGCGAGTGCCGCGGCACCTCGGCGCCGCGGCAGCCGCGCAGGAAGTCGAAATCACAGCCCTCGTCGGCCTGCAGCACGCGTTCGATATAGAGCTGGCGATAGCCACCGGTACTGGCAATCTGGTTCGACGCCGCCATCGGGTCGGCCGTGGCCAGGCGGCGTGCGATCTCGGCGTCGTCGACTTCCAGTTCCAGCTTGCCGCTGTCACAGTCCAGGCTGATCCAGTCGCCGTTGTGGACGGCCGCCAGCGGTCCGCCGGCCGCGGCTTCGGGCGCCACGTGCAACACCACCGTGCCGTAGGCCGTGCCACTCATGCGGGCATCCGAGATCCGTACCATATCGGTGATGCCCTGCTCGAGAATCTTGGGCGGCAACCCCATGTTTCCGACCTCGGCCATGCCGTGATACCCCCGCGGTCCACAGTGCTTCAGGACCAGGATATCGTTGGCTTCGACCTCGAGTTCGGGGTCGTTGATCCGCGCCTTGTAGTCGTCGAAATTCTCGAACACGACCGCGCGACCGCGATGTTTCATCAGCTCGGGGCTGGCTGCAGAGGGTTTGAGTACCGCCCCGTTGGGCGCCAGATTGCCGCGCAAGATGCAGATCCCGCCGTCCTTGCGCAGCGGATTGTCCAGGGGACGAATCACCTCGTCGTTGTAGTGCGGCGCATCCTGCACGTTTTCCCAGAGCGTCTTGCCGTTGACGGTCAACGCGTCCTTGTGGGGCAGGCGATCCGCCTCGCCCAGCCGACGCAGCACGGCCGGCAAGCCTCCGGCGTAGTAGAACTCTTCCATCAGGAAGCGCCCGGAGGGCTGGAGATCGACGATGGTCGGCGTGCCGCGACCGATACGGGTCCAGTCGTCCAGCGGCAGATCGACACCGATGCGCCCGGCGATCGCCTTGAGGTGGATGACCGCGTTGGTCGAACCGCCGATCGCCGCATTGGTGCGAATCGCGTTCTCGAACGCCTCTCGGGTCAGGATCTTCGAGAGCTTGAGGTCTTCATCGACCATTTCGACGATGCGATTGCCGGAGAGGTGCGCGAGAACGTAACGGCGGGAATCGACAGCCGGAATCGCCGCATTGTGGGGCAGGGAGACGCCCAGCGACTCCGCCATGCAGGCCATGGTGGATGCCGTACCCATGGTGTTGCAGGTGCCGGCGGAGCGAGACATCCCGGCTTCGGCGGCCATGAAGTCATGGATCGAGATCTTGCCGGCCTTGACCTCTTCCGACAATTTCCACACCACCGTACCCGAACCGATATCCTTGCCTTCGTGCTTGCCGTTGAGCATTGGCCCGCCGGTTACCACCAGCGTCGGGATATCACAGCTAGCCGCTCCCATCAGCAGCGCCGGCGTGGTCTTGTCGCAACCGACCAGCAGCACCACGGCATCCATGGGGTTGCCACGGATCGCCTCCTCGACATCCATGCTGGCGAGATTGCGGGTGAACATCGCCGTCGGCCGCAGATTGGATTCTCCGTTGGAGAACACCGGGAATTCGACCGGATAGCCGCCCGCCTCGAGCACCCCCTTCTTGACATGTTCGGCGAGCTTGCGGAAGTGCGCGTTGCAAGGCGTCAACTCCGACCAGGTATTGCAGATACCGATGATCGGCTTGCCCTGGAATTCGTGATCCGGAATGCCCTGATTCTTCATCCAGCTGCGGTACATGAAGCCATTCTTGTCGGCGGTACCGAACCACTGGGCCGAGCGAAGCTGGGGTTTCTTCTGGGACTCTGGTTTTTGGGAAGGTTTCTGGGACTTGTCCGATGAATCGCTCATCTGTTTTTCTCCTCAAGCCACCGTCAGTACGGTGGCAGTCACGGCAGTCATCAAACGTCGTTGTCACTGGCGCTATCAACACGCGCCATAGATGCGGCTATCCGTACTTGCTACCAGTACTTGCTCTCCGTACCTACAACAGGGAAAACACCAACCAGGCCAGGCCAAAGGCCATCAAGGAGATGCCGGTGGAGATCACCGTCCACGTCTTGAGCATGGTCTTGGTATCGACACCGAGGAACCGCCCGACCAGCCAGAAACCGGAATCGTTGACGTGGGAGTAACCGATGGCTCCAGCCACGATGGCCACGGTGATACAGGCCGCGGGCAGCCCCGCCAGTGTCGGATCGCCCAGCACCACTGGCGCCATGATGCCCGCCGCCGTGGTTCCGGCCACCGTGGCCGAGCCCTGGGCTATCCGGATCACCGACGCGATCACGTAGCCGGCAAGGATCACCGGCAGCCCGAATGCTTGCAGGCTATCCGCCAGTGCGTCGCCGATACCGCTGGCAGTCAGCACGCCACCGAACATGCCACCGGCACCGGTGATCAGAATGATGCTGCAGACCGGAGACAGCGCCTGTTCGACGATCTCGTTGATGGAGTCCATCGCCCCGCGTTCACTGGCGCGGATGACCAGCAGCCACATGGCGATACAGGTGCTGATCAGCAGCGCGATCGGCGTCTCGCCGATCACCATCAACGCCGCTACCAGCGGATTGTCGCCATCGATCACGCCGCTCTGCCCCAGCGTCGACAGCCCGGTGTTGAGAAAGATCAACACCAGCGGCAGCAGTAGCACCAGCAGCACCGTACCGAAGGCCGGGCGCTTCTCGGGAGGAATCTCCTCGCTTTCCGCCCCCATGAAGTTCGGTACCGGCTGAAACGGCGAGCGCTTGGCCAGCATCAACGAGAGCCGATAGCCCATGGCGTACCAGGTCGGAAGGCCGACCAGCAGCGCGATGAACAGGACCTGACCGATGTCGGCGTGCAGAAAGACAGCGGCAGCGACCGGGCCCGGATGCGGAGGCATCAGCGCGTGCATGACCAGAAAGGCGCCCGCCGCCGGAAGGCCGTAGAGCAACAGGGACGCTTTCAGCTCGCGGGCGACCGAGTAGATCACCGGCAGCATCACCACGAAGGCCGCATCCAGAAAAATCGGAAAGCCGAACAGCAGGCAGGCAATCGACAGGCCGAGCGGCGCCCGTTTGCTGCCGAAAAAGTGAATCAACGTGTCGGCCAGCACTCTTGCGCCACCGGAAACGGCCACCAGCCGACCGAGTACCGCGCCGAAACCGATCAGCAGCGCGACGTTGCCCAGTGTCTTGCCAAAGCCCCCCAGCAGCGTCGGAAGCAGGTCGGCGACCGAAATCCCGGTCGCCAAGGCCGTTCCGATACTGACGATGACCAGCGCGAAGAAAGGATGCAGACGCACCCGAATGATCAGAACCAGCAGAATGGCGATGGCCGCAACGGCGATTCCCATCAGCCCTAGCGTAGACAGGCCGGCTGCCGCTTGTGTCGTGTCTTGCATGGCGTTCTCCTGACGGCTGCCACGGCTTGAGCGTGGCAAGCTCGCCGTGGAATGCGGCCACCTTAGCGACTTCGACCAATAACCATGAAATGCCAATACCCGACATTAACGATACCCAACTGGTTATCACGACAGTCACACCAGGCGAGAAGTCACTCGTTCGTCATACCTGTCGTTTTGCCAGACCCGACCAAAGTTGCAGGTTTTGCCCAGCGGTCCTGTCAGCCACCGGCCCGACGGGTCTGTTTCCAGCGATCGAACATGACGGCGAGCAGCAGGATCGCCCCACGCACCAGGTATTGATAGAACGTGGGAACGTTCAAGAGCCCCATGGCGTTCTGCACGCAACCCATGATCAGGACGCCGACCAGCACGCCGGTGATCGATGCGACCCCCCCGGACAGTGAAACCCCGCCCAGTACGCAGGCCGAGATGACCGCGAGCTCCAGCCCCTGAGAGGTATTGGGATCCCCGAGCCCCATGCGCGAGGTCAGCAGTACGCCCGCGATACCCGCGACCAGGCCCTGGAGCGCGAATACCATGATCTTCAGACGCCGTACATTGACCCCGGCCAGACTGGCCGCTTCGGCATTGCCTCCCGTCGCCAGCGTGTTACGGCCGAAGGCGGTCATGTTGAGCACGACACCAAACACCAGAAAACAGACGATCATCGTCCAGACCGGCAGCGTCAGTCCGAGAAACGCGGCGCTGCCGAGATCGAAGAAACCCGGCACGGTGATCATGACCGCATCACCGCCGGAGGTGATATAGGCCAGCCCCCGCACGAATTCCATCGCGGCCAGTGTCGCGATCAGCGAATTGATGCCGAAACGGGCAACCACGAATCCATTGAAGGCGCCCACCACGGCGCCGGCCAGAACGCCGACCAGCACACCGATCACCACGCTGCCGCTGGTGGAGGTCACCATCGCCGCGACCACCCCGGAGAAAGCGACGATCGACGCCACCGACAAGTCCACCTCCCCCAGTGCCAGTACCATCATCATGGTGGTGGCGATCGTGCCGATCAGTGTTACCGACAGCAGCAGACCGACGATGTTGCGACCGGTCAGGAAGTCTGGCACCAGCACTGAAAGCCCGATGAACAGCAGGATGAAAACCGCAATCAGACCGGAGGTATCAAGCAGCGTCCTCAGCGGTTTGGGGAGTCCGCGACGGGTCTCGCGTGGCATTGCCTCGGATGTGGCAACTTTGTCATTCATGGTCCTGAACCCTCTTGAGCTTCACTGCGTCTGGAAAACGATCCACTTCTGCGGGATATCGCCCCTGTCGGATGACACCAAGCATCGATTTCAGGCCGGCAACGCCAGCCCCAGCAATCGCTCGGGCGTCGCCTCGTCTCGTTCCACGATGTCGATCAACTCGCCGTCTCGCATCACGCCGATGCGGTCGCAGATAGAACTGACTTCCGCCAGGTCGCTCGAGATGACCAGAATTCCCTTGCCCTGGTCGGCGAGGTCATACAGCAGCGAATAGATATCCCGCCGCGCGCCGACGTCGATGCCTCGGGTCGGTTCGTCCATCACGAACAGATCGATCTCCTCGGCCAGCCAGCGTGCCACGATCACCTTCTGCTGATTCCCCCCCGACAGATTGGCGATCGGCGTTTTCGGGCCCGGCGTTCGGATCCGTAACTGACGGATATAGTCCTGGGTATTGCGGGTTTCACGCTGCGGGTTGCGAAAACCGCCCCAGCGCTTGAAGAAGCGGCGGCAGCTGATATTGAGATTGTCCGAGACGCTGGCGACGGGAAAGATGCCCTGGGACTTGCGATCCTCCGGACACATCGCGATGCCAGCGCGGATGGCTGCCTGAGGCGAGCCGAACCGTTGTGGCGTACCGTCGAAAGAGACCCGGCCCGCAGTGGCACGCTCCACGCCACAGACCAGACGCATCAATTCGCTGCGCCCCGCGCCCACCAGGCCGAACAGTCCGAACACCTCGCCACGTCGCATCTCGAAACTGACCGGGGCCTTGACGCCTTTCCCTTCGATCCCTTCGAGCCGCATCAGCACCTCGCCCTGTTGGCGTGGACGGTAGCCGTAGACATCCTCGATCTCCCGCCCGACCATCTCGCTGACCAGGATGTCGTGATCGAGCCCTTCCAGCGTGTCGTGGGTGCGGATGTGGCGGCCATCGCGAAACACGGTCACCGCATCGCACATCTCGAACACTTCCTCCATGCGATGGGTGACGTAAAGCACTACCCGGCCCTCGTCGCGGAGCCGCGAGACGATCCGTTTGAGATGACGGATCTCCTGTACCGACAGCGAGCTGGTCGGCTCGTCGAAGGCGATGATACGGGCGTCACGCAGCAGCGCACGCCCGATTTCGATCATCTGCTGCTGACCGATAGAGAGCTCTCGAACCTTTGTCGATGGATGGATATCCCCTTCGCCCAGCTCTTCCAGGATCGTCATCGCCCGTTCGCGCAGTCGCCGCCGGTCGAGGAACCCATGTCTTACCGGTAGCTGACCCAGCAGCAGGTTCTCGGCCACCGAAAGATTGGGTGACAGCGTGAGCTCCTGGTAGATGATCGAAACGCCGTGCCGCAGCGCCTCGCGCGCGTTGGCAAAGACGATGGGCTCGTCGCCGATCCACAGCTGTCCACTGGAGACTCGGTTGACGCCGCTCAGTACCTTGAGCAGCGTCGACTTGCCCGCGCCGTTTTCACCCATCAGGGCATGGACCTCCCCTCCGCGAGCGGAAAAACTGACCCCGTCCAGCGCGCGAACCCCGGGGAACTCGACGGTAATGCCGTCGATGCGAAGGTGAGCTTGCGCCATGCCAATCTCCTCAACGGTATGTCGGTCGGCGGTTTCCCGAGCCGACATCAAAGGCCCAGGTCTTCTCGAACCTGCTCCCAGTTATCCCGCGTCATCAATGTACCGGTGGTTTCGGTATTCGCCGGCGGCTGCTTGTCCTCGGTGATCCAGGTATAGAGGTTGTCGGCGCTCTGGCGGCCGTGCATGGTCGAACTCACCGCAATCGTGCCGTAGAAACCGGTCGGTTTTTCTCGCGAGAACTCGGCAAACGCCGCGCCGGAACCGTTGATGCCGACACCGATCACCTGATCCGGCGAGAGACCATACTGCTCGCTGGCGCGGACACCGCCCAGAACGCTCTCTTCGTTGAGCGCGTAGATCACCCAGTGCTCGAAATTGCCGTTCTTCGACAGTACCGGAGAGGCGGCAGCGAAGGCGCTGCTGGTATCGGTATTCTGCTGCGGTGCATCGAAGATGTTGTCCTTGACGAAGCCGGCATCCACCAGCGCGTCGGTCGCACCATCGGTGCGCGCCTTGGCAGTCGGCAGCTCATTGTTGCTGATACGCAGTGCCGCCACGCTCTTCGGATCCCAGCCGCGCGCCTTCATCTCCTTGGCGATCGTCTCGCCCACCTGTTGGCCGATCTTGTAGCCCGACATACCCAGATGCGGCACGGACTCCATCGGCTTGCCGTCAGCGCCGAGGAACTGATCATCGACGGTCACGACCTTCATGCCGTACTGTTTGGCACGGTTGGCGATGGCCGGTCCCAGGCGAACGTCCGGCGGACAGATCACGAACCCTTGGGCCCCTTGCGAATTGAGATTGTCGATGGCGCTGAGCACCTGCTGACCATCTTCACCCGACAGCCGGACCACCTCGAACCCCTTCTGCTCGCCCAGTTTGCTGGCGGCATCCTGTTCATTGATGAACCACGCCTGTTCCGGCTTCTTGACGATAAAACCGATCTTGACGTCATCCTGGGCGTACAGCGGTGAAGCCCCGATGCCCAGGGTGGAGACACCGAGTACCAGTAGGGACGATTTCACGAAGCGAATCATTGACCACCTCCAGCCCTCGAGGGCTATGGGTTTGTTGTTGGTAGCGCATGCACATCACGGCTGAAACGACAGTAAACAGTCGTCCGATAACCGGGTAATAACGACAGTTGGGAAAAGCGATACCAGATTTGCTATCAGCAAACAGAGAAGGCAAACGGGAGGCGGGACACAACCCATCGGGACGATTTTTCATCCCGACTAAAGTCGCTTTACGACTTTGGTTAAAACAGGCGTTTTATCCCGATGCCACAAGCCGCCACGAGGGCGGCCTGGATCTTTCAGGGTCGGTTTACGGCGTTCGATGACTCAATACGAAGCAGCTTCGGGCGTCTGCGTCGTCGAGAAGCGATAGACGGTCCGGGAGTGATACGTTTCATCCGGCTTCAGGATCGTCGAGGGAAAGTTGGGCTGGTTGGGCGAGTCAGGGAAATGCTGCGTCTCCAGCGCCAGACCGGAGCGATGCGTATAGGGACGACCGCTTTGACCGACGAGGCTACCATCGAGAAAATTGCCGGAATAGAACTGCAGGCCCGGCTCGGTGGTGGCAAGCTCCAGCACCCTGCCGCTCTGCGGCTCGACGACCTTCGCCGCCAGTGTCGGACGATCGGCTTGACCGGGATTCTTGCTCAGCACGAAGTTATGATCGTAGCCCTTGGCGTAGGCGAACTGGGTGTTCTTCTGCCCCATCCGCGCACCGATGGCAGTTGGCTGGCGAAAATCGAACGGCGTACCGCTGACATCCGCGATCTCGCCGGTCGGAATCAACGTTTCGTCGATCGGCGTGTAGGCACTCGCATTGATCATCAGTCGATGGTTGAGGATGGTGCCGCTGCCCTCGCCCTGCAGATTGAAATAACTGTGCTGGGTCAGGTTGACCGGTGTCGCGCGGGTCGTCCTCGCGCGATAGTCGATCGCCAGTTCATTGTCGTTGGTCAACGTATAGCTGACTCGCGTCGAGAGCCGGCCGGGAAAACCCTGTTCGCCATCCGGGCTGGTGTAGGTCAGTACCAGCCCCCGCCCCTCGGCCGACGAGAAGGGTTGCGCGTGCCACAGCCGTTGATTGAACCCCGTGTCACCGCCGTGCAGGGTGTTGGGACCATCGTTGGTCGGCAGCTGGTAGGTCTCCCCGTCGAGAGTGAAGCGGCCATGGGCAATGCGATTGCCGTAGCGTCCAATCAAGGCACCAAAGTAGGGGTTGGCCTGCCGGTAGGTGTCGGAGAGATAATCATCGAGCGAATCGAACCCCAGCACGATGTCATCCATTCGGCCCGTTATGTCAGGCGTCTTCAGCGACACGATGATGCCGCCGTAGTTGATGACCCGCATCTCGATGCCGTTGTCGTTGGTGATACGGTAGCAATCGACTTCGCGGCCGTCGGGCAACTGACCGAAGGCCGACCGCTCGATGCCGGGAGGCAAGGCACTGGAGGATGGCGAATCCATCGACGTCGTCTGCGCCTGAGCGTGTAGAAAGACCTGGCCGATCATCAGTCCAAATAGACCGACGCCCAGGCACCGAGGGAGAGAAAGGATATGGCGTGTCATCGCAAGCTCCTGTTTTTCGTTTCAGCTTATCGCTTCTGGTTATCGTTTTTGATGTTCGGACCGGCGTATCGATACCGATGACGATCGCTTAAACCGTAGACCGACCGGCCCGTTCTGACTATGCGGGAACACGCCACCATGCCTTGTAAAAACGTCGAATACGCCACCGAGATCGCTTCATGAAATTTCATTCTGCCGACCTGCTCCCCCCGGACTGGTTTCTACGTGTGCGGCTCAAGTTCCGCCATCTTCAGCTGTTCGTGGCACTGGACGATCACCGCAATCTCCACCGGGCCGCGGAACGGCTGGGCATGAGTCAGCCGGCGGCATCCAAGCTGCTGGGAGACCTCGAGCATCTGCTCGGCGTTTCGCTTTTCGATCGGCATTCGCGGGGGGTGACCCCCAACTGGTACGGGGAAAGCCTGATCCGCCACGCCCGCGGCATGCTGACGTCGCTGGCTCAGGCGAGCGACGAGATCAACGCGCTCAGCGAAGGGAACGCCGGGACGGTATCGATCGGCACGGTGCTGGCGCCGGCCGTCACCCTGCTGGCAAGCGCGGTCGAGCGGGTGCACCGCGACAGCCCGCATCTGGAGGTCAACATCGATGTCGACGTCAGTCGCAACCTGGTACCGAGGCTGCGCGACGGCGAGTTCGACTTCGCCATCGCCCGCATCCCCAGCGGGATGCCTGCCGGCGATTTCGTGTTCGAGGAGATCGGGGAGGAAGCGCTATGCTTCGTCTGTCGAGCTGGCCACCCGCTTGCCTCGCGGGACACTTTCGACCTGACATCGATGCTGGATTATCCGTGGGTGCTTCAACCCCCCGGTGCGCTGATGCGCCAGCGCGTCGAGCATCTGTTTCTGCATCACAAGCTGGCGCCTCCGCAACGCATCATCAACACGCCGGATATCTATATGGCCCTGGCCATGGTCGACAAGTCGGATTCGGTCACCGTGACCACGCAGGAAGTCGCGGATCTGCTGTGTACGCAGCCGCGCTTCGCAATCCTGCCGTCGACGGATGCGCTGAGCGTGCAGCCGTTCGGACTGATCAGCCTGCGCGAGCGTCGAATGTCGCCTGGCGCCGCAAAACTGATGGGCACGCTGCATCAGATGATTCGCGAGCGACGTGCGCTCGACCCGAAGGAAGCTCGCGCCGCATCGCCTCACTACCGGGATGTCACGCTCTGAGAAGGGCGCGGTCCAGCGCCGTTTACCACTCCAGCGCCTGCTTGACGAAGGGAATCGTCAGTTTGCGCTTGGCCGACAGCGACGCCTGATCGAGCCTCGACAGCATCTCGAACAGCGGATCCAGCTGACGCGGCCCGCGGTGGAGAATATAGCGTCCGACCTCCGCCGGCAGCTCCATTCCGCGCACCTTGGCACGTAGCTGGAGCGCGGCCAGCCGCTGTGCATCGTCCAGCGGCTGGGCGTGGAATACCATCCCCCAGTTCAGTCGAGACGCCAGATCCGGCAGCTTGACGTCGAGCTGCCGTGGCGACCGGTCGGCGGCGATGATCAGCCGCCTGCCGGCATCGCGCAGGCGGTTGAAACCGTGAAACAGCGCTTCCTCCCACCGTTTGCGCCCCACCACCCGCTGAAGATCGTCGATCGCGAGCAGATCGAGACGCTCCGGCTCCTCCAGGATATCCGGTGGGAAGTGCCCCAGCGTTTCCAGCGGAAGATAGAGCGCTCGCTTGCCCTGGGCATCCGCGTTGTGACATGCCGCCTGCAGCAGATGGCTACAGCCCACGCCCTCGGCGCCCCACAGATAAAGAAACGACTCGCCACCCTCCTCCAGCTGGCCAGTCAGGTGGGACACGAGAGAAGCGTTGTCTCCCGGCAGATAGTTGGCAAAGGTCGCGTCATCGCGTAGCCCGACGCCGAGCGGCAGTTGAGACGGCCCTGGTCTCATCGGGATTCATCCCCTCGGCTCTGTCTCTGATCCAAGTCCAGGCCCAAGCCTGGAAACGTATCAGCACCTTGCGAGCGGTGGCAGAGCTGACTGCCTCGGTAGCGATCATGGACGGCGCATCGTGTCGCCATGATCGTCGCGGCGACCGGCAACGCCGCCGCGATCGCGTCCCAGGTTTGAAGTCTTGTCATTGTGCTCCCGTCGTCCTTCGACTGCCCCCTCAATGCAGGCAATGCTACAATGCGCCCCGCTGAACATCATCCCTATTCATTGGCTCCGCGAGAAAGGTCCTGTCATGACGCGCTCTTCTTCCGATACCCCGAACGCGCCCCGTTCGCTCAGCCCCCAGTCTCTGACCTACCGTGACGCCGGTGTCGATATCGACGCGGGCAATGCGCTGGTCGAGAGGATCAAGGGCGTCGCCAAGCGCACCTCGCGGCCGGAAGTCATGGGCGGGCTCGGCGGGTTCGGTGCCCTGTGCGAGATTCCCAGCGGCTATCGCCAGCCGGTGCTGGTCTCCGGCACCGACGGCGTCGGCACCAAGCTGCGCCTGGCGATGGACCTGGGCCGTCATGACACCATCGGTATCGATCTCGTCGCCATGTGCGTCAACGATCTGGTGGTCGCCGGTGCCGAGCCGCTGCAGTTTCTCGACTATTACGCCACCGGCAAGCTGGATGTCGATATTGCCGCCGACGTGGTTACCGGCATCGGCGAAGGCTGCAGCCAGGCCGGCTGCGCGCTGGTGGGTGGCGAGACGGCGGAAATGCCCGGCATGTACGAGGGCAGCGACTACGATCTGGCCGGTTTCTGCGTGGGCGTGGTCGAGAAATCCGAGATTCTCGATGGCAGCAAGGTCGGCGCAGGCGACGTGCTGCTGGGGCTGGCCTCATCCGGCCCGCACTCCAACGGCTACTCATTGATCCGCAAGATTCTCGAGGTCGGAGGCGGCAAGCTCGACCAGACGCTCGACGGCAAGCCGTTGGCGGACCTGCTGATGGCGCCGACTCGGATCTACGTCAAATCACTGCTGTCGCTGATCCGCTCCAGCGGTGTCGACGTCCATGCGCTCTCCCATATTACCGGCGGCGGGCTGCTCGAGAACGTACCGCGGGTATTGCCGGACCACCTGGCAGCGCGAATCGACGTCAGCCGCTGGCAGCGCCCCGCCGTGTTCGACTGGCTGCAGCAGCAGGGCAACGTGGCGGAACGTGAAATGTACCGCGTGCTCAACTGCGGCATCGGCATGATCATCGCGGTCGATCCCGATCAGGCCGATCAGGCGGTCGCTCATCTCGAGGCCAGCGGCGAAACGGTCTATCGTCTGGGCGACATCGTCAGCCGCGGCGCCGAAGACGACGCCGTGCAACTGGAGAATCTTCCGGCATGAGCGGTGACTATCCTTCACAACAGCACGATACCCTGAACGACTTCGAGGCGGCCGCCGCCGAAAAACCGAGGGTCGTGGTGCTGATCTCCGGTAACGGCAGCAACCTGCAGGCTTTGCTGGACGCCCAGGCGCATGACGAACTGGGCGGCGACATCGTTGCCGTGGTCTCCAACAAGGCCGATGCCTACGGGCTCCGGCGAGCCAAGGATGCCGGCGTCGATGCGGTGGCCCTGCCGCACCGCGAATACGATTCCCGCGAGGCTTTCGACGCCGCACTGATCAAAGTGATCGATCGCCACGAGCCCCACCTCATCGTGCTCGCGGGTTTCATGCGGATTCTGACGCCGGGCTTCGTCGATCACTACCGGGGTCGCATGCTCAACGTTCACCCGTCGCTGCTTCCCGCCTATCAGGGCCTGCACACGCATCAGCGCGCGCTGGCCGATGGCGTCGAAGAACATGGTGTCAGCGTCCACTTCGTTACCGAAGAGCTCGACGGCGGCCCGGTCGTGATCCAGGCCGTGGTCAACGTCGAGCCGAATCAGGACATCGATGCGCTGATCGAAAAAGTCCACGCTCGCGAGCATCTGATCTACCCCATTGCGGTGCGCTGGTTCCTCGAAGGCCGCGTCAAATTGTCTCCGCAAGGAAAGGCGACGCTGGACGACATTCCGCTGCCCCCGACCGGCCTGCGCATGTCTCACGCCGATGCCGCCGAAGAGCTGGACGAAGATCTCGACGACTGACCGTGGGATCAGCGGCCTGACGTCTCCCCTCCCCTTGCCCTGACGGCAATCTTTGCCAGACTGATACCACGCAGTCGCCCGGCGCACTGCCGGGCCACTCGATTCAGTCAGCGAGAGCTTCTGTCGATGACTGTTTTCATCGGCAAAAGCTGTCACTGGCGGCAGTTTCAGCAAGCAAGGAGGAGAAACGATATGGATTATCGTCCGCTAGGCCATTCAGGACTGATGGTTTCGACGCTGACGTTGGGCACGGTGCCATTCGGCGGCGCCAACGGTTTCGAAAAAGCGGCGAGCGTCGACGTCAAAGGGGCCAAGAAGTTGCTCGATATCGCCTTCGACGCTGGCGTCAACCTGGTCGATACCGCCGATCTCTACTCTCTCGGTCTGGCCGAGGAAATCACCGGCAAGGCGTTGGGCAGCAAGCGCCAAGACATCATTCTCGCCACCAAGGGCCGAAGCCCGCTGGGCGACGATCCCAACGCCTCCGGCGCCTCGCGTTATCACCTGATCCGTGCAGTGGAGGCCAGCCTGAAGCGCCTGGGCACCGATCACATCGATCTCTACCAGTTACATAACTGGGACGGCGTCACCCCCATCGAGGAGACACTCGAGGCCATGCATCAGTTGGTCGCCAGCGGCAAGGTGCGCTATTGGGGGACGTCCAACTACACCGGCTGGCAGATGATGAAGACACTCGGCAAGGCCGAGACGCACAACATGATCAAGCCGATCAGCCAGCAGATCTACTACACCCCGGAGTCCCGCGAAGCGGAGTACGAGCTGATGCCCCTGGCGATCGACCAGAATGTCGGCTCGCTGATCTGGGGGCCGCTGGGCGAAGGTTTCCTCACCGGCAAGGTACGCCGGGGTCAGAAGACGCCGCCGAACACCCGCCAGGGCAACGGCTGGCCGGAGCCCTACGTTCACGACATGGAGCGCGCCTACGATATCATCGAGGCGCTGGCCGCCATCGGCGAGGCCCACGGCTGCTCCATTCCTCGCGTGTGTCTGGCGTGGTTGAAGGATCGTCCGGGCGTGACCTCGTTGATCGTCGGTGCCCGCACCGAAGAGCATCTGCGCGACAACCTTGCCGCGGCCGACCTGAACCTGAGTCCGGAAGAGCACCAACGTCTCGAGCAGCTGACTCGCCCGGCGCCGCTCTACCCGTACTGGCATCGTGTGGTCTCGGGCATGGATCGTCTGGATCCGGCAGAAAAGCCGTTCCTGGCCGGCTTCGGTGAGACCATCAGGAATCGAACCGATGATCGTTCGGCCTAATGATAATCAGCCAACCGCTTGAAAACGTAAGCGAGGAAGACAAAGCAAGGAAAAACGGCCGACAAATTGTCAGGATTGACGATTTGTCGGCCGTCTCAACGCAGTGTTGCCAACGCGGATAGTTCTTTCAGGTGCGTGGCAACGTGACCCCACGCTGACCCATGTACTTGCCGCCACGGTCCTTGTAGGAGACTTCACAGACCTCGTCGGACTCCAGAAACAGCATCTGCGCCACCCCTTCGTTGGCATAGATGCGCGCCGGCAGGTTGGTGGTGTTGGAAAACTCGAGGGTCACGTGCCCTTCCCACTCCGGCTCCAGCGGCGTCACGTTGACGATGATACCGCAGCGGGCATAGGTCGACTTGCCCAGGCAGATCGTCAGCACGCTACGCGGGATGCGGAAATATTCGATGGTGCGCGCCAGCGCAAACGAGTTGGGCGGGATCACGCAGGCGTCGCCCTTGATATCGACGAAGCTCTTCTCGTCGAACGCCTTGGGATCGACCACCGCCGAGTGGATATTGGTGAACACCTTGAACTCGTCGGCACAGCGCACATCGTAGCCGTAGCTGGAGGTGCCGTAGGAGATCACGCGCTGGTTGTTCACGTGGCGGACCTGATCGGCTTCGAACGGCTCGATCATGCCTTCCTGCTCCGCCATACGGCGAATCCACTTGTCGGATTTAATGCTCATGCAGGTGTCCTTGGGACAGAAACTGCCGTCATCGTGGTGTCACGAATTGGCCGAAATGACTGAAGTGTGTTGATGGGGCAACATGATAGCGGCCCGATTTCTTGAAAGAAAAGGAAAAGAGAGGAAACGGCGCCCCCGTAAAGGAAAGGTTAGGCACGGAACACCACCCGGAAAACGGCGAGCGGGCGGAAGCCTGCGCGGCACAGAGCGCATCCACCCGACCGGCATGGTCAGTCGCTGAACGAAATCGTCGGGCCGCCGGTATCCTGTTCGGCGACACCGCTGGCGACTTTCCGCGCCATGGCCCGAAACGTCGCGGCGACTTCGCCGTCCGGATCGGCGATGACACTTGGCCTGCCACCATCGGCCTGCTCGCGGATCGACAGCTGCAACGGCAACTGGCCCAGCAGTTGCGTGTCGTACTGCTCGGCGATGCGCTCACCGCCACCGGCGCCGAAGATCGGCTCGCTATGGCCGCAGCTCGAGCACACGTGCAGACTCATGTTTTCGACCACGCCCAGCACCGGCACGTTGACCTTGCGAAACATCTCGATGCCCTTGCGCGCGTCGAGCAAGGCGATGTCCTGCGGCGTGGTGACGATCACCGCGCCATCCACCGGCACTTTCTGCGCCAGCGTCAACTGGATGTCGCCGGTGCCAGGCGGCATGTCGATGAACAGGAAATCGAGGTCGTTCCACAGCGTCTGATTGAGCAACTGCTGGAAAGCGCCGGAGACCATCGGCCCACGCCATACCATCGGCTGATTGATATCGACCATGAATGCCATCGACATCGCCTGGATGCCGTGCGCCATCACGGGTTTCATGCTCTTCTCGTCGATCACCTCGGGCCGGGTATTCTCGGGCAGCCCCAGCATCCGGGCCTGGCTGGGCCCGTAGATATCGGCGTCGAGCAGGCCGACGCGATACCCTTCCGCCGCCATCGCCAACGCCAGGTTGGCAGTCACGGTTGACTTGCCGACGCCGCCCTTGCCGGATGCCACGGCCACGATATGTTTGATGCCCTCGATCACGAACCCCTCCTTGCAACGTTCAACGCATGACTGGTGACCAGTATAACGACCCATGGCGCCCATACCCTAGCGGCACGCTCGGAAATAGCGTTCGCGCCTGATCGAAGCAGGCGCCAGCGCGGCGACCGCGACGGATCTCGGGCCACGGCCTTCAGGGGCGTTCGAACTCCTCCAGCACGACGAGCTTGGTGCGAATGAAATCGCTGTGGGTCACATAGAGCAGATCGGCCAGACGCCGGATACGATGCTCCTCGAGCGCGGCCAGCTCGTGGTCGGCGTAAGCCAGCCGCCACATCCCCGCGATCAGCTCGACGCGCTGATCGTAGCTGTAACGTTCGTTGAGCAGCGACACGTACTGAAAGTGATCCACCGCCTGCTCGATCTGCTGCTGCGCCTGCTGAATCAGCGCATCGGCGGCGGCCTCATCCAGCGAGAACTGATCCATCAGGAGCCGGCGCAGCGTCGCCAACTCCTGAGGATCGACTTCGTAGTCGGCGCGCAGCACCTCACTGAACAACGCCGCAACGGCCAACTGTGGCGAAACGGCATTACGATCATCGGATTCCGGCGCGGCCAGAACGCGTTGGAAGAACTGCTGAACGGTGTCGAGCACTGGTCAATCCCCCTGCGGTAAACGGCGATAAAATGGGTAACGTTTTGACACCGAACGCACCAAAGGTTCATCAAAGGAAAACTCGATCGATTCGTCAAAGCCATCTTTCAAAACGAAAAACCCGCAACCGGAGTTGCGGGTTTTCGCGCGGCGGCTGACAGCCAGCGGCTGCCAGTTGCGTTTGTTACGCGCCGTGAGCGGCGAGGAACTCCTGGGTCAGTTTGAGCTCGCTGTTGGAGTTGACCCCGATGCCGCGCGTGGTGACGTTGCGGGCGATCTGCTGCGCTTCGTCCAGCGAATGCATTTCCGCCGTACCACACTGATAGATGTTCAGCTCGGGAATCGCTTTCTGATCCGTCAGCGCCAGCACATCTTCCATCGCGGCTTTCCAGGCCGTGCCTACGGTCTGCTCGTCGACGTGACCGATCAGGCTCATATAGAACCCGGTGCGACACCCCATCGGCGAAATGTCGATGATTTCGACACCATCGCCATTGAGGTGCTGACGCATGAATCCGGCAAACAGATGCTCGAGTGTGTGAATGCCGCGCTCGGAAAGAATCTCGTCATTGGGAATGCAAAAGCGCAGGTCGTAAACGGTGATATTGTCACCGCCCGGCGTCTTCATCTGCTTGGCGACTCGCACCGCGGGTGCTTTCATCTTGGTGTGATCGACCATGAAACTATCGAGTAGTGGCATGTTGCCTCCTTGTTGACGTGTCCGGCTGACTGTCTACTTTAGCACGCTAATCGGCGCTGTCATGTGCCGGCTCCAGATCGTCAGGTGTCAAGTTCGGGGTAGTGCCGGAACACCCCGCTGTCGTTGAAATCGAGCCGCCGATCCGACGTCAGATAGGCCGAGAGCCTGGGCCGCTGGCTGACGCGATCGACCAGCGCCGTCACCTCGGGCAGCTCGGGTTCCAGCCGATCCATCGCACGCGGAAACGCATAGCGCAGTCCGGTGACGACCTGAAACAGCGAGAGATCCACGTAGCTGTGCGCCGTGCCTACCAGGTAGGCCTCGTTGCCGGCGTTGACCGACAGTACCCGCTCGAAGTAATGGAGAAACTTGGGCAATCGCTCCTGCACGAAGATCGCCCCACGCCGCTTCGCCTCTTGCTGCTGATCTTCGTAATAGAGCGAAGCGCCGAGCGGATGGTGAGTATCGTGAATCTCGGCCACGAAGTCCGTCAATGTCAGTTGCAATCCATGGGTCCAGAGTCGGCTGGCTTCGTCATCCGGCACCAGCCCGAGCCGGGGACCGAGAAACTGCAGAATGTTGGCGACGTGAGAAATCACCAACTCACCGGCCTTCAACACGGGCGGCGCAAAATGCGGCTGCCCTGCCGCCTGGCCGTGAATGAACTCGCTGACGGCGCCCGCGCCACCGCCGCTGTCGGCGGACTGCTTGCCCACGTCGCGATAGTCCACGCCCGCGTCTTCCAACGCCAGGCGAACGAATTCGCCGCGTCCGGGAATGCCGGGCCAGTAGTAGAGTTCGTAGGTCATTTTTTCTCTCCCCTTGCGATGCGGTTCATCGGTGGATGTCCCCAGCGCCGCTGAAGTACGGAATCGCGACATGGCGCCGAGATCGCCACGGAACAACCCGGCGCGGTAGCAGTCGAGTCGGCGGTGAAATTCGTCCTTCAGCATAGGATAAAAAAACAGGCCCGAACCGCTTGAGTTCGAGCCTGTCGAGTGATCGAGGCGCGACTGCCTCGATCGGTTACGGCAAATGAGCAATCGAGCGTATCGCTAACTCAGCGACACGCCACGGCCTGGCGTAACGTGCTCTTCACCCACAACCGCTGGTCATCCGGCGTTCTACCCTGATCATTCCACTGCTGGGTGGTCTGGACGCAGAACGAACCGAGATTCTCTACCGCCGGCGCGGCCGCGTCCGGACGCTCGCCGCCAATTCGGAGAACATCGGTATTGTTCGACTGATAATTGGGCGCAAAGGTGTTGGAGGCGCAGCCGGCCATCGCCACGACCAAACCAGACGCCATCAGCATACGGCGCAATGCCATCGTGAATAAGTCCTCGAAAAGCGCCTGACTCTCTCCACGGGCGTGGATGACGAACCGGCGCAGCGCCGGCACGGTTGCCGGCAGCGGCTAGATATCACCGCTTCGATGGTGGCGTCAACGCCTTTTCGCGTCAGGTCGGCCGCGTCGTCCTGACGACCTCGACAGGCGTCAGAACAGCCCCAGCTGTTGATCGGTCAAACTGGCGAAGTCATCTCCCATGAAGGGCAGGATGCCATCGGCGACAGGCGCCAGTTGACGGCTGACGTAGTGCTGGTAATCGATCGCCGAGCGCTGGTTCTCCAGCGGCTCGGGGCCGGCAACGGTCATCACATAGCGGATCCAGCCACCGTTCTGATATTGCAATGGCCGTTTCATCCGACGATTGAAATCGTCAGCCAACCGCGCGGCCCGGACATGCGGCGGTACATTGCGCTGGTAATCGTCGAGCTTGCGACGCAGCCGTTTGCGGTAGACCAGCATGTCGTCGTTCGATCCCGCCAGCGTCTCCCGGACGGTCTCGCACACATAGTCGCGATAGGCTTCCCCCGCGAAGATCCGTCGGTAGAGCTCGCGCTGGAATGTCTTCGCCAACGCCGACCAGTCGCCACGCACGGATTCCAGCCCTTTGAATATCAGCCGTTCACTGCCATCGGCCTCGCGCACTACTCCCGCGTAACGCTTCTTGCTGCCCTCTTCCGTGCCCCGGATGGTTGGCATCAGAAAGCGGGTAAAATGCGTCTCGAACTGCAGTTCCAGCGCGCTTTCCAGGTCGAAAGTCTCTCGCAGATGCCGCTGCCACCACTCGTTGACAAGCGCGACCAGTCGCTGGCCGATCGCATTGGCCGCTTCGGCATCATGCGCGCTGCCCAACCACACGAACGTCGAGTCGGTATCACCGTAGATAACGGTATAACCTTCGATTTCGATCAGTTCCCGTGTCCGGCGCATGATTTCATGGCCACGCATGGTGATCGACGACGCCAGGCGCGGATCGAAGAACCGGCAGCCACGCGAACCCAGCACGCCGTAGAACGCATTCATGATGATCTTGAGCGCCTGGGCCAACGGCGCATTGCCGTCGCGCTTGGCCGCCTCGCGACCTTTCCATACCCGTTCGACGATCGCTGGCAAGGCGTGGCTCGAACGCGAAAACCGTGCGCCCAGGAAGCCGGGCACAGACTGGGCCTCATTCGGCGTGCGCAGACCTTCGATCAACCCGACCGGATCGATCAGAAACGTACGGATGATCGAGGGATACAGGCTCTTGAAATCGAGCACCAGTACCGAGTCGTAGAGCCCGGGGCAAGCGTCCATGACGTAGCCACCGGGACTGTCCTCGCCGTCACGGGCCCCCAGTGTCGGCGCGACGAACCCCAGCCGATGCATGCGCGGCAGATAGAGATGCGAAAACGCCGCGACCGAGCCGCCGCTACGATCCGCGGCCAAGCCCGTCACGCTCGCCCGCTCGAGCAGGAAGTCCATGATCCGGGTATGTTCGAAAATCCGCGTGACCAGCTCGCAATCCTTGAGGTTGTAGCGCGCCAGCGCCGGCTTGTCTTCGCCGAACATGCGGTTGATGTCGGCCATCCGCTGGTAAGGATTGTCGATCGCCTTGCCCTCGCCGAGCAGGGTCTGCGCCACGTTTTCGAGACTGAACGACGGGAAGCTCCAGGTCGCAGACCGTAGCGCCTCGATACCATCGATCGCCAGTCGCCCGGGGATAGTGACGAAATGGTGATTGGGCTGGTTGCCATGGGCGCGCCACTCTATCGGCGCTCCGCCACGCCCCAGCAGCAGCGGCACGTTCAAACGTTCGGCGTGACGCTGCAACTGGCGCAGGTCGAACTGGATCACGCTCCAGCCGATGATCGCATCGGGATCGAAGCGCACGAACCAGGCGTTGAGCGCATGCAACAGATCGGCGCGCGTCGCGCAGTAGACCAGCTCGAAATCGCGCTGGCGATCCGCTTCGCTTGCTTCACCTTTTGGTGGACCGAGCATGTAGACGACCCGCTGACCGCAGCCGTGCAGGCCAATCGAATAGAGCTCGCCGCGCTCGCTGGTTTCGATATCCAGCGAGCAGAGCTTCAGCGCCGGGCGGTAATCCGGCGCCGGCTTCAGCTGGGCGTCCAGGATCGCCCCGTCTTCTCCCTCACGGCCGGTGACCCTGACCGGGGCGGTGATGAATCGCTCCATCAGGTAGCGATCCGGCGGCCGCACATCGGCCTCGAACACATCGATGCCGGCATCGCCGAGACGCCGTTCCAGATTCATCAGCTGACGATGGTGCCGACAATACAGCCCCGCCACCGGTCGCTGATCGAAGTCCTTCAGCTCCAGTTCACGCAGTTCGACATCGCGTTCGGCGCGGATCAGGCGCTCGACGGCCTCGCGCTGATCTGTCGGAAAGAAAGCCACCGAAATCTGAGGCGGCAAGTGCACCAGCCGCGGCCCATCGTCGGTGGCCAGCCACAGCGAGACATCCGTACCGGCCGGCGTGTCCTGCCAGTGACGGGTCAAGATGAAGCCCTGCCTTTCGACGAAATTCCTTTCCACGGAAGTCTCTTGCACGATAGTGGACACTCATCCCGCTCGTTTCAGAAAGTGAGCACCCAGGGCAGTACGTACCCGAGGTAGATCGGTATCAACAAGGGCGCGGCCAGGGTGGTGATCAAAACCGCGATGGCCCCCTTCTCGGGCCGAATCTCCAGCTCCATGGCAATGACGACCACGTTGGCGGCCATCGGTACCGCGCCGATCAGCAGAAACGCCAGCACCAGCGAATCCGAAATGCCCACGCTCGCTCGCAGGAGAATCACCATCAGCAGCGTCGCCAGCGGCCAGACGACAAAGCGCACCAGCACACAGGCAGCCACGAAGCGTCCGTCGAACGCCCGCCACGTGACACGCCCCAGCGTCATGCCGATGATCATCATGCCCAGCACGGTGAAGCAGTACTTGAAGTAGTCGAGCCCCTCTGCGGCGACCTCGGGAACGTGCCAATCGAGTGCGCTGATCAGCATGCCGGCCAGGAACGCGTAGATCAGCGGCAGCTTCGCCAGTCTGACGAAGCTCTCCCTGACCGAAAAACGTCCGCGGGCACTGACGTAGAAGCCGACCGTGAATTCGTAGAGCGAGATGCCCAGCATGCAGAAGAGATAGAGCGTGACGCCCTCCGGCGGCAGCAGTACCAGCGCGATCGGAAAGCCGAAATAACCGGTATTGCCGGTTCCCGCCGAAAAGGACAGTAACGCCCGCTCCTGATCGGCAAAAAAGCGTGCGGCGACGACATTGACGATCACGCACAAAAACGCTGCCAGCAGCCATACACTGCCCGTCAGGACGAGCTTGTCGGGGCTGGGCTGCCCCTGGGTCAGGCCGTGAAAGAAGGTCAGCGGCGAAATGATGTAGACGAGCAGGGTCGCGATCGGTCGCGGGTCGACTTTCAAGAGCCGCCCGGCCACCCAGCCCAGAGCCACGAAAATGAGCAGCATCCACAGTGACTGTGAGAGGTCGATATCAGCCATCCCGGGCTCCTGACGCGGCGGACTATAGTGGTTTGGCCGCTAACTGTAACACCCGAAACCGGCGCGAGCTGGCTTTCACTCTGGTTGGCGAGATCCGTCCGGCCTGGCAAGACGACGAGGCTGTGTCGAGGCGATGATGCAGAACAGCAGAAATCCCTGAAACGGCAAGCGCCACGACAGCAGCCACTCCGGCACCATGGGAAATAGTTCAGGGTGCAGCCACATGTAGACATTGGCCGGCGTCACGCAGATCGTCAGCGCAACCAATCCCCACCCCGCCAGCGACCGATAGCGCGGCAGCAAGATACCCACGGCACCCAGCAGCTCGAAGAAGCCGCTGATCAGCACCGCCGCCTCGGGCCAGGGCAAACCCGGTGGAATAATCGAGACAAATGCATCCAGCATCACGAAGTGGCCGATACCACCCACCGCGAACCAGATGAAGACGAGAGAGAGGCCTGCAATGCGCCAGACACGACGATGAGAAGCGATGGAAGTCACCAGTCTCGGAAAGTGAATGAACCGACATCAGAAGCATAGAACACTCGCGACCAGGCCTCCCTGCCGGGCCGTCGGGTTCATGGCAGCGCGCCCTTTCCGGCGCAAAGTCACTGCCATCAGTGCTACAATCGTCGACCAAGTTTTCAGCCTATCCATCCCGTGGGGCCTTCGATACCGCGCCGCCTCGGGTTTCGTTACGGGAATGTTCCAGTCGCCATGTCGAACAACGCCTCGCTTTCGCGCCAGATCCTCGTTACCAGCGCGCTGCCCTATGCCAACGGCTCGATCCATCTGGGCCACCTGCTGGAATATATCCAGACCGATATCTGGGTGCGCTTCCAGAAGAGCCGCGGCCACCAGTGCCACTACGTCTGCGCCGACGACGCCCACGGCACCGCGATCATGCTGCGCGCCGAGCAGGAAGGCATTACCTCCGAGCAGCTGATTGCCAAGGTCAGTGAAGAGCACCAGGCGGATTTTGCCCGGTTCGGCGTCGCCTTCGACAACTACCACTCGACCCACTCGGAAGAGAACCGCGTCCACAGCGAGCGCATCTATACCGCGCTGCGCGATGCCGGTCACATCAGCACCCGCGATATCGAGCAGATGTACGATCCGGTCAAAGGGCTTTTCCTGGCCGACCGCTTCATCAAGGGCACCTGTCCCAAGTGTCACAGCGAAGACCAGTACGGCGACAACTGCGAAGTGTGCGGCGGAACCTACACGCCGGCAGAGCTGATCAATCCGGTCTCGGCGATCAGCGGCGCCACGCCGGAAGTAAGGACTTCGACCCACTACTTCTTCAAGTTGCCGGATTTTGAAGACTTCCTGAAACAGTGGACGCGCTCCGGTCGCGTGCAGCCGCAGATCGCCAACAAGCTGCAGGAGTGGTTCGAGGCGGGTCTCAACGAATGGGACATCTCCCGCGATGCGCCCTACTTCGGCTTCGAGATCCCCGATGCGCCGGGCAAGTATTTCTACGTCTGGCTGGACGCGCCGATCGGCTATCTCGCCAGTTTCCAGAATCTGTGCGATCGCGAAGGACTCGATTTCGACAGCTACTGGAAGGCGGATTCCCGCGCCGAGGTCTATCACTTCATCGGCAAGGACATCGTCTACTTCCATGCGCTGTTCTGGCCGGCCATGCTCGAAGGTGCCGGCATGCGCACGCCGACCGGCGTCAACTGCCACGGTTTCGTGACCGTCAACGGCGCCAAGATGTCCAAGTCTCGCGGCACCTTCATCAAGGCGCAGACCTACGCCGAGTATCTCAACCCGGAGTACCTGCGCTACTACTTCGCCGCCAAGCTGACCTCCGGCGTCGACGATCTCGATCTCAATCTCGCGGACTTCACGGCTCGGGTGAATTCGGATCTGGTCGGCAAGGTAGTCAATATCGCCAGCCGCTGCGCCGGCTTCATCAAGAAACTCGCCGACGGCCGGCTCTCCTCGACCTGCGCCGAGCCGGAGCTGGTCGCCCGATTCATCTACGCCGGTGACGAGATCGCCGCCGACTTCGAGGCGCGCGAGTTCGGCCGCGCCATGCGCAAGGTGATGGAGCTGGCCGACGAAGCCAATACCTATATCGCCGATAAAGCCCCCTGGGTGCTGGCCAAGGAAGAGGGCCGCGAACAGGAAGTGATCGATATCTGCTCGGTGGGCCTCAATCTTTTCCGGACCTTGATGGTCTACCTGCAGCCGGTCGTGCCGGCGATGGCCGAGCAGGCGCGGTTGTTCCTGCAGATCGACAGCCTCGACTGGGAAAGTCGCCAGCACGTGCTGGAAGGCCACGTCATCGGCAAGTTCAAGCCGCTGATGACTCGCGTCGAAAGCGACAAGATCGATGCCATGATCGACGCCTCCAGGGAAGTGCTCGCAGAGGAGAAGAAATTGACCGGGAAGGCCCCATCCGATGCCGAGGCGGACAGCGTCTCCGCCATCGAACCGATCAGCGACGAGATCGCGTTCGACGATTTCATCAAGGTCGACCTGCGGATCGCGAAGATCGAGAAAGCCGAGTATGTCGAAGGCTCCAACAAGCTGCTCAAACTGACGCTGGATGTGGGTGGCGAAACGCGCACCGTGTTCTCCGGGATCCGCAAGGCCTATGCGCCGGAAGCGCTGGAAGGCCGGCTCACGGTGATGGTCGCCAACCTGGCGCCGCGCAAGATGCGCTTCGGTGTCTCGGAAGGCATGGTGCTGGCTGCGGGCGATGAAGGCGGAATCTATCTGATGTCGCCGGACAGCGGCGCCAAGCCCGGCCAGCGAGTCACCTGATTACGCTCTGTCTGAAAAATGCCTGCGCTCGCCGATTCTTCAGACAGAGCTTGGCCGGCGGCGTCAGACTCTACGAACGCGCGGCTCCGGTCGCGCGTTTTGCCTGGGCCGGATTGCAGGTCTGAATCTCGAAGCGTCCGTGGCAAAAGACTATAATGCCGCGCTGTCCCTGCCAGGGGGCGGTCGTTCGTCCCGCTTTCGGAAATCTCATGACAGTCGCCATTACCGTTGAACGCATCGATGCCGAATTGCCGCAGACTCAATGCGGCAAGTGCGGGCATGACGGCTGTCGCCCCTACGCGGAGGCGATCGTCGAGGGAGAGGCGATCAACCGCTGCCCGCCCGGTGGTGAGACGACTCGTGATCGACTGGCAACGCTCACCGGCCAACCACCGCTCGAACTGATCGAGCCGCCCCAGACACCGCTTCTGGCGGTGATTCGCGAAGCCGAATGCATCGGCTGTACCAAGTGCATTCAGGCCTGCCCGGTGGATGCCATACTCGGTGCCGCGAAGCAGATGCACACGGTGATCGAATCCGAGTGCACCGGTTGTGAACTCTGCGTGGCGCCCTGCCCGGTCGACTGCATTGATCTCGTCGAGCATCCCCGGTGGGCCGCTGCCCGAAACGACGCCGAGCAGCAGCGATATCTCGATTGGCGTGCCGACAACGGCCGCCGACGCTACACCGCACGCAACGCGCGTCTGGCCCGCAAGGCCGAAGAGAAGCGCCGCAAGCGGGAGCGACGCGCCGCCGCGGCGCGTTCGCCTGTCGCGCCACCCACGGAAACGTGCGGGCCGTCCGCCGAAATCGATGTCACGGCCCTCAAAGCGCAGAGGGCGACCCTGACGGCACGTCGGAAACGCGTGCAACGCCAGTTGGATAAAGCCGACGAGGCGTCGCGCGCCGCACTGCTCGAGCGCCTGGCCGGGTTCGACGGCCAGCTCGATACCGTGGAGCGCCAGCTGGCGTCGGCATCGCCCGATGACGGCCCGACTCGCGATCACCAGCATATTGCCGTGGCAGCGGCAGAGCAGGCCGTGCGCAAGGCACGTCAGGAACTCGCTCACTTTCAGCGTCAGGGCAATCAGGAAGATGTCGACCGGGCGCGAGACAAGATACGCGCGGCGGAGCGGCTCATCACCCTTGCCAACGAGACTCCGGCCAATCGAATCGAGGCCGGCCAGTCCACGGCCAATCTGTCCGCCGATAGCAGCGGCGACGATGACGGAACGACCTCATGAACGCGACCAAACGTGAACGGATTTTTGCCCGTCTCAAGGCCCATAACCCCAACCCAACCACGGAGTTGAACTGGACGACGCCCTTCGAGTTATTGGCTGCGGTGCTGTTGTCGGCACAGGCAACGGACGTGGGCGTCAACAAGGCGACGGCCAGGCTGTTCCCGGTGGCCAATACGCCCCGGGCGATCATCGATCTCGGCATCGACGGCTTGAAAGCGCACATCAAGACCATCGGCCTGTATAACACCAAGGCCGAGAATCTGATGAAGACCTGCCAAATTCTCGACCAGCGCTACCATGGCGACATCCCGCGAACGAGGGAAGCGCTGGAAGCGCTACCCGGCGTCGGCCGCAAGACCGCCAACGTGATTCTGAACACGGCGTTCGGCGAGCTGACCATGGCAGTGGATACGCACATTTTTCGTGTGTCCAACCGCACTCGACTCGCCCCGGGCAAGAACGTGGTCGAAGTCGAGAACAAGTTGATGCGTCATGTGCCAAGGGCGTACCTCAAGGACGCCCATCACTGGCTGATTCTCCATGGCCGCTACACCTGCCTGGCACGCAAGCCTCGTTGCGGGAGCTGCGTGATCGAGGACCTGTGCGAGTATCCGGACAAGATCGATATCGCCTGACGAACGGTTGACAATCGAACCCCAAGATCAGGGGCTGGATTCCGGCTCCTGCCCAGCGTCCAGATTTTCCGACTCCGGTGTGGGCAAGGCATCTTCGCCACTGGATTCCGGTGCGACGGGGGCGGTTTCCGGCAAACGACTGCCGTCGCCACCCTCGGCATCGCCCTGAACGCCTGCGGGATCGGCTCCCGACGAGGTTTCCTGCGGGGAAGCGGAACTCATTTCCGTGGCTCCGTCGCGACGATAGACCACCTTACGCGTGCCACCATCACAACTGCCAACCACCTCGGCCCCGGCAAAGCTTTCGCCCTCTCGGACGACATCATCTTCCACCTGAGCGTTATCGACGATCTCGAGCAGAAAGTGTCGCGCCCCATTGTCACGGATGGTCTGGTCGATCTGCGCTTTCAGGCGCTCACAAGCCAGCCGGGTTTCCGGCTGCTGATCGAAAGGCGATTGCTCCGCCTGGCCCTGCGCCCACGCCAGTGACGATCCCAGTGCGGCACCGCTCAACAATCCGACCATGACGGCGGTCTTTCCGATAAAGGCACGCATAGAAACTCCTCGACCCATTTGCCGCGCGAGACTGGCATGTCGTTCGCCAACTCGCACACGAGTGATACCCAGCCACGCGTGACCCGTCTCGACAGCTCCGCTATCGAAACATCTCACAGTCGAAATTCCCCTCCTTTCTCGATCGCTCGCTGATAGGCGGGCCGCTCGCGCATCTCCTCGAGCACCCTCTTAATATTAGGATAATTGGATAAATCGGTACGACTTTCTGCGGCCAGAAGCGGAAAGCTCATCTGGATGTCGGCGGCGCTGAAATCGTTTCCGGCAAACCAGGCATAGTGTTCAAGCTCGCTTTCCCAGTAGTCGAGATGCAGACGGAGCTGCGGATCGAGGAATTTCTGACGGACCCCGGCGGCGAGCAACTTCCCGATCGGACGGATGATCGCGGGCACCGGTGGCTTACCCAGCTTCGAGAACACCAGCTTCATCACCAGCAACGGCATGGCCGAACCTTCTGCGTAGTGAAGCCAGTGGATATAGCGCAGACGTTCGGGTGTGCCCGCTTCCGGCACCAGCGCATCGCCATCGTAGCGGGCGACGAGATATTCGACGATCGCCCCGGACTCGGCCACCGTGTAGGCGTCGTCGGTGATCACCGGCGACTTGCCCAATGGATGCACCTTCTTCAATTCGGGTGGCGCCAATAGCGTTCCGGGGTCACGACGGTACGTTCGAATCCGGTACTCGGCCCCCAGCTCTTCAAGCAACCAGAGAATACGTTGCGAACGGGAGTTTTCGAGATGATGCACGGTAATCATGGGCGGCCTTCCCTGCCGGTAGTTCGAATGCTTCGAGAATCCAGGGGCTTGTCAAATTGCCGGATGGACTGGAACGAGCTGACTTAACCATAGGAAGTTATCGGTAAAGCCGCCAATCGCAAAAACGGCGCCGTAATGGCGCCGTCGGCAGGATCAGTCGGACATCATCAATGCTCCTGCTCGAACATCTCGTCGCCGATATCATCGATGTAACGCTGGCTCTTGGCGACCGTCAACTCGACACAGGCATCTTCGCCAGGGACGACATCGGAGCGCTCGAACCGGCGCTCCAGCGTTTCGCCACCTTCGACCGGCTTGCGAATCCAGCCGCTGACCCGGTACTGACCGCCGGCATCCTGCGGCTCGGGTACGATCAGGAAGCCCTTGTACTCGACCGGCTCCCGCGCCGGTGCGGACGTCGACTTCCCGCTCGCCGACTTGGGCTCCGAACCGCCACCCAGCAGGCTGGAGAACAGTTTCTTCAACATACGTTGCTCCCGATACGCATACCGACGACTGCATCGGCATCATTGATGGGGCCGGAGCGCCGAGCCATTTCAGCTGGCGGAACGACCTTTGCCTGCCGCGATCCGCAGACGCAGCGCGTTGAGCTTGATGAAGCCTTCGGCATCCTTCTGATCGTAGGCGCCGGCGTCATCTTCGAACGTCGCGATCGACTCGTCGAACAGCGACTGCTCGGACTGACGACCGACCACGATGGCATTGCCCTTGTAGAGCTTCATGCGAACCACACCATTGACGAATTCCTGGGTTTCATCGATCGCCGCCTGCAACATGCGACGCTCCGGACTCCACCAGTAGCCGTTGTAGATGACCTTGGCGTACTTGGGCATCAGCTCGTCCTTGAGATGCGCCGCCTCGCGATCGAGCGTCAATGACTCGATCGCCCGGTGCGCGCGCAGCAGGATGGTGCCGCCGGGGGTCTCGTAACAGCCACGGGATTTCATCCCGACGTAACGGTTCTCGACGATGTCCAGACGGCCGATACCATTGTCGCCGCCCAGCTTGTTGAGCTTGGCCAGCACTTCGTGCGGCTTGAGCGATTCGCCGTCGATCGCCACGACGTCGCCTTTCTCGTACGTCAGCTCGATATAGGTGGGCTGGTCCGGCGCCGCTTCCGGCGAAACGCTCCAGCGCCACATCTCCTCTTCCGCCTCGGCCCACGGATCCTCGAGGATGCCGCCCTCATAGGAGATGTGCAGCAGGTTGGCGTCCATCGAGTACGGCGACTTCTTCTTGCTCTTGGAGAAATCGACCGGGATGTCGTTGTCTTCGCAATAGGCCATCAGCTTCTCGCGCGAGTTGAGATCCCATTCGCGCCACGGGGCGATGACCTTGACGCCCGGCTTCAACGCGTAGGCGCCCAGCTCGAAGCGCACCTGGTCGTTGCCCTTGCCGGTGGCACCGTGGGAAATCGCATCGGCACCGGTCTCGTTGGCGATCTCGATCAGACGCTTGGCGATCAGCGGTCGCGCAATCGAGGTGCCGAGCAGATACTCGCCTTCGTAGATCGTATTGGCGCGGAACATCGGGTAGACGTAATCGCGGACGAACTCTTCCCGCAAGTCCTCGATGTAGATCTCCTTGACCCCGAGCGCCTGCGCCTTGGTTCGGGCCGGCTCGACCTCTTCCCCTTGACCGATATCGGCGGTGAAGGTGACCACTTCACAAGCGTAGGTCTCCTGCAGCCACTTCACGATCACGGAAGTGTCAAGGCCGCCGGAATAAGCGAGGACGACCTTTTTGACATCGGACATGCGACAGCTCCTTAGCAATATGGAATTGATGGGCGAGGTTTGCGGGATGCAGCGATCAGTGACCGGGCAAATCGTGGATTATAGCGTCCCGAAGCCGCGGCGAACACCAAGCCAAGGGACGCCAATGACCTGAACTGCTAGACTCTACGCGATTTCATCATCACTACCACATCAAGGGAATGGGAGTCATCGCATGTCGGACGCCAGCACGAAGGAGCTGATGGCGCAGCGTTTTCGCGGGTATCTCCCGGTGGTGGTAGATATCGAGACCGGTGGATTCAATTCCGCCACGGATGCACTACTGGAAATTGCTGCCGTGCCGTTGACGATGGACGCGCAAGGCAATCTGCTGCCCCTCGATACGATCGCCTTTCACGTCGAGCCATTCGAGGGCGCCAATGTCGAACGGTCCGCCCTGGATTTCAC
This sequence comes from Salinicola sp. CPA57, assembly GCF_003206035.1. NCBI lineage: Bacteria > Pseudomonadati > Pseudomonadota > Gammaproteobacteria > Oceanospirillales > Halomonadaceae > Salinicola > Salinicola sp. CPA57. The sequence continues at coordinate 715,838 of NZ_PZJR01000003.1, forward strand.
CGGCATCGATCTTTCCAGCGCCTTCCGCAAGGAAATTGCGGTGAGCGAGAGAGAAGCCCTGGATGGCATCTTCAAGCCGATTCGCAAGACCATCAAGTCCCACGACTGTACGCGAGCGATTCTGGTAGGCCACAACGCCTCGTTCGACCAAGGCTTCCTGAACGCCGCCATCAACCGCTGCAACATCAAGCGCAACCCCTTCCATCCATTCTCGAGCTTCGACACCGCCACGCTGTCGGCACTGGCCTATGGCCAGACCGTATTGGCGCGCGCCTGTCAGGCTGCCGGTATCGATTTCGACAGCTCCTCGGCGCATTCGGCGAGCTACGACACCGAACGCACCGCAGAACTCTTCTGCGCCATCATCAACCGCTTCAAGGATCTCGGCGGCTGGAATCTGGCCATGAAGGAACAAGGGCTCGACGAGATCTGAATTCCGAAACGGCTGAATCTCGAAACGACTGAACCTCGAAACGAAAGACGCCCCGTGCGATGACGGGGCGTCTCGGAGACGAGGCTCGAAAGGATGACTCAGCTGTCGCTGGAAGCCTCGGCCGATTTGGCCGCAGCCGCCTTGACCATCGGCTCCAGCTCGCCGTTCTGATACATCTCGACGATGATGTCGCAACCGCCGACCAGTTCACCATCGATCCACAGCTGAGGGAACGTCGGCCAGCTGGCGTACTTCGGCAGCTCGGTACGAATATCCGGGTTATCCAGAATATTGACGAACGCGAACTTCTCGCCGCAGGCCATCAGCGCCTGAACCGCCTGGGCCGAGAAGCCGCACTGCGGCAACTGGGGCGACCCCTTCATGTAAAGCAGAATCGCGTTGTCACTGATCTGCTGCTTGATCGCTTCGATGGTATCGCTCATGAGACGTCCTATAGCGGGAAGAGAAGGTCGATGCCGACTCTTCGCGTGTACGCGAGTGTGAATGACCGTATTCCCATTCTACTGATGACATCGTCTGAAAACACCCCCGCTACCCTTTGAAGCTCCGGCCGGGCCATTGCGCCGCCCGCGGGGGCTGGTTAGGATGATTGGCTTTCGCACGGATCGGCCACCACCGCAGCAAACGCATGACCGGCCGATCCCGGCGCCGTCTCGCCAAACGCCCTTGCCGGCGCTTGGGACGCGGCGCTTTTTTCGTTTTTCCCGAGTCGACCGCGTGGGTAGCCCGCGATTGCGGCCGACGATCTCGAATTCGCCGTGCGGCGCGCCTGGATATTGCCGCATGCCTTGTAGCCAATGTCTCAACGTCAAGCCACGACAGGAAGCCGCCCATGAGCGCACGCCATTTTCTGACCCTGCTGGATCTCTCCGCCGACGAGCTGGCCTACCTGATCCAGCGCGGGATCACGATCAAGAATCGCCTGAAGGCCGACGGCCCGGTCTACACGCCGTTCAGCAATCGCACCCTGGCGATGATCTTCGAGAAGTCATCGACCCGGACTCGCGTCTCGTTCGAAACCGCCATGGCACAGTTCGGCGGGCATGCACTGTTCCTGTCATCGCGTGATACCCAGCTCGGCCGGGGCGAGCCGATTGGCGACACCGCTCGCGTGCTCTCCGAAATGGTCGATGCGGTCATGATCCGGACCTTTTCCCATGCGGGGCTCGAGGCGTTCGCCGCCGCCAGCTCGGTGCCGGTAATCAACGCGCTCACCGACGACTATCACCCGTGTCAGCTACTGGCCGATGTCATGACCTGGACCGAGTGCCGCGGGCCGGTGAAAGGCAAGACGGCGGTCTGGATCGGTGACGGCAACAACATGTGCCACTCCTGGATCAACGCTGCACGTCGGTTCGATTTCCAGTTGAGGATCTGCTGCCCGGAGGGTTACGAGCCGCGTCAGGACATTCTCGATGCCGCCGGCGAGCATGCCGTCATCGTCCGCGCCCCGAGCGACGCCGTTCGCGGCGCCGACCTGATAACCACGGACGTCTGGGCTTCGATGGGGCAGGAAGAAGAGCAGGCCAAGCGCGAACGGGACTTCGCCGGGTTCCAGGTCACCGAAGCCCTGTTGGATCAGGCCGCTCAAGATGCCCTCTTCCTGCACTGCCTGCCGGCGCACCGCGGAGAGGAGATCAGCACCACGCTACTCGACGACCCGCGAGCGGTCGTGTGGCAGGAAGCGGGCAACCGGCTGCATGCTCAGAAGGCGCTGATCGAGTTTCTGCTGCTCGGCCAGGTCGACTGAGAGCTTCTATGTCGCCCCCGCCGCGCGCACTGGCGCGCGGCGTCTCCTGCCGCGCGTTCCGACGGAACCGAATCCCCTGCTTCATTTTCCTGTCGCGTTTCCCGCTTCTCGTTGTTTGCAGGATGTTAAATGGCAGAGCCTTTAGCGTCATCGGCACTGGAGACATCGCGCTCCCTGACCAATACTGGTGACATCGAAGCGAGGTCTTCTCTGGATACCGTATTTCTGGATCCCGGCGTTTCTGGAAGAAACAGGTTTTGGACCCACGGAAGGAGAGCAGAATGATTCGAGTGGTTTTATTTCAGGATGGTGCCCCGATCGGCCATCCCTACTGCGACAGCAACGGTGTCATGACATTGCCGGTCGCCCCGCGCCCGGAAGAGGACATCATGCTGGATGGGTTTCCGATCAAGGTGCTCAACGTCACCTGGATGCTGGGAGCACAGGATTACGATCTCCGCATCGACGTCTCGCACCGAGAACGTTAGGGACTCGCGATGGACGTCAGGTACTCGCAATAGGCGTCCGGTAGTTGCGATAGGCTTCGAGCACTTGCGATAGGCTTCGAGCATTTGCGACAGCCGCCATGTTGTCGACATGGCCCGCCTCGAGCGCCAGCCACCCGGATCGATGACTGCGCTCGACCGAAGAACGCGGACCCAGGGTCGAGCCCGCGCTGGCAGCCGTCACTCGAGGTTATCAAGCCCCTTCTCGGCCATCGCCACGGCGCGAAACAGCGCACGACGCTTGTTGAGCGTCTCGTTCCATTCGTCGTCGGGGTCGGAGTCGGCCACGATCCCGCCTCCGGCCTGTACATGCAGCTCGCCATCCTTCAGTACGGCGGTACGAATGGCGATCGCCATGTCCATGTTACCGTGCCAGGAAAGATACCCGACCGCGCCGGAATAGATGCCGCGCTTGACCGGTTCGAGTTCGTCGATGATCTCCATCGCCCGGATCTTGGGCGCGCCCGAGAGCGTACCCGCCGGGAAGGTCGCCCGCAGCACGTCCATCGCCGACATGCCCTCGCTGAGCTTGCCGGTGACGTTGGACACGATGTGCATGACGTGAGAATAGCGCTCGATCGCCATCCTGTCGGTCAATTCGACGGTTCCGACCTGGCTGATGCGGCCGATATCGTTGCGCCCCAGATCGATCAGCATCAGGTGCTCGGCAATCTCCTTGGGATCGGCCAGCAGCTCCTCTTCCAGTGCCTTGTCCTGCTCCGGCGTGGCGCCGCGCGGCCGCGTGCCCGCAATGGGGCGCACGGTCACTTCGCCGTCTTCCAGCCGGGTCAGAATTTCCGGCGAGGAACCGATCACATGATGATCGTCGAGATTCAGGAAAAACATGTAGGGAGACGGGTTGAGACTGCGCAGCGCACGGTAGAGATCCAGCGGCGGCGCCTGGTAAGGGATAGACATGCGCTGGGACGGCACGCACTGCATTACATCGCCCGCCAGCACGTACTCCTTGATCCTGGCGACCGCGTCCTTGTAACCCTGCTCGCTGAAGCTGGCATGAAAATCGTCCTCGGCCACGTCCGCACGCCCCGTTCCCGGGCTCAGCGTGTTGAAAGTGGCACTGCGGAGCTTCAGCTCCAGCGTCTCGAGACGCTCGATGGCGTTGGCGTAGGCGTGAGGCGTCTCCGGGTCGGCATGCGTCCACAGCTGAAGACGACCCGAGAGATTATCGAAGACGACCAGATCGTCGCACACCATCAGCAGAATATCCGGCACCCCGATGGGGTCGGGCTTTTCGGCAGCGAGCGCGGTACGCAGCTTGGGCTCTATGTAGCGGATGGTGTCGTAGCCGAAATAACCGACCAGGCCGCCATCGAAGCGCGGCTGATCGTCGAGCTGGGGCACCTTGAAACGTGACTGGAACCGCTCGATCCACGCCAACGGATCCTCGACCTCGCTGGCGCCGTGCTGTTCTCCGTCGACGATATGTCGAACGGTAAAGCCACGAACCTCGATGCGCTCCCGGCTGGGCAGACCGATGATCGAGTAACGGCCCCACTTCTCTCCGCCCTGCACCGACTCGAGCAGAAAGGTCCAGGGCGCGTCGGCCAGTTTGAGATAGGTGGAAAGCGGCGTATCCAGATCGGCCAGCACCTCTCGGGTGACCGGAATACGGTTGTAGCCGGCTTGTGCCAGCTCGGCAAAGCGATCAGGGGTCATCATGGGACCGGGCTCCAGCAGTGAAAATCAGCAATCGGCAATCGAGGGAATCGGCTGACAGTCACCATCGCCAACACGTGACGTGGCGAATCGACGCGCTGGGGCTGAAAAGACGTTGGGTATCCGGTCGCATGTCAAAGCTCGGTCGAAGGAGGAACGGGAAAACACCGGGAAGGTACACAAAACCGGCGCCACATCTGCCGTGGCGCCGATTCGGAAACCCTAAACGAGTTCCCGGAGCGATTCAACTACGCCATCCGGGCGGCTGGAGACCACCGGTTCGCCGTGATTGTACCCGTAGGACACCGCCAGCGTGCGAAAGCCCGCGCGCCTCCCCGCCTCCACGTCATGGCGCGAATCCCCCACCATCAGACACTGCGCGGGATCGACCCCGTACTGCGTCGCCAGATGCAGTAACGGCGCCGGATGCGGCTTTTGCTGCGGCAGCGAATCCCCACCCAGCGTGGTACGAAAATAGCGGCGCAAATCCAGCGCTTCGAGAATCGGGTCGATGAACGCCGCCGGCTTGTTGGTGATCAGGGTGACGATGAATCCCTCCGCCTCGAGGGCATCCAGCGCCCCCCGCACGCCGGGATACACGCGGGTCTGCTCGCAGGGCGCCGCGTGATAATGGCGCAGAAAGTGATCGTGACTCGCTTCGATCAGTGACGCATCTGGCGCCTCGCCCACGACACTGGCCAGCGCGCGCTCCACCAGCTTGCGGGAACCATTGCCGACCCAATCGCGAACCCTGGCCTCGCCCACCGGCTCGAGGCCCTGCTCGACGAGCATGCCATCCACTGCCGCAGCCAGATCAGGGACGGAGTCGATCAGCGTTCCGTCGAGGTCGAATGCCACCAGGCGAATATCGTGAAGCAGCGGATGCATGAGAGCTCCCTTGTGAGAACGGGCCGGAAGATAGGCGTGCGGGCACCAGCTTACCCAAGACGGCGTAAGTTTACGCAACCCACGGATGCCAAGCGGCACTGATCGGCGTATCCTTTGGCCTATCTTTCGTCGAATCGACGGGTGCCGTTTTCCGTGAATGCGCAGTCTCACAGTCCGATATCGTCATCACTCGGCTCTTGCTGTGCCTACTTTTCGCCGGTTACCGGCTTTGCGGACATTCAACGCGACTTCCCGATTCGACAATGCTCGTTTTCCTCGAATGTTCTGGTTTCTTTCCTTTCCGATTTTCCGTCTGGAGCTTCCCATGACCACACCACGTATCGTCGTGGTCGGTGGCGGTGCGGGTGGACTCGAGCTTGCGACCCGTCTGGGTCGCAAGCTCGGCAAGTCCCGGCGTGCCGATATCGTCCTCGTAGATCGCAATCCGACCCACATCTGGAAACCGCTGCTGCACGAGATCGCGACCGGCACGCTCGACTCCGGACTCGATGAAGTTTCCTACCAGGGCCACTCGAAGAGTCACGGCTATCGCTTCCAGCGCGGCACGCTGAGTGCCATCGATCGCGACAACCGGACCCTCACGCTAGAGGCGATTCACGATCACGAAGACGTGGTCGTGCTGCCGGCCCGCCAGCTCGAATATGACTATCTGGTCCTGTCGGTGGGCAGCGTCTCCAACGACTTCGGTACCCCCGGCGTTGCCAGGCACTGCCACTTCATCGACAGCCCGCAGCAGGCGGAGAGCTTTCGCCGCAACATGCTCAATACCTTCCTGCGCTACAGCGACCCCGAGCGCAGGACGCATCCCAAGCTGACCGTGGGACTGGTCGGTGCGGGCGCCACCGGTGTCGAGCTGGCAGCCGAACTCTTCGGCGCATCGCGCATGCTGCACAGCTACGGCTTCACCGCGATGGATAGCGGCAAGCTCGAGGTTCACCTGATCGAGGCGGCGCCACGCATTCTGCCGGCGCTGCCCGAGCGGATCAGCCGCGCCGTTCATGGCGAACTCGAACGTCTCGGGGTCAAGATTCACGTCGATACTCGAGTCACCGAGGCCAACGCCAACGGCTTCATCACCGCCGATGGCGAGCCGCTGGAAACGGATCTCAGCGTCTGGGCCGCCGGCATCCGCGCGCCCGAATTCCTGTCGAACCTGGGTCTCGCCACCGAGCGCAATCACCAGATCAAGGTCAGCCAGACGCTGCAGAGTCTGGACGACGAGCGGATCTTCTCCTTCGGCGACTGCGCCTCCTGCCCTCAGCCCGACGACAAGCGCGTTCCCCCGCGCGCTCAGGCCGCCCACCAACAGGCGACCCACTGCTATCACAATCTGCGCGCGGCGATGGACGGCAAACCGCTCAAGCCCTTCGTCTACCGGGATCGGGGCTCGTTGATCTCGCTGGCCCATTTCGAGGCGGTCGGTAGCCTCATGCGCGGCGCGTCGGCGCGCAGCCTGTTCATCGAGGGCCGGCTTGCCAAGTTGTTCTACGCTTCTCTCTATCGCATGCATCAGATGGCGATTCACGGCATCTTCAAGACCGGCATGACCGTCATCGTCGATGGCCTCAACCGCTACATCCGCCCGAAAATGAAATTGCACTGATGCGCTGACCCCGAATTCGATACACCAGCGGAGAGACAACATGGATCGTTTCTACAATGCCCCCGGCGATGTCGTCGACGACATTCTCTATGCCTCGGCAGCGACTGCCCCGCTGCGCGTCGCCGAGCCGGATAGCGGCTTGCGCATTCTGGTTCGCAGCGACTGGGACAAGCACGCTCAAGGGCGGCGCCAGGTCGCGGTTCTCTCCGGCGGCGGCGCGGGTCACGAACCCGCTCACGCAGGATATATCGGCGAAGGCATGCTGACCGGCGCAATCTCCGGGAGTCTGTTCGCATCGCCCAGCGTCGAGGCCGTGCTGGCCGCGATTCGTGAAGTCTGTGGCGATGCCGGCTGCCTGCTGGTGGTCAAGAACTACACCGGCGACCGGCTCAACTTCGGGCTCGCTGCCGAGCGCGCCAGGAGTGAAGGGTTGAACGTCGCGATGGTCATCGTCGCCGACGACGTGGCCATCGAGCACGCCCCGCAGCCCCGAGGCATCGCCGGTACCCTGCTGGTGCACAAGCTGAGCGGTTATCTCGCCGGCCAGGAAACGCCGCTCGACACCATCCGCGAACGCGCTGGAGCGCTGTGCCGCCAAATGGCATCGCTGGGCATGGCGCTGAGCGCCGCGGCGCAGCCAGGTCAGGACGCCGCCGCGCGCGCCCCGGAGCTGGGGCTAGGGATTCACAACGAGACCGGCACGCGAGAGGTCGATCCGAAAAGCGCCGACGACGCCATGACCCTGGTTCTGGATCCGTTGCGCAACGCGCTTGCCGATCGCCAGCTCGACGGGCCCTGGATCGCGATGCTCAACGATCTCGGCAGCTGCTCCACCCAGGAGATGGGCGTACTCGCTGCCAGCCTGCTGCGTCAACTTGGCATCGATCAGGTAGCGCACTTGATTGGCCCGGCGCCGCTGATGACCTCGCTGGATATGCACGGTTTCTCGCTCACGCTGCTGCCAGCGGAAGATGACATCGTCATCGCGCTAGCGGCGCCGACGAGCGCTCCCGGCTGGCCCGGATTGCGTGCCATCCAGACCCCTGCGCATTTTTTGCCGGATACCCATCAGGATCATGAAGCGCTGGTCGAGAATGCCCCGCAGGACGCCAGCACTTCCGCCGCCCTCGAACGGATCATCGACGCCCTGCGCCAGTCGCGTAAGGAACTCGACGCACTGGACGCCAGGAGCGGCGATGGCGACGCTGGCGCCAGCATGCAGAGCGGCGCCGACGCGATCGCCAGGGCACTGCAGGCCGGACGGCTGAATACAGCCGCGCTGCCGCAGCTGTTTGCCGGCATCGGCCAACTGCTCTCGCGGGACATGGGTGGCTCCAGCGGCGTGCTGCTGTCGATCCTGATGACCGCTGCTGGCGCGTCGCTGGATCGTCGCGGCGAACTCGCCAAAGCGCTGGCCGAGGGCGTCGAAAAGATGCAGGCCTACGGTGGCGCCAGACTCGGCGACCGCACCATGCTCGACGCCCTGATCCCCGCCATCGAATCGCTGCAGCGGGGCGAATCGCTCATCCAGGCCGCGCAGGCCGCTCGCGATGGCGCCCAGGCCACTGCCGCGCTGACCCACGCCAACGCCGGGCGCTCTGCCTACGTGCCGGAGAGCGCCCTCAAAGGCGTCGTCGATCCCGGCGCTGAAGCCGTGGCAAGAGTGTTCGAGGCACTAAGCCATTCGGTCTCGTAGATCGTAGGACAGCGCTACCGAAAAGACCTACGCCATGTCCACTTGAATCGGCCACTTCGACGCCTCCGGGGCCGCGCTGAAAGACGAGGGACAAGCCGGGTCTTGTGACATGGATGTCACAAGAGGCGCGCCCGGACAGGGATGTCCTTGCGCGCCGACCCGAAGCGCAGGCCATCGTCTTTCAGGGTTTCGCGGACCAGCGGCGTCAATCAAGAGGGGGAGCGCGAGGGGGCGAGCGTTAAGCCCCCTCGTAACCACGAGCGGAACGGTCGTCGATGCTCGAACAGTCGTAAGCTGAAAAAGCTGGGATGTGGCACTTTGCCAAAGGGAGAAGCAGCCCTTCAGCTCCTCTACCCTTTTTCACACCTAATCCGTGATCGGCTTAGGCCACCACGCCGGCAGCAATGCCTGCGATTCGCGCTTCGCAAACCGGTCGTCGAGCAGATGAATCACCCCTTCATCCGTGCCAGAGCGGATCACGCGACCAGCGGCCTGCACTACCTTCTGCATGCCGGGAAAGAAGTAGGCATAGTCGTAGCCATGACCGTAGAGCGCCTGCAGCCGTGCGCGCATCTGCTCGTTGACCGGGTTGACCTGGGGTAGTCCCAGCGTCGCCACGAACGCCCCGATCAAGCGATCGCCCGGCAGATCGATGCCCTCGCCGAAAATCCCGCCCAGCACCGCGAATCCCACGCCTTCCCCGCTCGTCTCGAACCGCCCCAGAAACGCCTCGCGGGCGTCATCGTCCATGTGCGAGGCTTGCCGCCAGAGCGGAATTTGGGGATGACGTTCGGCCAGCCGATCGGCGACCTGCTCCAGATAGGCGAAGCTCGAAAAAAACGCCAGGTAATTACCGCGCCGTGCCTGGAACTGTTCGGCGATGCGATCCGCCAGCGGCGTCAGCGACGCCTCCCGGTCAGCATAACGAGTCGATAGCCGCGCGGCGATTTGCACCTCGAGCTGCGAGTCTCGAAACGGCGATGCCAGCGACACCCAGGGGGCACCTTCGGGTACGCCCAGCAGGTCACGATAGTAGGCTTCGGGAGCCAGGGTCGCGGAAAACAGGGCGCCGCCATGGGCAGCGGCAAAACGCGGCGCCAGGAACGGCGCCGGCACCACGTTGCGTAACGTCACCCGAGCGCCGGCATTGCGCTGCCGGCCCCGTGCGGACTGCCGCGTCACGTCGCAGATCGAATGATCGCCGAACACATCGGCGACGCGACAGAAGTGCTGGGCGTCGAACGCGAACCGTTGCAGCTCGCTATCCAGCGCGATCGGCTGCTCGCTCTGGTACTCGACGATCTGCGAGACGGCCTGTTGCAGTGCATTGATCAACTTGCAGGGCAGCGTCTCGAGCACGCGATACTCGACGTCACTTTCCTCTGCCAGCGCTTGCCAGACGGACGCCACTCGCGACAGCGGCCTCCTGAGCGGCGCCGGCAGCGTCGGCTTCAGCCGCCGGAAGGCGGCATGATCCAGCGTGGCGCTATACATGCCCCGCCCCCGCTCGACCAGATTGTGCGCCTCGTCGACGAGCAGACCGACCTGCCACTGCTGCTGCTGACTCAGGGCGTAGAGCATGGCGTGGAAATCGAACCAGTAGTTGACGTCGCCGATGACGACGTCGGCCCAGCGCGCCATCTCCTGACCCAGATAGTAGGGGCAGACTTGGTGACCGAGCGCGATCTCTCTCAAGCCGGCCCGATCCAGCCAGCCGCGCTCGACCGCCGCCACGCGCGCCGCGGGCAGCCGATCGTAGAAACCGGCGGCCAGCGGGCAGGAGTCACCGTGACAGGCCTTGTCCGGATGCTCGCAGGCCTTGGCGCGGGAAGTCAGCGTCAGTACGCGCAGGGGCACCGCTTCGGCTGCGCTATCAATATCGATATCGTCGCACCCGAGCTCGTCCGGGCCGGCCCCCTCGAGCCGTTGGCGTTCGGCACCTAACGAACGCAATGCATCGAGAGCCAGGCGCTGGCCGGTGTTGCGCGCCGTCAGAAAGAAGATCTTGTCCAGCGGCTCGCCCGGCATCGCCTTGAGCATGGGGAACAGCGTACCCAGCGTCTTGCCGATACCGGTGGGCGCCTGCAGCATCAGCCAGCGGCGGGTGTGAATCGACTTGTAGACCGTTTCTGCCAGCGGCCGCTGACCGTCGCGGAATCCGGCGAACGGGAATCGCAGCGCCTGCAACGCGCGATCACGCCGCCGCCGGTGGGCCAGTTCCTGCTGCGCCCAGGCCAGAAACGCCTGACAGAGTGTCTCGAACACCTCTCGCAGTTCATCCGCCGAACAGGACTCGCTCAATGGGGTTTCGCGCTGGCTGACGATATCGAAATAGATCAGCGCCACCGTCAGTTGATCCAGGCCCCGCTCGACGCAGAGCAGATGACCGTAGACCTTGGCCTGCGCCCAGTGCAGCGCCCGCTGGTTGGCCGGCTGGCGGGAGAGATCGCCACGATGCGTCTTGATCTCCTCCAACCGATTGGCGACGGGATCGTAGCCGTCGGCGCGCCCGCGAACCTCCAGATGACGATAGCTACCGCGCAGGGCGACTTCACGTTCGTAGCGTTCGCCGCGTCGTTCCCCGACCAGTTGATGGCCGGCAATGCCCTCCTGTGCCGAGGGCGACGGCGTGAAGCGCAGATCGAGATCGCCGCGCTTGGCCGCGAAGTCGCACAGGGCGCGCACGGCGATCCGGTAGCTCAAGAAAGCACTCCCGTCATGCTCTCGCCGTCGTTCGCGGCTGTCGTCTCGCCGTTTCCGGCCTCCCAGGTGACGTAGCAGACGCTGACCGGCATATCGTGACGGGCACAAAACTGGAGCCAGCGTTTCTGATTGTCCTGCAGGCGATCGCCGGGGCCTTTGACCTCGATCATGCGATACGTCGGCGACTCGCTCGCGCGGGCGTCCGACGAGTCATCGGCAACGCCCGGCCAGAACTGGATCAGGTCAGGCATTCCGGCGCGATTGGCGCGGATATCGCCGAGCAGACGCTCGAACCAGAGACGAAGATGACTGGCGGGAATGCACTGCAGGGCCAGCTCCAGCACGCGCTCGTCGAGCGCTTCCCAGAACACGAACGGTGACTGGATGCCGTGTTTGTCGTGATAGCGGCGGCGAATGATCTCCGCGTAGTCGCCCTGCTCGAGCGTCTCCAGGCAGCCATCGATCAGCTCGCGACGGCGGGCCTGAAAGTCCACCTCGAACAGATCGGTCGGCCCGCTATGAAACGGGTGGAAGAATGCCCCGGGCAGTGGCGCGAAGATCGCCTCCCAGCAGAGCAGTCCGAACAGGCCGTTGACGAGCACGTTCTCCACATAGCAGACCGGCGCCTCGTCGCGGGAGAGATGGCGGGCCACCGCCAGCTCGACGCTGGATGCCCGAGGCAATATCAGATCGAGACGTGGGGGTTCCGGTGCTTTCGTGCGTCTGGCTGAAACCACGCCCAGTTTGCGCCGCAGCCGCGGCAGCGCGCGTTCCAGCGCCTGACTCTCAGCGGCACTGACAGGCGCTTTCTCGGCCTGCTCGGCCAGTGTCAGCGCATCGCTCAATTCCTGCTGGGCTTCGAGCACGCGAATCTGACGGAGCCGAGCTTCCGGCGCCGAGCAGTCTCGGTAGAGCGCCAAAGCCTGACCGAGCTCGCCCTGGCGCTCGAGACGATAGGCCAGCTTGTAGATCAGCCGGCCTCGCCGACGCTCAAGCCAGTTGTTGTCGAACGCGATACGCGGGATATCCGGCAGCAGCGACTCCATCGGCTCGTCGGCGTCGAACCGCTCGCGACAGCGATGAAGATGATGATAGGCCTCCAGTTCCTCACGCCGGGAGAACGCTCGCGAGGCGGCATCCAGCTCGACGGCCTCGAAGCGATAGACGCCGAGTTCCGCCAGTACGAATTCCGACCAGTGCTGACGCAGGTTGCCGAAAAACATCAGTCGGAAGCGTTCGCACATGGCGTCGACGTTCAAACGATAGTGACGCTCTTCCAGGGTCGGCAGCCACTCGGCCAGCGGACGAGGATCCGGCGACTGCGCCTGCAAAGCCGAAAGCCAGACACGCTTGCCGGCACTCTTGCCGATACCTAGCTCCCCGAGCCACGGACCCATGTCGGTCGCGATTTCCGCTCGAGTCACCAGCGTGAACAGGGTTTCCAGCGTCAGCGGCGCGTGCTCCTCGATCCAACCGGCCTCGAGCAGTGGGCCCGCCACCTGATGGCTGTCGCCGATCTCGGCATAGACCAGGCGACTGGCGCGAAAATCGGCGCCCTTGCGCATGACCATCCGCACCAGCAGCGCCTGAGAGGCTTGAGGCAAGCGCTCGAAAGCGGCGATGAACGCCGATTCCTCGGCGCTCAGCAGATCCGCGTAGCGCGACGTCAACCAGTCGAGCACGCGGCGGAAGTTGGCGAGATAGTAAAGCGGATCTTCGAGCGTCGGCAGCGCCATGGGGTCCCCAGCGTCGGACTCAAAACACTGGGTAAGTATACAGACCCTGCATGAACGTTCGAAGCCTTGGCGCGGCTACTCCCCCAATTCCGTCTTGAGCTCCTGCCATAGACGGCGATAGGCGTGAGTGGCGCGGCTGCGAGGTGCCAGATCCGCCAGCGGCCGGTTTTCGAGACTCATGCGCTCGATGTCGCTGGCGTAGGGGATCCAGTTCTCCAGCGTCCGCCCCAACGCCTCGGGCGGGGAATCGATCCACTCGCAGTGCAGACGCCGACGTCGATCGACCAGATTGAAAAACGGCAGGACGCGTTCGCGCTGGCGCTTCTTGAGCTCGAGATGCGCCAGCATCCGCGAGAACGCCTGCACCGACAGCGGGCTGGGAATCGTCGGCACCAGGATGCGATCGGCGGCGCGGATCAGCTGTTCGGCCAGCGTGGAGAGCCCGGGTGGGCAGTCCAGAATCATCAGCGCGTACTCCTCGCTGAATGGCGCGATCAACCGTTTGAGGTGCTTGTCGCCCTCGGCCTTGTCCTCGAGGATACGATCGAGCTCGCGCAGTCGCATATCCGCCGGCAGCAGATCGAAACGCTCCCAGGGGGTGTGCTGCACCTGCTCACCCAGCGGCGACTTCCCCGACAGCAGCTTGCCGACCTTGCGGCTCATGCCGTTCTCCCCGCCCAGTATCCAGGTCGAGGCCCCCTGGGCATCGAGATCCCACAGCAGTACCGGCAGGCCATCGCGATTGGCTTCGCGGGCCAGGTTGACGGCGGCGGAACTCTTGCCGACGCCGCCTTTGAGGTTGTGCAGTGCCACCACTTTCATGATCGAAGCGTTCCAGGTCGACGTCGTCGGACGGTGACTGGAATTCTACGGTGCCGCGGGATCCGGGACGATGACAATCTGGTGACAGAACGATGACAGTCGATGTTGCTCGATCCAGCGGCGCTTGCCGGCCGCGCTGAGTCGCTTGATCGCGGCCTCGAGCTTGAGCGCATCGCTGTGGTTACCGACTACCTGGGCGTGGCGCAGAGTCAGCGGCCCTTTGCCGCGCAGCGCCCGTGCGCCACGGCCGCGGGCGTGCTGAGCGAACCGTCGGGCGACATCGGTGGTGATGCCGGTGTAGAGCGCGCCATTGGCCATCTCGACCAGATAGAGATACCACTGGCGCGGCTCGACGGGCGGCGTCGATGCTTCGGCGGTCGTCGACATGCCCTGTCAGCTCGCGGCGAGGGCCGAGCGCATCTTGCCGATCACGCCGTCGTAGCGATTGGGATCATCGAGATTTCGCGCCTTGAAGATCGCCGAGCCGGCAACGAACGTGTCGGCCCCCGCTCGGGCGATCTCGGCGATATTGTCCGGGCCCACGCCCCCGTCGACTTCCAGCCGGATCGGCAGGCCGCTGGCGTCGATGCGCCGACGCGCCTCGCGCAGCTTGTCGAGCGCCGCAGGTATGAAGGATTGCCCGCCAAAGCCGGGGTTGACGCTCATGATCAGGATCATGTCGACCTTGTCCATAACGTAATCCAGGTGGGAAAGCGGCGTTGCGGGATTGAACACCAGCCCCGCCTTGCAGCCGTGGCTGCGAATGAGCTGTAGCGAGCGGTCGATATGCTCGGACGCCTCCGGATGGAACGTCACGTAGCTGGCGCCGGCATCGATGAAATCCCCGATAAGCCGATCCACCGGCTTGACCATCAAATGGCAGTCGATAGGCGCGGTGATGCCATGCTTTCGCAGTGCCTCGCACACCATCGGCCCCATCGTCAGGTTGGGTACGTAATGGTTGTCCATGACGTCGAAATGGATGATATCGGCGCCCGATGCCACCACGTCCTCGACCTCCTGTCCCAGACAGGCGAAGTTGGCGGACAGAATCGAGGGGGCAATCTTGAAATCGCGCATGAGCGAAAATCCTTATGCAGGCTGGCTTCTGGCGCTCATTCTAGCGCACGCACCGCCACCTTTGGCCGATCCGGACGTAAAACCGCTGCGCCACCGAAGTCGACGAAGCGGTTGGCGTCGACTCTTTCTATACTGCATCTGGCCTCGACCGCGCGTATCCCGTCGGTCACATACAACAACGATGCTTCTGGGGGACATTTCATGCCTCGCTTCATTGCTGCCGCGCTGCCCGCTCGCCGGGTCATCGCGTTCTCCGTCTTCTGCCTGACCACCGCTGTCTCGGCGACATTCTCGATGGCGTTTTCGACGCCGGCGCTAGCCCAGTCGGCGATCCTCGAGGGCGAGCGCTTTCATCCCCAGGTCGGCGAGCATGCCATGGTGGCGACCAGCCATTACCTGGCTTCGCAGATCGCTCACGACGTGCTCGCAGGTGGCGGCAATGCCGTCGATGCCGCCGTTACCGCCGGGTTCGCGCTGGCGGTGACACAGCCCCGCTCGGGCAATATCGGTGGCGGCGGCTTCATGCTGATTTCGGACGAAAGAAGCAACAAGGTCATCGCCATCGACTATCGCGAAAAGGCACCCGCCGCGGCCTACGAAACCATGTTCCAGAACGAACAGGGCGAGGCCGTCTCCGAGCTTTCGCGCGACACCCACAACGCGTCCGGCGTGCCCGGCACCGTCGCCGGCCTGGCCATGGCTCTCGATCAGTACGGCACCTTGAGTCTGGCCGAATCGTTGGCGCCTGCGATCAAACTGGCCGACGACGGCTTCATCATTCCGCCGCGATTCGCCGAAGGACTCGAGCAGTCCCGGCAGCGGCTCATGCAGTGGGACTCCACCCGCAAGGTGTTCTACAAGCCGGACGGTTCGCTCTATCGTGCCGGCGAGCGATTCCGCCAGCCCGATCTGGCCGCGACGCTCAGGCGCATCGCCGAAAATGGCCCCCGTGAATTCTACGAAGGCGAGACGGCGCGCTTGATCACGGCGGAAATGCGGCAGCACGGTGGCCTGATGACGGCGAAGGATCTGGACGATTACCAGCCGACGGTTCGCGAGCCGGTACATGGCACCTATCGCGGCTACGACATCTATGCCATGAGCCCGCCCTCTTCCGGCGGCGCGCATATCGTGCAGATGCTCAATATCCTCGAGGGTTACGACATCCATGCCATGGGCTTCAATTCGGCGCGGACGATCCATGTGATGAGCGAGGCGATGAAGCGCGCTTATGCCGACCGGGCCGAGTATCTCGGCGATACCGATTTCGTCGATGTGCCGCTGAAGGGCATCACGTCGAAGGCTTACGCCGACGAACTGCGAGCGCAGATCGATCTCGACCGCGCAACGCCGAGCAAGGAAATCGCCGCCGGTCAGCCGCTGCCTTATGAATCCAACGAGACCACGCATTTCTCGATCGCCGACGATAGCGGTCTGGCCGTCTCCAATACCTACACCATCAATTTCAGCTACGGCTCGGGTATCGTCGTCGACGGCGCCGGCTTTCTGCTCAACAACGAAATGGACGATTTCTCGGCCAAGCCCGGTACGCCCAACGCTTACGGTCTGATCGGCGGCGAAGCCAACAAGATCGAACCGGAGAAGCGCATGCTCTCCTCGATGACACCGACCATCGTCAAGAAGGATGGCAAGAACTTCCTGGTGACCGGCAGCCCGGGCGGTTCACGCATTATCACCACCACGCTCCAGGTCGTGATGAACGTGATCGACCATGGCATGAATATCCAGAGCGCGGTCAGCGCCCCCCGAATTCACGACCAGTGGCTGCCGGACGAGATCCGTATCGAAGACGGCATCAGCCCGGATACCATCGCCCTGCTCGAGGCCATGGGACACACCGTCAGCCAGCAGCAAGCGATGGGCGCGGCGCAGTCCATTCTGATCGGGGACGACGGCACCTTCACCGGCGGTGCCGATCCGCGACGCTCGACGTCATCGGCCATGGGTCTTTGAATGAGCCTCTGATCCGACGCCTTACCCAAGGTTTGGAGGGGCTGCAACGGTTTCGAGGGGCTGCGGGTCGCTGGCGTCTGATCAGCTTGATGCGGCCGGGAACGTCTCATCCGCAAAGGAGTGCCGATGCCGATCGTCATTATTGCCATCGCCGAATGGTTCGGTACCGCGCTGTGGTTCACGCCCAACGCGGTGATCGACGATCTTCAACAGCTGTGGCAACTCTCTCCCGGCGACCTGGGGTGGCTGACCGGCGCGGTGCAGTTCGGGTTTCTGCTTGGCACGCTCAGTCTCGGTCTCAGCGGTCTTGCCGATCGCACCCGGGCCAGCCGGCTATTCGCGCTGGCATGCCTGATCGGCGCCCTCTCCAACGCTTTGCTGCCTTACGCCAACGGTCTGGGGTCGGCAGTCGGGCTGCGCGTGGTGACCGGGATGTCGCTCGCCGGCATCTACCCCATCGGCATGAAACTGATGGTCGGCTGGGCACCGGGTCGCACCGGGCTGGGCCTGGCATGGCTGGTCGGCATGTTGGTACTGGGCACTGCGATGCCCCATCTGCTGTCCGGCATCGGCTGGAGTGGAGGTGGGCTCGTGGATCAAAGTGGGGGCGAACTCGTGGATCAAAGTGGCCGCGGGCGGGCAGGCGACAGTGACGACTGGCGGCTGACGCTCTGGATCGCCTCGCTGCTGTCGCTGGTGGCCGGCATGGCTGTCTGGCGACTGGGTGATGCCCCGAGCGGGCAGAGGACATCTGCCACTACGTCATCGCGCCTGGCCGGCCTGGGGGCGTTCCGGATCGCCGATTTCCGCCGTGCGGCCGGCGCCTACTTCGGCCACATGTGGGAGCTCTACACCCTCTGGACGCTCATTCCTCTGCTGCTGATAGCCGTAGACCCGACGATCTCCTCGAGAACGCTGGCGATGACATCGTTCGCCCTGATCGCGATCGGCGCCCCTGGCTGCTGGTTCGGCGGCTGGATGAGTCAGCACATCGGCAGCCGCCGAGTCGCCGCGGCGGGGCTGGCTGGCTCGGCGCTCTGCTGCCTGTCGTACCCATGGCTGGCGCCTCACATCGGCTACGCCACGCTGGTCGGTTTTCTGGGCCTGTGGAGCCTGCTCGCCGTGATCGATTCCCCGCAGTTCTCGGCGCTCTCCGCCAATGCCTGCCCAGCCACGTTGGTCGGTAGCGCGCTGACACTGCAGAACGCCATCGGCTTCGCCATCTCGGCCGCCTCGATTGCCCTGCTGGTGCCGGCGCTCCCCACATGGGAGGCGACGATTGCCTGGTGGCTGCTGCCCGGGCCGCTGCTGGGTCTGGTCGGATTGAAGCGAATCGGCAAGCCATCCCGAGTGGCGCAAAGCTGCGCTTGATGAGAGGCGGCTTACCGAAGCGACGAGGCTTATGGAATTCCTACGCACGAATATAATAAAAGGTTCTATTAAAACAAATTGTCATTCCATTCAGATTTACCTAGCCTTGCCATCATCGCCAATCATTCGCAGGGAACTGACATGTTCGGGTTTTCCAGACCTCGCTCGCTATTCGCCGCCTCCACCGTCGGCCTGGCCTTGACGCTGGGTGCTCTGTCGCCTGCGCAGGCGCAAGACGAGCCGCGTGAACTCCTCAACTCTTCCTACGATATCGCCCGAGAGCTGTTTGCCGCGGTCAACCCGAAATTCATCGACTGGTGGCAGGCCCAGCACGACGAGACCGTCAGCGTGCAGCAGTCCCATGGTGGCTCCTCGACCCAGGCACGCTCGATCATGCAGGGACTGCGTGCCGACGTGGTGACCTTCAACCAGGTCACCGATGTCAACGTGCTCGCCGACGCCGGCCTGGTCGCCGAGGATTGGCAGGATCGATACCCGAACCACGCTTCGCCCTACTACTCCACCACCGCGTTCCTGGTGCGCAAGGGCAACCCCAAGCAGATCGAGAACTGGGACGATCTGGCCCGCGACGACGTCTCGCTGGTGTTCCCCAACCCCAAGACCTCGGGCAACGGACGCTATACCTATCTGGCGGCCTGGGGTTACGCCGATCAGGCCTTCGACGGCGACAAGGCGAAGATCGAGGAGTACATGAAGACGTTCCTCGGCAACGTCGAGGTGTTCGACACCGGCGGCCGCGGGGCGACGACGACCTTCGTCGAGCGCGGGATCGGCGATGTGCTGATCACGTTCGAGTCCGAGGTCAACAACATCCGCAACGAATACGGCAAGGACGACTACGAGGTGGTGGTACCGCCGGTCAGCATTCTGGCCGAGTTCCCGGTGGCCGTGGTCGACGAGTACGCCGAGCGTAACGGCAACGAGGATCTGGCCAACGGCTATCTCGACTACCTCTATACCGAGGAAGCGCAGCGCCTGCTGGCCGGGTTCAACTATCGGGTCAACGACGAGAAGGTTGCCGCCGAATTCAGTGACCAGTTCCCGCAGACCGAACTGCTGAGGGTCGAAGATGTCTTCGGCGGCTGGCCGGAAGCGATGAAAACGCACTTCGCCAGCGGCGGAGAACTGGATCAACTTCAGCGCCGATGATCGCCCAGGCTCTCACGCGACGTCGCGAACGCCGAGTACTGCCGGGTTTCGGTCTGTCTCTCGGCGTCTCGCTGACGTTCGTCTCGCTGGTGCTGCTGCTGCCCCTGACCAGCCTGGTCGGGCAGCTTTCGCAGTTGAGCTGGTCGCAGTACTGGTTTCTGATCACCGATCCCCGCCTGCTGGCCAGCTACACGGTCACACTCCTCGCCGCCGCGGTGGCCGCCCTGTTCAATGCGGTCTTCGGGCTGCTGATGGCATGGGTGCTGGTGCGCTACGAGTTCCCCGGCAAGCGTCTGGTGGATGCGCTGATGGATCTGCCCTTCGCCCTGCCCACGGCGGTCGCCGGCATCACGCTGGCGACGCTCTACTCCAGCAACGGCTGGATCGGCCGGCTGCTGGAGCCGCTGGGCATTTCGGTCTCCTACACCTGGATCGGCATCGCCCTGGCGATGGCCTTTACCAGCATCCCGTTCGTGGTCCGTACCGTGCAGCCGGTGCTGGAAGACCTGCCTGCCGAAGTGGACGAAGCCGCGATGACCCTCGGCGCCAGCGATGGCCTAGCGTTTCGCCGGGTGATTCTGCCCTACCTGTGGCCGGCGCTGGTGACGGGTACCGGCCTCGCCTTCGTACGCTCGCTGGGGGAATTCGGCGCGGTGATCTTCATCGCCGGCGGCAAACCCTACGAGACCGAAATCACCTCGCTGATGATCTTCGTCAAGCTGCAGGAGTACGACTACGCCGGCGCTTCGGCGGTCGCCTCGATCGTGCTCGCGACCTCGCTTGCCCTACTGCTCGCGATCAACCTGTGGCAGGGACGTTTCATCAAGCGACTGCATGGAGGGCGCGGCTGATGATCCGAATCGGTGATGCACCGAGTGTCCGCCGCCTGTTGATCGGCATCGCCCTGACGCTGACGGCACTGTTCCTGCTGCTGCCCTTGGTGGCAATCTTCGCCCAGGCGTTGATGAGCGGCATCGATGTCTACTGGCAGAATCTGAGCGACACCTACACCCTGGCTGCGATCGGCCTGACGCTGCTGGTCGCGGTGATCACGGTGCCGGTCAATCTGATCTTCGGGGTGTTTCTGGCCTGGCTGGTGACTCGCTTCGCGTTCCCGGGGCGACGCCTGCTGCAGACGCTGATCGATATCCCGTTTGCCGTATCGCCCGTCGTCGCCGGCCTGGTCTACCTGCTGCTCTACGGACGCAATGGCTGGCTCGGCGGCTGGCTCGACGCCCACGATATCCAGATCATGTTCGCCTGGCCGGGGATCGTGCTGGTGACGGTGTTCGTCACCTGCCCGTTCGTCGCCCGTGAACTGATTCCGCTGATGCAGGCCCAGGGTTCGCGTGAAGAGGAAGCCGCGGTGACGCTCGGTGCCTCCGGCTGGACGATCTTCCGTCGCGTCACACTGCCGAACATTCGCCACGCGCTGCTCTACGGCGTGATCCTGACCAATGCCCGCGCGGTCGGCGAGTTCGGTGCCGTCTCGGTGGTCGCCGGGGCGATCCGCGGCCAGACCAACACCCTGCCGCTGCAGGTCGAACAGCTCTATCAGGACTACAACACCGTCGGTGCCTTCACCAGCGCCTCGCTGCTCGCGCTACTGGCACTCCTGACGCTGGCCGCAAAGGCCGCACTCGAATGGCGCGCCGCGCGCCGGGAGACCGCGACATGAGTATTCGCCTCTCGCAGATCGACAAGACCTATGACAATAAGGGCCGTGGTTCCAAGGGCCATGGTCATAAGGACGACGGCCGCACCCGCGCCCTCGAGCCCATCGATCTCGACATCCACGATGGCGAGCTGATCGGGCTGCTCGGCCCGTCCGGCTCCGGCAAGACCACGCTGCTGCGCATCGTGGCCGGGCTGGAGCAGGCCGACGGCGGAACGATCCACTTCGGCGAGCGCGAGGTGACCCACGTTCACGTGCGCGATCGGCGCATCGGTTTCGTGTTCCAGCACTATGCGCTGTTCCGCCACATGAGCGTGTTCGACAACGTCGCCTTCGGCCTCACCGCCATGCCGCGTTCGCAGCGGCCCTCGAGCGGGGAGATCCGCACCCGGGTGATGCAGCTGCTCGAGATGGTCCGGCTTCAGGACTTCGCCGAACGTTTCCCCGCCCAGCTCTCCGGCGGTCAACAGCAGCGCGTGTCGCTGGCCCGCGCCCTGGCCCTGAAGCCGGACGTGCTGCTGCTCGACGAGCCGTTCGGTGCGCTCGACGCCAAGGTCCGCCAGGAGCTGCGACGCTGGCTGCGCCATCTCCATGAGGAGCTTCATTTCACCAGCCTGTTCGTGACTCACGATCAGGAAGAGGCGCTGGAACTGTCGGATCGCGTGGTGGTGATGAGCAATGGTCGGGTAGAGCAGATCGCGACGCCGGATACGCTCTATCGCCAGCCTGCCAACCGCTTCGTGTTCGAGTTCCTGGGCGACGTCAACCGGCTCGAGGGCGATATCGAAGACGAAGTGCTGACCTGCGGCAATGCACGCGTGGCGGTGCCCGGCGTCGAAGATGGTCGCCGGGAACTGCTGCTGCGCCCCCACGAGATTCGCCTGGACGACCAGCCAGGGCCCCGTGCCCATCTTCCGGTCAGCGTTACCGCGGTGGTGCCGGTGGGCGCCGAGGTCCGTATCGAACTGGAGGCCGATTGGCTCGGCGAACCGTGGCTGGCAACGATCAGTCATGCGGACTTCGAGCGTCTGGCGATCACCCGCGGCAAGCGGCTCTACGCGCAACCCAGCCGCCTGCACCGCTTCGATACGCCGCGCCCGCAGACGCTGGCGCCGCTGTCGATTTCCTGATGACGGTCTGGCGCTCTGGCCAAAGCTTCATCCGCATTCCGGAAACGACCGGGCAGTGTCTATAATGGACCCGTACGCTCCCACGATTCGAGAGGTTCACTGTTATGCGTCAATGGTTTGCACTCAAGTGTACAGCCACATTGCTGTTGCTCGGTCTGCTGACGGCCTGCGCTCAGAGCCCGCAGATTCTGTCCGTTAGCCCCAAGGTCAGCGGCGGCTTCCCGCACGCCGGCAACGGTCAGTCCGTATCGCTGGAGATCGTCGACGGTCGCAAGAGTAGCGTCATCGGCACGCGATCCGGCACGGCATCGGCAACCTCGACGATTACCGTCGAGGCGAATGACGTGATCCCCAAGATTCGCGCGCAGGCGGAGAATGCCCTTCGCAGTATGGGATTCAACCCGACCAGCCAGAGCGGCAACGGGCCCTCGCTGACCCTGACCCTGGCCGAGGTGGATTACATGCGTGGCACTGCCGAGCAGCCGTTGCTGGGTGCCTCGCAGCTGCAAGCGATCATTCAGGCCGAGGCCGCCAACGGTGGCGATACCTACACCGGGCGCTATACCGCCAAGCGTTCGCAGAGCTACGCGCTCAAGCCGGACTGGGACACCAACAACCGCATGGTCAGTGAACTGCTGAGCAACGCGCTGGATCGCACGTTCCGCGATCAGCAGCTGGCCAATCTGCTGGCGCGCTGACTGCCCTGGAAACGCGCTTCAGCGAAGACGACGAACCGACGGAAACGACGAACCGCCNNGGCGGTTCGTCGTTTTGGCACTTCAACGGTTGGCGCATCAACATCAGTTAGATCGCGGGGCCCCTTCTCGTCAGCTCCCAGACACTTTCGACCAGCCCCTCTTCGGCGGCGGATACGTCGTGCAGACTCAGTTCGAAATTGGGTGCCATCAACGCCTCCACCTCCTCATGACTCACGCTGAACGGCGGGCCACGCTCGGGATCCTGGTGGGTCAACGTCACCAGCAGGCCTCGCGTGCCCGGCAACAGCAGCTGCGCCAGATGATGGGCGTAGCGCTGACGCGTCGCCGGCGGTAGCGCGATGAGGGCGGCACGATCATAGAAGCCGGCGAGCTCCGCTGCCTGATCCACCTGGAAATGGAAGAAGTCGCCACACCACAACTCGACACTGCCCTGGCGAGTGCATTCGAAGCCCGATTGACGATAGCGCAGCGCCGGCTGATCGAGCTGCGCGACGAACTGGTCCACGGCCAGCGGCGACAATTCGACACCCAGCACCGGATGGCCGCGCCCGGCCAGCCAGCGCATGTCACGACTCTTGCCACACAGCGGCACCAGAATCTTGGCACCGGCCTCGATCTCGAGCCGCTGCCAGTGGGCCGGCAACGCCGGATGGGCCGCCTCGCGATGAAAGCCGATGCGCCCCTGCTGCCAGCGCTGCAGCCAGTCGGTCGTGGTCATGACGCTTCTCGGAGACTCAGAACCAGCGGTCACGCTTGCGCCGACGACGTGGCAGATGCGGCACGATCAGCCCGACGATCAGGCCCGCGGCAGCGACCCCGCCGCCATACATGAAATAGCGCATCAGCAGATCTTCTTCCTGGGTGTCCAGACGCGCCTGCATCTCACGCATCTTGCTCTCCGCCTGCGAATAGGCCTGGTTGAGCTGATTGTTGGTGGCCTGGAGATCGTCGGCCTGAGCCTGACGGCTCTCGAGCTCGCTGCGCATATCGGCGACACGCTGATTCCACTCGTCATCGATACCGTTGAGACGCGTGGTCAACTGATCGACCTTCTTCTGCAATGCCGGCAGCTGCTGCTGGGCGCTGGGCTCATCCTGGACGAACTGGGACTGGACCCACACCTCGTCGCCTTCGGGGCCGCGGACCTGGGTGTAGTCGCCCTGGGTCTGCAGCACCGTGACCGGGTCACCGCTGGTGAGGGTGCCGACGATGCGATAACCGTCGGTCGGGCCGCTGCGCACGAACGTGGTCAACGAATCACTGATCCAGTGACCATCCTGAGCCACGGCGGAAGCGGAAAACAGAGCCGCGCTCAGGGCGCAACCCACTACTGCATTTCGAATTTTCAACATATCGTCGTGATCTTAAGTGGCTGGTCGATAACGGTTGGGTAACGCTGTTCACGTAACGATGGATTGGGCGACGATGAGACCGGCCTCGCTTCCTGCGAAGCCGGTGAATCAATCATCCACACTTTCTGTGGATAACCGTTTGGACAACCTGCGTAGCGATCGTGCCATCCGCCGGCTGCCTCGGCATTGACGACAAATTGGTGAAAATCTAACCAACGCGAGGTATCCGGGATCCGCCTTTCCAGGCTCGATCCGTGGAACTCTGTCGTCTCAGCCATCATCCCGGGGCGGCCAGGCCATCGGGCGCGGGAACTCGGTGACATTGCCCTCCGCCTTGACCGCCTTTGCCACGCCACCGCGTTCGACCTCGTCGATACGCACGATGGCACTGTAGGGAATATAACTGCGATTGACGCCATCGAACGTCCGTCTAAGCTTCTCGGCACCGGGATCGACGACCACCTTGGACTGATCCTCGAACACGAACGCTTCGACTTCGATGAAGCCCCACAGATCGCTTTGAAAGATCTCTCTGGCGTAGAGTTCCCAGACTTCGCCCTGATTGTGGAACACTACCCGATAGATCGGCTTGCTGGGCATAAATGAACGGCTCTCTCGATATCATCGCCATATCGTCGGGCGACTCACCCGTGATCCTGGCGCGGCAAATAGGCGCAAGGTTACCACAGCCACCGCGCCATGCGAGCAGCGCGGGTTGGCTGTATCGTGCCATCCCCCGTATAATGCCGCGTTTTCGAGATGGCTTTAACGGCGCACTCTCCGCCTCAGCCGCTTTCTGTTTCCATCTTCTCTTTTCTCCACGGGGCATCGGTGACGCGCGCATGGTCGCAGCAACGCAATCTATGACGAAAAAGCTCTTCATCAAGACCCACGGCTGTCAGATGAACGAGTACGACTCCGGCCGTATCGCGGATCTGCTCGGTGAATCTCATCGTCTGGAACTGACCGACAACGAGAGTGAAGCCGATGTCATCCTGCTCAATACCTGCTCGATTCGCGAGAAGGCGCAGGAAAAGGTGTTTCACCAGCTCGGCCGTTGGAAAAAGCTGAAGGCCGCGAAACCGGATCTGGTCATCGGCGTCGGCGGCTGCGTCGCCAGCCAGGAAGGCGAGAACATCCGCAAGCGCGCGCCTCACGTCGATATGGTGTTCGGCCCGCAGACCCTGCACCGACTCCCCACCATGCTGGACGCCCGCAGCAAGAGCGCGTCACCGATCCAGACGGTGGATGTGACGTTCCCCGAGATCGAGAAGTTCGACCATCTGCCCAAGCCCAAATCCGATGGCGCGACCGCGTTCGTCTCGGTGATGGAGGGCTGTTCCAAGTACTGCACTTTCTGCGTCGTGCCCTACACCCGGGGCGAAGAGGTGTCGCGACCTTTCGAATCGGTGATGGAAGAGATCGTGCATCTGGCCGAACAGGGCGTGCGCGAGATCAACCTGCTGGGCCAGAACGTCAACGCGTATCGCGGTCTGGACGAGAGCGGGGATGAGATCGATCTGGCGGAACTGATCGCTTGCGTGGCGGCTGTAGACGGTATCGATCGCATCCGCTTCACCACCTCGCATCCGGTCGAGTTCACCGACAGCCTGATCGAAGCCTATGGCGAGATACCCGAGCTGGTCAGCCACCTGCATCTGCCGGTCCAGTCCGGCTCGGACCGCATCCTAGCCGCCATGAAGCGTGGCCATGGCCGCGACATGTACATCGACAAGCTCGAGCGCATCCGCGCCCTGCGTCCGGACATCAGCTTCTCCTCGGACTTCATCATCGGTTTTCCCGGGGAGACCGACGCCGACTTCGAAGACACCATGGACCTGATCCAGCGCATCGGCTTCGACGCTTCTTTCAGCTTCATCTATTCGAAGCGCCCCGGCACGCCGGCCTCCAGCCTGCCGGACGACATCTCGGCAGAGACCAAGAAGCAGCGCCTGGCCCTCCTGCAGGATCGACTCAATCAACAGACGCTGCAGATCAGCCGCCGCATGGTGGGGAATCGGGAGCGGATTCTGGTCACCGGATTTTCGCCCAGGGATCCGGCGCAGCTGTCCGGGCGGACCGAAAACAACCGCGTGGTCAATTTCCGGGCCGACGATCCGACCTCGCTGATCGGCTATTTCGTCGACGTCACCATCACCGAAGCGCTACCCAATTCGCTGCGCGGCGAACTGATATCCGCCGAGCGCCATTGAGTTAGCCTCGATCGACCTCATCTAAGGTCGATGCATCGCTTCCTGCCGGACACGAACAGGATTAATCCTGATCATTGCTCCGGCAGGAAGCGGCGCAGTAAGCTGGTGACAGCTTTTCAAGATCGCATCTTTTTCCAAATCAACTTATTTCAACCGAACGGATCTCTTTGCGTTGACCCAAGACCAACAGTCTGACAATCGCGTCGTGTCTCTGACACTCGAACCCAACGACCCCATGCGGCTGGCCAATCTCTGCGGTCAACGCGACGAACACCTGAAGCTGGTCGAGGCGCGCCTGGACGTCACGCTGCGCAATCGTGGCAATGTCTTCCAGATGGCCGGGCCGGACGCCAGCGTCAAGGCGGCGGCGAACGTGCTCGAGCATCTCTACCGCGAAACCGAAGCCGACGAGCTGACCCCGGACACGGTGCATCTCTATCTGCAGGAGTCGGGCGTCGAGGCGCTGGAGGAGGAGACCGGCGACATCGAAGCTGGCGGTCTGCTCATCCGGACCCCGCGAACGCTGGTCAAACCCCGGGGTTTCAATCAGCAGGGGTATGTCGCCAGCATTCGTCGCCACGACATCAATTTCGGTATCGGCCCCGCGGGCACCGGCAAGACGTATCTGGCGGTGGCGGCGGCGGTCGAAGCGCTCAATCGCCAGGAAGTCAGACGTATTCTGCTGGTGCGTCCGGCGGTAGAGGCTGGCGAGAAGCTCGGCTTCCTGCCGGGCGATCTGGCGCAGAAGATCGATCCCTACCTGCGCCCGCTTTATGACGCCCTCTACGAAATGCTGGGCTTCGAGCACGTCAACAAGTTGATCGAGCGACAGATCATCGAGATCGCGCCGCTGGCCTACATGCGTGGCCGAACGCTCAACAATGCGTTCATCATTCTCGACGAGAGCCAGAACACCACCCGCGAGCAGATGAAAATGTTTCTGACCCGGATCGGCTTCGGTTCGACCGCCGTGATCACCGGCGATGCGACCCAGGTCGACCTGCCGCGAGGCTCGAGTTCGGGACTGATCCACGTGCTCGAGGTGCTGCGCGATACCGCGGGCATCGGGATCACGCAGTTCGCGCCCAAGGACGTCGTTCGGCATCCGCTGGTGCAGCGCATCATCGAAGCCTACGACATTCACGAGGCGACCGAGGAAGGCGCCCAGCGTCAACGCCGGGAAGATCGTCGCCAGGCGCGGCTCGATGCCGAACCCCATCGGGACCGCGACGACTCATGAGCCCCGAGATCGATCGCCAGGTCGTCATCAGCGCCGCGGCCGAAGTCGCGCTGCCAACGCGGGCGGACCTGGAAGCCTGGGTCGGCGCGGTGCTCGAGCGTGAAGGTGACGCACGTCATGAATTGACGATCCGCTTCGTCGAGCGCGAAGAGAGTCGACGGCTCAACCGCGATTATCGCGGCAAGGACAAGCCGACCAACGTGCTCTCCTTTCCGTTCGAGACGCCGCCCGGGCTCGAGCTGCCCCTGCTCGGTGACCTGGTGATCTGTCACGACATCGTGGTGGATGAAGCACGGGAACAGCGCAAGTCGACCCACGATCACTACGCCCATCTGGTAATACACGGCTGCTTGCATTTACTCGGCTATAACCATATAGATGATCAGGAAGCCGAGCAGATGGAGTCGCTGGAAAGAACCCTGCTCACTCAATTTGGCATTGCGGACCCGTATCGCCTGGTCGACCCGGAATCCGATGCCTAGACCTCGACGCGAAGCGCCAATACTCAGCACCATGCCGACACCGACCCGATCTTCCCGCCTGATGTGGGAAGGATCCAGCGAGACCCCTGGCTTGCCGGCCGAACCGCCCGACGAGCCTCCGCCTGGCCGCCTCCGGATCGCGGACGGCCCCCTTTGGATAACGATCATCGATTCAGCACGCGCCACCACCGGGCGCGCGCCGAGTTCGGCGTGGCCATGCTTTCGTTTGCTACGCCCCCGCAGTATCGTTTCCCCTTTCCGTGCGTCATCCGAGGACAAGAGACCACAGTCATGAGCGAAGACCGATCGAGTAGCCAGAGCAGTCGTTCCTGGCTTGAAAAACTCATCAGTACCTTCTCTAGCGATTTCGATGAACCCAGCTCCCGCGAGGAGCTACTCACCTTCCTGCGCGAGGCCGGCCCTCGGCTCAATCTCGATCAGGATGCGCTGACCATCATCGAAGGCGCGTTCCAGATCAGCGATCAGCAGGTGCGCGAGGTGATGATTCCCCGCTCCCAGGTCACCGCCATCAGCGTGGCGCAGCGCCCGGAAGATTGCCTGCCGATCATTCTGGAGACCGCCCACTCGCGCTACCCGGTCATCGACGACAACCTCGATGACGTGCTGGGCATCCTGCTGGTCAAGGATCTGCTGCCGCTGCTCAAGGACAATACCGATGAGCGCGAGACGTTCGAACTGCGCGAGGTGCTGCGTCCGGCGATGTTCGTTCCCGAGTCCAAGCGCCTCAACAGTCTGCTCAAGGAGTTTCGCGATACGCATAACCACATGGCGATCGTGGTCGACGAGTATGGAGGGACCGCCGGTATCGTCACCATCGAGGATATCCTCGAGCAGATCGTCGGCGATATCGAAGACGAGCATGATACCGACGAGGAAGAGGACATTCGCAACATGGGCGACGGCACTTACGCCGTACGGGCGCTGACGCCGATCGAGGATTTCAACGAACACTTCGATACCGAATTCTCCGACGACGAGTTCGACACCGTCGGCGGCCTGATCATGCAACGTTTCGGCCATCTACCCGGCCGCAACGAGTATACCGATCTCGGCCAATGGCGCTTCACCGTGCTCAACGCCGACAATCGCCGCATTCGTCTGCTGCAGGCCAAACCGGTACCGGCCGAGGTCGAAACGGAGTCGCCACGACGCATCGAGAGCTGATCCCCTGACGATGCTTCCCCCGCGCTGGTGCCATGACACCAGCGCATTCCCGCGGCAACTTTGATATAAGGGCACTTTTCGCAAGGAGTGCCCCTGACATGCCGCAAGCCAAGCCGTTGATTTCCGACCGCCGACCCTGGCCGGGTTATCTCGCTGCACTGCTCGCCGGCGGGTTCTCCACGCTCACCTTCGCCCCCTTCCACTTATGGTGGCTGGGTCCGATCGCCGTGGCCCTGATGTATCTCGGCCACCACCGATTGAGCGTCGGTCAGACTGCCCTGCGCGGATGGCTGTTCGGGGTCGGGCTTTTCGGCAGCGGCACGTCCTGGGTCTACGTCTCGATCCACGACTACGGTTACACCGGCGTGCCGCTGGCACTGTTCCTGACCGCGCTGTTCGTCGGCACGCTGTCCCTGTTTCCCGCGCTGGTTTTCGGCCTCTACCGACGATTCACTTCACCGCGCCTGGCGTTTCTCAGCTTCGCTGGCGTGTGGGTGCTGGGTGAGGCTCTTCGCAGCTGGGCATTCACCGGTTTTCCCTGGCTGCTGCTGGGCAGCGCGCAGGTCGACTCGCCGCTGGCACCCTGGGCGCCGATCGGCGGCGTCTACCTGCTGTCATTGATCGTCGCGCTCAGCGGCACGCTTCTGGTCGAATTCTGTCGTCGACGCTGGTGGGCCATCGCCCCCATCGCCCTGCTGTGGCTGGTGCCGCTGGCCCTGCCCAACCACTGGACGACGCAGGCTGCCGATCCAGTGCGCATGGCACTGCTGCAAGGCAACCTGCCCCAGCTCTCCAAATGGAGCGCCGAGGGGCAGCGCAACGCCGTCAACACCTACAGCCGGATGACGCGTCAACTGCCCGACGACGTCGACGTCATCGTGTGGCCGGAAACCGCGCTGCCGATGTTCGAGAGAGAGGCTCGACCGTTCATGGCGCGCCTGCAGTCGACGCTGCCTCCGGAGACGTCGCTGCTGACCGGTATCGTCCAGCGTGACGAAGCCGGACGCTACTACAACGCGATTACCGGCGTCGGCGATGTTCGCGGCGAGTACCGCAAGAGTCATCTGGTGCCATTCGGCGAATTCCTGCCGCTGGATTTCCTGCTGCGCGGGATCATCGACTTCTTCAACCTGCCGATGTCTGACTTTACTGCCGGTGCCGACTCCCAGCCGCCAATCCTGACCCATGGCATCGCCATCGGCAGCGCCATCTGCTACGAGATCGTCTATCCCGACCTGGTTGCCGAGCGCGCCCGCGACGCCAATGTGCTGCTGACGGTTTCCAACGACACCTGGTTCGGTCGCTCGATCGGGCCGCTGCAGCATCTGCAGATGGCCCGGTTACGCGCCCTCGAAAATGGACGCTACGTCGTTCGTGCCACCAGCAACGGCGTCACCGCGATCATCGACGATCAAGGACGGCTGCAGGAACGGGGCCCACAGTTCGAGACCGTCAGCGTCGTCGGCGACGTCGTGCCGATGACCGGGCTGACGCCGTTCACGCGCATCGGCAGCTGGCCGACCTGGCTGCTGTCGTTGTTGCTGCTGGCCCCGGCGGTGGTGAGAAAGGCCCATCGGTCTCGATAAGCGACCGCTCCACGCCGCCACACCCCAGGCCATCGAGCGCCTGAGGCGTGGCCGCCTCCTCTGGGGCGACCGACGAATTCCGGATATGCGACGCGCGTTTATCGATTGGTTCCAAGCCAGCGTGCGGGACTTGCCTCCAGACAACCGATAGCGTTGGATGGAGGTCTTCATTTCCGGTCATCGAGCGTGTCATGACACT
Organism: Salinicola sp. CPA57; assembly: GCF_003206035.1. Lineage (NCBI taxonomy): Bacteria > Pseudomonadati > Pseudomonadota > Gammaproteobacteria > Oceanospirillales > Halomonadaceae > Salinicola > Salinicola sp. CPA57. The sequence continues at coordinate 747,070 of NZ_PZJR01000003.1, forward strand.
GCCACTGGTCTCCCCCGACGATATCCGCAGCGCCTTCTCGCAAGCCATGTCCGACATGTATCGCCAGGAGGTGCCGCAATATGGCGATCTGCTCGAGCTGGTCGCCAATATCAACCGCGCCACGCTCGAGGCGGATCCGGCGCTGGCCGACCGGTTGAGCGCCCACGACGAGACGTCGCGTCTGGACGTCGAACGCCACGGCGCGATTCGCGTCGGCACCACCGAAGAGCTGTCGATGCTGAGACGCGTCTTTGCGCTGATGGGCATGTTTCCGGTGAGCTATTACGATCTGTCGGAGGCTGGCGTTCCCGTTCACTCCACCGCCTTTCGACCGATCGATGAAAACTCGCTCAAGCGCAACCCGTTCCGAGTGTTCACCTCGCTGCTACGTCTGGAGCTGATCGAGGAAGACGCCTTGCGCCGCCAGGCAGCTGCCATTCTGGCCGAGCGCGATATCTTCACGTCCGGTGCGAGAGCGCTGGTCGCGATCGGCGAGCGTCAGGGCGGTTTCGATAGCGACCAGGCCGAGCGGTTCGTGACCGAAATTCTGGAAACCTTCCGCTGGCATCGCGACGCAACCGTCGATCACGAAACCTACCAGGCGCTGCACGACGCGCACCGCCTCGTGGCGGACGTGGTCTGCTTCCGCGGCCCGCATATCAACCATCTCACCCCGCGTACGCTGGATATCGACGCGGCTCAGGCCGCAATGCCCGACTACGGCATCACGCCCAAGGCGGTCATCGAAGGGCCGCCCCGACGCGAATGGCCTATCCTGCTGCGCCAGACCAGTTTCAAGGCGCTGGAAGAATCCGTGCGCTTCGCCGACAGCGACGGCGGCACTCACACCGCCCGTTTCGGCGAGATCGAGCAGCGTGGCGTCGCGCTGACAGCCAAGGGACGAGCGCTGTACGACGAGCTACTGACCCGATCCCGTCAGGCGCCGACCGCCAGCGACAACCTCTCCCATCAGCGCCAGCTGAGCGAGTGTTTCGCCGCGTTTCCCGACGACCTGCCAACGCTTCGACGTGAGGCGCTCGCCTATTTCCGCTATCGGATCAGCGAGAACGGTCGTCAGCGGCTGGCCGGCGGGGCGACGGCCCCGGCCTCGCTCGACGATGCCATGGAGGCTGGCTGGATCGATGCCACGCCGATCACCTACGAGGATTTTCTGCCGGTCAGCGCCGCAGGCATCTTCCAGTCGAACCTCGGCGATGCCCAGCACCAAGCCTATGCCAGCGAGTCCAACCAGGGCGCTTTCGAACTCGCCCTCGGCCGGCCGGTCCATGACGAATTCGAGCTGTACAGCCGACTGCAGGAAGATTCGCTGACGCGAGTGCGTCAGCAATTGGGGCTCGATGGCTGAACGAAGCCACCGTATCGATTCGTTGAAAGTCGCGGCCAGAACAGTTGTCGTCGCCTGAATGGCGATAGCCCATCGCCCGTCACCATAGTCTGAGAGCTTCCCTCTCGAAAACCCATGGAGACAGGCAATGGCTTCGGTCAACAATAACAATGCGACCGCTTCGGCCCCGAGTGATGTCGATCTTCCGACGTTACGCAAGGTGATCGCGGCTTCGGCGATCGGGAACTTCGTCGAGTGGTTCGATTTCGCCGTCTACGGCTTTCTGGCCGTGATCCTCTCGCAGCATTTCTTTCCTCCGGGCGACGATTCACTGGCGTTGCTGCAGACGTTTGCGGTATTCGCGGTCTCGTTTGCCCTTCGCCCGCTGGGCGGCGTTTTCTTCGGCATGCTCGGCGACAGAATCGGGCGCAAGCGCGTACTGGCGATCACCGTGCTGCTGATGGCCGGCGCGACGACACTGATCGGCGTGCTGCCGACCTATGCCAGCGTCGGACTGTTCGCGCCGCTGGCGCTGGCGCTCGCCCGTTGCGTTCAGGGCTTCTCCGCTGGCGGTGAGTATGCCGGCGCCTGCGCCTTCGTGATGGAACACGCGCCAACCCGCCGCAAGGCCCGCTACGGGAGTTTCGTCCCGGTTTCGACCTTTCTGGCTTTCGCCACCGCGGCGGCACTGACTTTCATCATCAGCGCCCTGCTGACCGACGAGGCGTTGAATGCCTGGGGCTGGCGGATCCCCTTTCTGGTCGCTGCACCATTGGGGCTGGTCGGCCTTTACATGCGCCTGCGTCTGGACGAGTCTCCCGCCTTCCGGGCCTTGAAGGCGCAACATGCCGTGCCGCAGGCACCGCTGAAGGAAACTGTCCGTCTGCACGCTGCAACCATCGTCAGTCTTAGCGCGTTCATTTCGGTCACGGCACTGTCGTTCTACATGTTTACCACCTACTTCACGACCATGAAAGGTGAAGTGTCGTTAACCAATAGAACGATGGGAACGAACACGCATGTCACTGAGCGCAAACGATTTCGATATCACAATAACTGATCCAGCCTTACGCCTGCTGTCTGCTGGAAGGTCGCTTTATCTCGCGACAGAGGTTGCTATCACTGAGCGTGAGACGCTACACACTGCGATAGCAAACTATGAACTGAAAATCACGGTCATCGGCGATGACTATCTAATTGATTTTGTTAGGAAACCATCGATACGAATCGCTAGCCCTTCTATCTTTCAGAAATTCGAGGACATCAAAAACGATCTAGGTCGGATAGTTTGGGATCAATTTTGTATTGAGAATCAGCAACTTGTCGACGAAAAACTAGGCCGTTAACCCTACCCTCTTCCACGAATTGTCAGCCTCTCGATATACTGTATGTATGAACAGTGCTTGAGAGGCTGCTATGCACGCACCGAAAAAAGATGTTGCCCCGCGATGGGGGGATCTTCATCAGAAAGCGCAAAAATGGAAACGACGCTTGCAGGCTCATGGCTGGATCGATGCTCGCCAACGTCTACCGCCGCCCGGCGTTATGATCGAGTATCATGCTAGCTACAGGTTCAAAATCTATAACGGTCGGTGTGTGCTGAACGATCAGCCATTCGGTGATATCCACCGTGCGGGGACGCATACATTCTTTTTGTTGAATCGAGATAATGGCAATATAAACGCTGTCGTCTGGCGTGTGTACATTCTCCACGCTGATAGAATGCTGCATAGAAATTAAAAAAGATATTTAGGGGAACATGGGTGAATAAGCAAGATAGATTGATACCAAGACCGATAACGATTTTTATTTCCTGCGTAGTAGGTTTGTGCATCTTCATAATGTACCAATATGTTAGAAACGTGGGTACCGGCTATTCAAGCGAATCGAGCAACTGGGGCGATTTTGGTTCACTCTTATCTGGAACTTTTGGGCTACTAGCATCATTCTCAGCAGTTGCTACTTTACTAGTGGTACTAGCACAATTTAAAAAACAAAACACGCTAATCGAGAAACAACTCGAAAGCATAGAATTTGAGAGGTACGACAAACACCGTCGTATATTTTTTGAAAAACTAGAGTCAATTGAAAGAATCCATCATCAAACAATACGCTTTAAGAACAAAGAAGAGCTTTATCAGCTTTTATTTCCGTTTAATTCGCCTGAACGCTGCTTAACAAGAATCGTTGAACAAACGATTCCAATTATGAAAGGCAAAGGCTTTCCAAACCTAAGAATGACAATGATAAGCATCAGCACAATAATCGATGTAAAGCAAGATGGGCTGTCGAAAAAAGAGTTATTGCTAATTCTTGACGCGGGTGAACTACTACAACTTGAATCACTAGCAGAAAAAAGATTTGGTGACATTAGTTATAAAAACAGCAAAACAATTTTCAACGCATATGATTTAAAAACAGGATTAGAAATTCTCGAACATACGTATATAACGGTATTGAGCTACGGCAACATGAAAACTCAACCGTGTATTTGCAACAAAATAAAACAACCTCAATTGCTTAAGGGTATGATAAACGCTATTCACGACGGTAGAGGCGATAATCTTCTGGAAATCAAGGTTGAACGGGAAACTATCATTTCAACTGTATACGAGAAACTTGGAAACATATTGCACAAGTTAATCAAACTCGGAAAAGCAACAGATGACATTTTCCAACTATCAATGATAATCGACAGCGTATTTACAGATGTGATAGCAAAGGCTCATTACGTAGATGATCCAACAGGTTTGACAGAGATAATAGAAATGATTGACGAGGTTCTAAAAGAGGATGTACTACTAGAAGCCGAGTTAAAAAAAATCAGACTTTATAAGAAAATATTGACAGACAGGCGAAATAGACTGGAGAGTTAATATGTTCTCTACAATAATATCAGCTCTAATTGGCGCTATCGTGGCGATGTTGGGGACATTGATATCATTTGAATATAGACAACATAGACTTAAGAAACTCGAGATGTATGAAAGCACGATGAGAAATTTTGGAAAACTGAAAACAAAGGTTGTTAAGTTAAGACAACGCCAAATCGAAGATGAGTTAAAATTTAACAACACATCGGCGACTACAGAACTGAAAGAAATAATTGAAGCGTCAGAGCAAATTATAATAGATCTAACAACGGCCAAGCTATACATCTCAACGAAATCAGAAAGTATAATAGAAATAGCAAATAACAATATACTGACGCACGCTTACGGAGCACGTGCGCATTTGTCGCTGCCTCATGCGACTGAAAATGCATACGAGATTATTATAGACGCAGTGAATAGAATTGATATTGAAATCACTAGCTTTGAAACTGAGATTGAAAAATCGATGCATAGTGACCTCAGTCTAATACCAAAGACGAAAGACACAACAAAAAAAGTATTGCCTTAAAACTCCCAGCTAATGCTTTCCAATTCTTCTAATGACTGAGCGTCAAGAATCCGGCGCTCTACTCTTTGTCTATATCCAGTCTTTATCTGAAACTCTGAGAATCTATCTACGTTAGCTAGTACTTTAGCAACGAGATCATCTAACGTTTCAGTACCGTCATCACCGTTACGCCCTTCTAAAATTTTGTTCAAAATTGGCGTATCAGTATTTTTATCTAGAACATATGCTTCAGCTTCTAGCTGCTGTTGAGAGAATGTTAGACGCTCATTTTCAGGATAGTTTCTCAGTAATTCATTAGCTGCATTATCATAATCAATACCTAGAGATGCGATCAGTGTACGTTTCGTAGCTCGCACTTGATCAACGCCAGCATTGATTAATTCAAGTTTATCTTGTGCCTCTTCTATCCATCCTCCGTTAACCCACCGGGGTTTAATACACGGTTGAGGCGGCCGGTGAGCTATAACATTTTCGGGAACTGATTCATTATCACTAATTATCACGTCACCCAGAAAATACCCATCATTATCTATTTCAAATAATATTTTCATCGATTAAATCTCCGCAACAAATGAAATGCCCGCTAGGCTGACCCAACCAACGTTAGTAGGATCTTCGCGCCACGCACCGGGGCCGGGTCCGACTGTACCGCTAGGATAGACGTTGATACGTCCGATATTGACTGATGATGCTCCTTGGTCACAGAATGCGCCAAATATTTGACTTCCAGCGGGTCGAAATCCGGCTGGTAGTGTAAATATGTCGGAAAGGTGCCAATCAGTGAACGTTCTTAACAATCCTTTTAAATGAACATAACCCATCGCATCACGTCGATACTGAACAGAGTCATATGAAGACCCGTATGTAGTCCAGCCATCTAATAGTGTCGGTGTAATCCATCCCGTTTCTTGACTCGTATTGTAGAACTTATGCCAAGCAGACCATTCATCGTTATAGTAATAGCGATAATATATTTCATTCATATTGGCTGGAAAATAGAGCACAGTTACTGATTCAGTATCGTAACGAGTGAACAGTATAGTACCGCCACGACCATTATAAGGTCTGTCACCTGTCTGTGATGTGACTCTATAAATCCCGGCAGGTATTGAAACGGGATCATCATTCATCGATGCGGGCGGATATTCAGGCTGATCCTGACCGCCAAGGCCAGCAGCGTCTAATATAGAGCGGACGCTGACATCAAAATCAATTTTATTGCGTAGTATTGATGCTGTACCGACCGGTGCAGCTGAGAGTGTATCAAATAGAGCTATATCACCAAGATTCCCAGACGTTGAAATATCAACCCCAGCTTTCAGTAAATCTACTAATTCATGCGCTCTAGACTCTACTTGGCCCAGCCAGTCATTTGCATCTTGAACATTAATTGTATCTGCCATTTTTATTATTATTCCTTATTATTATAATTATTTAGCGCTTTGATGTGGATAGCTTCATATAGCGTTTTGCAACAGATGCATGATAGCTTTGTGCGTTACCGATCATCCGAGCTTGTATTTTTACATATCGCTTGCCTGACCATTTCGATAGCGGTGCTGCTAATGTTTTTACATCTGCCGCTTCTGCAATAGCCTGTGCCACGCCGTCGCCGTTGTTATATGTTGTATTACGAACATCAAGAATGTCGCCCCACTGATATTTTGAATCCCCATCAACGAGCACCCGAAGCTGAATTCTTATACGTGCATACGCATAAGAGTTATTATTAATATACTCTGAAGCATAAACATCACCAGAAAAATTAAATATGACATCACAATTGTTATTTTCTGGATTGTAATCAAAACCAATAACATCTTCCCAGCTAGTTGATAAATCATACGTACCAGATATTGTGTCTGATTTTGATATAGTTACTGCATTACCTTTAAGCTGTAGTGTATCGATTTCAGCATTTTTGATCATTGCACTAACGATGAACGCATCATCAGCATAGATTTTGCCGCCGTCGATCAGCGTCGTACCGCTGCGTGTCCAATCGTTCATACGATCATAAGAACGTGTGCCATCATACGCACGATCTCGAATAGTTCTGAGTGTGTCTGTACCAGCTATAGTTACATCATCACCTAAATCACCTGCGCCGATTTGTAGCCCCGCGTTCAAATACATTCGACCGTCTTTCGATATTTTCCAACCCGAAGAACTGCTGTAATTATCAGACTGTATCGAATCAGCGATTTTTGCTGAATTGATAGAACCGTTTTCTATTTTCGCATTAGTAATTGACGCATCACGAATTAACGCATCATCGATCACTGTCTGTCCGCCGGTCACGACGAATGGAATTTTGTAGTTGCCGTTGTCTTCGTTAATAATAGCGAAAACATCAGCAACAGCGGCGATAGTTGCAGTACCGCCACCAACTTGCATACCGATCATGGCCTTTTTGCCGTTAACATTCACAGTCTGTATTGACTGTGCTACAGCACCATTATTTTTATCGTAAACAGCACTGATTGAAGAATTTACGCTAGCAAATTGACCATCCACATCGATTTCATAGTTGTCTATGCGTTGAGCTATAGCAGAGTCGGCTGTCGACAGCGCTGTTAGCTCACTCTGAATCGACGCAGTAGTATCGTTAAACGACGTGTTTAATGTAGTAATTCGCTGAGCTAGTGCAGAGGTATCATTAACACGCGTGATATTTTCGACAGTAATCGTTGCTGATCCAACTGCATTTTGCGTCTGTTGTACTGATTCATGAATCGCTAGTAGCATGTGATCGAGCGCAATAGTTCGATCTAGATTTTTAATTGTTGCTGAATTCCCATCGACAGTTGAGGTTAGTTCTATGACATTATTTGCAATAGCTTGTGCATCGTCAGATAGCGTTTGTACTGTCGTTTCTACGCTAGACACACGATTATCAACTGATGATTCTAACGAGTTAACCTGTGTCTGAACGTTTTCAGCAGTGTCTAAAGCAGTCTGAGAATCGTTAATCGCTTTATCTACATCGACTCTAGCAGCATCAATCGCGTCTGCATTGTCTTTAATGCCGTTTTCGAACTGATCTAGCAATGCGCCGGGTTTCGTTAGATCGTCTAAAACTGCATCAGTGATGTCATCAACGTTGGTGCCAGTAGTGCCTGAAATTGGATACCACACACTCACGCCGTAGGCGTTATAGCCCCGCACGTAGTAGTAATAGGTCGTTCCAGACTTTAGAGACGTATCGACGAGAGTCGTTGAGTACCCGAGAAAAACAGCGTTAGATTCAATTTGATCAGTATCAAGCGCTGTGTTTGAGCGTCGATATTCGAATAATTGCCCCGGCCTGCTGCTCGACGGAATCAGCGTGATATTGAACGTGCCGAGCGTCATAGCGACAGAATCGGGCGCAACGGGTAGTAGCAGTGTCGAAATCGTAGTTGTACGTACTGACCACGCTGAGCGGTTCCCGATGCTATCGACGGCGGCAACTCTGACTGACCATTGCCCGCCTACAGTGTCGCGTAGATCGATGCTCGTTAGCGCTGTACCACCGACAGGCTCATACGCGCTCTGCGTTGGGCTCATGGCTTCTACAACGTAGCTACGCACGCGGGGATCATCGGCAGGCGTCCAGCTTATCGTTAGACCCTGATGAGCTTGTCCACCCGCTATATAAGTATATGATTCTATTGATATATCTAGAGGCGGATTGAGTCGGCCAGTAGGCAATAGAGTCGTCGGGCTTTCAGGTATTTTTAGACCCTGCTCGATCTGAGCAAATTTATGTTTATTGTGTTCGATTGCTGAAATCGTATAAGAATTGTCTTCGTTATCGGTGACGCTCAACACTCGAAACGTTCTCGCTGAAACGTCCGCACTGGAAAGCATCCACGGCGCGTTAGCTAATGGCTTTTCAGATAGAGATGTAGCTAGAGTGATTACGTCATCAGATATAGATGAAACGCTGACATGTTCAGTTGATCCCGAAGGTAAACGAACAGAAATAACACGATTAGCACCGTCAAAATCGGACGGTTGTTTATCGATATATAGAACAGTTTGAGTTGAGAGATTCCCAACCAAACGACCGCCGATTCTAGCGCCAACATAATTAGGATCAGAAATAGATATGATTTCGCCCGGTCTTAGGTCCGCATCAGCAAAACCGGTCGAGAATTCAAGTAACTCTGTTTCACTCTGTTCAGTGTAAAGTGTCCAGAGTCCCAAGCGTCGGGCTTGACCACGAGAAGTACATCCAAAAGCTGTTATGTCGGTTTGATTGAATCCATATTTTTGAATAGCTTCCTGATCTTCGACAAGCTCAACGCTTTTTCGATAATTATCGTCTGGATCATTCCAACTGACCGCGCATACAGTGTGTCTAGTGCTGAGTTTAGATGCTGAATATTTGAACTCGCCATCGACGATGTTACTAGTATTGAAAAAACGTGATGAATCAGACGGTGCATCTTGAACAGCAGTAACTAACCCTGTTGACCAGTACATCATGCCCCGGAAAGCGCCTGCCAAGCTGTTTAATACGTCAAAGACTTCAGAACGTGAATTTAAAACAGTATTGACTGTAAATCTTGGCTCTGTGCTGCCATATCCGTCATCGACTAACTCGTCACAATACACACTGATTTGATAAAGCGACCATTTATCAACATGTTGCGCATCTATGCCCGCGCCGTATCTTTTATTTGTACATAAATCGTAGAAAATCCAAGCTGGGTTATTCGTCCAGCTTCGTTTAAACGTACCATCCCATATACCGGAATATGTTCTAGATTCAGAATCATAATTTGATGGAATTTGAACTATCAGACCTCGAACATGATAAGCACGATCAGGAATTGAATCACCGAAACGAGACGCATCAACTTTTAAAGCTAAATATGCGCTGTCTGGATAGACGAACTTACCGTCGATTATTGTTGTATAAGTTGACCAATACGTGTCATTTCTGATTGATGAATCGTCATCGTTGTCATCAGTTAAACGACGAACACGAACGTTCCATGGACCTTGACCCGATAAATTAATGCGATAACTGCGCTGATAAGGTGAAGTCGTTTTACCTGAAATTGTGTCTGATTTAACTTGAGTATATGAACTATCAGCAGATGCGACATCAATAGCTATCTGAACACTAGAGCCATGAAGATCGCCCGTTTTTTTATCTTGTTCAGTAAGTGCTGGAATTTGAATAGTAACGCGTACAGCATCAATATCTGTATCGTTAATAGCTCTGACTACTGCATCTGATTTTTTGACCTGAGTTGATACGTCAGTCGTTGCTTCTACACCGTCGAAACCTGAAACATAATCTTGTTCTGTTAATCCAACCCGCTCATCCCACTCAATACCGGAAAAATTAAAAGAATCATCTTCATTTTGTAGCGGCGTATCATCGATAAAAATTGATTTAGCGCCGTCTACTAGACCGACTATTTCACCCTCGCCCAGTAAATCTATTATTTTCGCTGTCGCGTTGCTTTGTAGTGTATTCGGGTCTTCCTGAGCTACACGACCAGAACCGCCGCCACCTTTCCCACCTTTCGCCCCTATGACGTTTATGACTTCATTCATTATTATTTTTATCCATTTTTATTTTTTATAATTGTTCTGTAGATAGACCAGCACTAACGACAACTGAACCTGTTTTAACTTCCCCGATTATTATTGGAACTGCGATACCCTGCGCTGCGCGGTTGACTGGGCCATCAAACAGGAACGACGCACGTTCGTCCGGTGAAACCTGAGATTCATAATCTGCTGTGTTCTGAGTAGCGAGCGACGTAGAGATGCCTGATAGCACAAGCGATGCCCCGGCGACGGCTACCGCACCACCTGAGAGAGCTGCTATGCCCGCTACGCCTGCCGCTGGTACGAAGAATGAAGCCCCGATCAGCGCAGCCCCGAGGATTGTTTTACCTGTCCCGCTGCCGGAACCGGCAATCGCTGGCATGATGTGTAGCTCTGATTCGCTACCGAATTTGATATTTAGTGATGATTCGTCTAAAGATGAGTTACCGCGCACCACATGCCATGATCCGTCGCGTATAGCGGTCTCAAACCCTGATAGTTGTACTGACAGTGCGCGTATAGCTTCTGCTGCGTCGATGATGTCTAGTTGATATAGCTCACCAAATTTTTGTTTTAATGAGCCGTGAAGATGAACATTGACCATAATTTGAAAATATCCTTGTTTTAGATATTTATCAAAATTGTGATTTATGTCTGTAGTAGTGGGTGATATATGGGAGCCAACGAGCGATTGGTTCACGTTTAGATATGCGTGTCTGATCGACAGGATTTGAGGCTGTGACGTGATGAAGAATCAGATTGTTTCCAAGATACACAGCTCCGTGATTGGGTACACCTGATCTGATCTGCATATAAATCATATCGCCCCGCTGGGGCTCATAGACCCTAATAAATCCTGCTGATTCATGATTCTTTGAATACAAATCTTGTCCTAATTTCCACCATTCCCAAGAACGGGGATATTCAGGTAGATTAACGTTTAGCTCTAATTCGTAGTAGTCTCTAATCAGTGAATAACAATCTTGAACACCGTGAATGAACCCCCTACCGATCAGCGGAGCTTTTTCGATATTATCGCCCCACCACGTTAGAGCTGTTGCATCTTTACCGTCAGTCGCAACAATAGCAAACGGGACATCTAACGCTAGCTGTGTTCGCATGTCTGATTCACTAGGACATGCAGGATAATCAGGATGTGAATGTATAACAGCTAACAAACCTTCTTTTGTTGCTTTAATCATATCATTTTTGGAAACGTGAAAATGATTCTCGGGATCATCAGAGACGTTTTGAACTTGATAGAGCCCCGCTTTCTCAGTTAATAGCCAGACTGTTTCTAACGGATAACCGTCTATCGCTTTCTGTTTGATTTGTTGTTCTTGTTCTGTTGTTAGCATAATTAGTATCGCTGCAACCCCGGAAAGCCTCTGAACGGCAGCGGGTTATTACCGAAACGTTTACGACAGCCGTCAACTAAATCTTTTGAACAAGTATCCTCTGCTGGATCGATAATTTTATTACCTTCTCTGTCAAAATATTCATCACCGGCATACGGACATGTCACGTTTTCATAGCTAAATTCCTGAGTCTCTGCATTCCAATATCTGTAGCTGTGCGTACACGTATTTTTAATACATTGTCGATTAGGTATTTGCTTGCCTTGCTGATCAAGTTTCGACGCTAGTTCGAACGTGATAGAAACTGACGTTTGTGCAGAGCGTCTATCGATATAGAAATGATCAACTGGAAATGTAGCTGAAGGGTCTGGGTCAGAGCCGGAATCTAAATGTTTTTCAAATGTTCGGATTCTTCGAACGTCACAACCCTCAAGGTTGTTTGAACCTATTAACACACTCATAAACGCTAAATCTTGGGCTGGAACCGTTAGCGTTGGGGTCGGTAGTGAACCCTTACCGTTGTACTCGAAACCCTCAGATTTTATTGGAAATGGTGTGTAGTTATATCCATTAAAATTTAAAACTTCATTAGAGTTTGCGTGAAAACGTAAGACGCCCTGACCATAATTTTTAGCGTCAATTTCATAGAGTGTGATAACTGCATCTGTAGTTAATAGCTGTGCTGTAGTCGCGATGATATTGTTCATTGATGCGACTCTCTAAACTGTGCACTGATAGTAATACGTTCAAAATTATCGACAGTGCGTGAGAGTTGCGAACACGTGACAGCTCTCGAATCTTCACGATTGAAATCGAATAGAAATGGTTCGACTCCCTTTTTCGATCTAATGAACGCTTCAACTAATTGAGCATCATCAATTGTCAGATTTGAAAACGTGATGTTAAACGTTGAACGTATTGAATTAATACCAGCGGGCGATAGCTGTTCATAGCCGTCGCCAAAGTTAACTGATTTTATTGAAAACTCTAGTTCATCAGATGCGCCGTAATCGACATCAGCCCGATGATTGAGTGTTGGAAATTTTGCATACGCCATTATTATTGTTATTCCTGTTGTTCTTATTATTTATAGTTCGATAGCGCACCACCGTTGCGTTTCTCTTGACTGACCATCGCTAAAAATCTTGCTCTATCTGATTTCATATATTGTTCAAATGCTTGTTGAGTACCAGCATTCGCACCTGATTCAACGTTGATCGTCGGAGAGTAAACGATTGATGAATTTGAAGATTTAGACGCATCGATTCGCGATAACGTGTTATCCAAAGTTTTGGCGGTTTTTTGTGGTAATACACGTTCACCAGCTTCGAGATTCCACGTGCCTGAATTCGGTACAGTCATGATGCCGTCATGCGCCTGACCGACGACACCGGAGATAGCTGTAGCCCCTATAGCGGCAACTGACGCGTAACCTGTCGCCCGCACTATGGTAGCCATCGGTATCCCTGCTATGCCGCCCCCTTGAGCTAGCGCTAGCGTTGCTGCTGTCTCTGTGTTCACTATCGCCTGTGCCATCTGTGCGGCTTTCGAGATAAGGAACATGGTTTTGTATGCAGCGCTCGATTTGTCACCGATAGTCGCTATGATGTCAGCAGTCGATGATGCTAGTGATGACATTACTGATAGCTGTGCCTGACTCGACGCTTGCGCTATCTGTTGCGTCTTTTGTGCCGATAATGCTTCTAGCTCGTTTTTACGTGTTAGATAATCTTCGACCGATTTTAGCTTTTCGTCGTACTGCGATTCATTTAATTTACTTTCGTCTTTGAAATACTCTTCAAGCTTCGATTTGTACTCACTGATTTTTTGTAGATCACCAGCAGCCCCGCCGACTTCCGGTGATAATCCGGAGAATTGAGGCGCATCAGATTGAGCACCGCGATTCGCAGCAGTCGTTAAGCTTGATGATTGATCTGACGTTAGAAGATTGGCTTCACGTAATTTTTGAATTTCTTTTACTTGCTCTTTCGTTGTAGCTAGCGCTTTTTCTCTTTTTGTCATTAATGAAACGAATAATTTTTCTCTACTCTTCTCTAAAGTCTCTAGAGATTTTTGCGCTTCAATTTGTTTCTCTAACGCAGAGTTAATCGATAATTGCTTACGAATAGCTGATTCATTATTCAACAGTGATTGCTGCTCTGCTGTTAGCTGTGATTTCGATTTAATGTCCGCAATCTGTTGATTAAATTTTATTAGCTCACGTTGTGCTGAACCGATTTTGTCAGATGTCTCTGACTGCTGTTGTAGCGATGACTGTTGTTCACGTAGTTTATCGAGATAACGAGTTGCTGCATCTTCACGATAAGACGTTTCACGTTTAGTCTCTTTAAATTTATCATTAATCGCTGCGCGAGCTTTATCAATTTCTTCGGCTGAAAACGGCGTACCAGCTTTAGCTGCTGCTGCAATATTTTTTTCTAAATCTTTATACGCTTTAGCTTGCTGTTCAGCTTTTGAACGTCCGTCATCGATGAGTTTATTGACAGATGTAATTGCTGAAATAGCACGATTTTGAATTTTCTGTTTATCAGCTTCGGCTTTAGCCTGCTGTTGTGTAGCTATTTTCTGTGATTCTAATAGTGATAGCTGAATCGTTAAATTCGCTACTTGTGCTTGCGCTGCTGCTACACCGCCTGTTTTTGATGATCGTCCTGATTCTGCGCGGTCTCTAGCTGCTGCTAACTGCGATTGAACATCAGAGATTTTGTCATCAATAGTTGACTGACGACCGATATCTAATATTGCATCCCAGCCCTCGCTCGCTGCTATTTTGATATTTTTCCAGACTGTTTCTATCGTCCCTAAAGATCGCGTGACATCTTTTGCACGATCTTGAATAGTATCTGAATAAGTCTGCATTGCTAAACGTTGAGCATCAACAGTACGCCCTTGCTCCACAAGCGCCGTTATCTGTTTATAGATGTCAGCAGTTAAGAAATTGTATTTTTCATTTAATGATGAAATTGCTTCTACAGGATCATCAGCAATTTTAGCAAATTGTGAAATCGTTTCATCAATCGCTTGTCCTGTACTATCTTGCATAGCTAACGCTGCTGACGCTATATCAGTGAATTGATCTTCTGTAAATTGCCCAGATTTTACGATTTCATTTAGTGCGTTAACTGCTCTACGTTGTGTCACACCTGACAAATTATCAAGCGCTCTAGCAGTCATGATTAGCTCATCAGTAGTAGCGCCTGACATGTTTCCCGTTTGAGCTAATGATTTTGTCAATTTGTCTGATTCATCAGCACCAGCATACGCAGCTATTGCGAACGTACCCAAAGCAGCAGCAACGATTGTTAGCGGATTAATTAAACCGACAACATAAGTTCCCATCGCTCGAAATGCTGGGAGAACGCCACCAAACATATCTTTTAACTGACCACCCTGCTGCAACAGTACAGTCAGCGGACGTTGGCCGCCTTGAAGAGATACAGCGATATCAGTGAACTGTGCAGGTAGTCCGCGAGTCGCGAATCTGAGTTCACCCGCCGTCTTAGCGTTCTTCTGCATTGCAGATGATGAACCTGCAAGCGCGTTACGCTGTTCGTTGATTTTTTTGTTTAGAACGTCATATGTTTCAGTATCGAGTTTGCCGGATTTTCGATGTTTAGCTAGCTGTTGTTCCATGCGATCCAGCTCGCCCAGCTTCCCGACTACTGGATCGATTTTCGATACTAATCTATCGAGTTCTCGTTGTTGACGTTTGTTAGAGTCTTCGAGTTTCTTAGCTGCCCGCTCTGCTTTAGACATACCATCTGTAAATCGCCCCGTGCGCGCTTCTAGATCAACTGTTAATGAACCAAGATTTCGTGAATTTGTCGCCATTGTATTTTTGTTCCATTTATTGTTTTTGTTATATTGATATTTAGTGTTGTTCAGACAATGAAAAAGCCCCCTACGGGGGCTTGATGGTTATTTTATTTAGATTTTAATCGAGCTGTGTAGAAATCGACTCTCTGTGATGCGCTGTGTTGAACGTTCTCACATCAACCAAGGCCATAGGGTCACTTTGACCTAAAATTGAACAGAGAGCCTTATAGAGCTATTTAGAGACGTTGCATCATTGTCTTGAACTGATCGAACGATAATTCGACTTTTTCAACCTTTTCCTTGTCCGGCTTTTCTTCAAATGGCATTAGATCGTAGATAGACGTTTCTTTGTCTCCGTTAACTCTGAGATGCACTAAAGTTTGTTGTGCTATCTGTTGCTCTAAACGTTGAGAAGAGATAAGCGGACCTCGAATTGATCGATATTCAACCCAATCAATAAATTCTTGATACGTTAACGTTTCTTTAGCTTCTTCTATAGTGCGACCGCCGACACCGGCTAAAACAAGCTCATGCCAAATCTCACGGTCTTTCAGTCGTTTTTTGCCTCGTCCTCGTTGTCAGCTATTTCTAAAGGCTCTTGTATCTCATTAATTTTCGCACACAACAGGGATAGCAATGGCGTAGGGAAAGCTTCACATTGTTCTAGATCGATACGTTGTTGTTTGCCCTTATCATCTATATCACGCGTACAGCGATGAACTAGCCGACCCATCCAACTGCTATTTTCGTCGCCTTTCATATAGACGAATTCATAGTCTGATGCAGTCATTCTATCTGCGACGTAGAATTCGATATTTTCATCATCGTACTCTACAGACGATAGAACAAAATTCGTTTTAGTGTCGTAAGTTTTAGCTTTTTCAAGTAATTTCATTATTATTTTCTCCAAAATAAAAAGCCCCGCTAGGGGCTTAAATGCCTTAATGATATTTAGTCAAATATCAAGCGGGCTTTGGAGAAAACATAGTTTTACCGGAAAGCTGTAATGTCACGTTTGCTTTGACGACGTTATCAGCTTCAAAAGTGAAATTATATTCTGAGATATAGCATTCAGTCACGATGAAGGAACGATCAGCAGAACTAAAATCTAGTTCACTAGTTTCAGCGTCAACAGTTGGTGCAGCAGTACCATCAGCCCAGCCAATAACGAACTCGATTGTTTCGCGGTTGTTATACATCTGATATAGCTCTGATTGAACTGTAGAGGTAGGATCAACTATTAGAACAAAATTAGCGGTTCCCGGAGTATCCAAGCCGGGGGCAAATTGTGCTTCGGTATCTTGCAAACATGTTAAAGCGACTTGACCGCGTGAGGTAGTGCCGGGGTCTACACTTTCGATACATGCTAAATCGATGACATCAGTAGCGCCAATTTTATGAACATAAGCGTCTGTGCCTTGAGTAAAAACGAAATTCTTAGCCATCTTTATTATTTTCCTTTATTATTATAATTATAATACTTGCAATATTATTTATCTAAAATTTGTTGATGTAATGAAATCTAGATCGTGAGAAATGCGATAAGATTTAGTCTCGTCGTCAAACGTCTCAAGATTCAATTGCATATAACATTGATCAATTAATTCTTCTCGTAAAACCTGAGCTAACATGAGACATGAAACGTAGTCTTTCGCGTAAATATCAACCTGAACCCAAACCGACTCCGCTACCGGTTTTCCTTTTAAGACATTAAAAGGATTACTTGTTATTGTGTTATAAACGATGTAGGGATAAGCTACACCTTCGGGCGCCACTATCGGGTATATACGGAGATCATCGCTAGATGTTTTATCATCTGAATCATTTAATAGTAATTTGAATCCTTCGCTCTGAGAGCATCTTACGTAAAAGTCAGTTAACATTTTCTTATATTCTTCTGTCTAATTGTCTATTCATCTCATCTAAAAATTGTTTGAGTACCGCTTGATGATTATTTTTTAAAGCTGGGCGTAAGAAAGGTCTAGCTCTACTGCGTTCTGTGCCAAGCTCTACGAAGCGGAAATATGTAGTCAGTAATTTATCTTTGTCACCCTTGCGGTAGCGTGCACCGCCTCTTACACCGACTTTCACACGCATGATGCCAGTAGATTTATCCCAACGTGTCGTCATTGCGATATTCTGATAAATGTGGGTCGGTGTCTTCGGATCATCTATCGCTTGCGCTCTGCGCTGCGCATCTTCCTGAACGATCCTCATCGCTGCGCGTCCGGCTGATCGTGCTGAATCTCTTACAATCTCAGATTTAACACGTTTGATATTTTTAAATAGCTCATCCATCCCTGTGATTTTGTATCCTTTAGCCATCCGTTGGACCTTGTTTCACCGGAAACGTGATGTGAGTTCTACCAGTTTCGTTATCAGGTATTACGCCTAAAATGTCGTAGATTTTGTCTTTATAGATGATACGCATTGATGCGGTGAAATCGTATGATCTATATCTGATAATAATTCTCGCGGAAACGCTAGACTGTAGTGAATCAGCGGACATTAATTCTTTAGCTGATAAAAACTGAACATCAGCGGGAACGTTTACTAACTCGTCTATATCTGTCCAAGCGTAGATAACTGCGCCTGTCGCCGGTTCACGAGTTTTCACTTTTTTCTGAAATGTGATGCGATGTCTGTAGCTAGCTCTATTTCTTTTCATTTACTACTCGCTAATTTCAAAACTTTGTATTCCCACAGTAACGACTTGACAGCCCTTGGAACTGTCATGTTTTCACTGATATCAATTTGATCATCATAAAACTGAGCAACTATCAAAACTGTCGCGATTTTAATTCGCTCTTCAACTACATCATCGATTAAAAGCGCTTTATCAGAATTGCAATATGCATCAATTAGTGATGAAGCAGCATAGATGTATGACTGAATAATAGTGTCGTCTTCATCATGATCGACACGTAAATGCTTTTTCATTTCTGCTAATGTCACAAATTCCATTATTCTGTATCTCCATCTTGATTTATTGAACCGGTTTCTTTTTTTGCATTAGAAACTGTCGCATTATTGATATCATCCGCTGGATTTAGTCCGCTGGGGGCTTGCTCACGCTTATTCAATTGCTCTAATGACCAATATTGTTGTTGTAGATAGATCGTGTCGCCGCCTTCAACTGGGCTCATATTGAGACGTAAACGAGCCTCGTTTAATGTCATAATTGCGCCTTTGACTGCTGACGTTAGATTTTCTACTTTTTTCGACTGATCAAGCCTGATCAAATCATCAATGTTGATTTGTAGTTCTAGACCGACATCATATAGACCTAAACCATCCGTTAATTTTGTCTCAATTCTCTTGATGTATGGCTGTAGACACTGTGAATAGTAAGCTTGTGATCTTTGCTCGCCGGAAGTCACCGAATCTTTTTGACCGGTATTGATTAGAAATTCAGGCACTCTAAAAGCCGTGCAAATCTGAGTAATTGTTAATCCGAGCTGTTCAACTAACATCGAATCTGACGCGTTTGTGTATTCGAGGGCTTTGTATTGAACGCCGGAATGTAGAAACGGCACTGAACCAGAATTAGCGATTGAACTAAAATTCTCACGCCAGTTTTTAGCAAATGCTTCTGCAACTTCGTCTTCTACTTCAGATTCGTGGTAAAGAATGCCGGAAGGTCTACTGCCGTTCTTAAAAAACGTTGATGCGTCAGATTGCATGTTTGCCTGATGTTCAGCACTGGAATACGCAGCGACTAGCGGGGAAATACCAGCTAGAGGATGATTAAAAGCGTTGATTCTGTCGTGTATCATGTCGCGGGCTGGAATCACTACAGACTGTTCAGAGATAGCTACATCGTCGTCACGTTTCTGAATCTGATAGAAAACATCTTGAGTTGTAGCAATTCTGGTTTTAACAAATCTTGGATCGATGATATGCAGCGCTGTTATAAGACCAAAACTAGAGCTTTCTTTTAGAATGTATGTGTTACCGAATCTTAGAAGCGATAAAACATACGCTTCGATAAATTCTTGCATCGTCTGATAACTATTGGGATTGCGTAATATTTTAGAAAATTGCGGACTACGCACGACTGTAGAGACACCAAAGTTATCTTTTTTGATTAGTTCCATGTCACACTTAGCGATGTCTTGTGAGATTAGAGACACGCACGAAAACACAGTGTTCGTATAGATCACGTCATCACGTACAGCAGAAATATTACGCTGCCACGCGCCTGTGAATGGTTCTCTGACTCTATCGGTTGTGTTTCTATAGTCTATTGCTAACGACTTTTTCTTAAATCTGTCAAAAATACCCATCGATTATTCTCCTGTATTTTTTGTTTTTGGAGATCGTTTTTTCTTTTTAACTGTACTGTCTGATTTTATTTCTTTATCAAAACTATCCGAATCATTCATTATTTCGGCAACGCCAATAGCAACAAAAACATTTGCTTCTGCTGGTTTGACTGAAATAACTTGATTTTCTCGATAGCTAGCGCAACGTTTAGTGAACCTGATTGTTGTCATTATTATAGATTTCCTATTTCTTTATTATATTTAGCAAAAAAGAAACCCTCGAATGAGGGTTTCAAACTTAGCTATTATTGTTGTTATTGCTAAGAAACTACTTATTATTCACCAGTTTCTAAACCGCCATAATTTGCACCGCTGATATACTGGACGGCTGCATCGCGACGTTTCTGCCAGTTAACATACTGTTCAGCTAAGAAACCTTGCTGGTTAGTCTGCCATAGTGAAACTAGAGAACCGCTGTCGTTATTTGGATCATTAGACATTAGAACAGACGCTTCACGACTAGTATCGATGACGATGTTGTCTTGATTCATGTAAATTTCGTTGGTTTTAACGAGAACGATGTTGTTACCAACATTTTCTGATTCAACTACAGGTAGACCCATTAGACGACTGTCAGCGAGTTCTGGGAATTCAGCAGAACCAAGGGCAGTACGCATATTTTCGATTTGTAGACGAATAGCAGTGTCTAGAACGATGTATGCACCGCCATAACCAATTTTTGCATTGCTCATGTTGATCTTTAGCTTAGTTAGATCGCGACGTAGATCATCAGCAGTAACGCCGGAAGCGGGGATAGCTGTAACACCGTTAGTAACAGATGCTGGGCTAACGCCTTCGACACCATCAGCTAGCGGATTGATAAACTGTAGGTCGACAGCCTGAGCGATTGCGTTAGCAAGATCGTCACGAATAGTGAGATCAATGCGAGGATCTGCGTTACGTAGAAGCTCATCAGAGACAGTTACTAGAGCTGCGAGCTTGTATTCTTCTAATAGAATAGAGTTGAAACCTAGTGAAGTTACAGGCTTCATTTTTGCTTCGCCTACGAACTGAGCAACAGAACCTTGATTTTGGCCCTTGATTCGAACATTAAAGGGAGCAAAACGGAAACCGTCTAGCTGACCGATGATTGTACGGGGACGTAGAAATTCGATGAAATCGCTCTGAATGTTCTGATAGTCAGTTAGCGCAGAATAGTCAGCGTTAGTAGTAGTACCGCTGTCGACCATTGCTTTTATTGCGTTATAAACTTCTGGGGTATCAGTAAATTTTTTGGCATGTTCAGCAGCAGTACGTAAATCACCTTTAGCACCGCGAACGGCTTTAGCGAAACGAGCGAATTTAACGCCTTTTTCTACGAATTTTTTAGGCTGGGCTGGCATAGAGAAAGATTTAACAGATTCATTTTGTTCTGCAACTTCAACTGTGTTTTCTTCTTTAGAAATAGTTTTTTCGAAATCTTTTAGACGACCTAAATGCTTTTCAGAATTAGTGATTTCTTCTTTGATAGAAGCATATCGGCCTTCCTCTTCTTCGTCTAATTCACGAGATTCAGCTAGTGATTTTTCAAAGACTTCTTCTAATTGTTTTTTTAGAGCCACGATTTTTGTTTCGTAACTCTTAATCTGATCAGAGATTTTCATAAAATTTTCTTTTCCTTTATTATTATGATTTTTTACAATATCGTTATTGTTAATTATAGTTTGCGAAACAGTAGTCGCGGGGCTCTCAGATTCAACATCATCATCACTATTTGAATCATAAGATTTTAGAGCTAGTATTGTTGCCTGAGCATTTGCCGGAACAGTTACTAGCGATAATTCATATACCTCTATCGATTTGAAATGTATTCCGCCTGATTTCATGACCTCAATAGCGCCGTCAATTACGCGGAAACCGATTGAAACGCCTTTTATGATGCCGGATTTAACAGACTGCCACGCTTCATCAGTACGTGTTTTTAAAGCCCCTTCTTCTTCGATTTTTGCAATTTTGGCTTTAAATTTAATACCAGCTTCGGTTTTTTCATAAAATTCAACAGTGCCAACGGGGCTTTTGTGATCGTGATGCAGCAATAGCGGTAATGATTCTGCATATTGAATGCCAGTTGAATCTATAACATCACCTTCCCTATCGGGCGCTGGGGTAGTTGCAATGCCGTAGATTTCTCTTGATTCACCGTCATCAACTGATTTAGTGATACTCAAAACTGAATAAGCGACTTTTTTACTCATTTTATTATTATTCTCGTTTTTATTATTATATGATTGTATTTAGGGAAATTTTTAATAGAACTTCAGAGCATTTAGCTTTAATTTAGGTTTTTTCTCTTCTAATTCATGTGACTGTCTAACGCCTACAGCCATAGCTAGCGAAACCATGGCATCGATTTTTCGGCCTGAATCATGTCTAGAATCGGGTTTAACAAATTTTCTATTACCTGCTGGGTCTGATTGAGTCGTTACGTTATGCGCGCAGATATTCAAAACTGCGTTATTCCCATGTCTGAGTTTTTGGTTTAGTAATAACTCTTCTAATGTTCGAATTGCTGGGCTCATCGATACGAAACCTTGACCAAACTCTCTAAATTTATCGATCATAGTGGGGCTAAATTCGAGTCTCTGTAGTTCTGGAATCAGAAAACGCATGTTGTATCTATCAAACGCTATCGCCTGAACATCACAATTGTTGAATATCTCAAGCAGACGTTGAGCAACAAAATCGTAACTGATAGTTCTGCCGGGAATAAGTTCTAGGTGTCCATTTTTAGCGTATGTTGGCCAGTCAACGCGGTCTCTAGCCGCTTTATCATGTATTCCGTCTGCTGGTAGCCAGTTGAAACAGTGCACGTCACCCGACTCTGTGAGTAGTACTAAAGACGTTAAATCTGAGACTGCTGATAGATCGAGCCCAGCCCAAACTCTCTGACCGCGCCACGTTTCAGGTTTTCCTGAATTTTCTTTCCAGACATTTAGTGAAATAAATTTATCGTCTACAGCTATTCGCTGATTTAAATGCAAGTTCCGATATGCTGCATCGAGTGACGGCATACGCTGTGCGCGTTTAGCGATGTCGCGTAACTCGTCTTGATTCATAAAATCGCCAAAATGCGGGTTTGCTGCGTTTAGCGCTTCATCTGAATAGACATGTTCACCGTCATACGTGCATAAAATGACCTTGCGTTTCGGGTCTTCACCTTGCAACGCGTCATCAATTAAAAGAGAAAGCAGATCGTTATCTGTACTCGCTTGCGTCGATATGATGATCGACAACGGATTATCATGCGCTGCTGAACCAGTCTCTAGCGTGTCGTATAGCTCTGATCGCGAGCCTTTCACTTGTCCCAGCTCATCATGAACAATAAAGACCGGGCTTAGCCCGTGAGCTGTCTTAGCGTCTGCTGACAGTGCCCGGTAGACTGTACCGAGCTGCGGGCATTCTATCGATTTAGCTGAATCTTTGACTGATACGAAATCTGATAGAGTCGGGCTTAGACGTACCGATGCTGCTGCGTATTTGAATAGAATTGCGGCCTGATCGCGGGAATTAGCAGATGAATATAGCTGTCCGTTTCTAACGGCTTCGGGTCCGACAAGATGTAATAGCAAAAGAAATGCACTAAGAGCTGTCTTAGCGTTTTTTCGCGGCATCGAAAGAATGAATGTTCGTGTGGGGCTGTCGTATATAGAGATCATCCACAATTTTTGGTGATCAGTTAATTGAACACGTTGACCGGCGAGCTTACCATCAGGCACATAGCAATGTGTCTCAATCCATTCAATATTACGTTCTGCCCTGCTCATATTATTGTTGTTATTCATTCCCAAGGCTTTTTATCTATCGCCTGACCGGCGGCATGCTTAGCGGTGTGAGATGTTTTATGATCGTACGTCGCTTGATGCGTAAGTCTCATTGAACGCATTAATGTTGTAATTGCTCGCGTTTCTCTTTCCTGCATTTTCGACAATTTATCGAATCTTGTTAGTCCCTCTTCATTTAGTAGTTGCTGTGCTGTGAGTTGTTGCAGTTGATATGCGATCATCTGAGACGTTGAAACGTGTCTACAGTATTGGCACATCATAGAGATGTGAGTTTTGTTAAACCAAGATGCGGGTAACTGATTGACTAAATCCTGAAAGATTGACTGCTCGTTTTTAGTCAAATCTGCCGGGGGTGCGATTCGCTGTTGAATTTGAGTTGTAGAATTATCGATTAGAGACAATTCATTTTTAGATTTCGGTCCGCGTGCGCCCATAATAATTCCCTTTTCTTTTTATTATTTAGGGATTTATGAAAACTCGAATACCGGAAGTTATAATTTTTCGGGGGTGGAGCGCGGTCAGCAGTGGTTAGGGTTGTACGCATTCCATTCCACCCCCCATTGATGTAATCTATGAGGACAGTCAAAAGGAGATATCAAGCATGCGCATTGACTTTGACGCAGATGATCACGTTGCTACTGAATTAACTAGCATTGCAAAGCTAATGTTTAATGAAGATCATATCGGTGTCGTATTGCGCAGTAGTTTTCATTTAGAGACACTATTAGATCATTGGCTAATCTCTAAAACTGGTGCTGACCTTTTCGAAGGTTTGTTGACATCGAATGAAATGCGGGTCGGCGTGTGTAAGAATCTAGGTTTCCCAGACATTCTAGTTACACCCATTAAAAAGATATTTAAAATACGTAATGATCTCGCGCATAATAATTCAGGTGAAGAGATTACGCATCGACACATATCAGCTTTAGAAGACATGCTAAACAACATTTCACCTACGACAGGAAACCGTTATAAAAATCCTAGGTATGGTGTCGCTTTTTATCATGACGATGACACAGTTGATCGTCATTATTACAAAGATAGTGATAATCGTATTAGGTTTATTATATTATTCGGCCAAATATACGCAACTGTATGGGAACAGTTATTTAGGCCGCGTTCTGATGTTTAGTTCCAGTGCGAATCAGGGTCGAGCGGGAATCCATCAGCGTCAAAGCCGAATGCCTGAACGTCACGCTTCTCTAGTCTCTGCTTCGTACTGTCATGACACCGCTTGCATAGTGACTGTAGATTGTCTGGATCACTGAATAGCTCAGTATCGCCACGATGTCGCGTAATGTGATCGACTATGCGCGCTTGTGTGTAGATTCCGCGTTTGAGACAGAATGCACAGAGCGGCGCTTTCATTAGCTGTTTCTGACGTAAACGAAACCATGATCGGGTTTTATAGAGATGTGAATATTGATGCTGACTCATAACCCAATACCCAAGAATTGAGCACGTTCATCTTTGCGACGATTGATCAATCCCTGAACCACTCTTGCACCAGCCTTTTTCCACATCATGAAAGCGTCAGCAGCTCCGAGGAAGTCATTAGCGTTGATCAAACGAACTACTGTGCTCGTCTTGAATGCATGAACGCCGATGTTGAACGCTAGCGATACCAGCGCATCGTATTCGTGTTGCTCTAGGTAGACATCAATACACCTATTAACTACTGTCTCGAATCGCTCTATGTCAGCGTGTAATAACGAGATAGCCTGATCGTATGTGACCGTTAGCCCTTCATAGACATCAGCGCCGGTATGCCCTACTCCAATAGTCCAGATACCAGCGACATCCTGATATGCTGTTAGCTCTACTGATTCACGTTCGATTAAACGTTCAATGCCATCATCTGATATTGCTCTGGTGGTTTTTATTTGGTTGTATATGTTCATGAATGTATTTAGGCAAAATACATCCACGTCAGGGCACCAACGAGCCCTTCTGAGAGGTTTTATCATATTGTTCGAATTATCTTAGTAGGAGGGATTAGGCGGGCTTATGTGCGGTATATTGTTTGATTAACAGTAGATTGTATATATGCTGTTGTTCGTCGTTGTCTAGAAACTTGATAGTCTCTGACGTGAACCGTAAAATTAAATGAAAGTACGTCCTGAATGATCCAGCTATAGAGACAACAGGTTTACCGTTGATCGTATGAATTAGCTCTACTAAAATTATTTCTGCTTCTGAATAATAGTATTAGTCCAGCATTAGATATTGACTATTTCGTTTATAGACAGATGCGTAAACTCTGCCGTCTTTCTGATATTTTACAAAATAGTATTGATCAATCATTTTTTTGGGACTCTTAAAACTTTCCCATTCATCTGACGAATTTCAATATAATCTTTCTCTATCTCTTCATCACTGCTCTGATTCAACATCATGTTCTGCTCGTCTACGACTCTAACTAGCTCATCAATTGCTCGTGTTTGATCTATCATCGCTGCTATTAGCGCATCCATTTTCTGGTTGCTCATTTTTATTCTTCTCTTTCATTCGTTTAACGTTTTCTCTGAAATCGTCTATGTATTTCTTTATTTTATCGCGCCTTTCCCTACATCCCATGCAACTAATCACGATATGATGTACTCGTAAAATGTCTTGTATGCATCAAACATATCATCGAAAGCTATTGCGTTAATTTCATCATCCGTCATCGTTTGCTGAATACTATTCAAAAAGTCTGTCTAACAAATCGGAGACCTCAATTCTATTTTCTCTGAATTGTTGATCGCAGTTTTCGCTATATCCAATGATGTTAACCTCGAATCGTTCATTTATTATTCCTCTCTATGTAGTGCCCTAAGCGGTTTATTATTTGTTCCGACAATAACACTGTCAATACGTAAAATGTCTTACATAGCCTCGTTAGTGCCTTCCTGAGCCTCTACAGCGTCTATTAGGGCATTCAATTGTTCTGTTGTTGTGTCTGCTCTAGCGGCTTCTCGAATAAGAGATTCGACAAATTTTGTTGATAGTCTGCATTGCGTTTTAGCAGCAGTGACGGCGCTACGTGATAGCTCGTTTGCAGATACGTTTGCTGTTGCGATGTCTGAGCGCAGCTTGAGACGCTGAGCGTTAAAATCATCAATAAGACGATTTTTTGAAGTGCGTATGTCTTCAATTTGTTGATTGTATTTTTTATAGATTTCATCAATTTTCTCATTGTATTCATCTTTAATTTTTATTGTCTGATCTAGTGAATCCCGTTGCATTTCGATTTTCTCTTGACGTAGCTCTGAGACGTTATCCTGTAGCTGATAAATTTGTATCGCTTGTAGAGCATTGCACGATAGTAGAACTGCGATAATGATTGCTGTGATATGTGATCCAAAAAATCTTAATAATTTTGCTATGAACATTTTTGTTTTCCTCGTTGTCTGTAGTTATGAAACCGTTTCGACAACATTAAAATCGGTTTTATTCCTTTTCTTTCTTTGTCAATTCTTTGTCACGTTTTTCTAAATCTTCAACTTTTTGTCTAAAAGTTTCAGGTAAAAATAATTTGATGAATCTGACGCAATATCTAGCTGAATTTTCGGGGCCGGATAGTGCTAAAGCTATCGCAATCGGAACTATTAGCGCGGGATCGACACCGGCATATATAGCGAACGGGTTTATGCTGATGATTAGTATGAATGCTACTAGTGCTTGTCTGAGCGTCTCTAAAAACGGAGGGCGTGGCGGTGGTGGGTAGCGAGCTAGTATCAGTACGCGTAGCACTGCTGCAACTACACCAGCGAAAATAAAAGGTGGCGTGATGCCGAAAATTAGTAGAAAAGGCGTTATGTAATCCATGAATTCTTGTTCTCGTTATTATTATTTTAATTCGTATCTGTATTTAGTTTCCACGTGATCTAGGTATATCGCTCTGTGAGCCCTTCTGTTCGATTTTCGTTGATATGCAGGCAACGGCATTGGTTAATGTGAGATCGTTCAATGTGGGGCAAAATAGAAGCCCTATTTGAACGCCCGCTATTGGGTCCATTCTCTCTATCACGTTTTGGTTTTGACGTTATCACCTCATGAAACTGTTCATAATCATTTGGGTTTGTGGGTTTCTGTACGTCAGTACAAACGCTTTTGGGGTTGATATGCGATGATGCATTGTCGATGTGATGTGTTTTTATCACGAGACAATGTGAAATCGCTTTGATGTGTGAGTTCACGAGCACATCAACATGTTTTTGATGTCCTTTCTCAATATGTGCTACGCACAACCCCAACCCCGTTTCGCTTTCGCTACTGAAACCCCTACCCCTGCCAATTGGCATCTATTCATTAAGAATTACGTTTATTAAAAAATGGGACCTTTTCCTATATATATATAGAAAAAAGTCCTAAAAAATATAATCCCAATAGTGGGCGCTCAAATCTTACTTTGAAGACTTGACGAATCAACGTTTCATGAGAACATTAGTCATAGCCAGTTGAAATTAAATCCATGTTTAATTATTCAAATCGAGGGCTAAATAACAGTACAGCATTGAAAAATACCGGAGTGTAAAAACAAAAATGTTAGATTACGACCAAACTCGTGCCGGATTCGGCAAGTCATACACACAGCTAAAGCGATTAGCACAATCTAAAAGGCAAACCATTCATCTAGTCCCGTCTATCGATCTAGCTAAAGAACAGCAAAGATTACTACAGCTACTAAATCCCCACCTATCAGTTAAAGTCATCCACGGCGATAGCGTTAACGGCTCTACTACTCATGCATTCTGTAATGAGATCATGCAGTCGAGCGCGTCAGTCATCATATCGACCCACGCCACGTTCAAATTAGCTCTATTTCGCGGTCTTTCGATGTTCAATGAGTATGATCTAAGCATTGACGAATCGATGTCATTTCACAAAGCTCACGCACTATCGATCTACAAATCTAGTTTCGATCTAATCACATCATATCTCAATTTCGTGTCAGCAGACGAAGGGCGGTATTCAGTCACAGTGAAAGACGGCAAACGTTCTCAGGTTGAAGCCCTGCTAGCAGGTAGTGAGCATGACGATCTATTCGAAGCATCAAACATTAAAGATTTTTTTACGTTCGTCTTGTCTGCGTCACATACGACATATATCCCCAAATTCAGACTAGAAAATTTCATCAGTATCGATGAGGCACTGGAAAAGCGCACCACCCTACTAACTGCTGGATCAATTATAAACACATCGCTTTTAGAGCAATTCAATAGCGTTAAGATTCTATCTGCTGATTTCACCCTGTCTGAATCTTACTATGTGATGAGGAATGCGGGTTTCGCATTCAATGACGTGTCGATGGGGCCAGTAGTAAACGAACGCGAGAATGTGTTTATTCACTATTACATCGACGAAAATTGGACCGCTACTAAGCGTGATAACTCTGATCCAAATAAAAACTGGTTTAATAATCGTGGTCACGGCATTCAGCATTACGTCATTCAAGATGCGATGAGTAAAATCGGCAACGCGCGGGCAATCGCTAACTGTAATAGCAAATACGAGTATCTATTTTCCATTCCTGTCGTTAACACCCCGCATGGTTTGAACGATTACGATACTGTCGCTAACGCTATTTGTGTGAGTAGTGCTAACGCAGATAGCAACGAAATTCACGCGCTAAATGATGTGTTTGGCGTCACTCGCGCTGAAATTGATTTCGAGAGAAATGTTATGTCGTGCAACCAATTTTGCAACAGAACTATTATTCGTAATCGAGATATGTCTGATATTCGAGTTGATTTATTCGTAGTCGACAAACGGCGCGCAGATTATCTTAAAGCCAAATTTCCAAACGCTACCGTAGTTCGTGAAGCGGTTCAACAAATTGAGAGCATCGTTGAACGCAACCGCTTAACTGTAATTCCTCGTGCTGTTGTCAAAACTCGCTCATATAAAGAGAGTCAATTGAAATCAGGGATACGCCTAAAACCACGTTCTTACTCTCAATACGTAGACATCATGAACACGTACTATTCACAAGAAACAATCATAGCCAACAACTAATAACCCTGGAGGTAATATAATGGCTCGCAAATCATATCACCAAACTCTAGACAGCAACATTTTTCACACAATAGTGCTTTTAGCTGATCAACATGATTCTACTGTCTCATGTATTGTCGAATCACTAGTTAACGCAGCGATTCAAAATGATAGTGCTGTCAATAGAGATTTTATAAAGAATATTGAGAATTCGCGGCATGCGTACAACGTTCGTAAGAAACAATAAAAAAGGACAAACTATGTCACATCACAATCATCTTGACTCTGTTCTATACGTAATCCGAAATTTCAAAACCGGTCAGATAAAAACCGGAGTCTGTCAGTATTTTGAGAAAACCGAAATACTTTCTGAATTCAATATTAATGGTAGAGCTAACCACTGGGAATTCATGACGACATTAAGAGACAGCAATCCTAAATTTATCGAACATGCGGAAGTTTTTTTCAGATTAGGCGTCAAACGCAAAGATTTTACTTTAGAACAGGTTTTAGAAATCGTGCAATCTGCCGAGATATACGAATCATTTAGACTAGAGCTAGAGGACGTTATCTATAACAGAGCTAACATGATGTCGCCGCGTCAGGTTAGGCAACGAGAAGAGGAAAATAAAAAAGCCCTCAGTTGAGGGCTTTTTCTTTAGGAGGATGTAACTATGTCAAAACTACACAGATATTTAGCTATTCTCGATATTCATTATAACCGGTTATAAATTATTGAAATCAGTAATAAATACATGTGAACAATGAAAAGGAGATGTTCACATGTCAAAACAATCTATCAAATCAAACAAATTCGAATCTAAAATAGCATGCAAAAAATGCGCGTCGACTCTTCGCTACATCGCTACAAATCGCTGTGTATCATGCTCTGACGCTGCAAACGCTCGACACAACGCTGTGCAGTACGCACGTAGACGCGCTACGCAGTCACAGTACTATCAGCGCTACTACGGCTCTCTAGATCGTCGTCTAACTCGTCTCGCAACGCGTATGCTCAACCGCATCGAGCGTCAGCCATGGGGTAACCCTTGGGACCATCTCGGGTACACTGCTGACGACCTGAAGGACCACCTAGCCCCAATGATGGCTGCGAACGGCTGGACATGGGAGACTTGGGGAATCGAATGGAGCGTTGACCATATCGTACCTGTATCTCGCTTCAAGCGTGCGGGCTGGCGTGATGTGACCTTCATTCATTCACTAGAAAACCTTCAAGCACTGTCGCTAGCTGACAATAGACGAAAGTTTACCAAGTCGATGAAAGAATGGAAGCTAGATGAAGGTAATGTTAACTTTCGGTAGGCAACGCTAATCTATGAGGCTTTACAGATGAATCCTTTCGAATCAATTCACAACGATACTGTATATATCCTACGGAAAGATGGAACTCGTTCAGAAAACTATAAAACTCGCGTAGGCTCTAAAGGTGGTCACGCTGCTTCTATATATGTTGATGATATCAATGTGTCCGAGGGGGATACGTTGATTAGGGTTTTACCCAACAAGAAAGAGGAACAATACACTATACTTGATGTCGACTACTCACCCGGTTTGCTGGATGATATACCACCGCATTGGAACCTAAAATTAGAGAAAACCAGTTCCTTGAAGCGATCCAGTCCCGCCCCGACATCTCAAACGTTTCACATCAACAATTCTCAAGGTATTCAAATCGGCGATCACAACCTTCAGCATATTGAAGCCAGCATCACCGGTTTGATCGAGAAAATTGATAAGGCTGAAACATCTGATGCTGAAAAAGACGCTGCTAAAGGCAAGATTCGGCAGATGTTAGAGAACCCTACCGTTGCTGCGGTGCTGGGATCGAGTGCGGCGACTTTGCTGAGTATGTTTTAACCAATAGAAAAACCCCGCAGATGCGGGGTTTTTTGTTCATGATCGCTTTCAATTTTAGTCTTCTTCGCGTACCAGCCACGATTCGACCTTTTCATCACCAAACTCTGCTTTCCAATGCTTAAGCTGTTTGTGATTGCCACCGCGAGTCTCGACGACTTCCCCAGTTTCAGGGTTTTTGTAGATTTTGAGCTTACGCTTACGACGCGTGCCGCTGCTAGCGCTCTGCTGCTCCGTCGACGGATTCAGCATTTCAGTTACGTCACGCTCGCTCTTCTCGTATTTCTTCATGAGCGCTTCAAGTTTTTCTTTAAATTCAATGTCTTTCTTAAAATCTTCATTCGATTCGAGCGCTAACAATTCAGCCTGCAATTTTTTCAGTAGCGCTTCTTTCTCAGTGTATGTTGCTAGCTGTGACTTTGCCATTCTTAAAACTCTCTACGTTTGATGATGTAGCGTTTTATAGCATCACATTATTATCGATGCAAGAGCATATGCGTCAGCTAGATCGTAGCGCCCACGGGATTTCGGAATTTGGTTGAATATGGCTCTAACGTCCGCTGCCACTGCGTCTAGCATTTCGTCTTTCGATGCCCTGCCGTTGCCTGTGAATTTTTTCTTTAGAGATGTGGGCGCGATGACGAGCGGTTCTAACGCTATCGATGTCAGACGATCTAAAATCAGAAATTGAAGCCCCGCTAGATCGCGTGTACTGCTGCTGATGGATCCAAGCGATAGTCCTTCAATTCTCACGCCTTCGACGCTGTGCACGATTGCTATATCTAGCACCCGCTCAGCTATCATCTGTGCACGCACTAAACGAGATTGATTCTTATCTGATGCTATCACTTCGTGATGAATCATTTTCTGATCGTCTATGATGACGATTCCGGTATTCGTGAAACTTTGATCGACACCTAAAATTGTAGCCAAAAAAATACCCTCAATAATATGAGGGTATTTATGAGTTATATCGCTCTCGCTTCTATCTTAATTTTTTCCCATTCATCTTTAAGCACCTCCTCGGTTACTTCTTCCGCCTTCTTAACTCCATTCTTCACAGCATTCATGATCTTTCTGCGTGCTGAGTGCTCTTTCTCTTGCTGTAATTCGTGCAGGTTTTTCCTAATCTCAGAAAGAACACCTCTTAAGCTCTGGTGTTTTTTCTCGCCCGGATTCAACCTAAACATAATCATGAACAGTATTTCATGATGAACTCTATCTCTTTCACCATTTCCTTCGACGAAATCTTTAGCAACTCTTGTCGCATAACTTTCAACCGCGTCTTCGATATCTACATTCGACACACCACCTTTATCCAACTCATTTTTTAATCCTTTGCGATAATCATTTACCTCTGATCTTATCGCAGCCCACCTCCACGCGATTTCCTGTGATAGTGCTAGGTAATGAGCTACATCTTTTCTCAACTCATCGATCCACGCTTGTCGTTTATCAGCTATGAACGCATTCACGGCCCGATCAGACTCTAATTTCCGCTGTTCGTAGTTGCTTGCTTCCCTTGATACCAAATCTCTAAATTCTTCTTCGCGCTGCGCAAGCTCCGTCTTAGCCCGCTTGTCAACCGCCTTGTTATTTCCGCTCGCTATGGCCATTTGTGCAAAGATGCCTACACCAGAAATAATCAACTGCCAAGGTAGTTCTTTTAATTCAAGCATTCTTTTCACCTAATATATTTTCAACTTTGTCTTCACTCTGCGCCGTTGCTACTAGCTCGCCACTCACGAACGCCAACCATTCCGTTTCAGCCTCAATCACATCATATTCGTCTGTCGATTCGTTAAAAACTTCATGTTCGGGCACTGTGCGTGTGACGTATAGCGCATTAAATTTCGCTCGACGCTTTACTATCTCATAATCAACATTTCCAGCGCTACCGACATTCACTGAGAATTTACTGTCAAATGCTATAATCCGCCAATTTGTCTTTTTTAAAGTTTCTCGTGTAGCAGTGTCATCAGACAGAATTTCATCAATACTCATGTTAGCGTTCATGACAACACTATTAATTGATACACTAGCCCCACGGTCTACTAACGAAACTTCTAGATTTGCGATTTTAGTTTCAATCTCATCTTTCGATGCTGATAGCTGTTCAAATTTAGCTTTCAGGTTAGATTGATCGGGCATCGACAGTAGCATGTCGAGAAGTACGTTTAGCTGATCATCAATCGCTGTGCGTTCAGACTTCAAGGCAGATATTTTATTTAACTCTTCATCTAACGAAGAATCGTATGCTAACTGTGATAGTTGTTCGGGTAGATAGGATTCGAGAGCGTGTAATAGAACGACGTAAGGAAGCTGCTTTTGATTTGAGCAGAAATCAGCCCCCTTTTTCTCGCGACCCAAACATTTTGCTGAATGCTGGGGGTAGCCCTTCACCATTTTTTTGGTGATGTAGTACGAACTACCACATTCTTTGCATTTGATCAGCCCGGACAATTTGAACGTAGATCGCGGGCTATGATCCACTTCACGTCTTTTGATTTCTGTTTGCACACGATAGAACGTTTCACGATCAATCACAGCATCGACAACGTTTTCAATCTCATCGCCGTTGTTATCCCAAGAGCCTACAAGCGCTTTTGATCTGAGCCATTTTCTAACGGATTGTGTCGTCGTATTTTCAGGAATCAAATTTTTTGAAACTAGCTCAATGACGATATTTCGCGGCCCCCACCCTTTCAAATAGTATTCAACTACTCGCTCTATTCCCTCCTTCCATTCTTCAATTATTTTTCCATCAGATGTTAGCCAGAACGGCGTATAACGTTTGATCGTTTCCCCGTCTTTCGCTTTCTGCCGTTTCGATTCATAAGCAGCTTTCATGCGCCTGCTTAGATTTTTTGAATATTCGTGCGCTTGAGAGATTTTCCCCACGAGAATGAACAAATCCCCGATTTTCTCGTTCAAGCTCTCTTTCGAATACGTCTGAGAGTCTTCCAGCGTTACGACATTTACCCCAGCGCCGACGATTCGCTGTAAAAGTGACAGCATCTCCAACGGCGGTAGACGCCCTAGACGGTCCATTGCCTCGATTAGGATAAAATCCCCGGTAGCTATCTTCCCGTCTTCTATAGCTGCGAGAATCTGGCCTAGGCCGTGCTGTAGGTGTGCCCCGCTGAATCCGCTTCTACCTTCGTCGCTGGCGCTGATCGGAGATAGCGAAACGTCAGGATGAGCTTTGAGCCAGTCGGCGATCATGCGAGACTGTCGATCTGTAGAAGAGCCCCCGCGTTGCAGGGCGCTAGAGAAGCGGATATAGCTGATTGCCTGAGCCATGACGCTAGCCTGTAATCGTGGTTCACTACAGTCTAACATTCTTCACCTACATGCAGGTCGTGGGGCATGCTTCACGTCCCACCGCGCTGCTGGCCAGTCTCGGCGCGCTGCTGTTCGCGGCCGCGCTGTGTCCGTTCGTGGGCCGTTATACCGACCGGGTCGGACGCCGCAAGACGATACTGACCGCGGGAATCTGCCTCATCGTGGCGGTCTTCCCTGCTTACACGCTGGCCGGTAGCGGCGAATGGTGGGCATCGCTGATCGGCGCGATGCTGATGGCGGTAGGCGCGGTGATCTGCGGCGTGGTGACGGCCGTTTTGTTGTCGGAGCAGTTTCCGACGCGCGTGCGTTATACCGCCTCGGCGCTTTGCTACAACGTCTCCTACACGATCTTCGGCGGAACGGCACCGCTGGTCGCGACCTGGTTGATCGAGCGCACCGGCAATAACCTGTCGCCAGCGATCTACTTGATCGCGATCACGCTACTAGCGATGTGGGGCGGTCTACGCCTGCCGGAGTCATCGCACCGGGCGCTGGATGCCGACGAGTCCGAATGGCAACGCGCACCGAAACCTCTCGCCCAACCCGCGACCTGAACCGCGCCACGACGTGATCCGTCGCCTGAATTGGCTTCCGCCGATACGACCGACGGGCCGAGGCCCGTCGGTCGAAGACGTCGATCGCCCGCTCAGGACCGGGGATCAGGCCGGGGGGCATCGGAGTCACGCTGGAAGTAGCGGTGTCCGCACGCATGGCAGGCATCGAGTCGCGCGACCTGCTCGAGCAATACGCCCGCCCCGCAGTGAACGCAGCTCATCCGGCCCGGCAGGGCCACTTCCCCGGCCGTGTAGTCGGCACGCGCGGCTTCGAGATCGTCTTCGAAGCGTTCACGGTCGATGGTAGTGCGATCGGCGATCGAGAACAGCGCTTCGCTGACTCGGCGCGAGAGCACGTCGAGATCGATCCCCAGCCAGGACGCGACACCCTCGCCGCCCTTGGCGAGAAACTGGCGAAAGTCGCGCATGTCGCGCTCGACCCAGGCCCGCAGCAACGCCATCTCATCTTTGGTGAACTCCTCGAACTCGGCCTCGAACGCTACGGCTTCGTCGAGTTCGTGCTGGAAGCTGTCCCAGGAGAGTTCCCCGCCGCCGTCCTTCAAACGGGTCAGAATGCGTTCATAGGCTTCACTGAGACGGGAACGCGCCTCGGGTCGTGACTGTTGCTCATCCATGGCTATCCCCTTTTTCTGCTGCGGATCGATTCACCCGGCCTTGATGCCAGGCTCTTACTTGCGACGATAGGTCTGGGGTATGCTTGTGGCCCTGAAAATCAAGCCGGCCCCGCTCTTTTCGTCTGCCATGAGTATAGCTTTTCGCGGGGACTCTGGCGCTCCCACACGCCGAACGCAAGGTGCCTGACCAAACCGATGGACGCACAGTACAACCCGCAAGCGATTGAAAACGCCGCACAGCAATACTGGAACCAGAACCAGAGCTTCAAGGCCGTCGAGGATGCGACGCGCGAGAAGTTCTATTGCCTGTCGATGTTCCCCTATCCCAGCGGCAAGCTGCATATGGGTCACGTGCGCAACTACACCATCGGCGACGTGGTGACCCGTTTCCAGCGCATGCAGGGCAAGAACGTGCTGCAGCCAATGGGGTGGGACGCTTTCGGAATGCCGGCCGAAAATGCCGCCATCAAGAACCGCGTGGCACCCGGCAAGTGGACCTACGAAAACATCGATACCATGCGCGGCCAGCTCAAGTCACTCGGCTTCGCCTACGACTGGAGTCGTGAGTTCGCGACCTGCGATGTCGACTACTACCGGTGGGAGCAGTGGTTCTTCGCCAAGCTGGTCGAGAAAGGCGTCGTCTACAAGAAGATGTCGACGGTCAACTGGGACCCTGTCGATCAGACCGTGCTCGCCAACGAACAGGTCATCGACGGCCGTGGCTGGCGCTCCGGCGCCCGTGTCGAGCGCAAGGAGATTCCGCTGTGGTTTCTGAAGATCACCGACTATGCCGATGAGCTGCTGGCCGACCTCGACAAGGTGGAATGGCCCGAGCAGGTCAAGACCATGCAGCGCAACTGGATCGGCAAGTCTCGCGGCGTCGAGCTGAGCTTTGCCGTCAAGGCCGGGGACGGCGACGGCGACGATCAGCCTGAGCGGCTCGAGGTCTATACCACCCGCCCCGATACCCTTTTCGGCGTCACCTACGTCGCTGTGGCTGCCGGCCATCCGCTGGCCAGAAAGGCCGCCGAGCAGGATCCGGCCATGGCCGAATTCCTGATCGAATGTCAGCAAGGTGGCAACTCCGAAGCCGAGCTCGCGACCATGGAAAAACGGGGTCGCGACACCGGTTATCGCGCGCTTCATCCGCTGACCGGCCAGGAAGTGCCGATCTTCGTCGCCAATTTCGTGCTGATGGAGTACGGCACCGGCGCCGTCATGGCCGTGCCCGCACACGACCAGCGCGACTGGGAGTTCGCTACCAAGTACGAGCTTCCGATTCAGGCGGTCATCGCCGACGCCGAGGGCAACGTGCCGGACCTCTCCGCCAGTGCCTATGTCGATCACGGCAAGCTGATTCACTCGGGCGAGTTTGACGGTCTCGAATTCGATGCCGCGTTCGATGCCATCGCTGCCGAGCTCGAGTCCCGAGGCCTCGGCAAGACCAAGACCCACTATCGCCTGCGTGACTGGGGCGTCGCCCGCCAGCGCTACTGGGGCGCGCCGATTCCGGTCAAGTACGGCCCGGAAGGCCAGACCGTTCCACTCACCGACGACGAATTGCCGGTCGCGTTGCCGATGGAAGTCGAGGTCGACGCGTCGGGCTCGCCGCTCAAGAAGATGCCATCCTTCTACGATCTGGGCGACGGCTGGACGCGAGAAACCGACACCTTCGATACCTTCATGGAATCGTCCTGGTACTACGCCCGCTTCTGCTGTGCCGACAACCCGGAAGCGATGCTCGACGACCGCGCCGACTACTGGCTGCCGGTGGATCTCTACATCGGCGGTATCGAACACGCGATCCTGCATCTGCTCTATGCCCGTTTCTTTCACAAGCTGATGCGCGACGAAGGTCTGGTCAATAGCGACGAGCCGTTCCAGCGACTGCTCACTCAGGGCATGGTAATCGCCGAAACCTTCTATCGCGAAGAAACCAACGGCGGCAAGGCGTGGTTCAACCCAGCCGACGTGGAAGTCGAGCGTGACGACAAGGGCCGCCCGACCAGCGCCCGATTGGCGAGCGACGGCCAGCCGGTCGAGATGGGCGGCATCGAAAAGATGTCCAAGTCGAAGAACAACGGCGTCGACCCGCAGGCGATGATCGATCGCTTCGGCGCGGATACCGTGCGTCTTTTCGTGATGTTCGCCGCCCCGCCGGAACAGTCTCTGGAGTGGTCGGATTCCGGCGTCGAAGGCTCGCACCGCTTCCTCAAGCGGCTGTGGAAGCTGGTCGCCGACCATGTGGCGGCGGGAACGCCGCCGGCGCTTGATGTGAGTAGTCTCGACGACATTCAGAAGGATCTTCGCCGCAAGACCCACGAAACCATCGCCAAGGCCGGTGACGACATCGGCCGTCGCACCACGTTCAATACCGCGATCGCGGCGGTGATGGAGCTGACCAACGCGCTGGGCCGTTTCGACGACACGTCACCGCAGGGTCTTGCCGTCAGTCGCGAGGCTATCGAAGCCTGCGTGCTGCTGCTGGCGCCGATCACGCCGCACGTCGGTCACGCGCTGTGGCAATCGCTGGGTCATCAGACGCCGGTCATCGATGCAAGCTGGCCGACGGTGGATACCCAAGCGCTGATCAGGGCCAGTGTCGAACTGGTGGTACAGGTCAATGGCAAGCTGCGGGCCCGTCTGGAAGTGCCGGCGGAGGCCGACAAGGCCACGGTGGAATCTCTCGCCCTGGCGGAAGACAACGTGCAGCGACATATCGACGGCAAGAACGTGCGCAAGGTCATCGTCGTTCCCGGGAAACTGGTCAACATCGTCGCCAACTGAACGCTTGCCGACTGAACGATCGCAGCCGAATCGTTGCAGTCGATAGCATCGATACTGGGCACCCATCGACACTGGGCACCCATCGGCACTGCCAGGCAGTGCCGTCATGTCAGAAGGAGCTTTTCATGATACGTCGCACCGTTGTGGCCGGCCTGGTGGCCGTGTCGCTGACCGCGCTGACCGGCTGCGGCTTTCAGCTCCGTGGCCTGGATCAACCGACACTGGGTATCTCTGAACTGAGCCTCAGCGCCAACGTCTCTCCGTTCAGCGAGGAAGTTCGCCGATCGCTGGAGAGCGCCGGCACGGCCGTCACCGAGGATGCCGATCTTCGACTCAATCTGGGTGACGAGAAAATCAGCGAGAATCGACTGACGCGATCCGACTCCGGCAGCCGCGAGACCCGGATCACGCTGACCGCCCCCTTCTCCGTTCAACGCGTATCCGACAGCGCCTATTTGCTGAACCAGCAGCAGTTGGAAACGTCGACGACGGTACTGCTCTCGACCGACGACATCTATTCCAGCGAAGAGGTGCGCAAGGAGGCTGCCAGACAGCTGCGCCGGGACGCGGCGACCCAGTTGATCGACCGGCTGGACGCGCTCGAGACACCATGAAGGTATTTCCCGACAAGCTGGAAGAGTCGCTCAAGAAGCGTCTGCCGCCGGTGGTGATGGTGGCCGGCGATGAACCGCTGATCCATCTGGAGGCTTGCGATGCCGTTCGGCGCGTCGCCCGCGAACGCGGGATCGAAGAACGCGAGGTCATGCACGTCGAATCCGGCTTCCAATGGACGCAACTGCTGGAATCCGCCTCCAGCCTGTCGCTGTTCGCGTCGAGCAAGCTGATCGAAGTTCGCCTGGGTAGCCAGTCTCCCGGCCAGGAAGGGAGCAAGGCGCTCGAAGCGTATGCGCAACAGGCCGGCGATAGCGACAATGTGCTGCTGCTGTCGAGCCAGCGCCTGGATCGCAAGGCGCAATCCAGCAAATGGTTCAAGACCCTGGACAAGCTGGGGCTTTTCGTTCCGGTGTGGCCGGTTGACCATCAGCGGCTGGGGTTCTGGATGCGCGACCGGGCCAACCGCTACGGCTTCACGATGGATATGGAAGCGGCCCGCCTTCTCGGCGAGCGCACCGAGGGCAACCTGTTGGCAGCCGATCAGGAATTGCAGAAGCTGGCGTTGCTGTTGCCACCCAATGCGCGCCTCGATGTCGAAGCGATTGCCAGCGGCGTCGAAAGCAGTGCCCGTTACGATGTCTTCACGCTCGCCGATGCCTGCCTGAAAGGCGAGCGTGATCGCGTCGTCCGAATCGTGCGTGGCCTGCGTCAGGAGGGCGTCGAAGCGCCGATCATCCTGTGGGCGCTGACCCGTGAGCTGCGCACCCTGCTATCGATCTTCCAGCATCTCGATCAGGGCCAGAGCCTGGAGCACGCCTGCAAGGCGCAGCGACCGATGATTCCGGAGAAGCGCCGTCCCGGCTATCAGCAAGCGCTCAAGCGTCTTCCCCAGCGCCGCCTGCACAAGCTGCTCATGTTCTCCCAGCGTATCGATCTCGCCATCAAGGGGGCCATCGCCCTGCCCGTCTGGGACTGTCTCCAGGACCTGGCCCTCACTCTCGCCGGCGGTCGCGGTATCCTCGCCGAAATGCCGCATGCCTATCGCTCCGCCTGACGTCTATCGCAACGCCTGACCTCTATCGCAACGCCTGACCTCTATCGCAACGCCTGACCTCTATCGTGCCGTTCGATCTTTGTCGGGCCGTTCGATGCGTATCGTCTCCCATCGCGCTCGTGGTTCCGATTGGCTTCCGCGGTTGCGCATAGCGCTCGCTGGAGGCGCCGGCAGGCTCATAGCCGTACAACTGAATTGAAAGCGCCTTGGCGGACCGATATAGTTGACGAAATCAACCATCCAGCAATAGGCTTCGCAGGTCGCCATGTCCCGTTCGTACTCTTTTGCCTTGCCACTGGTGCTGGCCGTCACCATGGCACTCGGCCCGCTGTCGATTGATGCCTACCTCCCCGCCTTCCCGGCCATGGCAGAGGCGATGGGCGTCGGCATCGGCGAAGTCGCCCGGAGCCTCTCGATCTACATCTTCGGTCTCGCCATCGGTCAGCTGGTCGGCGGGCCGCTATCGGACCGAATCGGGCGACCTCGCGTCATGTACGCGGGCCTGGCTATTTTCATCGCGGCGTCGCTGGGCATCACCCAGGTCGACGATCTGAACCTGTTGTTGATGCTGCGCGGCCTCCAGGCCTTCGGAGGCGGCTGGATCATGGTGCTGGTACCGGCTCTGGTCAGGGATCAGGTGCGCGGACGCGACGCCGCAAAGCTCTTCAGCATGATTGGCCTGATCATGGTGGTCGCGCCTGGCCTCGCCCCCAGTCTCGGCAGTGCGTTGCTCGCCATGGGAGATTGGCATGCCATCTTCTGGTTTCTCGCTCTCTACGCGCTTGGCGTGATCCCGCTGCAGGCGCGTGTGGTGTTGCGCCACGCCAGACCCATCGATGTGACGCATCATCACGACTCGCTGCTGACCCGCTATCGCTTCGTGCTGGCCACTCGAGCCGCGCTACCCTTCATTGCCCTGCAGGCCTTCGCCTTCTCGGTCATGATGCTGTTCATCACCCACGCATCGTTCATCTATCAGGCCCACTTCGGTCAATCGGAAAGCGCCTTTTCGCTGATGTTCGGCGCCAATATCCTGATCATGCTGCTGGTCAACCTGACCAACCGCGCCGTGCTCAATCGGTTCACGTCACGCCAGATTCTGATCACCTGTCTCTGCGCACAATTCCTGGGCGTCCTGATGCTCGCGCTGGCGACATGGCTCGAGGTCTCGGTCTGGCTATTTCTGCCGGCCATGATGCTGACCATTGGTGCCCAGGGCGCCGTCGCGCCCAACAACCAGGCATGTTTCATGGAATACTTCGAGCGTCACGGCGGCACCGCGGCTTCACTGCTGGGCGCCAGCCAGTTCGGGATTGCCGGCACGCTGAGTGCACTTTCGACCCTGCTACCGGAAACTCTCGGCTGGGTCATCGCCTCGATGTTCGTCTGTTCGCTCGTCTGCGTGATCGTCATCGTGGGCGCGTTGCGTCCACGTCGGGTCCGATGATCCGGGGATGACCATCCAGGAGTCCTCTCAATACAAAAAGCCGGGCGAATGCCCGGCCTGTAAAGCGACCAACTGACGCAAGATTCTAGGCGATGCTGATGGCCTCCGGGTTGTGATGAACGCCGGCGAGGGCAACATCGTCGCTGGCCACGGCGAGATCCTCGGCGGCCGGCGCGAGACCGCCACTGTCCTCGATCTCCGTCATCATCGACATCAACGATGCCATCGAGGTTGTCGCCGCATTGGCTTCCGGCGTCAGCGTGAATGACTGCAGGTTCATCGCCCCACCGTTGAACGTCAGCCGCAGCGTCTGCTCGCCGGCAGCCAGATCCAGCTCGATGCCGTTGTTGGCCTGATAGTTGTTCCAACCACCGGTGTTGGTGACGGCATGGGGTGCAGCACTGGTATAGATCGCGCCGTCCTGCTCGGCGCTGGCCGTGACGGTGCGGCCGTTGGACATCGTTGCAGCGGCGAACGACAGCTGATAGGTACCCGCCGTGGCAACATCGATCGTGTACTCGACCCACTCGCCATTGGCGATCGAGCCGATCGAATTGCCGTTGTCACGTAGATCGACACCCTCGTTTCTGGTGTTGTCGCCCAGTTGAGCCTCGCTGCTGTCGTGGTAGGCGACCTCAGCTCCTCCGGTATCGTATTGCCCCGCGTGCAACGTCAGACCCTCGTCGACCGCCCAGGGCGTACCCGAGGCATTGAAAGCCGACTGCGTGGCGGGCGCCAAGTTGAAGGACTCCAGATTCTGCGAGCCTCCGTTGAAAGTCAGCCGCAACGTCTGCGTACCGGCTTCCAAGGCCACGTGCTGGCTGTCGGTTGGCGCGAAGGTGTTCCAGCCGCCCGTGAAATCGACATCGATGGTGGCGACCTCGTAGACGCCGGCGCCGCTGTCGAACGTGGCCGTGATGGAGCGTGCCGCCCCGGTCTGCGCACCCAGCGCGGACAGGAAAGAGAGATCGTAGACGCCGGCCTGGTCGACCTCCAGGGTGTACTCGACCCACTCTCCGTTCTCGATCCAGCCAATGGCATCGCCGTTACCGCGGATGTCCACCCCGCCCTCGCGGAAGTTGGAGCCGAGCTGTGTCTCGCTGGAATCTTCGTAGGTC
This sequence comes from Salinicola sp. CPA57, assembly GCF_003206035.1. Lineage (NCBI taxonomy): Bacteria > Pseudomonadati > Pseudomonadota > Gammaproteobacteria > Oceanospirillales > Halomonadaceae > Salinicola > Salinicola sp. CPA57. Next base: position 790,081 of record NZ_PZJR01000003.1, read on the forward strand.
AGATAAGGCGCGCCCTCGTCGAATAGCGCCGCATCCAGCGTCAGGCCGTCGTGATCGACGAACCATGGGGTCGCCGCTTCGTTGAACGGGGTTCGCGCCGCCGGTTCGATGCCCTCGACGAGGAAGACGTTGTCGTTGTAGTCGTAGTTGATGCCGGTGTAGTCCATGACCACGAAATAGGTATTGGCAATGGCGTTGCCGTCAGTGTCGTAGGCCTGGAAAACACGCACGGTATGGCCACGCTCGATGCCGGCATCCTCCGCCGGCGGTGTGCTGCCACCGGAGGGGTTCAACGACGGGTCGGTCGACAGGTTGGCAATGGAGATACCGAAAATATCGTCGCCTGCCCAGCCGTCGGGAATCCGACCCCGATTGAACGTCGCGGTTGCATAGTCGCCATTGGCCACCTGCGGGAGAAATGACTGACTATAAAGACTGTCGTGATTGCTCAGGGCCGTTCTTGCTGCCTTGTCGCCCGGCGCATGCAGTGCGAGTAGTGCACCGCTGTATCCGTGCAACGCGGCCAACTGCGTGACCGTAGCAGACTCCACACCGTCGGCGATCTGCCAGTAGCGAGACAGCACTTCCTGATCGTTGGCTGCCCGGTAGAGATCGAAATCCTGCAGGACGGACCCACCGCCACCGTCCAGTGTCGACAGACCCTCGATGTGGTTGCCGAAGCCGAAGACTCGCCAGATCTCGTTGAGGTTGGGCTCCCAGCCACCTTCGTCGCGCGCCTGCCAGAAGCCGGCCAGCTGGATCTCCGTGACGGGCTGGTCGGCATCGTCCGAGACGATCGTCATGGTGCCCTCGAACACCCCATCGGCAGCGTTGCTGGTCGGGGGCGTATAGGCGCCGCGATTGAACAGCACGCCGACCTCGATGGATTCACCGGCTGCCAGTCTCAGATCGTCCAGCAAATGGGCATCCGCCAGCATGAACGGGCCGCTCAGCGAGACGCTGCTCACCGATAGTTCTCCGGTACCCGTGTTGGTGATGATGACCGAGCCGCTATCCTTGTATTCCCGCGCCACCGGAGAAGCGCTGGTGGCATCGTTGTCCTCGAGATAATTGAAAGCGATACGGTCGTCGAAATACGCCGGATCCGTACTGACCACACTGATTTCGCCACTGCTGACGGTGGCCAACGGTTCACCGGGCACCTCCAGCGAATCGATATCGGGCCCGACGCCGTTGGGAGCGGTCACCGAGATCGTGTTGCTACCGGCAGCCAGCGTCACTTCGACCGTCTGGTAGACCCAGTCACTGACTGTCTGGCTCTCGGCGGGAAAATTGACGGCGGGATAGCTGACACCGTTGACCGTCAGCGCCATGGGACGGTCGGCTTTGCCGGTCGTCAGCGCGTAACGGAAAGCGACCTCGTAGACGCCGCTCTGATCGACGTCCACATCCCAGGTAATGCTTTGATCGCCGGAGCCGACGAAATCGACGAACCCGGAACCGGACGCATCCCGATCCGTCTGTGATTCCGGCACGACGACCGCACCGCCCTGCAGCGCTGCCGTCTCGGCTTCATACACGGCGTACCCGGGTGTCGTATCCTCGATCAGGACTTCCAGTTGATCGATATTGGGGCCGGTGTTGGTGGTCGCCTGCAGCCGGACGGTGTTGGCCCCGGCGAGCAACTCCGCCGGAATATCCAGCACCTGCCAGGTATTCCAGGCCGCGTTGCCACTGACGCCCGCAGGCGGCGAGAATCCGAAGACGCCGATACTGACGTCATTGACGAACACCTCCAGCGGTCGATTCGTCTCTCCCCCATTGGCGTAGCGAACCCGGAGTACGGCATCGCCCGCATCGGCGGCATTGACATCGACGTTGAACGTGATGAAATCCGCCGTCGTCGAGCCGAAGTCGGCATAGCCGCCAACGATGCCGTCGCTGTAATCGGTATTGCCGTCCAGCCCGTATGCTCCCGGACGGATACCGTAGGGCGGGTTGGTCGGGCTGACCTCGGGCGTGTCGCCATCGCGAATCACGATCTGGGCGCCAGCACCGGAGGCGATGATGGCCTGGGACTCGTCCTCGGCCTGAATGGTAGCAATGGTGGTCAAGTCGGCATCTCCTTCACCGGGGTCAATGATATCGCCGGGTACGGGATCCAGGCGTATGACCTGGCTCTCGCCGGTGCTGCGGTTGAGTGTCATCAGATACAGCTGGCCAGTGAGCGGGTTCTCGATGATATCCAGCGGGTCGACGTACTTGATGACGTTACCGTTCACATCGCGCAACACGTTGTCGCTCGAGACGTTGCCGTCTTCATCCAGCGAGATCCAGCGAATATCGTCGCCTCCGGAGTACTCGACGAACAACAGGCTTCCGTCAAGCGTCGCGCCAAAGACATTGCTGGTGTATTCGATCGCGCCATTCGGCGAGCGGTTGGTACCCAGGGAGTAGGCATCGTCGATCTGATAGTTGCTGTCAGGGTTCGTGCCAACCTGGTATTCGTCGGTCTCGTTGATATCCCCCCCGGCGGTCGGGTTACCTCCGTTGAGAATGTACTCGTCGTGCATCGGGTTGGGGTGACCGTAGTATCCCCCTTGCTCGATCTTGAACAGCCAGTCGTCTTCGATACCGACGTTGATCAACGCCTCGTTATAGGCCGTTGAAGGGTCATCGGGGGTGACGCCACCGGCCGCGGAGCCATTGGTCGGCGCGTACAGATTCCCGTTGGAGTGCCATACAAGATCGTAGGCGTTGCGAATACCGGTCGCATAGATCTTGAGTACCGCATCCGCGGCATACGGGTCGTAGTATTCGATCAATACGTTGCCGTCGGCGTCCTGCATCGTTGCGGTGCCGTCTTGCGCGAATACCAGATACTGGCCGCCCCCCATGTCGATGGGGCCATTCTTGGGATCGTTGTCATCGTCTCCGTAGCGCGTGTTGGATCCGTCCGTCGGCAACGGTTCGGTCGACACATCGAAACCACCCTCCGGCGCATCACGAGAAGGATCGATTTCGAGAACGCCCGCGTTCAACAGCCGCTCGGGACGATTGCCCCAGGCACTATCATCGCCACCCATGGCGGTGTTGGCACCTTGCGAGACGTAGAGCAGATATGGCGGAACGTCAGGATTGGTCTCGGCGTCGAATGCCGGATTGGCGTGGAACACCAGACTGTTGGTGACGTGATCGCCGTTGGAACGCGGCAGGCCGGTGATATACGTCTCTGCGGTGCCAGTGAAGGCATCGTCACTGTCGCCGATGGTGATCTTGCTGACCCGACCGCTGAAATCGGGAACACCATTGTCTCGCCCGCTCAACGGAATGGGATAGTTGTCGGTTACCCAGATCACATTGGGATCGGTCGGATCGAAGCTCAGTCCGACGATGCCGCGAGCGCCGGCATCGGTCTGAAAGTAATCCAGCGCCAGAGTCTGCTCGTTGGACAGTGCGCCGGTCGTGGCATCGACATCGTAGCGCCTGATCTCGCCGTTCAGGGTCGAAACGTAGATTTGGGAATAATCGGGAGACATGGTGATGGAGCTGAACAGGTAGGCGCCATCCTCGGCGCCGTTCAACTCCACGGCCGTGTCAAAGGCCACCTCGCTATCCTGAACTGCCGGTTCGGCACCGGTGACGAATGTCGTGGTGAACTTCTGGAATTCACGGGTGGGCGCATCGGGATCACTATTGTCACCCCGATCCTGGAACCCATCGATCACCAGGGTGTAGCTGGTGTATTCGTCCAGCTCGCCGACCGGTGATATGGTCAGCGAATCGAACCCGCCGGTGGTATTGATATTGAAGGCGACTTCTTCACCGGTGACGGTATTGAAGAGCTTGACCGAACCATCGTTCAGGCTTTCGAGCAGGGCGCCGCCGCGGCCCTCGACGACCGAGATGCCGATGAAGATATCGGACGTCGGATCGACGCCGACCGGCGGCGTGCCGTCTTCCGCCTGGAGGTGGACTTCGACCTGCTGCGGCCCGACTCCGGCCACCGCTCTGGGATCGGTGAAGTAGGCATAATCCTCCGGCGCCTCGCGATCGTCGTTCGGCGTGAGGTCGGGTAGTGACTGGATTTCGACGTACTGGATCTCGGTGTTGTTGCCGTCGACACCGAGCGAATCGAGTGTCAGTCGCCCGTCGCTCACCTGGACGATCCGAGTCACCAGTGTCGAGCGATAACCATCGCTGTCGTTGGTAGGGTCGTTATCCGCCGGGAAGCCATCCGGACGTCCCGAGGCAAAGGGCGTATTGAAAGCCTCGCCCTCGGCGTTGACGAGATTGACGCTGTCGTAGGCGCCGCCGCTGTCACCGATGGAAATAGTGACTTCGTAATAGCCATCCTCGAGCTCGATTTCCCAGCCGGCAGCCTGGCTGTAGCCCGGCTTGTCGAAGCCCGCGTAAGTTGCCTGCAGCGGATCGACACCAGGCAACGTGCCGCTGCGGTCGCCGAGAGCATCCGCATCCTGACCCGCAATGGCCATGGGCGTCGTGCCGTTGGCGGTCCCGTCGGCGATCGATCCCGCCGTTACCCACCCATATTGATACGTCTGGCCGTCCACCTGCAGCGACTGCTGCCCGAATGCCTGACCAGTATCGGCAATATAGCCATCCGGTGTGGTCGCCCCGTTCGGCTGAAAATTGATCTTCACTTCGAAGCGATCGCCGGGCTCGACGCCGGGCTCACCACCATCGTCGGGTAGCGTGTGGATCGACAGCGTATCGATATTGGGTCCGATATTGCCGATATTGGCGAGTCGAACCAGATTGTCACCCGCCCCGAGATCGATCTCGACGGTGGTCTCCGTCCAGTTTTCCCAACCCGCACTCCCCACCCCAGTCGAGGCAAAAGCGATCGTACCCTGGGTATCACCATCCACCGAAAGCGCCATCGGGCGATCGTTCGTTCCGCTGGCGGCATAGCGAATCGTCAGCAGATACGTGCCCGCCTCGGCGACGTTGACTGTGAAAGCGCCCGCGTCCCCCGCCTGCGATCCCATATCCAGGTAGCCGGATCCACTGAACTCTCCCCATAGCCGGTCGGCGCCACCGCCACTCGGTTCCGGGTTGCCGGCGTTGCGGACGACGGTATCGGCAACTGAATTGCCGTCGTCGATCGCCAGTGCCTCTCCTTCGATCGAAAACACCAGCGTCGGATCCGCCGGAAGCGCCGCGGCATAATCGAAGCTGATCTGATCGATATTGGGACCGTTGGGAGCGCCACCCTGTGTCGTAGACGGCAGCGTCAGCGTCACTGTGTTGTCGCTCCCGGATAGCGGAACCGACACGCTGATCTCGTTCCAGCTCGTCCAGGCCCCGGTCGGGGGAAACGAGACCAGGGTAGGTTCCGCGCCGTTGACGGAGAGCAATAACGGGCGGTCACCGGCCCCGCCATTGACGTAACGGATCGTGGCGGTATAGACCCCGGTGTCATCGGGCGAAACCTGGAAGGTGACCGCGTCCCCCGCATCGGTTCCGAAGTCGACGTAGCCACCGTCGATCGCGCCCGCCCTGACGACACCTTGGGCATCGGGATGTTGGCTGTCGACGACTCGGGTCAAGCCGGGGCTGTTCGTCGCCCCACTGTCGTCGATAGAGACCAGATTCATATCTTCGGCCTGGATGACCAGAGATGCCGGGCCGTCGTCGTCAACGATCGCGGTCAACGTCAGGCTATCGATGTTCGGGCCGCCACCCACGAGGTTTTCCAGGCGAATGACATTGATCCCGCTGTCCAGGGACAATGACAACGTTGCATGCTGCCACGTCTGCCAGCCGGCGGTACCGCTACCGGTCGAGGGAAAGGCCAGGTTGCCTTGATCGATGCCGTCGACCGACACGGCCATCGGACGAGAAGCGCCAACCGCGCCGCTGCCGGCATATCGCACGTCGAGTTGATAGGTGCCGGCGGTTTCGACGTCAACCTCGAAATAGGCGGCGTCCCCGATCTGTCCGCCCAGGTCCAGGTACCCGGGCCCGCTGGAGCCGTCCCATAACCCATCGCTACCCGCTGCCCCGCTGGTATCCGGGTTATCGCCATCGCGAACGACCGTATCGGCGGCCGAGGCGCCATCGTCGGGTATCAATGATTCGCCCTGTAGGGTGAAGACGTCCCCGGACCACCCTTCGGCATTGACGATCTCGATATCGACCGACTGCTCACTCCCTGTCAACAGCTGACCGCTTTCGTCCAGTGCATCCAGCAACAGATTCGTCAAACCACGATCCATATCCGGGGACAACATGAACCGATAGGGGCTTTCCGAGCTCAGCTGCTCGCCAGGATTACCTGCGGAGTCGGTTACCGTCAGCGAAATGCCGGCGACATCGCTGGCCAGAAAGCCGCTACTGTCGACGGGCGTGACCTCAAGCCAGTAATCCTCGCCGAGAAGCTCACGAGTGATGGCAGCGCCCTGAGTCAATGTCTCGACGGTGTCCCCTGTCTGAGCATCGATGATGGATAACGTGAACATGAATGGAGTCCCTACGCGTTGAGTGGGTGGTGATGAAACGAGCGACGATGATCGTCGCCCGCCCGGCGCTAACCGACACGATGCCGACCTTCCGCGTAGTGGGTGACGGAAGTTCCCTGTCGCTGATCGTTATGGGCCGAAAGGCTCGGGACTGACGTGACTAAAGTCTTACCAATGGAGTCTTACCGATGGCAAACTAGCGCTTCTCACTCCCCGCGCAAAGTTGAAACTTCTACAACCCTCAAAACGAGTTTAACGAGTTACTCATGGAAAATAGCGTTTCCATGACTCGATTCCGACAACTTACCGTTGTGTCAGCCACTTCCCGCAGCTCTATAAACAACGCGATTACATAAATTTTCAAGACTGATAAACCTCATGCTCAAAGCGCAAAAACCCATTACGCCGCTCAGCACAAAACCGTGACCTCCTGTTCATCAAACTCGCTAATTTTATTCGCGCGTCTTTTAATAAATCGCGGAATCTGAGATATGGACACGAACATACTCCCTTGTTATAAAACAGGTAATTAAAAAATCAGCAATTCAAAACCTCATGTTTTCTGAGAAAAGTCGCCAACAATTCCGCTTGTAAACGTGTTCACAATTTACGCATGCTGACACCCCAAAACGACATGCCAATGCTGCCTTTCTAACAACATCGATTTTCAACGCTAACATTCACCTCAGACGTCAGAAGGGAACATGCCGTGGCAACATCCCCGGACAAGACCGATTTGCAGCTGGCCCTTGCCGCCAGCCGCCAGGCGTTTCTTTATATCCTGTTATTCAGCTTATTCATCAACTTGCTGATGTTGGCCCCATCGATTTACATGTTGCAGGTGTACGATCGGGTCATCACCACACGGAGTCCGGAAACGCTGCTCATGCTGACACTGGTGGTGGTGTTTCTGTTTATCGTGATGGGCTCGCTGGATCTGGTGCGCTCGCGCATCCTGGTTCGGGTCGGTAATCGGCTCGATATGCAAATCAGTGATCGGCTATATCAAGCCACGTTCAAGCGAGCGCTGCTGGTCCCGGGCAAACCGTCGGCGCAACCCTTCAATGATCTGACGACGTTGCGCCAATTTCTCAGCGGCAATGGCTTGTTCGCCTTCTTCGATGCGCCATGGATCCCGGTCTACATCGCCATACTGACGCTGTTTCACCCTTGGTTCGGTATTTTCGCGGCCGTTGCCGCCAGCGTGCTGATGGTGCTGGCCTGGATTAATGAAAAGAGCACGCAGTCGTTGCTGAGCGAGGCCAATCGAGAGCACGTTCAATCCCAGGATCTCGCGCAGAGCAATCTGCGCAACGCCGAAGTACTTCAGGCGATGGGCATGCTGCCCAATCTGCTCGCCCGCTGGCGAGGGAAGCATCATGACTACCTTGTACATCAATCTCATGCCAGTGACCGAGCAGGCGCGCTCAGCAACGTGTCGAAAACGCTGCGCGTGATGTTTCAGTCACTGATTCTGGGGTTGGGTGCGTTTCTGGTCATCGAAGGCAGCCTGACCGGCGGCATGATGATCGCTGGCTCGATCCTGATGGGTCGGGCGCTGGCGCCGATCGATCAGATGATCGGTGGATGGAAAGGATTCGTCGCCGCGCGCACCGCGCATGCCAGACTCAATGCCCTGCTGTCGGCGGTCCCGGCCGAACCTCAGCGAATGCCGCTTCCGCCACCGGTCGGGCGTCTGGCGCTCGAAACGGTGACCGCAGGACCGCCGGGCGAGAACCGCCCGACCCTATGGGATCTCAGCCTGCAGTCCAATCCCGGCGAGCACATCGCCATCGTCGGGCCGAGTGCCGCGGGCAAGTCGACGCTCGCTCGCGTCATGCTGGGGGTATGGCCGGTTCAGAGTGGCAGCGTTCGACTGGGGGGCACCGATATCAGCCAATGGCCCCGGGAACGTCTGGGTCCTTTCATCGGCTATCTGCCACAGGATGTGGAGTTGTTCGACGGCAGCATCAGCGAGAATATCGCCCGTTTCGGTGATGTGAACCCGGCTCAGGTCATCGAAGCCGCCCAGAAAGCCGGTGTACACGACATCATCCTGCGTCAGTCGGCCGGTTATGACACCCAGATCAGCGGTAGCGGTGGCGTCCTTTCCGGCGGGCAACGCCAACGCCTCGGTCTGGCCAGAGCGCTTTACGGCAACCCGGTACTGGTGGTTCTCGACGAGCCGGACGCCAACCTGGATGCCAGCGGCGAACGCGCGCTTCAGCACTGCCTGCGCCAGCTCAGAACGCAGGGCACCACGGTGTTCATCATCAGTCATTCGCCGGCCATTCTCGAGCACGTCGATCGCGTTCTGGTGCTTCAGGAAGGACGCATGGTGTCCTGCGCCCCGGCTCATCCGCCGGCGCCGAAAATGCCCCAGCCCACTCGGGAAACCGATACCCCCATCCACTCCATCCGGATGCGAGCCCGGGGCAAGCCGGACGACTCGCGCCCCCCTCTTTCCCTCTCTCCGGAGCCGCCGAAGTCATGACGATTTCCTCTGCTGCACCGATAACGCTAGGCGCCCCTGCCCCAAAACTGCCCACCAGCGATCGCGCCAGCCGGGGCTGGGGATTGGGAATTCTGGTCTTCGCACTGGGCGGCTTCGTGCTGTGGTCGCTCACGGCGGACCTGGCAGTCGCGGTGGTGGCACCGGGGTCGGTCGCCGTCGAGAGCTCGACTCAGAAGGTCCAGCACTTCGAAGGTGGCATCATCAAACGCATCCTGGTCGCAGACGGCGATCAGGTCGACGCCGGCGACTCGCTGATCGTGCTCGACGACACCCAGCCGCTGGCCAAGCTCTCCATCGCCGAATCGGAGTACCGGATCGCGCTGGCAAGCGAGGTGCGACTGCTGGCCGAACAGAGCGACCGTGACACGCTGACCTTTCCCGACATGCTCCTCGACGGTGTTTCGTCTCGCGTCCGGGCGGTGGTCGACGTGCAGAAACGCCTGTTCCAGGTTCGCCGACAGTCATTGAAGGACGCACTCTCCGCGCTGGATGAAAAGGCCCGGCAGATGCAGGAGCAGATCGCCGGTCTCGAAAGACTGCAACAGGTCAATCGATCCAAGATCAACTCCCTGTCCGGAGAGGCCAGCGACTATCGCACCCTGTTCAAGGAGGGATTGGGTGATAACCAGCGTCTTCGCGAGCTCGAGCGTCAAGCCCTCGAGTATCAGGGGGAAAATGCCCAGCACACCGCCGAAGTCGCGCAGTTGCGTTCTCAGATCAGCGAAAACGGCTTTCAGAAGGAAATCCGCCGACAGGAGTATCACCAGGAAGTGGGCGAGGACCTCAAGGATATCCAATCCCAGGTAACGGACGCGGAGGAGCGAGTCACTGCCCTGCGCGATCAGGTCCAGCGAACCGCTATCGTCGCCCCCGTCTCCGGGACCGTGGTCGGTCTGCAGGTCCACACTCAAGGTGCCGTCATTCGCTCCGGCGATACGGTCATGGAGATCGTTCCGTCCAACGAGGCGTTCGTCGTCGAGGCGCGAATCCCGGATCGGGACATCGACAACGTCCACGCCGGGCAATCTGCCGAAATCCGTTTCAGCGCCTTCAATCAGCGACTATCCAATGTCATCGAAGGTGAAGTCACCCATGTCTCGGCAGACAGTTTCGAAGACGAAGCCACGCACAATCATTACTACAAGGCGCGCATCCGCGTCACCGAGTTGGGCCATGCGGAAATGACCTCTTCGATGCAGCTGCTGGCCGGCATGCCTGCCGAAGTGATGCTGAGAACCGGCGATCGCACCTTTGCCAGCTACATGTTCAAACCGTTCAGCGACATGCTGGCCCGCGCGATGCGAGAAGAGTGATGCCGTCATTTCATTGCTGGATGGTGGCCGGATTTCTGGCGGCAGCGAGCGCCACGGCGCAGGCGCAGCCACTCGATATCGCCGCGCCGATGCCCGAGTCGCTCAGCGCCGCACCGACAGCTCCCCCGTCTCTTTCGCAACTGGTTGCACGGGCGCTGACTTACGATAGCGGCTTGCAGAGCCAGCGCCTGGACAGTCGATCGGTGGCGCAGGAAGTTCCCATGGCGCAAGCCGGATTGCGGCCACGTCTCGATGCCACCGCCGCCTATCGCTACACCGATGCGGACAACATCTACACCGACAATCCCGACGACTACCCCGACGAGGTCTACGACGATCGCGTTTCCGGCAGGACCCGGAACACCAGTTGGGAGCTGCGGATGACGCAGCCGCTGTTCAGTCTCGAGCGCTGGCGCCGAGTCGGCAAGGCCCGCGCCCAGCTGGATGCCGCCGCGCTACAGGTTGCGGTCGCCGAGCGTGATCTGGCAGTCACGGTGGTGGAGACCTACCTCGATGCCTATCAGGCCTCGCGCAAAGTGGGGCTGTTGATCGCCCAGCGTGAGTCACTGGTGTTGCAGCAGCGTCAGGCACAGCGCGCCTACGATCTGGGCATCGGCGATCGCATCAATCTGCTGGAATCGCAGTCGCGGCTGGATCAAGCGGTTGCCGACCAGACGTCGGCGGAAAACGATCTGTCCAATGCGCTGAGTGATCTCGAGCGACTGACGGGAGCCTCGCTGACCTTCGATCCGGTGCTGGTCGAGACGCCGGAGAATCTGGACATTGCCCCGGAATCGCGCCCTCTGGAGAGCTGGCTGGCACTGACGCGTGACAATGTGCAGGTGCGTCTCGCCGCCGAGCGTCAGCGCGTGGCACAGCGCGATACCGGCATCCGGAGCGCATCGCGCTACCCTGAGCTCAACCTGGTGGTCGGTTACAGCGATGTCGACAGTAACGATCCCCTGAGTACCAGCAACGATCTCAGCGCCAGCGTGGAAATGAATCTGCCGATCTACCAGGGCGGTTATACCACGGCCAGCATTCGTCAGGGTGAACTGACAGCGCAGGCCGGCGCGGCCACGATGGAGAACGAACGGCGCCTGGCCCAGCAGGAAGTTCGCAAGCGGCTGCTCAGCATGCAGGGCGATCTGCGCCAGCTCGAGGCGCTGCAGCGCTCGGTGGAGTCCGGCAACCTGTTCCTGCAGGCGGCGATTCGCGGCGAATCCCTAGGCCTGCGAGATCTCGTCGACGTTCTCGATGCCCGCTCTTCACTATACGATCTGCGAATCCGCGTCATCGAGACGCTGTGTCTCTACCTCAGGGACCGCACCTATCTCGAAGCGACCGCCGACCAGCTCGACACGACGACTCTGGCAGAGATATCGAGCATTCTGACCCGGGTCGAAAAGACGGCACGACCATCCAATGGCTAAGTTGGCAGCGACGGTAAAGGGGCAAAGAGGCAAAGAGGCAAAGAGGCAAAGAGGCAAAGAGGCAAAGAGGGTATCAGGTGCCGGGAGAACGCCGCAAAATCGGGCCGAGCGCCAATGACGAGCCGAAAAACCAGGATGAGACGTGACGCTTCGGCCTCGCTCGATAAGCACGCGCCGCCAACGCGATCTGCTACCTTGGGTAAGAGTCGCTGGTCATCGTGTCCAGCAGGATCGACGAGAGGATTGACATTAGTCTACCGCTGTGGTGTCTGCTGATAACGGCTTTGTTGCCATTCTGGCTGGCTTTCTGGGGCAGCAACGTCCGGCGACAGGAATTCGGGCATCTCGATAACCATCATCCCCGCCAGCAGTATGGGCAGATGACGGGCAAGGGTGCTCGCCTATGGGCAGCCCAGAGCAATGCCTGGGAGGCGTTGGCACTGTTCACGGCCGGTATCGTTGCGATCCAGACAGCCGGTGGCGGCTGGCTGGCGGACATCGCCTGCGTAATCTTCGTGCTGGCTCGAATCGGGCACGGGATCTGCTATGCCATGGACATGGCCACACTGCGATCGTCCCTGTTTATCGTCGCGTTCCTTGCCGTGCTGTGTCTGTTTCTGACGGCGCTCGTCTAGTCGAACCGGGTCGAGATATCGGTGCTGGAGACCCGGCAGTTGGAGAACCGTCGTCAGGGAAACGAAAGTCCATGGAGCCCATCAAGTTTTCACGCAATGGGCCGATAGGATTCGAGCTGCAGGCCAGGGGTCGCTTCCGCCATTCCAGAACCATCGAGATCCAGTCCATGTCCACCGACTATGAATCTCATAGTGAATCGCCCGCTCATGACGATGCTGGTGCCGAACAATCGGCCTCGCTCGTGCCGATGCAGGAACCTATGGATATCGTCGATCTGGACTCGCATCGGCAGTGGGCGTTGGAGGCCATGGCGGCAGCCCAGAACTCCTACTGGAGATGGAACTCTCCCGACCGTAGTTTCCTCTGCGGCACCCTGGATGCTCGGGCTCATCACGCCGATGAGCCCATGCGCCTCGATTGGTGGACATTACTGAAGGCAATGCCATCGACCGAGCGTCGCCGCCTGATTATCTTGTGGCGACGAATCAATCGTGGCGAACAGGACCGCGTCGACATCCTGATCCAGCCCGACGCGACCCAGACATCAATCTGGTGGCGCATTCGCGGTGCCATCACCGCTCGCGATGACCAATCCGCTCCCGAGACAGCAACCGGTATCTGGGAAGTGATCGATGACCCACGCGATCAACGAAACCACGGCAGTATCCGGGCCCACGCGTTTGCCGCCTCGCGCGATCCGATGCTGGTCGTCGACGAGCGCTGGCGGATTCTCGAAACCAACGATGCATTCACCGAGCTCGGCGGCCTGCCGTCCAGCACGATCATCGGTCGCGCGCTGCAGCAGTATATCCAAGCCGATGTCCTTCACTGCGACCTGGCAACCATCGCGCGGAGTGACCGGATCCAGCATCACGAGGGCGTCTTTCATGTCGAGGGAGAGTCCCCCGTACCGGTCGAACTGACCCTCAGCCACTTCACCCTGGACGAGACTGGCCAGACGCATTACATTGCCGCGCTTCGAGACATCTCGGCACGCAAGCGCTCCGAGCGCGAGCTCGAGCATCTCGCCAGAATCGATACGCTGACGCAGCTTCCCAACCGCGCGACACTGCAGCAGATGCTGAATCGTCGCTTGCCGAAACTCGCTCCGGGACACGGGCTGGCGATCCTCTTCATCGATCTGGACGGTTTCAAGCACATCAACGACTCGCTGGGCCACCAGTCAGGCGACACGCTGCTCAAGATCATGGTCAAGCGCCTGCGTGCAACGCTGCGTAGCAAGGATCTGGTCGCGCGCTGGGGCGGCGATGAATTCGTGGTGGTCATCGACGTCGGCAGCGACGCGGAGATGGCCGACAAGATCGCCCGGCGCCTGCTCGAGGCACTGGCCCACCCCATGGTGATCAGCGGCCATCAGATCAGCGTCACGGCCAGCATCGGCGTCGTACACGCCCCACGCAATGGACGCGATACCGAAACGCTGCTCAAGCATGCCGATGTCGCCATGTATGCAGCCAAGGATAGCGGCAAGAACGCTATCGTCGCCTATCACGATCAGTTGAAGCATCACAATCTCGAGCAGATTTCGATGCTCTCCCATTTGCGTGAAGCCATCGTCAGGGAGTCGCTGGATTTCGTCGTTCAACCCAAGTTCGATGGCAACAATCGCGTGATCGGCGCAGAACTCCTGGCGCGTTGGCTGAGCGCCGAGTACGGGCAAGTTCCCCCGACGACTTTCGTGCCCCTCGCCGAACACAATGGCATGGCGTCGGCACTGGGAAATCTGGCCATCGAACGTGCTGCACAGTATGCCGCGCGTCTCGCAACAACAGGCAATCCGCTTCCGGTGGCGGTCAACATCTCGGCACTGCACGTCATGGATGACGCCCTGGCGGGCACGTTGCGCAGCGCCTGCCAGCGCCACCGTATCACCGCCGACCAGCTCGAGCTCGAGGTAACGGAATCGGTGTTCATGGAAAACTCGCGAGCACCGGAAGCCCGGATCGAGCATCTCCGAAGCCTGGGCTTCCGTGTCGCGATGGACGACTTCGGCGCTGGCTACTCGTCGCTGGGTTATCTCAAACGACTCCCCTTCGATACCATCAAGATCGATCGCAGCTTCATGCAGGATCTGGAGGCGGATCCCCGATCCCGCCATCTGTTGGCAGGCATCGTCGGGCTGTGCGACCGGCTCGGCATGGAGACCGTCGCCGAAGGGGTCGAGACAAAAGAGCAGTGGCAACTGCTTCAAGCCTTGGGGGTCAAGCAGTATCAGGGCTACTTTCTGGGGCGCCCCATGGCGATGGAGCAGCTGATCGAACGGCTGAAGACCTGAGACCGATATCTCCTCCCTGGCCCGACTTGTCTTTACGTGTCAGCTCACCGTTCATCGCAACGTTCTTTGAAACCACGACACCCTCTGAAAATCGCGTTTCGTCGGCGGCGATGCAGGCACCGCACCGGTGGCGTTGCGCGTCGTGCTGACGTAACGTGCTGGATTCCCTCGATCGATTTCACGAAGCCGTTGCCATGTCTCCGATTTTCAGTCTGATAGCGCCCGCATCGTACACTCGCCCCGAGATACTGGCGCAGGCCGCTCAAGCCCTGCAGTCATTCGGTATTGCCGTACGCTTCCCCGCTCGATTGCAGAACCAGAAGCGTTACCTGGCAGGCGACGTCGACCATCGCCTGCAGACGCTTTACGACGCCTACGCCGATCCCGGAACTGACGCCGTGTGGGCCGTTCGCGGCGGCTACGGATGCGCACATCTGGCCACCGAGATCGATTGGGACAGACTGTCTGCCAAGCCGCTGATCGGCTATTCCGATCTCAGCGTGCTGCTGGATCAATGCCACCGTCACGGATTGCCGGCCATTCACGGACCGGTGATGAAAGAGGGCGTGAAGCTCACGGCCGATGATCCAGCCCTGCGTGCCGCGAGCCATCGCGATTTCGGCGCGCTGCTTGCACTTCTCGAGGGCAAGCCTGCCGAAAGCGTGACATTGACGCCCGTTTCGAGCGCATTGGAAAACCCCATCGAAGGGCCGCTGGTGGGGGGCAATCTCTCGACCCTGGCCAGCGTTGCGGGTAGCTCGCTGGCGTTTCGCGCGCCGCCGGGTGCCATCGTGATTCTCGAGGATGTCGGTGAGCCCTACTACCGACTCGAACGCGACCTTTGGCAACTGGCCTACTCAGGGGCACTGGATGATGCCGCTGCCGTGTGCATCGGCACTTTCGAAGACTGCGTTCCCTACGGCGAGCTGCATATCGAGACGCTGTTCGAGACGTGGCTGGCGCCCCGCGGATTGCCACTCTACGCCGGCCTGCCGATAGGACATGGGCGCGACAACCTGCCCTGGCGCTACGGGACGAACGCACGCATTGCCGCCAACCAGCTTCATTTCGGCTGAGTCTTTCACCGCCACATCGTTCACGGCGTCCGGCCCCGCAAAAAAACCGCCTCGCACAATGCGAGGCGGCCCTATGCCCGTCACTACCGGCCTGACGTCTACAAACGCTCGAACACCGTCGCCACCCCCTGGCCCATGCCGATACACATCGTAGCCAGACCCAAGGTGGTGTTCTGCTGGCGCATCACGTTGAGCAAGGTGGTGCAGATTCGCGCGCCGGAGCAGCCCAAAGGGTGACCGAGGGCAATCGCTCCCCCGTGCAGGTTGACCGCCTCATCCAGGCGATCGAGCAGCCCGAGATCCTTCAGAACCGGGATCGACTGGGCAGCGAAAGCCTCGTTGAGCTCGACCGTCTGGATATCGCCAATCTTGAGGCCGGCGGTCGCCAGCGCTTTCTGTGTCGCCGGAACCGGGCCATAGCCCATGATCGACGCATCGCAACCGGCCACACCGGTGGAAACGATCTTGGCCAACGGCTCGAGACCCAGGGACTTGGCCCGCTCGTAGCTCATCACCATCAGCGCCGAAGCACCGACGGAAAGCGCCGAGGAAGTCCCCGCTGTCACTGTGCCGTTCCTGGGATCGAACGCCGGTTTGAGTGATGCCATCTGTTCCAGCGTGGCATCCTCGCGCACGACTTCATCGTGCTTGATCAGGCTGCGATAGCCCTGCTGATCGTGGCCTTCGATCGGCACGATCTCGTTATCGAAGTAACCCTGACGATTGGCCTCGCTGGCACGCTGATGGGAACGCAGCCCGAACTCATCCTGCTGTTCTCGAGTCACTCCATGCATCTTGCCCAGCAGCTCGGCGGTCAGGCCCATCATCATCGCTGCCTTCGCCGTGCTCTTGCTGGCTGCCGGATTGACATCGACGCCATGGGTCATCGGCACATGCTCCATGTGCTCGACGCCACCGATCAGATAGCAGTCGCCCATGTCGGCGCGGATATTGGCCACCGCAATGTGCAGCGCACTCATCGACGAACCGCAGAGCCGGTTGATGGTCTGCGCCGGCACCGTGCGCGGAATGCCGGTTAGAATGGCCGCATTACGCGCGATGTTCATCGACTGTTCCAGCGTCTGGTTCACGCAGCCCCAGAGGATATCGTCTACGCCTGCGGGATCCAGCCCGGCGTTACGCGTGAACAGCGCCTGCATCACGGCAGCAGACAGATTCTCGGCGCGGACGTGACGGAACGCCCCGTTCCTGGCTTTGGCCATGGGGGAGCGTACGGCATCGACCACCACGGCATCTCTTGCATTCAAACTCATGACTGTGACTCCGATTGGTGGTGGGCTCAGCGATCGCTGGCGTCAGGGTAAAAGCGCTCGCCGCTGGCCGCCATTTCCTTGAGTCGCGCCGTCGGCGCATACAGCGCACCCAGTTCGCCGGACAGCCGCTCGGCCACCGCCACGAACTCGGCAACGCCCATCGCATCGATGTAACGCAGCGCGCCACCACGGAACGGCGGGAAGCCGATGCCGTAGATCAACGCCATGTCGGCCTCGGCAGGCGAGCCGACGATGCCGTCCTCCAGACAGCGCACCGTCTCCATGCACAGCGGCACCATCATTCGCGCGATGATCTCGTCGTCGGAGAGCTCACGCGTTTCACGCACGACCTCGGCCACCAGCCGGTGCGCCTCATCGTCATGCACTTTCTTCGGCTTGCCCTTCCTGTCCTCCTCATAGAGATAGAAGCCCTTGCCGTTCTTCTGACCGAGACGCTGGTTGTCCAGCATGATCTGGATCGCCGACTTGCCATCGTGAGCCATCCGATCCGGGAAGCCTTCCGCCATCACTTCGCTGGCGTGCACCGCGGTATCGATACCGACGACATCGAGCAGATAGGCCGGCCCCATCGGCCAACCGAAACGCTCCATCACCTTGTCGGCGCGCTCGAAGTCGACGCCGTGCTCGACCAGGCCGCTGAAGCCACCGAAGTAGGGGAACAACACCCGGTTGACCAGAAAGCCGGGGCAATCGTTGACCACGATCGGCGTCTTGCCCATCTGACGGGCGTAGGCGACGGTCGCGGCGACCGCGGCATCGGAGGTCTTGGCGCCGCGAATGACCTCGACCAGCGGCATCCGATGCACCGGATTGAAGAAGTGCATGCCGCAGAAGTTCTCGGGGCGCTTGAGGTTGGCCGCCAGCCGATCGATGGAGATGGTGGAGGTGTTGGACGCCAGGATGGTGTCGGCGGCGACATTGGCCTCCACCTCGGTGAGAACGGCCCCCTTGACCTTGGGGTTCTCGACCACGGCTTCGACCACCAGATCGACCTCACCGAAATCGCCGTAAGAGAGCGTCGGCCGAATGTTGCCGAGCACCTCTGCCATTCGCGTCTGGCTGAGCTTGCCCCGCTCGAGCTGCTTGGTCAGCAGCTTGCGGGCCTCTTTCAGACCGAGTTCGATCGCCTCGGACCTGATGTCCTTCATCAGGATCGGCGTACCCTTGTAGGCGCTCTGGTAGGCGATGCCGCCGCCCATGATGCCCGCGCCGAGCACCGCGGTCTGTTCGACCGCCTTGGCGTCCTTCTCGTACTGTTTGGCCTTCTTCTTGACCGCCTGATCGTTCATGAACAGGCCGACCAGGTTGTAGCAGACGTCGGTCTTGGCCAGCTTCGCAAACGCCTGGGCTTCGATCGCCTGGGCGCGTTCGCGGCCTTCACCGGCGCCTTTCTGGATCACCCGGATAGCCTCGATCGGCGCCGGATAGTGTGGCCCCGCCTTGCCGGCCACGAACCCCTTGGCGGTCTCGAATGCCATCATCTGCTCGACCGCATTGAGTTTCAGCGGCGAATGCTTCTCGACCCGGCGCGCACGGTAATCGAGATCCCCGGCGTTGGCCTTGTCGATGATGTCGCGGGCCGCCGCCAGCAGATGGGACTGCGGCACCACGGCGTCGACGGCTCCGACCTTGAAGGCCGTCTCGGCATCGTTCTGTGCCCCCCCAGCGATCCATTCGATGGCGTTGTCGGCACCGATCAGCCGCGGAAGCCGCACACAACCGCCCCATCCCGGCACGATGCCCAGCTTGGTCTCGGGCAATCCCATCTGGGCCGTTTCCGCCATCACGCGGAAATCGGTGGTCAGGCTGAGCTCGCACCCACCACCCAGCGCCAGGCCGTTGAGCGCCGTAACGGTCGGGAATGACAGATCCTCGATGCGGTTGAACAACGCGTGGATTCGCGTGTTCATGTCGACCAGGAAAGCTTCGTCCTTGGCGAACATCGCATGAAACTCGGTGATATCGGCACCGACGATAAATACGTCCTTGGCGCTGGCAATGATCAGCCCTTTGAGGCCCGACTCACCTTCCAGCGCGTCGACGGCTTGCGACAACTCACCGATGACCGCAGACGAGAGCTTGTTGATCGCCTCATCCTTGAGATCGAGCGTCAGTAGCGCAAGATCGCCGTCCTGACGCTCGACCCGAATGGCATCGCCTTGATAGAGCATGGGAAATCTCCGTGCCATGGCTGCGAAAACGCCTCGTGTTGGCATCGACGAGGCGAATCATACGACTGTTTGAATATCGAAAGCTTGAGCCGCGCGAGTGGCCTCGTCAAGCTCAACCAAAGTCTCGGCCTGGATACTTACACGGCTCTTCTCGGGCACCGCTTGAACTCTCGCGCCGGCGCAGCCCCCCGCGATACGGGGCGCACTACGCCGTCTTCGCGCAAAACCGTGCCTTACCCGCTAGAATGCCTCACCCGTCAGCCCGCTGTCTCTCCATCGCACGGATGTCGGCTGGCGACCGTGGCAATCACCCGATGCGGGAATCATTCGAATCCGGAATCACTCCAAGGAGCCTGGCCCGTGGCCGTGAAAGCACCCATGACGTCTTCGACACTGGCTCGGCTGGAACCGCTGGTTGCTCGCTTGCGCCGCTACCACTGGATCTGGCCCCCTGTCGCCTTCGTGCTGGGTTTGCTGGGATTTTTCCTGGTCAATCGACAGCAGTGGCTGGGCGCGCTGCTCGCACTGGGACTGGTGCTGACCTGGGTCTTGCTGATTGTCGAAAGCGTTGCCAGTAAATGGCTGACACGACACGGCCGCAACGCGGCGCTGCCTCGCGCCGCGGCGACGTTCATCGCACAGATGGTTCATCAGGAAACGCTGTTTTTCTCTCTCCCGTTCTTTCTTGCCACGACCATCTGGACCAGCGGTCAGGCCATCTTTACCGGGCTGCTGATCATCTGCTCGATCCTCGCCATTCTGGATCCCCTGTATTTCGGTCTGTCCAACCGCCATCGCTGGCTCTACTTCCTGCTCCACGCGCTCTGCGTGTTCGTGGTGATGCTGGTCACGCTGCCCATCATGCTGAGCCTGACCACCGGGGAGAGTCTGATTCTGTCGATTGTGGCGATGATGTTCTTCAGCCTCCCTAGCGTCGTGGGGCTGCTCAAGCCAGGGGGAATTGTCCGCTGGCTCGCCATGGCAGGGTTGCTGATCGTGCTGGGTGGCATTGCCTGGACCGGGCGAAGCTGGATACCACCGGCGACGCTGTGGTTGTCAGGCAGCGCGCTCTCCCCCGGCTTCGACACGGCCGCGCGCGAGCCCAGCGGTAGCATGAAGTTGACGCCGCAAGCCCTTCAGTCCCGTGGGCTCTACGTCTACACAGCGATCCGGGCGCCGCGTGGTCTGCGCGAAAAGATCTATCACGTGTGGCGTCATGACGGCGACGTGGTGGAGCGCATCGCACTGGTCATTCATGGCGGGCGAGATCAGGGGTACCGGGCCTGGACCCACAAGCAGAATTTCTCCGGCGAACTGGAGGGTCGTTGGCAGATCGACGTGATGACCCAGACCGGCCAACGAATCGGCAGCGTCCGTTTCACGGTGGCCGATGATGACGATGCCACGATGGCCGACGGCAGAATACAGCGTCCACCGGGCATCCCGGGCTGGAATATCCGTCATCTATTAGGAAACGATGGTGAACAGGACGACTAATCGCCAACTATTGTGGCTTGCATTATCCTGCGGCGCTTTGGAGAATGTTAGGACGTTCACGATTCAGGTAATCCGCTATGGCACAGCATATCGGCTTTAAACTGGCACGCCTGCCGCGACTCTGGCGCGCTGTCATCGATGAACGCTTGGCGCCACTGGGCTTGACCCAGACACGCTGGGTGACGCTCTGGAACCTGCGCAACATGGGTGGAGGTCAGGCCCAGTGCGATCTGGCGCGGGCCATCGGTGTGGAGGCGCCCTCGCTGGTGCGCACGTTGGACCAGTTGGCCGAGCAGAATTTGATCGAGCGCCGTCCGTGCGCCGAGGATCGTCGCACCAAGCGGCTTCATCTGACGGATGACGCGACGCCGCTACTCGAGAAGATCGAAGAGATCGTCAACGCCGTCCGCGATGAAATGCTGGGTGGATTCACGCAGGAAGAGGTCGATACGTTCGAGAGCATGCTGGACCGTATCGAAAAAAACGGGCTGGACTTGCAACGGCAGTCCGAGGAGGCCAAGGCGAGCTGATCCCGTCCTGGCTCGGCTCTAGCCCGAATTCTAGCCGGCTCGAATTCCGACCGGCTCGACGCGTTCGGTGCTGGCCGCGCCCCGGCAAACCCACTCTCCGTATTCCCGTCTGGCGGTGCGTGGCGCTCATAGCGGCCGGGTCGGAACCTCGACTTTTCTGCCGCTACCGGCCAGGGTGTCACGCATCGAGAGCCAGCTTGCCCAATCCTGCTGAAATCGCTCCAGACTCATCGCTTCCTGCCACCAGACGCACATCGTGTGTTTACCGGATTCGACGATCAGCGCATCCGCCGGCAACTGCTCCAGCCACTGTTTCAGCGCCGCCAGCCGATCTGCATCCAACGATGGCAACGGCGCCTGACGCCAGCGCCACTGATCCGTCGCCGCTTCCAGCGCCTCGCTGGCGACGTCGTTACGGATCACGGTGAAATCGCTACCCGTCTCCGTACCGGGATAACGCAGCCGATAACCGGTGAGCGCAACATTCGGCATTGCCAGCGGCGCCTTGGTGAAATTCAGCTCCCCGCCATTGGCCTTGACGTGCCGCCGCATCTGGCCCCGGATGGATTCGCCTCGACTGGGTCGAAGCCACACCATCGGTGACAGAATCAACAGCACCGCAACCAATAGAAAACCCAATACCGCCATTACCTCTCCCCTCCTGTCTCGACCGCCTGTCCCCGAACCTGGCGGATGCCGGACCTGTGGCGTCGGGGCCGATGGACGCCGAATCCGCCGGCGCCGAACGACGGCGATGCATGACGCGATGCCATCTGTCCGCAAACGATTGCATCGCGTTGCGTCACGGCAGCGCATGGTTGATGATCGTCTGCGCGCCTGACCGCAGACCATTGTCGGAAATGACGTTGTGTCGTCCATGAGGCGCGCTTACAGTTAGTCATGTTCTTTCGCCGGACGGGGGATTACCCGATGAGCAACGAATACCATCACGTGCTGGTTGCCGTGGATCTGACCAAGGATTCGCATAAGGTACTGGAACGAGCGATTCCCATCGCGCGCCGGAATCAGGCCAAGCTCTCGATCATCCATACGCTGGAGCCTCTGGGATTCGCCTATGGCGGCGATATCCCGATGGACCTGACGAGTATCCAGGATCAACTCGACGAGCATGCCACGCAACGGCTGGCAGACATCTCAGACCCCTACGATATCCCGCGAGAAGATCAGCATATCGTAGTGGGAATGCCTGACACCGAAATCCAGCGCTTTGCCAAGGAACACGATGTCGATCTGATCGTCGTGGGTTCCCACGGGCGTCACGGTTTCGCGCTACTGCTGGGTTCGACGTCCACCGGCGTTCTCCACGGAGCGGAGTGCGACGTGCTGGCAGTTCGCGTCGGCAAGGATGGCGAAACGGAAGAGTGACCCCGCCTTCGCCCCGTGACTCAACTCGCCCCTTGCCCGCCGCTGACGGGCAAGGGGCCCGGTACTGTCGTCACCGACTGCTAGCCGTCCCCTTCCGCCATCGCCTCCAGTTCCATCCAGCGTTCCATCGCCCGATCCAGCTCGGCCTGGGTTTCTGAAAGCGCCTCGATGGCAGCGGCCACGGTCTCGCTATCCTGCTGATAGAAATCCGGCGCGCCCATCTGAGCTTCGAACGTCTCGATCCGGCCCTCCAGCGACTCGATCGTTGCCGGCAACATCTCCAGCTCTCGCTGCAGCTTGTAGGAAAGCTTCTGGCGGCGTTTGTTATTGTCACCCGCGGCCGTCGCCGAGGGGGCGGCTGCCATCTGTCGCTCGGCCAGTTTTTCCTGAGCCTTGCGCGCTTCGGCCAATTCCCATGGCGCAGGCGGCAGACGCCCGCCCTGCCGCACCCAGTCGGTGTACCCGCCGACGTAGCTGCGCACGATACCGTCGCCCTCGAACGCCAACACGTCGGTGACCACGTTGTCCATGAACGCCCGGTCATGCGAGACCAGCAGCAAGGTGCCCTCGAAATCGAGCAGCAGCTCTTCCAGCAACTCCAGCGTTTCCACATCGAGATCGTTGGTTGGCTCGTCGAGCACCAGCACATTGGCCGGCTGGGTAAATAGCTTGGCCAGCAGCAGCCGATTGGACTCACCCCCGGATAACGCCTTGACCGGCTGCCGCGCGCGCTCCGGCGTGAACAGGAAATCCTGCAGGTAGCTGATGACGTGCTTGTCCTTGCCCGCGACCGTGACCTTGTCGCTACCCTGGGCGACGTTGTCATAGACGCTCTTGTTCGGCTCCAGCCCTTCGCGCAGCTGGTCGAAATAGGCGACCGACAGATTGGTCCCAATGCGGACCTCGCCCTCGCTGGGCTCGAGCTCGCCCAGCAGAATCTTGAGCAGCGTCGTCTTGCCGGCGCCGTTGCGCCCGATCAGCCCGATGCGATCGCCGCGCTGAATCTCCAGTGACAGATCGCGAATGATGCAGGCATCGGCGTAGTATTGCGTGACCGCTTTCAGTTCGACGACACGCTTGCCGCTGCGCTCGCCGCCATCCACCTGAAATGAGGCTTTCCCCTGCCGCTCGCGCCGTTGCGAACGCTCGTTACGCATTTTCTCCAGCGCCCGCACCCGCCCCTCGTTACGCGTACGGCGGGCCTTGATACCCTGCCGGATCCAGGTTTCTTCCTGAGCCAGCTTCTTGTCGAATTCGGCGCGCTCACGGGCTTCGACTTCGAGCTCGTGCGCTTTCTGGGCCTGATAGGTGGCGTAGTCGCCGGGATAGCGACCCAGGCGTCCGCGATCAAGCTCCAGAATGGTGGTCGCCAGCTTGGACAGGAAGGCACGGTCGTGGGTGATGAAAAGAACGGCCCCGTCGAATGCCAGCAACTGCTCCTCGAGCCAGGTAATGGTATCGATATCGAGATGGTTGGTCGGTTCGTCGAGGAGCAGCAGATCAGGGCCGGCAACCATTGCGCGCGCCAAGGCCACGCGCCGACGCCAGCCACCCGACAGACCGCTCATCATGGCATCGGCCGGCAGGCCCAGTCGGGTCAACACGGTATCGATCCGCTGGTGGAAGGACCATCCATCCTGCGCTTCCAGACGGGTCTGCAGCGTTTCCAGCCGGCGCATGTCCGGTTCGGCCATCGCCACGAGGCGGTGATACTCGGCCAGTAACGCACCGGTCTCGGGCAGCCCCTGGGCGACGACCTCGAAGATCGTCGCATCGTCGGCGTCCGGCAGCGTCTGTTCGAGAACGCCGATCTTCAACCCCGGTGCACGCCAGATATGGCCGTCATCGGCCTGATTTTCGCCCGTGATCAGCTTCAGCAGGGTCGACTTGCCGGTGCCGTTACGCCCGACCAGCGCGATGCGCTCCCCCTTTTCGATCACCAGATCGGCGCCGTCGAGAAGCGTATGATGCCCGTAGGCGAGTTGCAGTTGTTCAAGGCGTAGCAGAGCCACGTAGGACCTCGCGATCGTGAGTCTTCGAAAAAGCTGACTGTTGCATCTGTAAAGCGTATCGCTTGCAAACGCCTAGCGTGTCGCGCTTGCGGAACGTGTGTCTTGATCGGCATTGTACCTTGCTCGCCCACTCTCGCCGAAATGGATTGGCGCAGGCTTCGTCCCTGAGGATTGTCGCTTTACAATGCATGCCGACATTTTCCCATTGACGCGAACCCGTCACATCAAAGCCATCAAACCAAAACCATCAAACCAAAACCATCAAACCAATCCATGGACTCAAAAGGAGTGCCGCGTGAGCGACACGCCCCAGCATGAAGCTTCGAACGGCGAGTCTCCCTTGCCAGAAGCGTTACGAATCACATCGCCGACGCCACTGGTCGATATCGGCGCCAATCTGACCCACGAAAGCTTCGAGCGGGATCTCGAGGCCACACTGGCCCGGGCGACGAATGCCAATGTCACCACTCTGGTGATCACCGGTGCCGACCTCGAGGGGGCAACCAGGGCAGCTCGACTCGCGACGCGCTTCTCGGGCCTTCATGCCACGGCAGGTCTGCACCCCCACCACGCCTCCGACTGGTCCGGCGAGCTGGAGCAATCGATGCGCAATCTCCACCAGCAGGATGTCGTGGTTGCCGTGGGGGAATGTGGCCTCGACTTCCACCGCAATTTCTCGACGCCTGCAGATCAGGAGCACGCGCTGGAAGCCCAGTTGGCTCTCGCAGCGGAAACCGGTTTACCCGTGTTCCTGCACGAAAGGGACGCCGGCCGTCGAATGCTGGAGATTCTGCATGAATGGCGGGGCAGGATCAGCGACGCCGTCGTTCACTGTTTCACCGGTGACAAGCAGACACTTCATGGCTATCTCGACCTGGATCTGCACATTGGCCAGACCGGCTGGCTGAGCGACGAACGCCGCGGCCATCATCTTCGCGAGTTCGTCGCCGATATCCCCGGCGAGCGTTTGATGGTGGAAACCGACTGCCCCTACCTGCTGCCAAGAAATCTGCCGGCGAAGATTAAAGGACGCCGTCACGAACCGGCTCTGCTACCTTGGATAGTCAGAGAACTCGCTCACTGGCGCGGCGAAAGCGAAGCCGAGCTGGCACAACAAACCACGCTCACGGCCAGGCGTTTCTTTAGGCTCGAGGAGGACGCTGGCAAATGACGGACTATCCGGGATTCATCGCAATAGAAACTGGCGGCGATAATTCGCTGCCACTGGCCATCGCCTGGGCGCTCCCCAATGGTCAGATCAAGAACACCCTGATTCAGCCGGACGACGAATGGTTGAAAGACGAGCTGCTGTCGCTCGGCGGCTATGATCTCGACGAGCTCCGCCATCTCGGAATCAGTCCGCTGGACGTCATCCGAGAGCTGGAAAACGATCACTTCAGCGAGACGCTCTACACCGCCGGCGTTCAGGACGATGAAGCGGCACTATCGTTGATGTTCGACGACTTCGGCGTCGATCCGTTCGTGGAGTTGGAACCGGCGGCGAATCTCTATCCCGAGCTCGATGCCGGCGAATGGTCTCGCGCCCGCAGTGAACTCTTCGGCGAGATGGGTCTCGAGCCCTTGCGTCCGGAGCATGAAGTGCAGGTCATGCTCTATCTGCATCAGCGACTCGTGCAGCAGGACGAGTAGCGCTACCCGCCCCGAGCCGTCGCCGCCCGGCGGCGACGGCTTGCAGAACCCCGCCCTTTCCGGAATAAAAGACCTCGAGCATATCGATGAGTGCGTGCGCCCGCAGAGGGATACCCTCGCGGCGATAGCGCGCCGCCCGTGCCGTCACCTTCGCAGCGAATGCGTCACGATCGACTTCAACGCCATCGAGATTGTCGACGCTGACCTGGAACGGCTTGCGACAGGCGTCGCTGAGCATCGATTCGAGTGCCTGGGGCGCGACCTCGACCCGCTCGAAGTCGGCCTGCCGGCGGGCATCTCGTCCATCGGGCTCGTACCAGTAACCGTAATCCTCGAGCTGCCGACGCGCCTCGCCGGCGATGCACCAATGGCTGATTTCATGCAGTGCGCTGGCGAAAAAACCGTGAGCAAAGACGATCCGATGGTGATCGTGCTGCGCATCGGCAGGCAGGTAGATCGGCTCGACGTCGCCGCGAATCAAGCGGGTCCGATAGCTGTCGGCGAATACGCCGTCGAACAGGACGATCAAATCTTCGATGTCGTGGGTCATGAACGGCCTCCAGAACACCGCAGCAGTATACGTAAGTTGTCGGCGCGCGCCGAGCGTCTGTCAACGACTCCTGCTAGAATCGCCGCCCTGTCCGTTCGGTCAAGGAGCGCTTCGTGTCGACCGCCAATCATTTTTACCGCTGCCGGCGGGAGACCGCGAGCCTGGTGCGGCTGGCCCTGCCGGTCTGCGGTGCGCAACTGGCCCAGGCCGGCATGAGCGCCTCGGATGTCATCATGTCAGGACGCGCCAGCGCCACTGACCTGGCAGCGGTTTCGGTGGGCGCCAGCCTGTGGGTACCGTTGATGCTGCTGATGACCGGCACGCTGATGGGCGTGACGCCCATCGTTGCACATCGGGCCGGTGCCGGGGATTTCGATCAGGTGCGGGGAAAAGTCCATCAGGCTCTGTGGGTCGCACTGGTCCTTGGATGCCTAAGCGCGCTGGCCATGACGCTGGGCGCGAGAGCCATCTTCCAGCTGATGCAGATCCCTGCCGACGTCGCTGGCCTCGCGATCGAATATCTGAGTGCGGTGGCTTTCGGAATCCCCGCCGTGGCACTCTATCAGGCACTGCGCGCCTTCTCCGACGGCATGCTTCATACCCGGCCCGCACTGTGGATGAGCCTCGTGGGTCTGGCCGTGAATATTCCCGCCAATTTCCTGTTGATCTACGGCGGTCCCGGACTGGTCGAGCTATGGGGCGACGATATTCCGACGCTTCTCCAGCAGTTGCCAGCACTGGGGGCACTCGGCTGCGGTATCGCGACTGCGATCTCGATGTGGGCAATGTGCCTGGGAATGGTCTGGTACACGACGCGCAGTCGAGCCTACGCGCCAGTCTCGCTGTGGGCGTCGCCGACACCGCCGCGCTGGAAAGACATCGCAGAGCTTTTATACATCGGCCTGCCGATTGGGCTGGCCATCTTCTTCGAAGTCACCCTGTTCACGGTAATCACGCTACTTGTCGCCTACCTGGGGGAGATCACGGTCGCCGCACACCAGATCGCGCTCAACGTGACTTCGATCCTGTTCATGCTGCCACTGTCGCTGAGCATGGCGCTGACCGTCAGAGTGAGCAATCGGCTGGGAGCCGGCAACATGGCGGAAGCGCGCTTCGTGGCCTGGAACGGCATCGGCGTCGGCTTCGCGCTGGCGCTGCTCAACAGTCTGCTGATCTGGCTGCTGGCAGCACCGGTGGTATCGCTCTACACCAATAATGTCGAAGTACGAACCTTGGCGATGTCGCTGATCCTGCTGGCGATGCTGTTCCAGATCTCGGATTCGCTGCAGGTCAACCTGGCAGGCGCCTTGAGAGGATACAAGGATACGCGGGTGGTCATGGGCATCACGTTATTGTCCTACTGGTTCGTCGGGCTGGGCTGTGGCCACCTGCTGGGGCGCGGCATGGACAGTACGTTCGCTTCTCTGGGCATCTACGGTTACTGGATAGGTCTCAACGCCGGTTTGACGACGGCAGCAGGCCTACTGGCCTGGCGGCTCTGGCGCGTCAGCCGTCAACGTTCAGCGAAAAACGCAGTTTATCTGCATTGAGTTTGCCGTGGGACTTAACACGCCCTTCATGGCTATGCTAATACTGGCGTCATGCCTCAAGCCGAGACATTGCCGACCAGGAGGGTAGCCATGGGTGTCCCACTTTCCCCTCGCTCTGCGCAGATCATTGATCTGGAAACCATGAGGCACCGGCTGAGAGCCAGGAAGCGGTTGGTCCGGCTATCGCCCGAACTCGATGGTCTAGAGATGCTCTATTATCTCGCCTCCGATCCCGACACGCTGTATGGCATGCCGCTGCTGGCATGGGGCCTGCGTGAAGATGACGAAGTCGTCGGGCTGGTGCCATGGATGGAGTCGCTGGCGCCATGCCATGAACTCGACGATCCCGAGTATGGTCATTTCGTCGGTTATCGGGACCCCGAGACCCACGAAATATTCCACGATGCGCCGGAACATAAGATCGCTGAACTGGAACATGCGGCGGCCTACTTCGACTATGAAGAAACCCCGGAAGTCTCACTGACTCAGCAGCTCCCGGAAACGCAGGGAACGCATGCGCTATGCATGGATGAAGACGGCAGGCCCTGGCAGCTCAAGCAGATCGTCGGCTGGCACCTTTACAGCAATGGCACTGTCGACGCGATGCTGGTCGACGATACGCAAGCCACGCCGTTTCCCGTTTTGATGGGAGACGATTGTCTCTATCCCGGCCGCAGCCGGCACCGCACGCTCTATTTTTTCCAGCGCAATATCGCTAACCGCATCCGAAACGAAGATCCGGACACGCTGGAGGCGCTGGCGCTGATGGTTGCGCCGGGAAACTGACGCGTTATCGGGAAGCCATCCCATCCCACGGGTGGTGAAAGTCGACCGCTATCTCATCCGAGCAGGATGCGATAGCGGTATTCATCCCCATCCTGGCTCTGTTCGACTAGCTGGTGGCCGAGAAAGCTGCAGAACTTGGGGATATCTCGGGTGGTCGCCGGATCGGTAGCGATGACCTCGAGGGTATTTCCAGCTGTCATGTCACGGACCTTGTTGTGCATCAACATGATCGGCTCGGGACAGTAGAGCCCTCGTGTATCCAACGTTTCATCTGGATGGGTTGCCGCATTGTTCATGGTTGCCTCACACGATTTACCGTCGTTAGCCGTCCAGTCGAACGTGGACGGTGACCTCTTCACGGTCATGATACAAGTGGCGGCAGGCGATACTGGCCACTACGCCTTTGGCTTTCAGCGTCACTTCCAGCCGATTCAAACAGCGCTGAATCTCTTCCCAGCGCTTTTTCATCGGCAGCTTGAGATTGAAGATTGCCTCTCGACACCAACGTTTGACCAACCAGCGCTCGACCATGTCGATCACACGCATCGGCTTGTCGACGATATCGCACACCAACCAATCAAGCCGATATGGCGGCTCCCAGACAAAACCATCTTCACGCAGATGCTCGACCTGCCCTGTCGCCATGAGTCCCGGCGCCATGGGTCCATTATCGATGGCGTAGACGAACATCCCTCGACGCACCAATTGATAAGTCCAGCCACCCGGTGCTGCGCCGAGATCCACGGCCTGCATACCGTTATGCAGACGAGATTCCCAGGCATCCTTCGGCACGAAAGTATGCCAGGCCTCCTCGAGTTTCAACGTGGAACGGCTCGGGGCATCGGCGGGATGACGCAGGCGCAGAACACCACCCAGGTGATCGCTGCGATTGCCTGGAAAGCTCATTCCGACCTGTACCGAATCGCCGGATAGCCAGAACAGATGCAGGCGACGTCCGCCGGCTTTGCGGCGCAGCCCGCCGCCCCGCTTCAAGGTACTTTCCAGCGGACGACTCAGCGACTTGGCGAGACGGCCCAGACTCTTGCCATCATTAGTGTCCGGCGTCTCGTGCCAGATCGACTCGAAATTCCAGCCACTCTCCTTGATCAGATTCACGATAGGTGAAATCCGATCGTCTCGAGAGAGCGGGAGTGGTTCGAAGGCAATGAGTGACTGCCTCGCGAACACCAGAGACATCAGCGGTAACTCACGGTGAACGCTGTTTGCTGGCTGAGCGTCGTGGGTCTGCCAGCGCACGAAGCCACTATCAGGATCAGCCGCAACGACTTCACCAGACTCACCGGTTTCATGCGCGCGCGCACTGACCTCGGCGGCCAGATCGGGCTCGAAACCCGCTCGACAATATAACAGCCATTCGTTGGGCACTCGATTCACAATCGCCTCGCTGCGCTGGCATTCATCTCTGGAAAAAACCGACATAAAAAACCCCAGCCTGTTGGCCGGGGTTTCGGATAGAAGCGTGACGATACCCGGCCGGCGCTCCGGGGCTTGACTCAGCTCATCCTGAGTCTCGCCCTTCGGGCCCGCTAAAGCGGTTCCCGTTTATTCCCGATAAACGGGTCCGCGGGGAAACCCCTTGGTTTTTGTCGCACCATAAAAATACCCCAGCTTCTTTCGAAGCTGGGGTACGGTATAGGTGCCTGACGATG
>NZ_PZJR01000030.1:0-1415 GCF_003206035.1 Salinicola sp. CPA57
GCCCCAGGGCGAAATCGTGAATCGCAAGCAGGTCAGGATCAAGGCGCGGATTCCCAACTTGTCGAAGATGGAGTTTGGGTTGAGACTTGATGTCGCATCAGGCCTGGAAACATTTACGTTGTTCAACGATAATTTTGCAAAGAATGGTGGGGCTTTGACTCTCTATGATCAGAGCGAAGGAAAAAGTAGTGGCTCTGAAACTTCAGCTTATGATGTCTCTTCGGGAGATGATGTTTATGTAATAGAGCGCACTTTACACTTAGGCGATGATGCCTCGACGACTGAAGCCAGGCTTGACGTCTCTTTTCAGGACATGCGGGCTCGCACCTTGCGCTATTCGGATGAATTTAAGCTGGAGTTTGGCTAATGAGAATGCTGAGAATTATATCGTTGGCGTTTTTTGTTGGACTTTTTTCGTGGTCATCATGTGTACTTTCGATGACGCTTTTCAATGATCCGTCCGGGAAAGAGATGCGGGACGAGACAAGGTGGTGGTCGCTTGAGGAGCTGCACGAAAAAACGGACAATGGTGACCTCAAAGGGGAGTATATTCTAGGTATTACCTATCTCAATGGAAGCGGCTATCGAGGAGTAAGTGAGGATGGCGGAAAAGCTTTTTCCATATTGCAATCACTTTGGGAAAAAGAGGTTGCCGATGCCGGGTACTCCTTATTCTCGATGTACTACAAAGGATTTGGGGTTGATAAAAATCACAAAACGGCTCTTAAGTATTTAAAGGAATCCGCCGAGATGGGTTACACGTTATCTCAGCGTGCTCTGGCTGAAGCATATCGTGGCAAAGATTACAAAGGTCTGGTGGACAAGGACTACGAAAAAGCGATGTATTGGTACGAAAAAGCCGTTGAGCAGGGCGATAAAAAATCCGCTTTAGCCCTTGCGAATTTATATTATCAGGGAGAGGGTGTTGGTCAAAGTAATAAAAAAGCCTTTGAATGGTTGCTGCATTGCAGCAAGCTCCAATATGGGCATGAAACCCTAGGTTTTCGTTCTCTTGCCAAATTTTATGAGGAAGGCATCGGTACCGATGTCGATCTGGTCCAGGCCTACAAATATTATGACCTTCAAGGGTTGGCTGGTTCTGAAGGCAAACAGCGCCTATCCAAGCAGATGACCAAGGAACAGATAGAAGAAGCCCGTCGCCAGTCCTTGGAATGGCAGAAGGAACACAACGTGCGCATCGGAGGAGGCTTTTTCCAGATGAATNNNNCTTTCGCGCACGGGCAGCTCTGACATTTTATTTGCCGATGTGCCCTTGCCACTGTTCGAGACGGAGACGCTTACACTCGCGTAATACCATTACTAGCTCGAGCTTTGCGACGGCAAACCGATGCCATGCACGGTCAAAACCTCGCCCTCTGGACGCCTCGGACCGCTTGAAGTCCGCGCCAACCAGG
>NZ_PZJR01000031.1:0-6342 GCF_003206035.1 Salinicola sp. CPA57
TGAAGATTTTGTGCGAATTTATCTAAGAGTTAGAGTGCCGAAGTTAGATAAAATCGAACTGGGGCTTCAGCTTACACCGCACAATACTCCAGAAACGATTGTCGGTTGGACCTATCAAAAAAACAGAGGTCGGGAAGCGTTAGCCGCCGGATCTAGTCGAGGTTCTCTTCCCGGCAGTGAATTGGAAAATCGTCCAACATTTACTCTGAAAGATAACGCCTACGTGGCAGAGTGGTCGCAAGTATACGCGAAGGACGTATTGACCCAATTGGTCGACCTCACGATCTACTTCAAATCTGAGGACACACAGTCGTTTAGCCAAGACCTCTTGGCTATGAAAATCGAATATCCAGAAGACGAGCGGGAGATAGCTGAGTGAAACGCTTTATTTTTTTGATTGCGTTTTGTCTGTCAAGCAACGCTGCACAGGCGAAAATCCTATTCCATGATCCAACGGGAAAAGAACTCAACGTAGCGTTCGATAGCTTTTCGGAAAGACAAGTTAAAAATTTATCCCCCTCAGATATCGACAAAAAGCAATATCTGCTAGGGCTTCTTTATCTTAATGGTGACAAAGAGTTTCATGTCGAACAGAATTGCCAAAAAGCTGTTGAGCTATTAACGGATGCTTGGGAAGCGGACATTGCTGATGCTGGCTATGCTCTAGCAACTATGTATTACTATGGCACCTGCACAGAAAAAAATGTCGACAAGGCAAGAGGGCTAGCGACTCAGGCTGCGCAAGATGGCTATATCCTTGCGCAACGCATGCTGGGTATGGCCTATGTGGGCGCGAAGTGGGAAGAACTCTACCCCTATGACATAAGGAAAGGCATAGGCTGGCTAAGTAAGGCGGGTAACGCGGGCGATAGGCAGGCCGCAGCTCATCTTGCTGGAATGTATGATAGTGGTGACGGTGTTTCCAAGAATGAAAAAAAATACTTTGAATGGCTAAAAAAGGCTGTTTTTACCAAGTTCGAGGAAAGAAATATAGCTGGTTTTCCAGCATTGGCTAATTGCTATGAGAATGGCAAGGGTACCGTTGTTAATCTTGTTAAAGCATACAAGTATTACGATTTAAGCGGTACAGCTGGCGTTGAGGGAAAACAGCGCATTGCCAAGGAAATGACTCAAGAGCAGATCGACGAAGCTCTCCGTCAATCCAAAAAGTGGCAGGAAGAACACAACGTTCAGGTGGGCGGTGGTTTTATCCGCCGCGCCAATTGAGATTGTTGTTTTGCCAAGATTGTGGTGTGTGACTTTAGAATTAAGACCCATGGCATTTGCCATGGGTTTTTTATTGAATCATCTTCGCTCCGGTAGAAGGGAACGGTGTTGTCGTGACAACGACGATTCCACGCTCCGGACTCGATCCGGCAGTCGTTGGGTGCCTCACTTAGAATAGTTCGCCTAGAGGTTCCGGGCGATACAAACAGCGGTGCCGACTGGAACCGGTTGTTTAGTTCAGGTGTCGGTTTACTGAGCGCAGGCATGGGAGCTGCCGAGGGGTATCAGGCGATTCGAGTTGCCAGCATGGGTCCCGGCACCGAAGGAGCGTTGAGCAGGATCATTAACGGCGATACTTGGAAACTGGGGAACGGTCTGCTGAGTGTGGCAAGTGGTATGCTCTCGATCTGGGACGGCATGCGCAAGTTGACCGAGTCAGCGCGAGCCAGGCGGCTGGGGCAGACGCTGAGCGCCGACAATCAGAAGATCATGGGGGGCTTCGGGGTCGTCAGTGGTATCAGCACCATCCTGGTGATCGGTTTCGGGATGACGGCGGGCTTGGTCGTGGGGCTCTTCTTCGGGATTCTGACGCTACTGCTGGGTGTCTGGGTGGTGACCCTGGTAGCGCCCTCGGTGCAGATGTGGGTCGACCGCAGCCTGGTTGGCCTTCACACCAGCCAGGTGGAAAAATTCGAGGATCTCGTCTCGGAGCAAAGTTCGCTGGAGATGGTGTTTCAGGGGGTCTTGGTAGAGCTGTCTTGGAAGCCAGTGAGGCCAAATACTAGCCAATATGTAAAATCGTCTTACGATATTGATATGGAAGGTTTGAAAGCAGCTGCCAAGTTAGCGAATCAGCAAATTCATATAGATCTGAAAGTGACGGT
Organism: Salinicola sp. CPA57; assembly: GCF_003206035.1. Taxonomy (NCBI): domain Bacteria; kingdom Pseudomonadati; phylum Pseudomonadota; class Gammaproteobacteria; order Oceanospirillales; family Halomonadaceae; genus Salinicola; species Salinicola sp. CPA57. The sequence goes on from NZ_PZJR01000031.1 coordinate 2,112, forward strand.
CCCTTTGTCTGGCGTATCTGCTGTTTATTTGCAATGCTTGGCGGTGGATGTCGGTGAGTCTCTTTTTAATTGGTCTTATGAGGGTTTGAGTGTCGATGCTTCAGAAGCGGCAGGTGAAAGATTTGGTGAGGCATTAGGGGGTTCAGAGAAGCCAGCTTTCGTAAAGGCAGGTGATCGTCGGTTTCTTGAATGGAGCCATGTCTATTTAAGAAGTGATATAGGTAGGGATCTCCGGTTGTCGATTCGATTAAGCTCTTATGATGCGCTTGCAATCAAGCGTGATGTTTTTGAGATGGAGGTGTAATATGAAGTGGTTTTTTTCTTTTTTGTTATTGTTTTTCTTTCACTCGGCTTGTGCTGGTATCCTTTTTCAAGATCCCACTAGAGATGAATTGAATGCTGCCATAAAAGATATGACGCTATCTGGCCTTGAGGAAATGGCGGAAGATGACAAAGGTAGGGGGGGGTATTATCTTGGGCTGGTTTATTTGAATGGTTCTAAGCGCTTTGGGGTCGAGCAGAACTGCGAAAAGTCGTCTGAGTTATTGCGTCAGGCATGGCAAAATAGGATTATAGATGCAGGCTATATGCTTTCTGTGATGAGCTATCGCGGGATTTGTATGGAGAAAGATTTTAATCGTGCAAAGGTCTTGGCTCAAAAAACAGCAGATGAAGGGTACTTGCTCTCCCAGCGCATGCTGGGTCGTGCTTATTTGGGAAGTGATTGGCAAGGGTTATATAGAGAAAATGTTGATAAGGCTGTTTTTTGGCTTGGCAAAGCTGGTGAGTCTGGTGACAGCGAGTCGGCTGCAAAGCTCTCTTATTTATATCGTGAGGGCGTCGGTGTAAAGAGAGACGAAAAGCTCTCTTTTTACTGGTTGAAAAAGGCCAGTTTTTCAAAGTTTGATCCGGATGAGATAATTTATTTTCCCAGTCTGGCAGAATATTATGAAAATGGTATTGGTACGAGTGTGAATCTTGTTGAGGCATATAAGTATTATGACCTAAGTGGCTCCGCTGGTGTTGATGACAAGCAACGCATTGCCAGGGAAATGACTCAAGAGCAGATCGACGAAGCCATTCGCCAATCGCAGGAATGGCAGAAAGAGCACAACGTACAAGTCGGAGGCGGTTTCATTCAGCGTGCCAACTGAGATTGATATTTTACCAAGTCTCTAATGCTCTATAAATATGGCCTGATAAGATAAAACCCATGGCATTTGCCACGATTTTTTTATTGGAACCTCTCCGCCCCATGGCCGACAGCGACAGAACGGTACGCATTGCCTTGCCGGTCTACGTGGATATCAAAGCGGTGACGGGGGAGAGTGGCGAAACCGTCTCCCTGCCGGGCAGCTATACGCCGTAGGATGAACAGCAGCGCCTGGGTGACCTGGCGCAGAATGCCCGGGATATCGGCAATACCCTGCTCAGCGCCCACAAGGGCAGTGGCCAGGTTGCCGGTGCCTGCCTGGTGCTATGGAGCCTGATCGTCTCCTGGCAAGAAGGCGCCTTCGTGGACGATGAGGAGGGCGCCGACTGGAGCAAGATCATTGGCTCTGGCGTCAGCGTGGCGAGTGGCGCGATGGCGGGGATCGAAGGCTACCACAAGATCCGCATGGCGAGCCTGGGCCTGTCCACGGAAGGCTCGGCGATCAGCGGTGCCAAATGGGCATTCCTTGGCGACGTGCTGGGGACGGCAGGCGGTTTGATCTCCATCTGGGATGGCATGAAAAAGCTGACGGAAGCCAGCGAGGCCAGCAAGACAGGCCAGAGTGTTACCGGCCACTATGGCATGATCGTCGGCGGGGTTGGGGTTATCGCCGGTATTGCCTCGATCGTCGTGATCAGCGCGAGCACGGGTGTCGGGCTCGTCGTGGGCGTGTTTTTTGGGATTTTGACGCTACTGCTGGGTTATACATTTGTGGCCATGGTATCCCCGGCGGTTCAGATGTGGGTGAACCGCAGCATTCTCGGTAAGCCCTCGGAACGAGAAGATATGCAGGTCCTGCCGTTCGACGACATGGCGTCGGAGCAAAGCTCGCTGGAGATGGTGTTTGAGGGAGTTTTGGTAAAACTGTCTTGGTCGCCGGTGAGGCCGGATACGAATCAATATGTTAAATCTCCTTATGATATTGATACGGAAGGTTTGAAAGCTGAGGTGGAGCGAGCGGGTCAGCAGATAGTAGTAGATTTGACGGTTAAGCTGCCAGTGTTAGATGTCATGGAAGTCGATCTCCGCTTAATATCTTCTGAAAATATTAATACCTTGTTTGAGTGGAAGTATCAGAAGGCTAGCAAAGAAGCTGGATTGGATGCTGTTGTTGCTATGGGAAGCGAGTCGTCATCAAGTCAGCCTGGTTTTTCTAAAAATGGAGATTTTATGTTATGGAGTGTGAGAGAGTTTTTGCGAAAAACGATCTTGGTGGTTCTCTCCAGCTAATCTTGTCTTTCCTGAGCAAGACAGCTGTGTCTAGGCTGAATGATACCTTTGAATTGGTGATTTGAATGAAGATATTCTTGGTTTTTTGTGGCTTATTATTTTCTGGTGTTTCTTTTGCAGGAGTGGTCTCCCAAGATCCGGGTAAATATGCGTTAAATGATGTTTATTCTGAGTATCCCAAGGCGGAAATACTAGCTCCTGCCTCACCTGAGAAAGATGTCAAAGAGTATCTTCTTGGGCTGCTTTATTTTTATGGTAATAGTCGGTGGGGTGTGGAGAAGAGTTGTGAAAAAGGCGTGTCTCTCTTGAACTCAGCCTGGAAGAGTGGAATTGTTGATGCAGGGTACGCTTTAGGGGTTGCTTACTACAAAGGTGACTGTGTAAAAAAAAGCTTCAGTATGTCTAGGGATTACTTTCGGAAAACCGCAGAGGCAGGTTATCTACGCTCTCAAAAAGCTTTAGGTCTAGCTTATCTTGGCAAGCAGTGGGCGGAGTTGTTTGATAGTGGTGACTTAGACAAGGCGGTTTTTTGGCTTGGTAAGGCCGGTGATGCTGGTGATAGAGATTCAGCTGGTTTACTTGCTGCGATGTATAGAGATGGTGATGGAGTCCCCAAGGATGAATGTGAATCTTTTCGCTGGTTAAAGAAGGCGGTTTTTAGTAGATTTGGCGACGGTGATACTGTTGGGTTTCCTTTGTTGGCGAAATATTATGAAAATGGTATTGGTACGAGTGTGAATCTTGTTGAGGCATATAAGTATTATGATCTCAGTGGCTCCGCTGGTGTTGATGACAAGCAAAGAATCGCCAAGAAAATGACCCAAGAGCAGATCGACGAAGCTCTTCGTCAGTCCAAGGAATGGCAGAAAGAGAACAATGTTCAGGTGGGCGGTGATTTTATTCGGCGTGCCAATTGAAGCTTTAGTTTCGGTGCTGATGTGTGACGATGAATCATAAGCTGGCACTATTTTGTCCGACGCTAAAGGGATGAGTTGCTATGCCGGTCCAAGAGAATTCAGTTCAGGCTTTTTATGCCAAGATCTCCTCGCTTATCGCGCTTTGCGGCGGTGGTGGATTATTGCTTGCGTCGCTGCTGGCGATTCCCAGTTCGCCGATTTTTCCGGGGGCGCCCATTCTCATCGCTTGCGCCCTGATCGTGGCTGGGCTCTGGTTCCAGTTCAATCCGATCGTCCGGCTTACGGAGGAGCATGTCTCGGTCAAGCTGGCGATAATTCGCCCGCGTACGACCCTTGCGCTCGACCAGTTGGCGCGCGTCGAAGCGACCCCGCGCGAGTGTGTGCTTTACTACCGCAAAGACAGTTCCGGTGAAGGCAAGCTCAAGATTCCGCTCAAGAGCCTGGCCAAGGAGGATCGCGAGAGGTGTGCGCTTGCCTTGCGGCAGCGAGTGCACACCGAGGCAGCCTAGGTCGATCGCATCACCAACACACAAAAGCCCATGGCCTTGGCCATGGGCTTTTGCATTGGGGCAGGGCTGGTTTGCTAGGCAGTGCCGACTCAGGCTTCGTCCAGCTTCTGCTTGAGCAGGCCATTGACCTGCTGTGGGTTGGCGGTACCGCGAGAGGCTTTCATCACCTGGCCGACGAAGTAGCCGATCATCTTGCCGCGTTTCTCCGGGTCGGCGTCGCGGCACTGGGCGACCTGCACCGGGCTGTCCGCGATGACCTGGTCGATCATTGCTTCGACCTGCGTCGCGACTATCCCGCCCGCAGCTGCGGCGAACGCCTCACCGAAAACCGGCTGGAAGCGCATGAATCGCTGGCCAAGCGC